>CAXTPQ010000121.1:0-2758 GCA_964246215.1 uncultured Terriglobus sp. | reverse complement strand
ATATCTCAGCGGCTGAAGCCGCAGATTCAATCACTTCATTATCTGTCTCGGCGGCTGAAGCCGCTGGTAGCGAGCGCTCTATAAGCGGGATCAACCTTATTTGGCTGCCGTGACGGCCGGGCCTGGCGTTAGTGACGCGTCCTCTGTGCCGATGCGGCCCGTGGAGGTGACCCGCACCACGAACCGGGCGCGCACGGCTTTGTTATCGTGCGGCAGCGTCATGATCAGGTCCATGGCTCGTTCGAGCCGGCCTGAAGGCGGCACGTCTGCCGGGGCGGCGGCGCGGATATTCTTCGCGATGTGTTGCAGTTCTTTGCCCTTTTTGTCAAAGCTGGTCGCCATCAGGATAACTTCGCAGTGGCGGGCCGGCTCTGCCTCGGTGGCGATCGTCCAGTTCAGGCCCTTATTGTCCACGTGAATGGTAAATTTGTCCAGGTTGGTGGCGTCGCGCGTCAGGGTGAGCGGCACACCGTCATAGACCAGGTTGCTGGAGGTGGCGGCACCCAGATCGAAGGCCAGGCGGCGTGAGGGTTGCTGCGGATTCACACGGTACGGTCCGCGCTGCGGGTAATAGCCCTCGCGCGTGACGGCGTGGTAGCCGGGATTTTCGAAGGTGACCTTGATCTTGCGGAATTTGTTGGTGTCGAGCGGCACGCCGGCCTCCGGACGGTAGACGAGCGTGTAAAAGCTGGCGCCGTCGCGCAGGCTGGTGCCGATTTCCGCGTCCACATCGTTGCGCCCGTAAAAGGTACGGCCGCCAGTGGCGCGGGCAAGCCGGTTGAACTCATAATTGCCGCCGAATGGGTCTGTGGCGATGCCGCCGATTTCGCTGTACGTGTCGTAAACGCCTGGATTGATTTGCACGCCGGCCGGATCGATCGTGTAGAGCGTCACCCGCGCATCGCGCAGCTTGTTCACGGTCTCCTGCACGATGTTTTCCAGCCGGACGCGGCCATCCACCGCGACATTTGCCAGGTTCAGGCTGGGAAAGCCGCGGCCGATCCAGATCATGTTTTTGTGGCCGGGGTGGCCCTCCGTTGCGGCGGCGACACGCAACAGGGCGCCAAACGCGGTACTGTACCGCTCGGCCAGCCAGCCGCCCTGGTGCACCTGCCATGGGTAGCTGGCGAAGTGGTGATTGAGCGCGTCCAGGATGGTGGTTTTGTCCTGTGTGTAGTCATGCAGCACGGTGAAGTTCTGCAGCGAAACCGCCACCAGCATGGTGGGCTGGGTAAGCTTGCCGGGCTGGCGGTCCAGATACTTTTTCAGCGAGTAACGCGCGAACGCCATGTCCTCGAAACGCGTGTTGAACTCGTCCAGCAGGATGATGTTGACGGGTGCGCGCGGGGCCACGCGGTCAAGATCCGCAGTAGAATTGATCGACGCCCCAGGCTCGGGCGTGTGCGCGCCGGCAGCTTCAAAGTTGATCAGCGTTTCCGGCTGATCATTATCCGTTACATGGAAGTCGTTCTGTGTCAGGCCGGTCACCACGTTGCCCTGTTTGTCGAGCACCACAACATCCAGGATCACAATGCGTGCCGTGGTTCGGAGGACAGGGACGTTGCCGGCGTTTTGTGGGGAGGAGCCGCTGTGCGGCGCGGCCTGCGGCGGCGGCGCGGCCTGTAGCGGAACTGCCGGAAGTGATGGCGCGGCGGGACTCGGCTGTTCTGAACTTTGGGGCAGCTCAGTTGCAGTGACAGTTGGCCGAGAAAAGGTGTCCTTTGGCGCAGTTGCAGCGGGGGCGCTCAGAGCGGCCTTCTGCGTAGGGCTGGACTGGGCGGATGCCCGGTTCGTCACACCGGCAAAAGCGGCAAGCAAAAGTACGGCAGCGCAATACGGCGAAAGTTTCACCGGAGTGACCTCTTCTACAAAGACGCACAGCGAGTGTAGGAGTTCCATGAAGGATCGGCAAGAACGAACTGAACTTCCCCGGAATATCAGGCACCCGTAGTCAGGGCAAGGCTCCGGTGAACCGGAGCGCGGATACGGCGATCCTTCGCAATCTCCAGCATCCCGCGATGCCAATCCAACGGACTAGGTCTTCTTCTTGGCCGCTTTCTTGGCTGCTTTCGGCCGGGACACCGGTTGCGGTGTGACGTTCCGTTTGGCGGCGGCCGTCTTCTTCGCGGCGGTTTTGACCGCTCCGGATGTCTTGGCCGCGCGTTTTTTTACCGGTTCCGCTTCTGCGATCGCGATACTCACCTTGGAGGATGTCCTGCGGCCCGTCTTCCCGCCACGTTTGGGTGCGCTGCCGTCCGCGGCTTCATTGCCGTCGCCAGCCGTTACGGCAAGCGGCTTCTTCTTCCTGGAGTCCTCTATGGCTTTGCTGATTTCCTCGTTCAAATCGCTCAGCGTCAGTGATTTCGCGGATTTCCGCAGCCGCTCCAGGCCGTAGTACGCCCGCCGTTCCGGTATAAAAATGTGCACAACAAAGTCGACATAATCCATCAGGATCCATTCGCCCTGGCGGCGGCCTTCGACGGAGTTGGGGTAAACGCCGAATTCGCGCTTGAGCCGGCCTTCAATCTCATCGGCAATGGCGGCATTTTGCCGTTCGTTGGTGCCGTTGCAGATCAGAAAATAGTCGGTCAGCGCGCTTTCTGACGGGTCCAACGCAAGAATGCGGATATCTTCCGCCTTTCTGCTGTCGGAGGCGTCCACGGCTGCGGCAAGCAACTGGTTGGCTTCGAGCGAGGGCATGCATCTCCTGTACCTTTCCAGCATAGACGACGGATGTGAGCGCGGCGCACTCATCGCA
>CAXTPQ010000120.1:0-2991 GCA_964246215.1 uncultured Terriglobus sp. | reverse complement strand
GGCGCACCGTGGTGTCCAGCGTGACGCGCGTGTGCCGCTGGAAGCTGGTTTCTTCACCACGCTTGACCCAGCGGTTATAGATAGAGAGCGCGCTGCCATAGTAGCCGATGCCCGAGGCAACATAGGGCGATCCGCCCGCCGTGCCGACGATGAAGCCGACCATGCCCAGCGCGTTGGAAGCGACCGCGTTTTTGCCGAAACTGCCATCGCCGCCATGGTGTCCGTCGCGGTCCAGCGGTTGCGCGGCCAAGGCCAGCAGCAGCAGCGGCACCACGACCTTGTCCTGGGCTTTCGGCTTGGCATTTCCCTCGGAATCGAGCTCCAAATTCGCTCCGGCAGGTGCGTCCATGCCGGCAATCGACGCCTGCATGTGGGAGGGCTGTCCGGCCCCGGCCATCTTTACTTCAGTGAAGCGGAACCGCAGCAGACCGGCGCGGCCAAAGCGCCGGGCGGCCTTGGCCCGGGTGACCGTGCCGACGATCTGTGCGCCCACCGGCACGGCCAGCGTACCGTCCGGCCGGTACACTGGCGCAACCACGGTGGCGGTGAGCGGATCACCCACGTGTGAGTGCGATGAGGAGATTTGCTGGTCAAGAGCCGCCTGAATGCGCAGCGTGGGAGAGTTTCGCCCGGCGTTGGAGGGCGTTGTGCTGAGCACCGCCACCGCGGGCTTGAAGCTGGCCTTCGCCATCTCGTCCGGCATCGCCAGGTCCGCCACGGTCTCCGGCATCCAGACTGTATCTTTCAGAATGCTCTGGGGATGGTAGGGCATTTGCGTGTAGGCGTACTGCATCAGCCGGTCGCGTTTGCCCGGTGCGGTAAAAACGTGCAGCCTGTCCTTTGCCATTTCCATGCCGGCATGGATTTGCCGGCGGATGAGCCCACCCTGGGCCGGGGGCGGGGGCATGAGTTCGGTTTGCTGGCTGCCGTCTGCCACGGTGGTCAGTTGGATCGGGATGTCCCGGCCGTTCACCGCGACCGAGTTGAACTCGACGGCGGGCTGGCTGAACGGGGTAAAGTCTCCGCGCAATCTGGATGTTACGCGGTGCGCGTGGTCGGGCTGCAGCGCCGTTACCTTGCCGGTGACCATGGCACCACTCGGGATAAGCAGGCGTTCCCCGGCGTACACCGGGTACTTGACCGTGGCATGCACCGGCTGGCCCACCCGGAGCCGGACGGTCTGCTGGTTTACCAGCCAGAGCGGCGTGCCGGCGGGAACTGTGGTGAGTTGCTGGGCCAGGCCGGCCAGCGGCACCGCCAGAACGGCTGCCACGGTGATGCTGGGGATGCGCGACATTGGTGTCCTCACATGCGGCACAGTAGTCGCTCAACCTACCGCCGTAGCCTTCAGTTTGCTTCAAGGTAGGTGAGCGCGCCAGCGGTGCACGAAAGATGCAGGCGGAAACGCAGTTCGTCCGTTGGACGTAGTTGTCCGGGCAATGTCGTACAGAGGCGGACAAATTCCGTTTGCGATTTCTTTGTGTTGCGGATGGGCACTTGCCGCTCCAATCATCTTTCCGCGACTTTCGCTAAACTTGGAAGGAGGGGATCCCCGTTGAGCCGCAATCTTTACATTCTGGCCGGTACGCTCGCGTTCTTTGCGGTGATTTCGTACATCGTGGCGCTGACCGGGATCGCGCATGAGCCGGGGTCGCCGGCGGACGCGAACCTTTGGCGCACCGTGGGCATTTTTCTTCTGGTGATTTCAATCTTTGCGGCGCTCTTTGGAGTGCTGCAAACGATGTTTGAGCAGGCCGAGCGGCGCACCGACCGGCAGCGTCAGCAGGAGCGCTCGCAACGCCGGGGACCGAAGTAAGCTTTCCAGGGTGCGGACTTGATCATTGAGTCAATCGGATTGCGCGCGAAGCTGTGCTGAAGTTCACCACGGCAAGCCGTTAGAGAAAGAGCAGGATTTATGTTTGAAGTTACAGTGGAAGCCGGTTTTTCTTCCGGCCACTATCTTCGCGAGTATCGAGGCAAGTGCGAGAATCCGCATGGGCATAACTACCGCGTGCTGGTGACGCTGGCCGGCCGGGAGCTGGAAAGCAACGGCCTGCTGCTGGATTTCAAGATCTTGAAAGACATCCTAAAGCCGGTGGTGAATTATCTGGATCACCAGATGATCAACGATCTGGAGCCGTTTACCACCGTAAATCCTTCCGCGGAGAATCTAGCCAAATACTTCTTCGATGAAACAAACCGTCAGCTTGCGGAAGTGACAAGTGGCCGCGTGCAGGTGAAGCGCAGCACCATTTTCGAGACGGACACCTCCCAAGCCACTTATTACGCCGACTAACCTATGCGTCTGATTGAGTTATACAAGTCGGTGCAGGGAGAAAGCTCGTTCACCGGGCTGCCGTGTATTTTTGTCCGCTTTGCCGGATGCAACCTGCGCTGCTCCTGGTGCGATTCGACCTATACCTTTACCGGCGGCCGGCCCTTTACCGAGGATGAGGTGGTGGCGCAAATCGAGACACTGGCGCCCTGCACCCTGGTGGAGTTTACCGGCGGCGAACCCATGCTGCATGCGCGGGAGTTGCTGCCGCTCATGCATCGTCTGCTGGACGATCCGGCCCGGCGGTACACGCTCATGGTGGAGACGAGCGGCGAGCGTCCGCTGGAAGAGGTGCCTGCCGCCGTCCACAAGATCGTGGATGTGAAATGTCCCGGCAGCGGACCGGCCTTTGGTTCCTTTCGCGGCAGCAACCTCGCCACGCTCACCGCGCGGGATGAAGTGAAATTTGTGCTGCGCGACCGGCGCGACTACGAATTTGCGCGCGACTTCATCCGGGAGCACCTGACCTCCCGCGTCGATGGCGGGGAGCTTGGCAGCATTCTACTCTCCCCGGCTTTCCATCAGGCACCCTCACCGCTGCGGACCGCCGATAACATGGAACTGGACGCGCGAGAACTGGTGAATTGGATGCTGGAGGACGGCCTGCCGGCACGGCTCTCGTTGCAGATTCACAAGTTCGTCTGGGAGCCGCAGAA
>CAXTPQ010000119.1:0-3027 GCA_964246215.1 uncultured Terriglobus sp. | reverse complement strand
CGAACAGACTGCGCTGCATCGGTTCGTGCTCAGTTGCGGCCGGCTTCTTGAATCCGGCGGTGCGGCCTTGGATGTATGGCTCGCCGGCATCGCGGGTGAGCAGGTTATCGGTCATGCGTTCGCGCAGGCCGTAGCGGCGGCAGCTTGCCCTGACGAGAGTCTCCAGGCGCTCACGGTAGGGCTTGTCGGCAAAGTCCATGTTGCGGAAGCGCTCCATGTACTCCACCTGAAGGTGTGGAAAGTGCTGCCGGACGAAGTCAAAGTAAGTTGGCCGCGAACAGCTTTTCAGAAAGAGGGGCATGGCGGCAAAAAAGCTGGCATCGGCCTCGGCCGCAAGCGCGGCCATGCGGTCGATCTCCGTGGGACCGTCCGTGATGCCGGGCAGCAGCGGCGAGTTCAGAATGCCGACGCGCAGACCTGCTTCGCGCAGGCGCTTGACTGTTTGCAGGCGCAGGTCCGGGCGGGGTGCGCGCGGTTCCAACTTGCGGGCCAGTTCAATGTCCGGCGTGGTCACCGTGAGGTGCACAACCAGAACGCTACGCTCGTGGATGCGCAGCAGCAGGTCGATGTCGCGCTCGATGAGCGTGGACTTGGTCACGATGCCGAGACGCAGGCCGCTGTGCCGGGACATGACCTCCAGCAGACTGCGCGTGAGCTGTGTTCGGCGCTCAATGGGTTGCCACGGATCGGTGGCGGTGCCGAGGGCAATCTCCTCGTCAAGACGGCCCAGCTTGCCGAGTTTCCGGAGTTCCTGATCGAGCAGCCATGCGCCATTCTCTTTCACGAAGATGCGCTTTTCGAAGGCTTCCGGCGAGCGCAGATCAAGACCGGACCGGTGCGGCTCCAGTCCCGCGGGAATCAGTGCCTCATCCCGAGAGCGCGAACTCGAACCGGGTTGGACTGCGCGATCCGCATCGGCAAGAACGCCGCGCACCGGCTCGGACGGTGCCAAAAACTCATGGGTGTAGCGGGCGTAACAATAGCGGCAGGCGAACTCGCAGCCGCGGTAAGGATTGATCGACCAGGCCATCCAGTGCAGCCGCTTGGAGACGGAACGGTTCAGGATGGACTGGCTGGTAAGCGAACGGAATTCGACATCATGGCCGATATCGATCTGTTCGGCATCGGCGGCAGCGCGGCCCAGAGCCGTTAGCCGGCCGGGCTGCAGGATGGGAAACAACGTGCTGCCATCGGACTGCTGATTCGCCTTTTCTTCGCTCATGAAGTGAAGCGTAGCAGATGGCGGGCAGCTCGTCGACAGAGACGATGCTCCAGCCTCCACATCGTTCAGCAACGTTGGAGGATTCGTAATACTCTCGGGGCTATGCCCAGATATTGCCTGCTGTTTCTGCTGCTTGCATCTTCGCTCGGCCTTGTTGCACAGAAAACGCCTGCGCCGCCGGAGCCGGTGGAGCATACGTTCGTCATTCACGGCTTCAAGACGGAAGGCGGCGTAACGCTGCCCGAAGCGCGCATTGTGTATGGAACCTATGGCACGCTGAACGCGGCGGGGGACAATGCGGTGCTGCTGCCGTCCCATTACATGGCGGAGATGCACGGGTATGGATGGCTGATTGGGCCGGGTAAAGACGGCGCACCAAGGGCGCTGGATCCCACACGGCAGTTCCTGATTGCGACGGAGATGTTCGGCAACGGGCGGTCGAGTTCGCCGAGCAATACGCCGGAGCCGCTGCACGGCCCGCGCTTTCCGGCCATCACCATCCGCGACAACGTGGAGGCCGTGCACCAGTTGCTAACCGCGGAGTTGCACGTACGGCACCTGCAGGCGGTCATCGGGTTCTCGATGGGGGCGCAGCAGGCGTTTCAGTGGGCAGTCTCGTACCCGGGATACATGGGCCGCATTGTCGCGACGTCCGGCACGGCGAAGACGTATGGCCATGGCATCGTTCGCTTGGAAAGTCAGATTGCCGCGTTAACGGCGGACGATGCGTTCCGCAACGGCGATTACACGGCGCAGCCGAAGAAAGGCATTGAGGCATTTTCGATTGTCTGGACGGCGTGGCTGTTTTCACAGGAGTGGTGGCGGCAGGAGCTTTGGCGGACGGAGGAACCCGCCGGCACGACGCTGGCTCAGGTGATCGCAAAGTACCGGACGAATTTCATTCCGGGGGCCGACGCGAACAATCTCATCCTGCAGATGAAGACGTGGGAAAGCAATGATGTGGGTGCGACGCCGGGCTTTGGCGGGGATGAGGCAAAGGCACTGGGTGCGATCAAAGTCCCGGTGCTGTATATGCCTTCGGCGACCGATCTGTACTTCCCGGTGACGGATGCTCGGTTCGAGGCGGCCATGATTCCGCACTGCACACTGCTGCCGATCCCGTCCCTGTGGGGACATCCGGCGGGTGCGGGAGCGAGCCCGGCGGACGAGCGCTTTCTGAATGAGCACATTGCGGCGTTTCTGAAGGAATAGCCGCGAGTCTCGAACTATCGCGTCAGAACCACCGCCGGCAAGTCGGCAAAGAGCTTTGCCGGAACTTCAATGGTGCCAAGGTGGTCGTGCTCCATGTCCTGAATGGCCGTTCGCAGATAGTAATTGCCCTTGTCCGGAATGCTGATCTGCTGATGAATCTGGATGCCGGAGTGCAAGAAAGCCGTCAGCTTGTCTGGGGCAACTTCGCTGTTCAGTTCCGTGGCGGTGTAGGTGCAGGCGTCGCCGTTGCCGTTGTAAACGATGGACATGGCCTTCAAGTGCAACGGGTGCCTGGCTTCCGATTCAGAGGCGAGCGTGGATGGGTCGATGGCATAGGTGATCTCAATATTCCGAAAAGGTGGCTTGACCTTGGCGGTGGATGCACTGCCCGGGGCAAGTGTATCGGTCACGGAGCCGCCGGGCTCTGGACCGAGCGGCGTGATGCGCTCGCGGACGTTAATTTCCGTACTGGCGGGCGCTCCGTGCTGCAACGCAAGCAGAAAGATGATGGCGGGCGCGGATCCGGATTTGCCGGACTTGGCTCCGGCGGAGTACGAACCTTCGGGCTGCGCGGTGGTGGCGTAGAAACCACG
>CAXTPQ010000118.1:0-3064 GCA_964246215.1 uncultured Terriglobus sp. | reverse complement strand
CTTCATAATTGCGGCTTCAGCTGCTGAGGATTCGATCTCGGCGGCTGAAGCCGCCAACTTGCACGTGAATCAGGTCAACCCCACTTAGTCATCATGCAGGACCCACTTATTTTGTGTAAGTGGGCAGTGATACGCGAGCAACTCTGATCCACTCGAGTGCTTGTTCCTACTTATTCTTCTTGTTTCTGGGTCTGACCTTGAACCAGATAGGCGCTCCGATGAACCGGAAGCGTTCGCGGATCAGGTTCTGGAGGAATCTCTCATAAGAAAAGTGCAGCTGCACGTCGCGATCCGTAAACAGGACAAACGTGGGTGGAGCCACGGCGGCCTGCGTCATGTAATAAATTCGAACGCGCTTGTTATAAGGAACACCGGCCCGCTCAAAGTCGATGCCGTCCAGGAACTTATTCATCTGGCCGGTGGAAATGCGCCGGCGGCGCTCGCGTGACGCAAGCTGCACCTTTTTGAAAACTTCTTCCACATTGATGCCATCGCGTGCCGAGATAAAGAGCAACGGCGCATAGTCCAGATACTTTAGCGCATGACGCACCTGCTCGGTGTAGACACTTTTCTCGGCAGGTGCGGGTACCTTCTCGACGCCGGCGGCAATGGCCTGCTCGCGCTCCGTGGTGACGGCATCCCACTTGTTCACGACGACGATGACGCTGCGGCCGCTCTCATGCGCGTAGCCGCCAATATTGGCGTCCAGCCCGGTCACACCTTCCGTTGCATCGATGATCAGCAGCGCCACATCCGCCGCTTCCAGGTGCTTGCGCGCCATGATGACGCTCAGCTTCTCGGCCATCATGGTGGTCTTGCCCTTGCGGCGGATGCCGGCGGTGTCCACAAAACGGAAGCTGTGACCTTCTCGTTCGACAACTTCGTCGACTGCGTCGCGCGTGGTGCCGGCGATGGGCGAGACGATTGCCCGGCCAGTGCCGGTGAGTGCATTCAGCAGCGTGCTTTTGCCCACATTGGGCCGGCCGATGATGGCGACCTTGGTTTCAAGGCTGATGTGCTCGCCATGGGAGCGCAGTTTGCGTTCGCGCGGCGGTTCTTCGGCATCGGCGTTGCCCTGCTGTTCCGGTCGCGCGGCGTCCAGAACCTCCGCATGCTGCGATATCTCTTCAGCTTTCCGGGCACGCGCTTCTCTCCGTTTTGATCTGGGAAGAGCCTGGAGTTCAACGACCTCGTCCAGATTGCCGGCCTGCTCGGGTTCCGTGTCGGGCAGTGCAGCGGCAACTGCATCGAGCAGGTCGCCCACACCCAGGCCGTGCTCGGCGGAAATGGGAAAGACCTCGCGAAAACCGAGCGTGCGGAAGTTCTCCGCCTGTGGCTGGATTTTCTCCGTGTCCATCTTGTTCACGGCCAGAAAAAGCGGCTTGCCGGAGCGTAGCAGCAAGCGGGCCAGTTCCAGGTCCGGCGCGGCCAGTTCGCTGCGGCCGTCCACCACCATCACAATCGCTTCGGCTTCCTCCAGCGCAATGCGCGCCTGCCGGAAAATCTCACTAGGGATCAAGGCCTCATCGTCGGGCACGATGCCGCCGGTGTCGACGATGCGGAGCAGGCGGCCATCCCAGTCGACCTCGCCATAAATGCGGTCACGCGTGATACCGGGCTCGTCGCCGACGATGGAACGGCGCGAGCCGGTAAGCCGGTTAAAGAGAGTGGATTTCCCGACGTTGGGCCGCCCGCAAATGGCAAAGAGCGGCGCGGCAATGCTGTCGCTGGGGCGCTGCGCCTCTTCAATCAGCGGCAGCATGGCGGCCAGCGCGTTTTCCGTTTCCGGATCGGAAAGAGCGGCGGTGTGCACGGTGGACCGCTCGCGTTGCGGTTGCTCGTGCTTCGGCGTGCTGTTTGAGGAAAAGCCACGATCGCCGCGTGCGGGTCTCGGACTCTCAGGCCGCAGCTCTTTCGGTAAAGCAGCCGGTGCCATCTGCGCGCCGGTCACCGCGCGGCCACGCTGCTTGTCAGGCGACTGCGTGCGGACCTTGCTCTTCTTGAACCTGGAGGCCTGCTTGGCGGAAGCCGCCTTACGCCCCTTGGGAGAAGCCTTGCTCAGCGCACCAGGAGCGGCCTTCGCGCCTTTGGGCGTGGCACCCTTGTGCGGCCGCGTCTGCGCGGTGCGGTGTTTCTTGCCAAGTCGTTTCTTTTCGGGTGCCATGCGGAAACCTGCCAACTCTCAGGGTAGCAGTGTGCCGGCTAAGCCGCTGCAGCCTGAAGGTCGAATGGCTCCACTTCCCGCTCCACAGACTCGCCCTTCTCAAGGCGGGCCTTGGAAAGATCATGTGACATTTGCATATTCATCCAGAACTCAGCGGAAGTTCCGAAGAAACGAGCAAGACGGAGCGCGGTGTCAGGTGTAACGCCGCGCCGTTCGTGCAGGATTTCCGTAATGCGGGTGGCTGGTACTCGTGTACGCAGTGCAAGCTGATTTGCCGACATGCCCATGGGTTTCAGAAATTCTTCCCGGATCATTTCACCGGGATGAGTGGTGACTCGCTGAACGTTCCATCCATCGGCAGGCCGTTTGATGATGTCTCTTGCTTTTGGCATGGCTCACCTCTCAGTGATAATCGACGATCTCGACATCATGGGGCCCATCGGCATTCCAGATGAAACAGATACGCCATTGTTTATTGATTCGTACGCTGTATTGGCCGTTCCGATCGCCTTTCAAGCGCTCAAGCCGATTGCCGGGCGGCCAGCGCAAATCCTCGACGCGCACCGCGTCATCAAGTTGATCAAGCTTGCGCAGTGCCGGCTCTCGAATTGCCTGCCACAACTTTGGATTCCGGTCGCGGTAGAAAGACCGCGTTGCCTCTGTCCCGAACGATCGGATCACACCTTAAGCGTACTACGCTACCCGTAGTACGCGCAACCATGTATTCTCGAAGGTGTTCGCCCTCTCTTCGTTTTATGCCGACCGCCACAAAAGCCGAGGCTTTCCCCACCCTGCGCGAGTTTTTCGCGCCCGGCGGCGTGCTGGCGCAGTCATCGCTGCTGTATGAGCACCGGGCTGGGCAGTTCGAGATGGCGCGCGCCGTGGAGCAGGCGCTGGAGG
>CAXTPQ010000117.1:0-3109 GCA_964246215.1 uncultured Terriglobus sp. | reverse complement strand
CCTCCAGCGCCTGCTCCACGGCGCGCGCCATCTCGAACTGCCCAGCCCGGTGCTCGTACAGCAGCGATGACTGCGCCAGCACGCCGCCGGGCGCGAAAAACTCGTGCAGGGTGGGGAAAGCTTCGGTCTTGGAGGCGGTCGGCATGGCGCGAAGAGAGGGCGAACATGACTAGTCTACAATGCTTTACGTATACAGCGACGCGTATAACGTCACACATGATATGCTTTGCGTGTGATCCGAAGTTTTCACTGCACAGATACGGAGGATCTCTTTTACGATCGAAAGCATCCACGCTGGAGCAGCGTGCAGCGGGTGGCTCTTCGCAAGCTGGACCAGCTCGCAGGTGCAGACGATCTGGGACAGTTAAAGGTACCGCCAGGAAACCGGCTTGAGCTGCTTCGAGGCAATCGCAGAGGGCAGTACAGCATTCGTATCAACGATCAGTGGCGCATCTGTTTCCGCTGGCATGCTACTGGTCCTCAGGACGTGGAAATCGTCGATTACCACTAGTACAGAAGGAGCGAAATGTGGCCAAGACAGATCATGTAAAACCCAGGCGCTTTGCCGCACCCACGACTCATCCGGGCGAGATGCTTCGCGAGGAGTTCCTGATTCCCATGGGGATTTCCGCGAATCACCTCGCGTTGAAAACGCGCATGCCTGCAACACGCGTGAGCGAAATAGTGCGCGAGCGGCGAAGTGTTTCCGCCGACACAGCGATGCGTCTGGGCCGCTTCTTTGGAATGTCGCCAACGTACTGGATGAACCTGCAGCTTCTTTACGATCTGTCCAAAGCTCAAAGCGAGGCAGGTGACACCATCGATCGCGACGTGGAGCCGCTGAACCTGCAAGCGGCCGCAGCTTGAAGCCGACTGCTACCCTAAAGGTTGGCAGGTTCCGCATGGCACCCGAAAAAAAACGACTTGGCAAGAAACACCGCACCGCGCAGACGCGGCCGCACAAGGGTGCCACGCCCAAAGGCGCGAAGGCCGCTCCTGGTGCGCTGAGCAAGGCTTCTCCCAAGGGGCGTAAGGCGGCTTCCGCCAAGCAGGCCTCCAGGTTCAAGAAGAGCAAGGTCCGCACGCAGTCGCCTGACAAGCAGCGTGGCCGCGCGGTGACCGGCGCGCAGATGGCACCGGCTGCTTTACCGAAAGAGCTGCGGCCTGAGAGTCCGAGACCCGCACGCGGCGATCGTGGCTTTTCCTCAAACAGCACGCCGAAGCACGAGCAACCGCAACGCGAGCGGTCCACCGTGCACACCGCCGCTCTTTCCGATCCGGAAACGGAAAACGCGCTGGCCGCCATGCTGCCGCTGATTGAAGAGGCGCAGCGCCCCAGCGACAGCATTGCCGCGCCGCTCTTTGCCATTTGCGGGCGGCCCAACGTCGGGAAATCCACTCTCTTTAACCGGCTTACCGGCTCGCGCCGTTCCATCGTCGGCGACGAGCCCGGTATCACGCGTGACCGCATTTATGGCGAGGTCGACTGGGATGGCCGCCTGCTCCGCATCGTCGACACCGGCGGCATCGTGCCCGACGATGAGGCCTTGATCCCTAGTGAGATTTTCCGGCAGGCGCGCATTGCGCTGGAGGAAGCCGAAGCGATTGTGATGGTGGTGGACGGCCGCAGCGAACTGGCCGCGCCGGACCTGGAACTGGCCCGCTTGCTGCTACGCTCCGGCAAGCCGCTTTTTCTGGCCGTGAACAAGATGGACACGGAGAAAATCCAGCCACAGGCGGAGAACTTCCGCACGCTCGGTTTTCGCGAGGTCTTTCCCATTTCCGCCGAGCACGGCCTGGGTGTGGGCGACCTGCTCGATGCAGTTGCCGCTGCACTGCCCGACACGGAACCCGAGCAGGCCGGCAATCTGGACGAGGTCGTTGAACTCCAGGCTCTTCCCAGATCAAAACGGAGAGAAGCGCGTGCCCGGAAAGCTGAAGAGATATCGCAGCATGCGGAGGTTCTGGACGCCGCGCGACCGGAACAGCAGGGCAACGCCGATGCCGAAGAACCGCCGCGCGAACGCAAACTGCGCTCCCATGGCGAGCACATCAGCCTTGAAACCAAGGTCGCCATCATCGGCCGGCCCAATGTGGGCAAAAGCACGCTGCTGAATGCACTCACCGGCACTGGCCGGGCAATCGTCTCGCCCATCGCCGGCACCACGCGCGACGCAGTCGACGAAGTTGTCGAACGAGAAGGTCACAGCTTCCGTTTTGTGGACACCGCCGGCATCCGCCGCAAGGGCAAGACCACCATGATGGCCGAGAAGCTGAGCGTCATCATGGCGCGCAAGCACCTGGAAGCGGCGGATGTGGCGCTGCTGATCATCGATGCAACGGAAGGTGTGACCGGGCTGGACGCCAATATTGGCGGCTACGCGCATGAGAGCGGCCGCAGCGTCATCGTCGTCGTGAACAAGTGGGATGCCGTCACCACGGAGCGCGAGCAGGCCATTGCCGCCGGCGTCGAGAAGGTACCCGCACCTGCCGAGAAAAGTGTCTACACCGAGCAGGTGCGTCATGCGCTAAAGTATCTGGACTATGCGCCGTTGCTCTTTATCTCGGCACGCGATGGCATCAATGTGGAAGAAGTTTTCAAAAAGGTGCAGCTTGCGTCACGCGAGCGCCGCCGGCGCATTTCCACCGGCCAGATGAATAAGTTCCTGGACGGCATCGACTTTGAGCGGGCCGGTGTTCCTTATAACAAGCGCGTTCGAATTTATTACATGACGCAGGCCGCCGTGGCTCCACCCACGTTTGTCCTGTTTACGGATCGCGACGTGCAGCTGCACTTTTCTTATGAGAGATTCCTCCAGAACCTGATCCGCGAACGCTTCCGGTTCATCGGAGCGCCTATCTGGTTCAAGGTCAGACCCAGAAACAAGAAGAATAAGTAGGAACAAGCACTCGAGTGGATCAGAGTTGCTCGCGTATCACTGCCCACTTACAC
Source organism: uncultured Terriglobus sp. (assembly GCA_964246215.1). Classification (GTDB taxonomy): domain Bacteria; phylum Acidobacteriota; class Terriglobia; order Terriglobales; family Acidobacteriaceae; genus Terriglobus. The sequence goes on along the minus strand of CAXTPQ010000117.1, from coordinate 156 downwards.
AAAATAAGTGGGTCCTGCATGATGACTAAGTGGGGTTGACCTGATTCACGTGCAAGTTGGCGGCTTCAGCCTCCGAGATAGATCACGTATCTCCCAAAAGAGGCGGCTTCAGCCGCCGAGATCGAATCCTCAGCAGCTGAAGCCGCAATTATGAAG
>CAXTPQ010000116.1:0-3150 GCA_964246215.1 uncultured Terriglobus sp. | reverse complement strand
CGAAGCGAAGTGGAGAAACCTGCTTCTTTCCCCCACCCCAAATCGTGCTCACAGGAGATCAGCAACGACATTCAAGCGAGAAACGCTCTAAGTCACGCCGATTCTCTGAACGCCGCCACTCACTCATTTCGGCCTGTTTTCGAATGGCAAGGCGTCAGCCGTGCCATAAGTGTTCCGGTATGCGCACGGCCCTAGCCGCTCAGGCCGATCCTGCGTTCCTTCCTCTACCCGTGCAAAAGTTACCGCGAGCCACCTCCCGCCATCTCACCATGCGAGGACAGAACATGGCAGACGAAACAAAACAGTCCACGCCGCAGGAGCCACGCGGCCTCGGTGAACACACCCGCGGCCTCGCCAGCGAGTACGCACATGAGCAGGGCTGGGGACTCAACGAAGAAGAGCGCACAAGCCTGCCCGAAGGCAAACAGAACACAGATGGCGGCACGGACTACGAGTACGGTGCCCGCGACTTCGGCGATGAGCCGGTCGATACCTCCACCACGGCCCTCGACTTCGAATCCGTCCGTGACGCTCTCCTGAAAGGACACAAGCAATGAGTCAGAGCAAAACAAGCAAAGAAGCGATGGAAGCTTTTGACAACGCCAAGGCAAATGAATCCGCGGTGCCCGGGGAGCACGGCGATCACAGCCATTCCCACGCCGCCCACCTCGAAGTCGAGGGTCATGTCTCCACCATTCCCGAGGGCTATGGCAAGCAGGGACGTGAGGCCGGGACACTGAAAGAGCCGCCTCAGGATCCGTCGCGCTCCGGCAAGACACACAACCGCCAGTAACCCCAAAGTAGATGCCGCGGAAGTGGGTTTCGCGGAAGTGGATGCCCCGCCTTCACAGCAGCTCCAACGTCATCAAGATAGGTGAACAGCCACCGATGCAAACCCGGCAACCAACTCAGGTACCTCATTCATTCGCCGGCATCATCGGCGAATGAGTGAGGTGGCCCCTTAAACCTCTCTCTTCCGCACGTACCTCAAACTCATCGCTCTCGCTGCGTCCTTTGCGAAACCTTCGCGCCCTTCGCGTTCTTGTCCTGGGCCCCCACAGGCACTGCTGTATCCGGCGTTACACTTACTCCCATGCATCTCCGCATCGGCTCACGCGGCTCCAAGCTTGCCCTTTGGCAAAGCAACCACATTGCTTCTCATCTGCAAGCGCTCGGTCACACCACTGAGATAGTCCTGATCCGGACGGTGGGTGACCGTATGCAGGACCCTGCCTTCGCCGCCGCTCACCCGATTACGCCGGAGCTGGACGGCAAGGGCATCTTTATCAAGGAAATTGAAGAAGCCCTTCTTGCCGGCAGCATCGACCTCGCCGTGCACTCGCTCAAAGACCTGCCGACAAACCTCGACCCGCGCTTCACCATCGCCGCCATTCCCGATCGGGCCGATCCGCACGATGCACTGCTGTGCCCGGAATGGATGCAACTGCACACATTGCCAGAGGGCGCGCGCATCGGTACCACCTCACCGCGCCGCGTCGCACAATTGCGGGCACACCGGCCGGACTTGGAGTTTGTGGCGATTCGCGGAAACATCGATACCCGCTTGCGCAAGCTGGCGCGCGGTGAATGCGACGCACTGGTGCTGGCCTGCGCGGGCATTGACCGGCTCGGTGCACGTCTGCTGCGCTCCGTCGAACTCGACCCGGCGCATCCGGAGTTTGGCCGTGCGCCGCACCTGGAGTGTGTGACGCATGCCGGCCAGGACCATCTTCAGGACCAACCACACGGGGAAGAGCAGCCGGGCAGCGTGGACTGGATTCGTGAGCGATTCAAGCCGGATGTCCTGTGTCCCGCGCCGGGGCAGGGCGCGCTCGGGATCGAGACGCTCGCACGTGCGACAGAGGTGGTTGCCGCGCTCAAGCCGCTTGATGACGAGTCCGTTCGTTATACCGTGGAAGCGGAGCGCTGGATGCTGCATGCCCTGGGTGGCGGATGCTCCCTGCCAGTTGGCGGGCTGTGCACGTTTAACGAGCAGGGAATGGCCGTGCTCGAAGCCGCGGTGACCTCCCCGGATGGCGAACAGATGATCGTGATGACGCTTACCGCGCGTCCAGGCGAGCCGGCGCAGGCCTTGGGTTCGCGCATGGCTCACGCGCTGGAAGCGGAAGGTGCGCTCGCGCTGCTGGCCGGAGAGGATGCCGAAGCCGAACCGGATGTTGCGGCGAGGCTGCTGAGCTAGCAATGGAGTTCCGCCGGGAATCGCCAGCTCGCGTTTTGGTCACACGCGCGGCGCACCAGGCATCGGCGCTTGGCGATGCACTGGCTGCCCGGGGGCTGCTTGTGGTGAGTATTCCGATGCTTGCCATTGAGGCACCCGACGACGAGTATGCCTCGCTGCATCGCGCAATGTCTGCGCTTGAGGACTTCGACTGGCTCGTCTTTACCTCGGCCAACGCGGTAACAGCGTTCGCGGAGCAGCGCGAGGAACTGGAGATTGAGGAAGTTCCGTGCCGTATTGCAAGCATCGGTGCTGCGACCACCCGGGCGCTGGCGGATGCCGGATTACGTGCCGATCTTCAGCCTCAAACCGCTATTGCAGAGGCACTGGCGGAGGCCATGCAGCCAAAGGTTCGCGGGAAGCGCGTTCTGCTCATCAGCGCTCAGCAAACACGGGGCGTTCTGGAAAGAAAACTCGAAGCTGCGGGTGCGGCGCTCACCGTCGTTGACGCCTATCGCAATGCAGTACCGGAGGGGGCGGCAGAGGCCCTGCGCCATGAACTGCCCGCCCTCGCCGCAATCACGTTCGCCAGCGGCTCAGCGGTTCAGCACCTGCTCACTGTTTGCGATGCCGCCGGTCTGACCCTGCCACCCAACATCGTCCTCGCCTCGATCGGACCCATCACCTCCGCCGCACTTCGCGAACACGGGTACGAGCCGCAGGTCGAAGCCACCCAGGCCAGCATAGAAGTCCTCAGCAGCGAACTCGCCCGCCACCTTCTCCGCCGCTAGAGCATTTCTCGTACAGGTAAAGCTCTGTCATTTTCGTACAGGTAAAGCTCTGTCATCTTCGTAGGTATAGCTCCGTCATTTCGTAGGTAAAGCTCTGTCATTTCATAGGTAAAGCTCCGTCATTTCATAGGTAAAGCTCCGTCATTTCGACCGGAGCGAAGCGAAGTGGAGAAACCTGCT
>CAXTPQ010000115.1:1666-3209 GCA_964246215.1 uncultured Terriglobus sp. | reverse complement strand
AGGCGTCCGGGCGTCGCGTCAAGCGAGGTTGGGTGCTCCACGTCTCGCTTCTGAGAGGTGGGAACCATGCACCGGATGCCTTCTCGTGAGAGCCCAACCAGATCCTCTCGCCAGAAGTGCTCTCCAACCTCTACACTGCTGCCCTAGCGCCGCATTTAGAAAAGGACACCGCCTGCACCCATGACCATCACCGGCAAACTCGTGCTCAGTACCGCCGTCGGCGCTCTTGGCGGACTGCTTTTCGGCTTCGACACCGTTGTGATCAGCGGCACCACGGAACAGCTCACGCGTGTTTTTGCTCTGTCTCCGGCCGCGCTTGGCCAGACTGTTTCCATAGCTCTGTGGGGCACGGTGCTGGGCGCGCTTTGTGCTGGCTGGCTCGGCACAAAACTCGGCGGCCGCAATGCCCTTCGCGTGATGGCCGCGCTTTACATCGTCAGCGCCATCGGTTGCGCACTCGCCATTAACTGGCCCATTCTCATGATCTTCCGCTTTGTCGGGGGCATCGGCATCGGCGGCTCCAGCGTGCTTGGCCCGGTCTATATCGCGGAGCTTGCGCCGGCTGCCTGGCGTGGCCGGCTTGTTGGCACATTTCAAATGATGGTGGTTGTCGGCATCCTTGTCGCGTATGTTTCCAACTACTACATTGCCAGCCTGGGCCTGGGTGGAACCGAGTGGCGTTGGCAACTTGGCATCGCCGGCCTGCCCGCCGTCCTCTTCCTGGCCTTGCTCTACACCATCCCGCAAAGCTCGCGTTTTCTCATCACGCAAAACAGCCTCTCGGACGCTCTCACCGTTCTCCAGCAGATGGGCGCCACCGATCCGCAGGGCGAGCTTGAGGACATCCGCCGCTCCATCTACATGGAAAGCGCCGAAAAGACCGAGCCACTCTTTCAGCGCCCGCTGCGCCTGCCCATCTTTCTCGCCGTCACCATCGGCATGTTCAATCAGCTCAGCGGCATCAACGCCATCCTGTATTACACCAACGACATCTTCAGCGCCGCCGGGCTCAACCGCTTGTCCGGCTTCTCGCAATCGATCTATATCGGCCTGGCCAATCTTGTGTTCACCATCGTGGGCATGACGCTCATTGACCGGCTCGGCCGCAAGACCCTCCTGCTCATCGGGGCGGTGGGCACCTGCATGTCACTCGCCGCGGTCGGCTTTATCTTTCAGACGCATTCCCACCTTGACCTGCTGGTCTGGTGCCTCGTCAGCTTTATCGCCTTCTTTGCAGTCTCCCAGGGTGCGGTGATCTGGGTCTACATTGCGGAGGTCTTTCCCACGCGCGTGCGCAACAAGGGCCAGAGCCTCGGCTCTTCATCGCACTGGATCATGAACGCTATCATCGCGGCGCTCTTCCCCGTTGTCGCACTCAAGCTCTCGCGCGCCGTGCCGTTTTACTTCTTCGCCGTCATGATGGTGGTGCAGTTCCTCGTCGTGCTCAGCATCTACCCGGAAACCAAGGGCCGCACTTTGGAGCAACTGCAGGTTGAGCTCGAACGCGCCTAAACCTGCAAACCGAAAGCCTTGCTGGGTGCCC
>CAXTPQ010000115.1:0-1566 GCA_964246215.1 uncultured Terriglobus sp. | reverse complement strand
CCCATGTCTCGCTTCTGAGACATGGGCTCCACTCTCGTGTATAACAACGTCATGTTGACCGTCAGCCCTTTCGCCGCTGTTCCGTGTCGCATTGCCGCGCGCTGTTGTTGCCGCTAACACGCCGCCGCTCCTAAATGTTCCCCTTCCTATCTGAGATTCCGGAAGCACCCGTTCTCCGTGCCGCGTGCATTTCCGTTCCCGCTCCAGCTTTCTTTCAGGAGAACTCCCATGGCCATAGCCAGACCGATTGTTCGCCGTCTCTCGCCCGACACATGGGCCGTGCTGTTCGCACTGCTGCTTGCCGCACTGGTGCGCCTCAACCTGATCAAGAACGTGACCTGGTAGGGAATCCCATGAACTCAGCACAGCCAATCAGCTCACCGTCCGACCCGCTCACCATTGCCACTCCGGCCGAACGCTCCGCTTCACCTCTGGAACTGATCCCCGGCATCCTGTTGCTGGCCATCGTGGGATATGCCGGGAAGTGGATCGAGCAGTCCATTGCCCGCTACGGCAAAGCGCACCACCTGGTGCTGCCCAATATCGAATACGTCCTCTGGGCGATCCTGATCGGCATCCTGATCACCAACACCGTCGGCCTGCCACGCATCTTCCGCGCGGGCGTGGCCACGTATGAGTTCTGGCTCAAAGCAGGCATCATCCTGCTCGGCGCACGCTTTATCCTTGGCGACATGCTGCGGCTGGGCGGCCTTTCCCTGCTGCTCGTCTTCGTCGAACTGGCGCTCGCCCTCACGTTCATGACTTACCTGGGCCGCGGCTTCCGCCTCTCGCCCAAGCTCATCACGCTGCTCGCGGTCGGCTCGTCCGTCTGCGGCGTTTCCGCCATTATCGCCACGCAGGGCGCCATCGACGCCGATGAGGAGGACTCCTCCATCGCCATCGCCGCCATCCTTGCGTTGGGCGCGCTCTCACTCTTCGTCTTTCCCCTGGTTGGTCACGCGCTGCACATGGGCGATCATGCCTATGGTCTGTGGACCGGCCTCGCCGTCGACAACACCGCCGAGGCTACCGCCGCCGGCGCGCTGTACTCTGACGCCGCCGGCAAGTTCGCCGTGCTCGCAAAGACTTGCCGCAACGCCCTCATCGGCTTCGTCGTGCTCGGTTACGCGCTGTACTGGGCTTCCAAAGGCCAGGCCGCCAACATCGGCAATAAGGGCGCTTTTCTCTGGCGCAAGTTTCCCAAATTCGTTCTCGGCTTTCTGCTCATCTCCGCGCTCGCGACCGCCGGCGCCTTCAGCAAGCCGCAACTGGCCTCGCTCGGAAACCTCTCACGCTGGGCCTTCCTGCTCACCTTTGCGGGTGTCGGCCTGCGCACGGATCTGCGGAGTCTTCTGAAGCAGGGCGCCCGGCCCTTCCTCGTCGGAGCCATCGGAGAAGTCGCCATCGCCGCCATCACCCTGGCCCTGGTCCTGGGAGTCAGCCGCTGGATCTGACCAAAAAACATAACCCGGGTGCCCCACCTTCACGACAGCTCCACCGTCGTGAAGGTGGGGGATAGAGCATGTCTCGCATAGGTAGAACTCCGTCATTCCGACCGAAGCGAAG
>CAXTPQ010000114.1:0-3420 GCA_964246215.1 uncultured Terriglobus sp. | reverse complement strand
AGCAGGGCACGCTCTACCCCGCGCTCTACCGGCTGGAGCACCAGGGGCTCTTGCGGGGCAAGTGGGATTTGTCCGACAACAATCGCCGTGCCAAGTTCTACACGCTCACGGCGGCGGGGCGGCGGCAGCTTGCGCTGGAGCGCAGCAAGTGGGAGGCCACGGCGGAGATCATCGGCGGCATTCTGGGCGCGGACGCCGCACCGGCCGAGGAGGGCGCATGAGCGTTTTGGATCGTATGATTTCGACGCTGCATACGCTGACGCATTCGCGTGCCGCGCAGGATGATGTTGCGGAGGAGATGCACTTCCACGCGGAGCAGCACGCGGCTGAGCTGGAGAGCCAAGGCGTGCCGCCGGCAGAGGCGCAGCGGCGGGCGCGTGCCGCGCTGGGCATGCACGCGCGCAACGGCGGTGAGCGCCACCGTGAGATGGTGGGCCTGCGGCTCTTCGACGAGGTGCGCGCGGATGTACGCTACGGCCTTCGCGGCCTGTGGCGCAACAAGAGCTTCGCGCTGATCGCGATCCTGTCGATGGCGCTGGGCATCGGCGCGGCCACGGCGATGTTTTCCGTGGTGTATGCCGTGCTGCTGGATGTGTATCCCTATGCGGATGCGAACCGGACGGTGAATCCGATGCTGCATGACAGCTCTGTAGCAGAGGGATCAACCTCGTTCACGCTGAATTCCACGCAATACGAAGTGTACCGGCATGCAGCACCGTTTGAGGATGTCTTTGCAACGTCTCTCTTTGGCGTGCAGATGGATGATGAGGGATACTTGCAGCCCATCAGCTTGGTGGCCGTCACCGCGAACGTCAACAGCTTCAACCGGGTGCCCGCGTTCCTTGGCAGGCCCATCGAGCAGAGCGATGGTGATTTCAACCAGCCGTCCACGGGTGTGGTGGTACTCGGGTACAGGTTTTGGGAAAGACAGTATGGCGGCGATCGAGCGATTGTTGGAAAGCCTTTCAAGATAGGGAAAGCTACCTTGCGCATTGCCGGAGTGATGCCTAGCCGTTACATGATTGGCGGCTCGGCGGACGCGTATGTTTCGATGTCGGCCCTTCGCGTACTTTTTCCAGAGGTCATCGACACGGGTTATGAAGCGCATGCCAAGCTGAAGCCAGGCGTGACCGCCGCCCAGGCGAGCGCCGCCGTGGACCCTATGCTGCATGAGTTCGCGCGGCAGAGTCCGCGCATGTTTCCCAAGGAGTTTCATGCAAAGCTTCAGCCGTTGCTGGAAGCCTTTACGTCGCACTCAAAAGTGTTGAAGAACTTTCCCATGCTTTACCTGGCGACGTGCGCGCTGTTGCTGATTGGCTGCGCCAATTGCTCATTGCTGTTGCTGGCACGAGGGACAGCGCGCATGCATGAGTTTGCGTTGCGAGCCGCGGTAGGTGCGTCACGCGCACGCATTGTCCGGCAGCTGATTGTGGAATGCCTGCTGATCTCGCTGCTTGGGTCCGCACTGGGCACTGCGCTGGCCTATGTGCTGGCACGCCTGCCGCTCCAGCTTGCCGCGGACCTGTTCCCGTGGGAAGCAGCCGTCCGTGTGAGCCTGCCTGTGCTCACGTTTTCAATTGCCGTGGCTCTGCTGGCGGGGATCGGCTTCGGTCTGGTACCGGCTCTGCGCGCCTCGCGCCCGCGTATCGCGTCTGTACTGCAGCGCCAAGGACAGCGCACGGTTGTGGGTTCCGGGAAGCGGTCGTTGCAGGCGCTGATCGGTGTGCAGATTGCGCTAACGCTGATTCTGCTTACGGTTGCCGGCGCGGCGGTAGCGGGCTTCAGAAACATCCTGCAAATGCCGTTGGGGTACGACCCGGGGAACACGCTGGCGATCAGCATCAGCTATAGCCAGACTTCCGCGAAAACATGGCAGGACCGTCTTGCTAAAAATGAGAGTATTCGGCAAAGTTTGGAAGCGGTGCCGGGTGTAAGAGCTGTGACCACGGCGGATGATCTGCCGCCTGACGGCCACGGGGAAAGGCCGGTGGAACTCATCGGAGAGGCATCGCTACATCAGCAGAAGGCCCGGGTCACGCTGGTGGGAGTGAACTATTTCACCACGCTGCAAATCCCGCTGCTACAAGGCCGCACGTGGACGGATGCCGAAGCGCGCCAGGGCTTGCCGGTGGCTGTGGTGAACGAGAGCTTTGCGCGGCGCTTCTCGCCAAACCGCACCATTTTGAACCGGACCGTGCGGCTGCCGGACATGGCGCCGCCTCCTGCAGAACTGCAGTTGATGAACCAGGAGGTCTCCCCCGCTGTGAAACGGCCGGAAGTAGAGGTCGTGGGTGTGGTGGCCGATGCGGTGAACAACGGATTGGACAAGCCGGTGATGCCGGGCATTTACATCAACAGCAGTTACTGGCTTCTCAGCGGTTCCATGTATTTGGTGCAAACGGCGGGTGACCCGGAAGGGTACAGGCGGCCGCTTGTGTTGGCTGCCCGCCACGCTGCGGGTAAGGCTTACATCCTGACTTACAAACTCACACTGCAAGAGATGGTGGAGCACGACCCTATGTGGCGGACGCAGCGGCTGGTGGCGGTGCTGCTGGCGATTTTTGCCGCGTTTGCGCTGGTGCTTTCGCTGGTTGGGCTGTACAGCGTGGTGTCGTATGCCGTAGCGCGGCGGACTTCGGAGTTTGGGATTCGTATTGCTTTGGGGGCGCAGCGCGGGCAGATTCTCCGGCTGGTGTTGCGGTCGAATCTTGCCGTGATTGTGGGCGGGACGGCGGCGGGTGTTCTGGCAAGCCTGCTGATCCGGGCGCGGTTTGCGCAGTGGTCGCAGTACAGCTCGCGCAGTCCCCTGTTGATTTTGCTGGCGGCGTTGTTGCTGGTGGTTTCGGCATTGCTGGCGAGTTTGTTGCCAGCTCGCCGCGCGGCGTTTGTGCAGCCAGTGGAGGCTCTGCGGGCGGAGTAGGCGAGGGCTTTCTGGGGCTTGCTCCCCAGGCGAGATATGCCGGGCCTTCAGCCCTCTTGCGTCTTGTAGTGACGGCTACCTAGGGCTTGCGCCCTGGGCTGTTATTTGCCGGGCTTTCAGCCCTTGATGGATGTATCGCTGCTAGAGCTTTTCTCGCTTCAGTGGAATTGCGCTGATCTGCCGTGAGAATGATTGGGCGAGAAAAAAAGCAGGTTTCTCCACTTCGCTTTGCTTCGGCCGAAATGACAAAGCTTTACCTCTGCGAGAGATGCTCTAGGCATAGCCTTGAGTGTCGTTGCGCTGATCTGCCGTGAGAACGATTGGGTAGGAAAAAAGCAGGTTTCTCCACTTCGCTTTGCTTCGGTCGAAATGACAGAGCTTTACCTCTGCGAGAGATGCTGTAGGCATAGCGATGTAGAGCTGTGGAGGTTTCTTCGCTTTGGTTGAAATGACGGAGCTTTCCCTGTACAGGCAATGCTCTAAGAACGTCCCGCTCACTC
>CAXTPQ010000113.1:0-3561 GCA_964246215.1 uncultured Terriglobus sp. | reverse complement strand
AGCCCCACGGAAGGAGCATGTGGGAGGAGCGTGCGGGATGTCATTTCCAGTCGTTCCGGTTCAATTGCAATCCTGCACATCCACCTGAGCGGAGGCGGTCGAATCCAATCTGCTCACGTGCCGAATCCAGGCACTGTGGCTATGGAGGGAATGAATTGAAGATCATTTGCGTGGAAGAGCACACGAGCGACCAGGGGTTGCAGACAGCAGGCCAGCCGAAACAGCAGGCCAACGCCGCTTACTTCACTCAGGTCGGCAACAGCTTTCCCGGGCAGTTGGAGGACGGCGACGACAAGCGGCCAATGACCATCGACTTCCGGCTCTCGGCCAAGCTGGCCGCGGATGTGGGCGAAGGGCGCATTGCGCGGATGGACGAGCATGGGATCGATGTGCAGGTGCTTTCGTACAGCAATCCACCCCAGGACACACCGGCGGAGCAGCAGATCGACCTCACGCGGAAGGCAAACGACCGGCTGGCGGAAGCCGTCCGGGCCCATCCTTCGCGCTTCGGTGGCTTTGCCTCGCTGCCCTGGCTGCATCCTTCTGCGGCCGCCGAGGAACTTGAGCGCGCCGTGACCGAACTGGGCTTTGTGGGTGCCATCTTGCTGGGGCGCCCCGGTGAGGTGTTCCTTGACGATGCGCGCTTTGAACCGGTGCTCGCCAAGCTGAACCAGCTGGCGGTGCCGCTCTATCTGCATCCCGGCTACCCGCTGCCGCAGGTGCAGCAGCCCTACTACGGAGGTCTGGCGAAGGAAGTCACGGCTCGCCTGTCGCTCTTTGGGTGGGGCTGGCACAATGAGGCGGGGGTTCACCTGCTTCGGCTGATTTTGTCCGGCGTTTTTGACCGGTACCCTCAACTACAGATCATTAGCGGCCACTGGGGAGAGATGGTGCCGTTCTATCTGCAGCGGCTGGATGATTCCATCACGCAAGAGGTCACGGGCCTGTCGCGCTCCATCGCCGACACCTTTCGCCAGCACGTGTATGTGACGCCGAGCGGCATGCTGCATCTGCCGCATTTCGAGTTCATCCGGACGGTTGTGGGCGTGGATCGGCTTCTCTACTCAGTCGACTACCCGTACCTGACCATGGCGGGGGCTCGGCGGTTTCTGGAGCAGTTGCCGGTCAGCCAAGAGGAACGGGAGAAGATCGCCCACGGCAATGCGGAAAAGTTGTTCCGCATGTAAGGAGTGGGTAAGTCGCTTGCTGGTGAGGGACCGTGAATCCACCTTGACGGCGATAGAGCCGTCGTGAAGGTAAAGCCCGCTCTACTAGAGCGTTCCTCGCTTGGGTGTAGTTGCGCGGGTCTGCCGTGAAGAAGATTGGAGCGGGAAAAGAAACCGGGTTTCTCCACTTCACTTTGCTTCGGTCTGAAATGACAGAGCTTTACCTATGCGAGAACCGCTCCAAAGCTCAGGCGATCGACTGCAGGTGGAAGGTGAGCGTGCCCCAGAAGAGCTTGGCGCGGATCTGGACGGGCAGATGGCGGGCGTCGTCGGTATACCAGATGGTGATGGTGCCGCGGTTTTTCACCACGCCTGCGTCCGCGGTGGGCTGCACGCGGATGGTTTGGAAGGTGCCGGCGGGCGTTTTGACCTCCTCGCGCGCCTCCACTTTGACAGTGACGCCAACGGTGCGCATCGCGTCGGCTAGCGGCAGGTGCAAGTCCTGGCCGAGCTGGAGCGTTTGTGAAGCGATGTAGAAGATGCTGGAAAGCGAATCGATGGAGCACGCGGGGATCTGGCCTTCCTGGCGCTTGGTGGTATTGCGGATCAGGTTGCGCTCGTTCAGCGCCTGCGTGCCGAGAGCGGGTGCCGTGCCTGCTTTCGGTGACGCCGCTGAAGCTCCTGGCGTGAAGACGAGGTCGCTGGAGATTTTGCGGCGGCCCTCCTGCGTCTGCTTGCTGAAGCCGGCGGAGCAGCCGGTTTGCGTGCTGAAGCTGGACTGGAACTTGTCAATCACCTGATAGATCATGTTGGTCGCGCCGACAGTGTCCGCCGTGGCCTGCACGTGCATGATGTTATTTTGCTGATCGAGCTGAAAAACCGCGCGGCCGGCGGTGAAAACACGCCAGTCGACGGCGAAGGTGAGTGTCTGGTGCTGCGGAAAGGCGTAGGTGGCGGCGGGAGCGGTGACGAGCGGTGCCTGTGCGGGCGGCACGCCCTCCTTTTGCGCCAGCGCGCCGAAAGCCGGTGCGATCAGGGCCAGGGCCGCGGGCAACAGGCAGCGGATACGCCGCTGCAAGCAGGTCCGCAAACGGGTGGAACAACGGTTCCGATAACAGGTCTGAGAACGAATCAAGGTCCGGCAGAGCCCTTTCGCGCCCAAGGGCCGCCGTTGCGGCGAAGACCCGCTGCGGCCTGACTACCCCGGCAAAATGCCGTGCTGCCGCAAAGCCAACAGCACACCAAGCGCGGCATAGATGGCCACCGCGCCCATAGCAGCATTGTACTCGCGGTGCCGGCGGTAGAGCGCCAGGCTGAAGCTGCCCGCGGTATCTGCTGTTGCGAACCGCTTCTCAACCGACTCGGACGGCGGCAGTTTAGGAGATTGTGAAAATGGCCGGGGGAACAGCCTTGGAACACGTGCGATGTACTCGTTGAAACCGGGGAAGTGCGCGGCGAGAAAGCGCTCCTCGGACAGGATCACGGGCAGGTAAACCGCTGTAAACAGGACAAGAAACGTAAGGACCAGCCAGGCGTTGCGCGAAGCCGCGACAAAGCCGAGCGCCGCCATCAGGCTGCCGAGGTAGAGCGGATTTCGCGTCTGCGCGTAGGGTCCGGTGGTGGTGAGCTCGGCGTTTTTCTTCACATATCCGGCGGCATAGCCACGCAGCCAAAGCCCCGGGACGACCAGAGTGAGTGAGCAGAGCAGCGATCGTACGTCCGGCCGGGCAAAGAGGAGGAATGCCGCGGCAAAGGCGAATCCGAGCGGGACACGGGCACGCCGCACTGCCTGTTCCATTGCAGTTTGTCCATAGCCGCTTTGCCGCACCGTGTGCCTGCCTCCACTCTTCTGCTCACCTTTTGTGGTGTGAGCGACGGTTTATCTTCTCATCCGGTGTTGGCGGCGGCCGGTAGCCTTGCGCGGTTGTGCCGGCGAAGCGTTTGCGGACGCCGGTCTATCTGCTTGCGGCTGAACGAAAGAGCGTTGTGGAGATTGCGGTCCGGAGCCGCTGAGCGCGGGCCTTCAACCCGCAGTGCAAAGAGCGCCGTCCGAGCCTCGCCGAGAAAGCACCGGTGATTCCGGCTTGTACCGGGAATTGCGCTCCTGGGAGCTTGCGACGGAAGATCCGCTCCTTTGCATCGGTACAGGCTTGAGGAAGGCAGAGCTCTTGCCTCTGTTCAGGATGGCATCGGTGGAGAACTGCTTGATATGTGGAGCAAAGCAAGCGCGGCGGCCAGCGCCTCATCCACGCTGATGCGGGCGAGGCCGGCCTCTGTCTCTGAGTGGCGGCGGTGGTCGGTCACGCTTGCGGGATGGCGGAGCACGCGGCACGGTGTGGCGAAGGGGCCGTTGCGCGCGGGGTCGGTCGGCCCGAAGAGTGCGACCACGGGCCGG
>CAXTPQ010000112.1:0-3777 GCA_964246215.1 uncultured Terriglobus sp. | reverse complement strand
GAAACCGGCTTCGCTTCCGCCATCTTCTACCAATACATCTGCATCGATCGCGAGCAGTTGAAACAGAACCTGAAAGGTGACGAAGAACTCACCGCCAAAGCCATCCGCGCCCTCACGGAGGCTGCGCTGAAAGTTGCCCCAACGGGCAAGCAGAACAGCTTCGGCAGCCGCGCCTACGCCCACTTCGCCATGGCAGAGAAGGGCAGCCAGCAGCCCCGGTCACTTTCGCTGGCCTTCCTCAAACCGGTGGACGATGCCAAAGCCGGCTATGCCCTTGCGGCAACCAAAGCCCTCAAACAGCTTCGTGACAACATGGATGCGGTCTATGGCAAGTGCTGGGACGCGGACGCCTCTTTTGATGTCTACGCAGAAGAAGTCAATGGCGAACAGAGAGGTTCGCTCGCCGGCCTGCTCGACTTCGTCGCGGCGGAGGCCTGATGACTGAATACCTCGTCTTCCGCCTCTACGGCCCCATGTGCAGCTGGGGTGAGATCGCCGTGGGGGAGTCGCGCCACTCGGCCGACCACCCCTCGCGCTCCGCCCTGCTCGGCCTTTTTGCCGCAGCGCTGGGTATTCCCCGCAGCGAGGAAGAAGCGCAATCCACTCTCGCCGCATCCTGGCGTTTCGGTGTCAAACTCCTCTCGCCGGGCACGCTGCTGCGGGACTACCACACCGTCCAGGCACCAAAGCGGCAGAAAAATGTCCACCACCGCACCCGGCGCTCTGAGCTCCTCGCCACAGACATCAGCACGCTGCTCTCCACTCGCGAGTACCGCGTGGACAGCGTTTCCGTCATCGCGGCAGAGCCGGTGCCCGCCGGTGATCCCGCTTCGGCTTCGCTGCAAATTCAGCAGATGCAGCGTGCGCTCAGCCATCCGGTCTTTTGTCTGTACCTTGGCCGCAAATCCTGTCCGCTGGCCATGCCGCTCGTGCCGCGGCTCGTACCGGCGGCCAGCCTGCAAGAGGCTCTGGACGAACCCATGCCGGCCCTGGCCGATCTTTCCCGTGCCCACAAAAAATCGAGCCAGCCCAGCAGCGAGTCTGGCCAGCCAACCCCGTGGCCTTCAGCCACCGATCGTTACCGCTTCCGTATGGACGGAGCAAGATACTTCTGGGAAGACGGCATGAGCCTGAACGGCACAGAGGATTCTCACAAGTTGGAGTTCATCCGCCATGACCAGCCGGTCTCGCGAAGACGCTGGCAATTTGCGCCCCGCCGTGAGTGGACCTGGCTTGCCCCCGTGGACGATCGCTCCCGAAGCAACGGACTGGCACCCGTCCCCAACCTCGCGGAGGACCTGACCGCATGAGCCATTACTTTTCCCTCGTCGGCCTGCAGCGTGGTGCCTTCGTACATCCAGACCATCGCCAGAACCTGCAGCGGCTCGCCCGCACCGGACCGGCATACCTGGACCACTGCCTCATCATGCAGCTCTTTCCTGGCCTGCGCGAACGCTTCGCCGGCACAGACCAGACTGAGCGTGCCACCGACTTCCTCTTCCATCGCCGCACGCCATCTCCGCAGGAGCAATCTTCTGCCGGATCGCAACAACTCTCGTGGCACGTCGTTTCGCGGGAAGAACCAGTTGCTGTACCAGGCCTGCTGCACGTCCAGAGCAAATTCTATGAACCCGTCCTGCACGGAGGTGATCCGGTGCGCTTTCAATTGCGGGCCAATCCTTCCGTAACGCGCAGCCGTGGTGGCGTGCCTGGCAGCGGCGGCGGCGTGCGGCGCCCGCAGCATGACGTTCTCATGCTGGCCAAGCGGGAAGCCATTCGCTGGCCGGCCCCCGAGCAAGCCGCGCACATGGACGCCGCCGCCTCGGATTGGCTGCTGCGGCGGGCACCCGGCTGCGGGTTCTTGGTCGAGCCGGACTCGCTCATTCTGAACGCTTACACTCAGCACCGGATTCAGCGGAAGGGCAGCCCGCTTTCCTTTTCCAGCATCGACTACACCGGCATTGCCCGCGTCTCTGACCCAGAACGCCTCACCCACGCCCTGCTCAATGGCGTTGGCCGCAAGCGTGGCTTCGGGTGCGGTCTGCTGCTTGTGAGGAGGCTTGACTAAGCCATGCTGCCCCACCTGCGGCCTCTGCCCATGAAGGACAGGATCTCACTGCTCTTCATTCAGTACGGTCAAATCGACGTCATCGATGGCACCTTCGTGGTCATCGACGCGGACGGCGTCCGCACGCACATCCCCGTCGGCTCCGTGGCCTGCCTGCTGCTTGAGCCGGGCACACGCGTCTCGCACGCCGCGGTCAAGCTCGCTGCTACCGTGGGCACGCTGTTGGTCTGGGTGGGCGAAGCGGGCGTCCGGCTTTATGCCAGCGGCCAGCCTGGCGGTGCGCGCGCTGACCGCCTGCTCTATCAGGCCAGGCTCGCGCTTGACGACGATCTCCGCCTCAAAGTGGTGCGCAAAATGTATGAAATGCGCTTTGGTGAGCCCAGCCCGGAGCGCCGCAGCGTCGCGCAGCTGCGCGGCATTGAGGGTGCCCGTGTCCGCGAAACCTACAAACTGCTCGCCCGGCAGCATGGTGTGCCATGGCAGGCGCGCAACTACGACCGGCACGACTGGGACACCTCGGACCTGCCGAACAAATGCCTTTCCTCCGCCACCAGTTGTCTTTACGGCATCGTGGAAGCTGCCGTGCTCGCCGCCGGTTATGCGCCCGCTGTCGGCTTCATCCACACCGGCAAGCCGCTCTCGTTTGTCTACGACATCGCGGACATCTTCAAGTTCGATACCGTTGTGCCCATCGCTTTTCAGATCGCCGCACGCCATCCCAAAGAACCCGAAAGGGAAGTGCGTCTCGCCTGCCGCGATGTCTTTCGTGCCCGCAACGTTCTCGCCCGCATCATCCCCGCTATTGAGGAAGTGCTCGCCGCCGGAGAAATCCACCCGCCTGAAGCTCCCGCGGAATCGATCCCACCCGCCATTCCCAACCCGTCCAGCCACGGCGAGTCCGGCCACCGCGTAGGTGGCGTATGAGCAGGGGAGCGCTCTGCATACGAGCGGATGTTGAGTGACACATATGAGCTATCAAGGGTGAATCACTCATGAGCTTTCTCACAGTCGTTACGGAGAACGTTCCGCCCCGCCTGCGCGGCCGCCTCGCCATCTGGCTGGTGGAGGTGCGGGCCGGCGTTTATATCGGAGATGTGTCGCGCCGCACGCGCGAGATGATCTGGGAGCAGCTCGCGGAAGGCGTCGACGACGGCAACGCCGTTATCGCCTGGGCCAGCTCCAACGAATCCGGCTACGAGTTCCAAACTCTCGGCCCCAACCGCCGCATGCCGGTGGACTTTGACGGCCTCTTCCTGGTCGCCTTCGCCCCACAAGACACCCCGGCAAAGCAAGCCGAATCAGCCGCCGCTCTTTGACAATTGAAAGACCATCGCAACGCCCGGATTTCCGGTAGACTTGCAGCAGAGCCGCAACCTGTTGCAAACAAACCCGCATCCAGGAAGTACGTTCCCCGCACCCGCGGGGCTGAACCGACGATTCTTGACTACCTTCAGCAGCGTCTCGGACGTTCCCCGCACCCGCGGGGCTGAACCGGGCTGGGTGAGATTATCCTTGGGCTGTGCGGGACGTTCCCCGCACCCGCGGGGCTGAACCGGTGGAGAGTGGCCGCACGCTGCCGACACTGCCACGTTCCCCGCACCCGCGGGGCTGAACCGATGAGTGGCTAACACCGCCCGAGATTCTTAGAACGTTCCCCGCACCCGCGGGGCTGAACCGTCGTAGGCGACGGCGGCGGGATTGTCCTCCGG
>CAXTPQ010000111.1:0-3780 GCA_964246215.1 uncultured Terriglobus sp. | reverse complement strand
AACTACACCCCCCCCGCCCCAGCCTGCAACCTCGACATCATCCCCAATCAAGCCCGCGCCACCCAGGCAGAAGCCTGCCTCAGCAACAGCTTCGCCTTCGGCGGCCTCAACGCCGTCCTCGCCTTCAAGGCTTATCGCTAACCCGTCCTCAAAAGGTGAGAGCCGACTTACTGTGTTCTTGACGCATAAAGATTTGTAGACGAAGGTAACAATATATTGATCGTCCGCAATGTCGTGCTTTGGTCATTGCAACGACCACTTTCGTAATTAAGTATCTCCATGCCAACACATTTGGCTTGTGGGACTTATATGCGTTCAGCTGTCGCACTGGATCTGTCTCGACTACGCTCCCTCCGGGTCACTCCCAAACAAGCTTGCCTCGCCTGCGTGGGCCTGCTCTGCAGTATCGCGCTCCGGGCAGAAGCGCAAAACACCGTCAACACCAACGGCCCAAACGGCTCCGTTCTAGTTACAGACGGCAACGGCGTCGGCTTCAACTTCGCACCCTCGATTCAAGTAGTAGGCGGCCAGTTCGGCCCCGGCGGCAACTTTACCTTTCAGGCCAATCGCCCCAGCGACTCAGATACTGGCGGCTCCATCTTCATCGGCGGCTCTCAGCGCGGGGACGGTGCCCGTTCAAAAATTCTTCTCACCGGCAATACAACTCTCAGCACAGCCAATCCCGTAGGTATGGTCGTTAATGGTGCCAACAACGTCGGCATTGGCCTCAACCTTTTCTCAGATCCCGCCGCACGGCTTGAGGTGAACGGTGATCTCAAACTCAGCGGCTCCGGCACCCTCCGCTTCGCCGACGGCACCACCATGAGCACTGCGGCTTCCGGCAGTGGCGGCGGAAGCGTGAGTGGCGTGCAGAACGACGGTGCAGGCAATCTGCAACTCGGTACGTCGGGAAAAACGGTCAGCGTGGGTAACGCCGGCAACCCATTCGGTGCCTTCAATGTGCGGGGGCCGGGTGGTTTCGTCGTCAGCGGCCTCAATCTGGACCCAAACTCCAGTGGCTCGCCCGCCTATTTCAGCCAGTTGAAGAACAGCGCACAGCTCCTCACTGGCTGGAACTATCTTGGTGGTCCAGGTGAGCAGGACATCATTTCTAACCGGGGCGGCGGCACCTCAGGCGGCTTCGCTTTCTTTGATTACACCAACGACGGCCAGATGGTAAAGCTCGCCGATCTCAACGCCGCCGGACTTTCCATCCCCAATTCCATCAGCCTCACTGGCCGGCTCATGCTTCAGGGCAGCAGCTTCATGACTTTTCCGGACGGCACCGTACAAAGCACCGCTTGGAACGGTGTACTTTCTGGCGGCGACTATGCCGAAGCAGTTGACATCGCAGGCAGCCGGGAAACTTACGCTCCCGGTGACCTACTCATGATTGACGCCGATCACCCCGGCAGCTTTCTCAAAGTCGCCCAACCCTACTCCACTCTGGTCTCCGGCGTTTACGCCACCAAGCCCGGCCTGGTCGGCCGCCGCCAGCCTGCGGAAAAGCCAAAGGATGATGAAGTACCCATGGCCATGATGGGCATCGTCCCCACCAAAGTCTCGAGCGAAAACGGCCCCATTCACACGGGTGACCTTCTCGTTGCCAGTTCCACTCCCGGCTACGCCATGCGGGGGACAGACAAGTCCCAGATGCTCGGTGCCATCGTTGGGAAGGCCCTCGCGCCTTCGACCGCCCAATATGGTGTCATCGAAGCCCTCATCACCCTTCAGTAGCGTACAGAGCCGGAGAATTTATGCTCTACTCGCCTGCTGCCATTGCTACTGAGCTCGCGGCCCGATTCAGCAGGAACACTTGTGGTCCAGTTCTGGCGAGACCAGTTGTCAACGGCAATGCACATGGTTTCAAAGTCGATCGCCTTTTGAATGCAAATCGAACTAGCCGCTTTATAGACAGGACCTCATCGTGAGAACAAAACACTTCGCAGCCTTATTCCTCGCGGTTCTTACTGCGCTTCCAGCGGAACTTGCACAAGCTCAGGACACTTCACCGGCGCAGGCGGGCCCAGTCAAACTCGCGCCAACGCTCCCCACGCTTTACCGTCACTTTCTCGCTTACCAACTCCACCTGGAACGGAAAGCCGACGAACTCAAGCAGCAGGGCAGGAACGGTGAGGACTTCCGCACCCACTTTCAAAAGGTGCTCGGCTTCTCCGATCCGGAATTTACCAAGCTCCACAAGTCCGCTCTTCATCTGGAAACGCAGCTCAAGGCAAAGGACGACGAGATTAGCACCTCCATTGCCGCGTTCCGCGCAACCCTGCCAAAAGGTGCCATCCCTAAGGGATACCCCCTGCCTCCTGCCCCAGCCGCTTTGGACAGCCTCTTCAAGCAGCGGCAGAACATTATTCAGGCGGAAGTGGACAGCCTTCATAAGGCGCTCACACCTGCGGAAACAGAACGGCTTGAGTCTTTCCTGCAGAAGGATTTCTCGCGCGCGGTCACAGTTAATCCCGCTCTGCCGGTGCGCACCCGCATGCCCTTGACCCTTACACCGGGAGCCGCGCAATGACCCGCTCACAACATCTCTCTTGCTGTCTCGCAGCTGTACTGTTCCTCCTTTTTGCTGTCGTAGGACGCGCTCAGGTCGTGGGCATCTCCAGCGTCTACTTGTCCACCAATGCCAACGAAATCGACGGCTACTCCGCTACCGAAATACAAGATTCCAACACAGCCAGCTACTATGACGCACTTGTCGTGGGCGGAATCTTCCAAGATGGAAACCTGGCTACAACTCCACTTCAGAGTTACGGAAACCCAAAAGCCGAGGCAAGTCCCACTCTCACTTCCGTTCATCAGGGAAGCATGTATACCGTGGCCAGCGATCATTACCTGGTCGCCTATGTCCAATCCGATGGGTATTTCTACAATCCAGACCAGTACTCAGTCGGCAACTCATTCGCACCAGGCAGCGGTCAGGGTGATCCAAGCGGAACTGGCTACGATCCAGGAGGCGGCTACTCCTACGTGAGCGAGCAGGACATCTATATCGGCTCTACGGCCTTCGATTTCACCACCGCACCACCCGCAATCATCGGTATCACTCCGCAGTCCGACAGTCCCGGCAGCTCTGGAATGATTCAGGTGCTGGGTCGACATTTGCGCGACGACCTCGGCGCGCTATCCGCCGGCTTCCGGGACAGTGACGTAACCGCTACAGTCAGCACTGCGGACGCAACGACTGCATCAATCAGCTACACCGTCTCGCCTACCGCCGTCATCGGGGCCCACCAGCTCGTCTTGACCAATACTTGGGGCAGCAGCGAACCGGTGACATTCACGGTAGTACCGCCGCAGCAGACTTACGTGCCACCGGTGGACGCATGTGCTGTCGCGTCGTCCAATAACCCGCAATTGGGATACACGTCGGTTGTACGCGCTGGTATACCAGGTGGCAGTGGAACCATGAGCGTCTCTTTCAGCAGCGCGAGTTTCTCCAACGTGTTCGCAAACGTTTCTTATGGCCCAAACTCCACTCCTGAATCGATAGCGGCCAGCATTGCCGCTCTCGTGAGCAAAAATTTCTACCGCTATGGCCTGAGTGCCAAGGCTTATGGCGCTAGCGTCATCTACAGTGGCAACACTGCAATCGGAACCGTAAACACCGGAGCAACCGGATCTTCTTTTACAAACGCAAACTCCTCCGCCGCAGCGGCCCAAGCCGAAAATTCCTGCCACAATGCACCACCCCCACCGAAATCAGGATATGCCGTCGCATATTCGTCCTACATACCCGTGGACCACGTCGTAGGTCCAGAG
>CAXTPQ010000110.1:0-4053 GCA_964246215.1 uncultured Terriglobus sp. | reverse complement strand
TCCTCGCCTACCACATCGCCGTCCGCCGAGGCTGCGACGTCGACCAACCCAGAAATCTCGCCAAGAGCGTCACGGTGGAATAAAAGCGGCATGACACCGGTAAACAGATGCGGGTCGCGATTATACCTGCATGACGACATTAGCTTACGACCCTCATAAAGCCGCCACCAACTTTCGCAAACACGGCGTCAGCTTCGACGAAGCGACAACTGCCCTAGGTGATCGCCTTCCTCGCCCACCACATCGCCGGCCGCCGCAGCTGCGACGTCGACGACCCCAGAAAATGGCCAAGAGTGTTGCAAGCAATTACTGCCTGCACTCTGGCCATGGTCAGGGGACACGGATAAGCTAAAAGCGATGACTGAACTCAAACAGAAGCCACGAAGAAAGATCAGAGGCATATACGTCACCGGAGTTGTTGCGCTAATTTGCGCATGCATACCTGCTTGGCTGGCGTACCGAAGTCAGACCCATGTCACACAGGTTGCGCAAGCCTATAACTTCACGGGATTGGTAAGAAGTAGCACCCTGAAGCCAATCTCTGCTGCCCATATCATCTTTATCCAAGACGAAGCTGCTCCTGAAAACACTTATACAGACAGCAACGGTTCATTCACGATCCGAGTGAGACAGGATACGGTTCACCTGCACCTCGAAGTATTAGCAGGTGGTTATCTACCATTTTCTGAGAACGCACCACTTCATCGGACTGGGCCGGACGACATAAGACTTAAAGAACAGGTAAGCAACACATCTTCTAGTCAGAACCACCCAAGAAATAGGGTGGCTGCCCCCGCCAACGTTGGCGGGAGGACAAGACAGCCTGCCATTAAAGCCCCGGTCCAAGACTGTCCAGGTGGTATTTGTGCAGGCGGTAGCATTACAGGGAATCCACAAATCACCAACAACTACGGCGCACCAAGGCCGACCCCAGAGTTGCTGGCTCTGGAGGTGGAGAAGCTCGCGCCCACTTCGGATTTCTTCGAGCTTGGCCCCAAGCAAAATCCAGGAGCGTCCTTGACATTTCGCTTGTCTGACGTCTTTCCCCAACCAATGTTCCAGATCATCTGTGCGCGACCTTGCATAGCGACCAATGCAGGCGCTTGGCCCGGCGCAAATTTCACTCCAAGCGTTTACGGCATTAGAGGAAATCCCAACGCCACCGTCGTGGCGCTTTCCACGGCCGCTGTTCAGCTCAACCAAAATGTTCAAATCACTGTGCGATCGCTTGATGATCAGCAGGTACAGATTGAATCTGTAAAAGGGCTTACCCAATAATTACAGAGACTTAGCTTCTTGCGATAACCCGATTGCCCGGGTAATCGTCTCGATGCTCTTGATAGACTACGACTCTTCCCGCCAATGCTGTTGCTTGCCAACCTGGAGGCAAAGCTGTAAGGATTTGTTCAATCAGCCGTCGCGCTGTTGTCACACCTGGCCGCATTTCTAGAACTCGGCTATAAAAGTCGGGATGTATTTTGCGCTTTTCGCCTGGCGCAAGCTCGATGCGGATGAGGTATGGAACGGCCGCACTTAGAGCGGACGCAGCCTTACTTAGTGGAACGGAGCCATCAAGGTCCGTTCTAATTGGCACATCCAGATCGAGTGGGTGACGAAGGTCGAAAGCACCCGGTTTTGTTAACTCTCGCTTACGCCCTGGGTCATTTGAACCAAAGCCGCTGTTATTCCAGCTGACCGTAGAAGCGCCTTTATAAAACGCAATTAGTTGCGTTTCCAGATCCACGGCCGTGAACACATAGACACGCACCGCTTTGAACGAGACATCCTCCACCCTAAGATTTTGCCGATGCTGGATAGTCCACGCGTGCCGGACAAGACGTTTCTGCAGTCCGGCTTCCGAATCAGTCTTGCCGATGTAGACGATCTGATTCTTCCAGAGCAGTTGGTACACACCCTGACCGTCTGGAAGCGCCCCAACGTCGGCGGCGGAAAGCGGAGCGCTCTCCATTGTGTCGAATGCCTTAATAATGCTGTGCAGCAACGCTTCCGGCAGGTCGAACTCGAACTCGCGAAAACCGGGAATCACTGAATCGGCTCTTTCGCTCGCAGAGCGTCGAGCTGCTTACGAACGCTCAGGCCCACAATTGCCGCAAGATCCACCGGCACCGCGTTCCCCAACTGACGCATGCTTTCCGACCAGGAACTTTTAAAGATGAAATCATCAGGAAACGTCTGCAGACGCGCGGCCTCGCGCATGGTGAAATACCGTAGCGCGCCGTTGGGATGCACCAGCATGTTCTCTCCACCGGGCACGCCATGAACTCCAGCCTTCAGTGCTTTTGCCGGCATATCCATGGGACTGCCTGTGTGCCCCACATACGCACGCGCACCCGCCTGAAAGCGATGTCCGTTGATACCGCTTTTACTCTTCCCGCCACTATCCGGCGCAGGCAAATCACAGATCGCGTCGCGAACTGATTTCCATGGCTTTTCGGTCGGCGGAAACGGCAGCGAACGGCCAAGCAATTCATCCCGCTGAGCATAGAAGCGCGTTGACTTTGAAATACCGTGCCGATCCCAGTAACTTCCGTTCGCACTCTGGTCCCAGAGCAAGGCTTGACGGGAGTGGGTGGGTTTGGGAAAGTTCCAGCGCACGCCAAGCTTCTCTTGAAAGCCCACAAAGAAGACCCGCTCGCGGCGTTGCGGTATACCGAAATCCGCGGCATTCAGCACGTGTGGCAAAACTCTGTAATGCAATCCATCCCGGCGACCGGACGTGTGAACCTCTTCCAGACGGCTATAGTGGTCGCTCCAAACTTCATCCGACCTCAAAACAATTTCAGGATGGGTTAACTGGAGCACGACATACTGAAAATAATTTGCAAAGCGTTCACGCGTTAGACCTTTAACGTTCTCGAAGATGAATGCCGCCGGACGAATTTCCCGCACCGCGCGTACAGCCTGCGGAAACATGTTCCGGGAATCCTCATTGGCGGCGTGCTTGCCGCCAACCGAGAAAGGCTGGCAGGGCGGACCACCTGAAACAAGATCAAGTTGATCCTCGAAAATCCGGAAGTTTACCTGGTGGACATCCGAATCAACCAGTTTCCAATCACGCATGGCCGCAGCGCCGTACTCGCTATTTGCGCGAAGGGTATCGCAGCAGTCACGGTCGCGCTCGATAACGCCGGCCGGATGGAACCCGGCTGCGTGCAAGCCGAGTCCGAGTCCACCGGCTCCCGCGAAAAGTTCAAGCGACCTCATCTGTTAAAAAATACAGGATTCGCGCCGTTAGCGCTTTCCGATCCTTAAGCTCGCACTCCCAGATTTCGAGAACGGACCAACCTAGCTTCCGCAACGCCCGCTTGTTGCGCAGATCGCGCAGCCGATTGCCCTCCAGTTTGCTTACCCAGAACTCCTGCCGACTCTTCGGCAATCGAGCAAGCGGGCAACCGCGTTTTCGATGCCGATGCCAGAAACAGCCGTGAACGAAGATCGCTTTAAAGCGCTTTCTGAGCACAATGTCTGGTTTCCCGGGAAGCTCACTCGCGTGTAGGCGAAAGCGAAAACCCAGACCATGCACAATGCTTCGTACAAGGAGTTCTGGGGTTGTGTTCTTTCCCTTAACGCGCGCCATGCGTTCACTGCGTGCCTGAATTGTCAGCGTATCGGTCACATCAGCTAAGACGCTATTAATCCCTTCTTTGTACACCACAGCCGATAAGCACGTCGGTTTCTGAACTGGCGAACCTTGCTGATCTGGACAAGGCTACTCTCGCTTGCAGATTGCAGACCAAGCCTGGCTGGCCAAGCAGCTATATAAAGAAATGCCCGCAGCGGCAGCGTGTGAGTGCGTAGCCCGGCCCAGCGGGTGCCCAGCAGTTCTCCAGGGCGTCGTTTTGCATCTGGCGCGGCAGGATAGTGACGAGGGGGTGAAGCCGTGAATACCGCACATGATCTTGCTTAAACACTGCCAACTTACTAACTATGGGGTACAAGGCCGGATGCACATACTAGCAATGCTTTTGAGCGAGCATCAGAGCGGGCCTTAGCGCGTCTTTGTGATATCCGGTCCCATGAGCTCCTGAGCCG
>CAXTPQ010000109.1:0-4075 GCA_964246215.1 uncultured Terriglobus sp. | reverse complement strand
TCAGCTACCGCACTTGCGGATCCTGATATGCAAGATAGAAATAGAAGAGAAAAGGACCTGTTATCGATGCGGCAGCCAGCCAGAACAGGACACGCAGCCTGGGCCAGATTACCTGTGGCCAGCGGTCCACCAGGGCGTGCCCGAAAAAAGCTTTGTTCAGCAGGGGCTCCGTACGCTCATGCGTTGCTTCCCAGCGGGATGCAAGATAGATGCCCCGCAGCACGATCAGCAACAGGATCAGTTCAGAGGTTGTGTCTAGGGGAAAGCGACCGAGCTGAATGTGTTCCTCTGCTAAATCCACAACCTGAAAGGTGACTACCATGACTGCGGCTGACACGCTTCGACAACGCAAACCATTCGCACCCAGGACGTAAAAAATAAGAAATTCCGCTAACACCAGCGCGACATTCCAATGTTTTGCTACTGCATTTGCTAAAAGATACTCATTGATTCCCTTATACAAGTTCAATACTGCTAATGACATGCACACCCAGTAACCCAGCACAGTCACTCGCTGTACGTCATCGTCACTCTTCACGGTCGGCCAGAACCAAAACAGATTATGTAGGAAATAGGTTCGACGCCTCATCATCAATGCATAATCATCGTCGGGCATGCACAACTCCTTCAACGGTTATGGATGCGTGTCAGGTGGCGGGATACGTCTTGGCTGATTCGGCTGCTGTTTTCTCTTTCGGTCGAAGTGCTCCTGAATGATGTTCCCCAAACGCAGCGCATCTCCCGTTCCAGCGTGGCCCTTGTCGACCTTATCTGCCGCATCAGCCGCCCTTTTCGCTGCATACAAAGCCTTCTGCCCTTTGCTTGCGCCAGGTGCCCTGGCAAGCCGTGCCAAGGGAAAGACCTCTTCAAAGGGATCGGGCAAAATGAAACCTGTAGCTACGGCCTCTGCGTCAGAGGCCATTAAGCCCACCTCCCATCCGCCGCCGTTGTGTGAGGCCCGCATCGCGCCCATGGTCGCCAAACCTGCTAACGACGTTGCCGTCTTCAAGTGGTCGATCTGCTCACGCGTCTCCAGCAGCGATTTGTCGTCTTCAGTGGAAGAGGCCGCCAGTTCCGTCATGCCTGCCGCCACCTGGACTCCGCTGCGAAACACCTCATAGGTGGCCAGTGCGGCGACACCCAACACAACGCTGAGGCCCATGGTCTCAGGAGCCAGCATCAGCACCACTGCACCGGCTGTGGCGAAGGTACCCAGGCCGCCTGCCGCGATATCGACTACGCCTTGGGCCCGCATCAGGCCGCGCGCATGCCGGTCATGAAAATGGTCGTACCGGGCACTCACGCCCTCCCGCTCCTGAACTTCGCCTAGCGACCCCGCTGACTCCATCGCCGCAGGCATACTCAGGCGTGATGTCACAATCTCGTTTGAGGGTGCGATGACCTGTGAGGAAAGCTGCACAACCATCTCACTGCCGGGCTTTTTGTGCAGATGGCGGGCGTGGTGGTACGTGGGCCGGTGCGCGCTCACATGAGGATGCAGCGGGCCGGCGGGCAATAGAAGATTGCCGTACTGAAGCGTGCCGTCTTTCTTCAGCGCCTGAACGTGCCACATGGACGCACCCTGCACCATGTAGTGGTTTCCCACGTTGCCGTCACTCCGCCACGCCCGGCCGCCGTAGTGGAGCAGGCCGTCCATCGCCGGAGTCAGAATGATAAGCTTCGCGGTTCGCAGGTGACCCCCCACCCATGCAGTACAACCCATTTCGACGAGAATCCGGTGTTAATTCCCAATCTGGATCTTGATGAATTCCTTCGGATCGATCTCCGGCTGCAACGTAAGCGTTAGGATGTGGTTGCCGCCAGAACCGCTGTTGTTACCAAAGCCGGTCGTGGTGGTGTAATCGCTGATCCAGCCACGGAAGCTGTAGCTGCAGATCACATCTGAGGCGCTATCGTCGGACCAGAAATTAAGGACGATGTCCTGAAGCTTCTCCGGAGTGACGATATAGCTCAACTCGAAGATGTCTTTCAGCATGGCAAAAGGTACATTTACCCTGTCGTTCAGGTCGACCATCACCAGGATTGAGCAGGCGATACTTGCCATATTGGGCACACCCGGTGCCCCATGATTTGGTGTAGAGATGCCGAAATGGACACCTACCGCGCGAAAAGTGTTAGGTCCTATTGAGACGCTTGCCGTATTTGGTTGTGCCATGCCTGCCCGTTTGTACCAATTAGTCTGGATGTCTCAGGTTGCCAGTATTCTCTACGATATCAAATCGCGCTGCAATCACGAATGACAGCTTCCCGAGCGGTCTTTATGGACTGTGATCTAAATTCCCAACCATCGAGCAGGTGAGTGTGCCCATGGCAGGCCTGCCGGTGGAATCGGCCAACGTGGAAATCCCAACCTGAGAGGAAAAAACATTAATGTGTGTGCCATCGATGGTAAGAGAAGTATTCCAAGGGCTGCTGGCCATGCAGTTCTCCTGAGTGTGTGTGCCGCCATCTGTTTGGTTAAGTGACTAGTGCGCTTGCGAACTTTCTGCCGAGAGTTGCGCTCTCATGTCTGCAATCGAGCTTACCGGTTCATGTTCGTCATCGAGAATGCGATCGACCTTATAGTTTTGGCTGGCTTCATCCCAGGCGAGCGCAACGCCCGCAGACAGATTTACGTTGGGTGAGTAGATGTTGTAAAGCAGGAGCACGCGGGGCCGGCTACCATCTGCCGGCATTAGACCCATTGCTTGGACGCCTCCGCAGTTGATCAGTTCCGGCAGAGTTTGTTCGTGAGTCAAGGTGGAGAGAAAGCGCGCTGGGCTGGTTCCAGGACTTAGCAAAAAAATACCGCAGTCCGCAAAACTGCTGCCGTGCTTCAGCTCATACACAGCCGGCACAAAAATGATGGATTTTCCGCTGAAAAGATCAAGCCGGAAGACCTGGTGATCATCCACGGCCACCAATGCGCCGCCGAGAGGCAGCAAACGGCTGTCCAGTTGGGCTTTCCGCTTTTGAATCTCGGCCGCGGGCACACGAACCAAGTGAAGCGGTGCAAGGGGTGGCGGCCCAGCCGGCAGGACATGCGCAAGTCCGGCCATTGCGAGCGTGCATTTGCAAACCCAGGCTTTAGTGGCCATGTACGATCTCGTTGTAATGAGTGCTCAGCCGTGAATCGTAAAGATTTTTCCTGTAAGCAGGGCCGTTGTAGGCGTAAGAAAAAGCGGCCCAGTCTTTTCGTTTCAAGGCCTCCCACATCCTGTGACTTGCCTGAACAAATTGAACAAAGGCATTCAAGTGACTCTCCACATTCAGACACATGCCCTGAACAAAGGTGGCAGCGGTGCCATAACCGCAAGCCTTGAAGTTCACCCCCAGAATTTGGAAAAGTCCCCAGGATGTAGCGGACAGGGCTGCATCACTGTCCAGGGAGTAAGCCTCTTCCACCTGGCGATAGCGCTCCCGAGAGGTTCGGCCGTAGCTAGCCAGAGCGCCACCGGAGAGTCTTGGGTAGAGCGCGCTGAACCGGCCTTTTGTCAACCGGGCAAATAGCAGGGGCTCGTAAAGGATGGTTGGGCGTCCGAGCGGATCATCGAAGCCGCCGCCGGGTGATTCATTTCGCTGGACGGCTTGGATAGCATGCGGATCGCAGGCCAGCTCAGAAGCCGCTGCTGCATATTGCTCGGGCGTTGGGTAGGGTGCTATGTCGCCCAACACAAGGCGGAGCCGGCCCACACGCATGGATTGTGCGAAAGTCTGCAACGAGGATCGTTCCGTCAGATTGAGGAAGGTAGCATCGTCTGGCATGATGACACCTGTCGGAAACTGCATCCTCATGACTCGCGTCTGGTAGCGCTGAATAGCGGCCTCAGTGGCGAAATCAAACCTGCCGCTCACGATCACAGCGACTTGCGTGACGGAAGTTTGCCGGTTGAGTAATCGCTGGATCAGCTGAACGTCGGTGGTGACGTTTGGCCTTCCTGGGCCGACCGGGAGTGAGAGCCTTTCCAGCATGCCGTTTACTTCATTCTTAAGGTGATATGAAAAATCGATCCAGACGCTTTGGCGCAGTCGAAATCCGCACTTTGCCGGAAGAGGCCACACTTAGAGATTTCCT
>CAXTPQ010000108.1:0-4125 GCA_964246215.1 uncultured Terriglobus sp. | reverse complement strand
AACGGTGCCCACGCCCACGTCGGCCAGCATGGCCTTCTTGCGGCTGTCGGCGAGCTGTTCTCGCCACCTGACATCCGGCACGGTCAACACAAGCCGGCTTATCAGGATTTTATGGCCAGCGATGGTGCTAGATGTTTGCAGGCGAGACTTGCCGCGAGGAGTGCCGCTGCCACCAGCAATCCGTGCCGCGCAACGGCATCCACGATCGTGTCAACGGGTGTTTTGACATCGAAAAGGCGCTCTGAAATCCATGCGAGCGACGCAAGCGCGGCGAGGCTTGCGCCGCCGATGCGGAAGAAGGGGTACGACCCAGTCCTGCTCATGAGCAGGAGCGATGGAAGAGTGACGGCAACGACCATCATCTGCATGACTTCGATGCCCAGGTTGAATGCGAGAATCCCGGCGACGCGGTCCCAGCGGGAGAACCCGAGGCGATCGAGTGTGGAAGCGAACGCGAGACCGTGAATGAGGCCAAAGAAAGCTGCGATCCAAGCTTCCCTGCCGGGGAAGAGGGGCCGCAGCGCGTGGATGGCGGAGACCAGGATGGAGACCGCGATCAGCACTTCCACGGGGCGGCTTGCGATGTGAACGAATCCCATTGCGGCGAGCGTGAGCGTGAGGGAGTGGCCAATGGTGAATGCCGTCACGATACCGGCGATATGCAGCAGGCTTTTGCGTGCGCCAACAGGCGCGCCCCAGTGGCTTCCAACCGCGCACAACGGAGCGGGCAGCAGAAGGACAAGCAGGAAAAGAAGATGGTCCGTGCCTTCTGCAATGTGGTGCATGCCAAGATGAAAGAGGCTGGACAACTGCAGCCCGGAGGCCCAGGCGCGGAGATTCGACCACGGCGTGCGGGTGGTTGAGTGCGCCTGCAGGAAGTCGAGTTCATATGAGGATTGCTGCCGATTGCGTTTCTGGCTGACGATGGTGACGTTGCCGTCTTGTGGGGCCAGCACGTTGACGAGATAGACCGAGTCCGCCCTGAGGTGCCGATTCACCAAGGTGAACGTGCGATCCGGACCGCCAGGCGCAAGGTCGACGAGGTAATCAATATGAATTTCTCCAAGCCCGTCGCGCAGTTGCGATGGCTGAGGGAAGCTGAATGTGCCGAGCGCTGGATGAACAGTTCTGCCGTCGAGCTCCATGGAAAGATCGGCAAGTACGCGATGTGCGTATGCCTGTTCCTCCGCGCCGGAGAAGGCACCGTCGTGATCCGTGTCGATCGCATCGATGACGGAAGACGCAACCAGCACACCGGGGATGAGCCGCATCGATGCCCGCACGTGGTCAGTCTCCACGGTGAGCAGGGTCGCCTGCAGGTATTCATCGATGCGGTGCGCGTAGGCGGCCTTCTCAGCAAGAAGAGTGCACAGCAAGACTGCGAATGCGATCCGCCATTTCATTTCTTTGTCAACGCACTTCCGTAGTCGTTGGTTGGGTCGCGATACATGGTGTGGACGTGGTTATCGGGCTCGTCGCTCTGGGGAGCGTATTCGATAACAAGGTGCGGGCCCTGAATGCGGTAGTAAGCCGTGATGTTGCTGCCGGCTTCACCGGATGTGGGGCCGCTCCAGGCAAACCATGTGTCGCTGAGGCCGGTCTTGATTTCGGCCATGCGAGCCGCGGCAGACCTCTCATTGATGATGTTCGCCCACTCCGCAACAACATCCAGCAGCAATGCCTGCTGTTTTTCGTTCATAGTTGAGACCTTCAGGCCCTCGGGCGCAATCTTTCTGCCATCCTGCCCTGGTCCCAGCACAAGGTCACGAACCTGGTAGCTGAGCACGGCTTTGGATCGCTGATCAGCATTGAGTGACTGCAAGAGTGCCAATGCCTTGTCGCTTTCACGTCCTACCGGTCGTACCGTCTTGCCATTGAGTAGGAATTTGGCGGGCTGCGCACCCGTCAATGTCGGCGTCAGCACGCCTTTGTCTCCGGCGATGGTGATATTCAGCGCCAGATGGTGGCCGCCAAACTGAAGCATCCAAGGTTTGGTCGTGGAGGGCTCTCCAAGGAAGGAGATGAAATAAAGATCGCTGCCGAAGAGATCGCCTCCGCCGGGACGGCCGCCCGGACCTCCGGGGCCTCGGCCACCGAACTGTGGTGGCGGTCCATCTGGCCTGCCCTGTCCGCCTGAAGGCGGTCCCTGAGGACCTGGACCTGGACCAGCACCACGTGGACCGCCACCGCCGGGGCCGCGCCTGGAACCGTTCGCCTTGAAGTCATCGTCAGCCTGGCGGATCTCGTTGACCTTCTCCATGCCCATGGGGCTGAGTACGACGGCCATCAGTTTGAAGGCCGCGTCCTGCTGCGGTGCGCTCATCTGCTTCAGGCTCATACCACCGCGGGGAATAAAGCCCGTCGGAAAGTTGGACCACCGCGCTCGCTGCGTTGCGTCATCGAAGGCATAGACGACCTTCTGCCGCTGTTCCGCGCTAAGTGTTGCGAGAAACGCGTTCGCGGCGCTGACAATCTTTGGCGTTGGGCTTTGCGCCGGGGAGATCGAAGAAACGAAAAGGAGTGAACTACTGACAATGGCTAAGACTTTCTTCATCGGGCACCTGTGAGCTTTACACCGTAGTCGTTGGTTGGGTCGCGGTAAATGGTGTGTACGTGCAGGGTGGGGTCACCACCGACGCCCTGCGGCGAGAACTCAACGATCAACTTCGGACCTTGGATGCGGTAATAGGAAGTGCCATTTTTCCCGGGTTCGTGGGTTGTTGGTCCGCTCCATGCAAAGTAGGTCTGGTTGAGACCGGCCTTGATCTCCGCCATGCGGGTGCTCGCGTACGCGTCGTTCACGATGCCGGCCCATTGCGCGATCACGTTCAGCAGCATGGCTTTCTGCTTATCGTTCATGTCCGCGGCTTTGAGGCCCTCCGGCGCAATCTGCTTGCCGGCCTGGCCCGGCCCCATCAGGAGGTCGTCGACCTCATAGTTGAGGATGGCTTGCTTCTGTTGTGCGTCCGTCAGTGCACCGAGCAGCGCGAAGGCTGTGTCGTTTTCCTGCGCAAGAACGCGGACCGTCTTGCCGCCACGTTTGTAGATAGAAGGCTGCGCTCCGGTAAGTGTTGGCGTCATGGTGCTGCCCGGCCCGGCCATGACAATGTTCAGCGCGAGATGATGGCCGCCGAACTCCAACATCCAGGGCTTACTAGCACTGGGGTCGCCGAAGATACCGATGGTGTACACGGCTTCCCCCGATGCGAAGTTCGTACCGGCATCGGTCAGTGCCTGGTCGGATCCCATGATGTCCAGTACTTTCTGGTAGCCCATGGGGCTGAGGACGGTCTGAAGCAAGTGCATTGCCGCTGCGCGCTGCGGTGCCGTGAGTGTGCCGAGACGCAGCCCGGGGCGAAGCACATCACTCACGGGATAATTTGACCACACGGCCTGCCCATACTGCTCGCCGACAAAGCCACCCGGAGGGCCGCCACCAAAGCTGCTACCGGGACCGCCGCCCAGTCCGCCCGGACCTCCTCCTGGGCCGCCGGGCGCTCGCCCTTGTCCGTTGGGAGGACGATTCTGTTCGCCCGGCTTACCAGGTCCCCGCCCTGGCCCTCCGGTTCCCGCTTGCCCGCCGGCAGGTGCACCCGGAGCTACGCCGCCGTCAGATGTTCTATGAAACGGCGCATTCACACCGAGTTTTTGGGGCGTAAACGCAAATTGAACCTTCTGCCGTTGATCCGCGCTCAGGGATCCTAAGAAGTCAGAAGCCGCGTCGACTACGGCGCGCGTCTCTCGTTCCGAGGCCGGCTGCTCAACCGTTTTCCCGTGAGCCCGATCGATACTGACGTAGCCCGCCGTTGCAACCAGCGCAACGGTCGCGGCTAACATCGCGGCTCTCCTCACTTTCCACCTCACTCACAACTTGCAGGTTTCGCTCAACATCTCCGACGAGCCACGAAGCGAGCTCGATTACAACCGGTCTACTTCCTCACTGCCTCGGCGAAGACATGAAGGAACTTTCGCCGCCAACCTTTCCGATGTCATCGGGGGTGAAGCCTATGCGAATCCCACTGAAGTTCTCCTCTGCACTCGCACGGTTACTGAGGAAAGCCTGAGGTCGTGATCCCATCCTGCATCAGCCCGATGTTATCGACCATGCGAATGCGGCCATCCAGT
>CAXTPQ010000107.1:0-4288 GCA_964246215.1 uncultured Terriglobus sp. | reverse complement strand
TGCCGCTGCCATCGCGAAAGATGGGGAAGAGCAGCTTGCCGCTGGCGCGCAGATTGTAAAGCCAGCCGCGCAGGCGCACAGTCTGGCCCTCGTGCTGGCCGATGGTGGCGATGGAGGTAATTGGCGCGGCGGCGGGTGCTTCGGTGGTGCTCATTTTTTCAGTGTAGAAGAGTGAGACTTCTATCCACAGATGTAGAACGAGAGTGGCGATGAGCTAAGCGGCGAATGTGTGCAGCGCGTGCATCAAAATGTGTGCAAAGAACGTCCTATTGGTTATCATTTGCCTGTACGCTTTTGTGCAGCATTTCCGCGTTTTGTGAGGGGTTCATTTGGCTAGCCAGCGCGACCTCGACCACGATTATCGTGTGCGCAAGCTGCATCTTCTTCAACAGAGTATCAAGTACGTGCTTGTGGCTGCTGTGCTGATTCTTGTTGCACGCTATATGTTTTTGTCTATACGAGAACTCGCAGGACGCACAACGAATGCCACACTTATCACGAAGACCCTGGTTGCCTTACACGCCACGAAGGCTATAGCCATCATTGCAGCACTGCTTTTCGGCGCTGGCGGCATAGGATATGGTTATCGACAAAAACGGCGAACGAAAGCAATCATTGCAAGGTTTCACCCAGAACGGCGCCAGCTACAGCTTGCGATTGATCCTAAGAAGCGATCCAGCGGTATCACTTTGCATGGTGAAACGGGACCCCAAGATCTATGAATACCGAAATCTTCTACGCTGCTTCGATTGTCGCCTCTATTGCAGGGCTTTACCTCCTATGGGTGTTTGGCTATCAGCCACTCTTCGTGGATGAGTTTCGAGATGGTCTGTTTGCCGTGCGTGACCACCTCTATGCGATGGCGAGTGACGGCCGCATTGCGCCTGACCACTCAGCGTATCGCTCTATGGAGCGCCTTCTTAACGGTCTAGTCCGCTTCGCTCACATGTTTAACCTCTCGTTTCTGTTGGTGAACTCTTTTGAGTTTTCGCGGCGGGGGGAGCAGGCTGATCCGCAAGATGCTATTTTTCGTGCGATAGGTGAAGTCAAAAATCCGCAGGTCCAATCTGAGTTGCAGAGCATGGAGAGAGAAATTCGTCTGCTGGTCAGCAAGCAAATGATGCGAGCTTCGATACCTATGTTTGTACTGACGCGGATCATCACACCGATAACGAAGAAAGAAGAAAGGCGCGCAGTGACGGCTTTCGAGCGAGAAGCTTACAACGCCCCCGTGGTGGAATCACACCGCGGAATCGCCGCTATGGCCTAGTCGCCACCTACAAATACCCAAGCGCAGGATCCACTCCGCAGCCCAGCCGTATTCAGTTACCCATATTCGTCGACGTTAACTAAACTCTAGCTTGACAGCACTACCAGTTCAGGGATGTCGAGAATATCCACGGTGCGCTTGAGCTGGCCGCAGGCGGCGTAGATGTCGCGGCCACGGGGCCGGCGGATGTAGGTGGGAATGCCGCCGGCGATGAGTGTCTTCTGGAAGCGGTCGACATCCTCCGGCAGCGGCTGCGTGTAAGCGATGCCGGGACCGGGGTTCCAGACGATCAGGTTGACCTTGCTGGGGATGTTGCGGAGCAGGGCAAGCACCTCGGCGGCGTGTCCGGGCTGGTCGTTGATGCCGCCGAGCAGGACGTACTCAAAGGTGACCCAGTCGCGCTTGCCCAGCGGAATCGTCTGCACGGCGGCGAGCAGGTCGGCAATTTTCCATTTCTTTGTGATGGGCATCACTGCTTCTCGCACGGTGTCATTGCTGGCGTTAAGGGAGAGGGCCAGGCGTGGCCGCAGCGGCTCCTGAGCGAAGCGGCGGATGGCTGGCTCGATGCCGCTGGTGGAGACGGTCATGCGCGACTCGGGCAGATTCATGCCCTCCACCAGCAGGCGCACGGCGGCCATGAAGTGGTCGTAGTTCAGGAAGGGCTCGCCCATGCCCATGAAGACGAGGTTGATGCGGTCGCGGCCGACGTGGATGCGGTGGCGGTTGAGCACGGCGGCTACCTGCCCGGCGATCTCGCCCGCGGAGAGGTTGCGCCGGATGCCAAGCTTGGCAGTGAGGCAGAACTGGCAGTTGACCGCACAGCCCACCTGCGACGAGACGCAGATGGTGGCGCGGCGGTAGCCTGCCTCGGCGAGGGCTCCGCGGTTGCGCGAGTCAAGTTTTTTCAGGAGGCGCTTGGCGGGCGGGTCGTCCTCTTCATAGGGTGCCTCGGCGCCGTCGCCGTCGGGCATCCAGACGGTCTCGACGGTTTCGCCGTCGTCCATGCGCATCAGGTAGCGTTCTGTGCCGTCGATGGATGTAGCGGTTTGCACGATCCGCGGCAGGCCGATGGTGTCGTCCGCGGCCAGGTGGTCGCGCAGGGCTTGTGGGAAGGTCGTGATCTCATCCAGCGAGGAAACGCGCGTGCGATAGAGCGCTTCCCAGAGCTGGCGGGCGCGGTAGGGCTTTTCACCGAGCGCGCTGAGGCGTTCGGTAAGTTCGGGCAGGGTTTGTCCGAAAAGCGCGGCCATGTCTCTTAGGATACTGCGGCAGTTCGATGGAAAGCTCGCGCACATCGGGCGAAGAGCAAAAGCGAACGCAAGGTGCGCAAAGTTTCCGCAGAGTACGCGGAGAGTTGTTGTTAAAACCATCATGGGCGACTAAGTGCCTTGCCTGCCAGCGGCGGTCTTTTTTAGAAGAAGCGGAGCACCAGGCCAGTGGCGATATGGAACTGGTTTTCGGTCGCGCTGCCGAAATTGCCGCCGCCGATTTCGGCGATGCGCCAATCCAAATGCGGCAGGAAGGTGAGGTCGACGCCGCCGTTGACCTCATAGCCGACGTGATAACTGCCCTTGAGCGAGCCGGCGTTCTCGCGCTCCGGCCCGGCGGAGATTTGCGCGTAGGGCTTGATGGGCAGGATCGGCGGCTTGGCCGCGACGCGCAGGCCGCCAAGGATTTTGACGTAGTTGAGATCGCCGCTGCTCTGTGACGCTCCCCGTACATCCGCGCCGATGCGCAGCGGGCCGAGCTTGTAGAAGTCGTCGTAGAGGCCGAATGTGCCGCCATAGAGGAACGTGTTGGCCTGGCGCAGATCATTGCCTTCAAAGTTGGCGTAGACGGCGACCTGTGCGCGGACTGCGCCGGCGCAGGTAAGTAGAGCTGCGGCGAGAAGGAGGGAGCGAAACGGCAACGGCATATCCCTTTGACCGTAGCTCTCCGTGAATCGTCGTCACAAGCGGATGCATCCAGGCGGATGCTCCCGGAAAGTTGTAATTTTTGCCGCGCTTGAGTGTCTGGCCGGCTCTGTTCTGCCGACAGACAGCGTTGCGGCAAAATAGACAAGCATGAAGATTCTGGTGATCGGTGCCGGCGCGGTGGGCGGCTACTTTGGAGGGCGGCTGGCGCAGGCGGGCCGCGATGTCACATTTCTGGTGCGCGATCGGCGCGCGGCGCAACTAAAAGACGGTTTGCGGCTGCTGAGCCCGTTCGGCAACGCGACGATTCAGCCGAAGCTGCTGACGGCGGCTCAGCTGCGAACGGAGCCGCAGATCTTTGACATGGTTCTGCTCGGTACGAAAGCTTACTCATTTGCGGCGGCGGTGGAGGATTTCGCCCCGGCAGTCGGTCCGCGTACCGCCGTCATCCCTCTGCTGAACGGTATGCGCCACCTGGACGATCTAGCTGAGCGCTTCGGGCAGGAGCGCATCTTTGGCGGTTCCGTCCGCATCATCGGCGACCTGACAGAGGCGGGTGAGGTGGAGCAGAAGACGGAGCTGGGCGAGCTCAGTTTTGGGCTGCGGCCGGAGCAGATGCAGCAGGAGCAAAGCCATCTCGGCTTCGATGTGAAGGTGATGCATGAAGTGTTGACGGCGCCTGGCATGGTCACGCTGCTACAGCCGGATGTGCTGGCGACCATGTGGCAGAAGTGGTGGATCCTGGCCAGCATGAACGGCATCTGCCTGCTGGCCGGCGGCAGCCTTGGCGAAGCTGTCTCTCAGCCGTTCGGCGAGAGCTTTGGCCGCTCCGTGCTGGATGAGTGCCTGAACATCGCGCTGCGTAACAGCTACCCGCCCGACCCGAAGTATTTGCGCGAGCACCTCGACCGCATTGAGGACCGCAACTGCCCGCTAACGACTTCGATGTTCCGCGACATGAGCCGGGGCCTGCCGGTGGAAGCAGACCACGTTCTAGGCGATTTGCTGGCACGCGCGAAGGGCGTGAGCGCGCCACGGCTGGAAGCGGCGTATGTGCGGCTGAAGGTGTACGAGGCGCAGCGGGTCAACGGTGTTTAGCGGTGAG
>CAXTPQ010000106.1:0-4401 GCA_964246215.1 uncultured Terriglobus sp. | reverse complement strand
ACGTAGGCAAACTTCTTGCGGGCGTTGTCACCGGGGGTGATGCCCCACTTGGCGGCAAAAAGCCAGATGCCGTAGGAGAAGTGCCAGCAGGTCGCGATCATGGCGATGGCGTAAATGGCGAGCATCCACGGGTTGAGCAGCTCCTGCTGGACTTTGGCGTAGGCCAGGCCGGGGTGCTCCGGCAGGCTGACCCCGGCAAAGCGCTGCCGCCAAACGTGCTGCACGATGTAGACGAGCGCGATGATGCCGGTGACGCGCTGGGCGATGTAGGCATAGTTGCCGGCCCAGGGATAGACGTTGACGTTTGAACGGCCGCGAATGGTGATGAACACGCCGTAGCCCGCGTGATAGGCGAGCGGGAGAAAGATGAGCGCCCACTCCAGCACACGGACGAGCGGCAGGCCGTTCAGGAACTTGACCTGCTGCGCGTAGGCGAGCGGGCCGTTCACCACTTCGAAGTTCGAGATGATGTGCTCGATCAGGAAGGCGCCGATGGGCAGGATGCCGGTGAGCGAATGGAGCTTGCGCCAGAAAAAGCTGTGGCCTTTGCCGGCGCGCAGCGGCTGGACGCCGCCTTTGCGTGTGGCCTTGTCGGGTGGAGCGAAACCTGCAACTGCGCCCATGTGTGGGTAACCCTCGCGAGCGGAAGCTTCGGGACGCGGCGAAGGCGTGGCGAAGTCGTCTGCAGCCAACAGTATCGGTTTTGCGGAAAAGCATCGTCAATGCGACTTTATTGCCATGTCCGGTAATCGGGGTGCATGGGCGGTGTTCAGCATTGCTTGCAGGCCAGAATTGGCAAGAGCGAACGCAGTTGGCGCAGTGTCTTCGTCCGTGGGCGCGGATGTTTGCAGGCCTGCAACCCACCTCGATGAGGATGAAGCTGTTGTGAGATTGGGGGCCACCCGGCTTCAACGCGGATTCTGGGCAAGCTGCTGCAGCAGGTGTTGCAGGGCGCGGCCGCGATGGCTGAAGCGGAGCCGGTCTTCCGTGGTGACCTGGGCCATGGTGCGGTTCAGTTCAGGAACGTGGAAGAGCGGGTCGTAGCCGAAGCCTCCGGTGCCTTCCGGGTCGGAAAGGACCTCACCTTCCACCGTGCCCTCCGCGGTCGTGTGAATGGTGCCGTCGCGCGCCAGGGCGAGCACGCAGCGGTAGCGGGCGCGGCGATCCGTCTGCTCCAGCATGGCGAGTTGCAGGGCGGCATTGTTGCTCCCGTCCAGACCGAGAGCCTCATCGAACGCGCCCAAATCCTGCGCAAAGCGTGCGGAGCGGACGCCGGGCCGGCCATCAAGGGCATCGACTTCCAGACCCGAGTCGTCGGCCAGCACCCAGAGGCCGGGTGCCTGCTGCGAGTAGAAGATGGCTTTCAGGTTGGCGTTGGCGACGAAGGTTGCGCCGGTCTCCTCTGGGGTGGCCATGTCCTGGAGATTTGGAAGGACCTCGATGTTGAAGTGGTCTGGGGCGAACGCTTGTTGCTGGTTTTCCTCCAGGGCCCTTGGCGCTGGAAACCCATCTCCTAAAAGCGGAACATGAGGCAACATCGGCCCGCTTGCGGCCAGTTCTGCCGCGGCGAGGCGGAAGTCGCGCACCTTGCCGGGGTTGGTGGTAGCGATGTAAATCTGCATCAGTGGCGCGGCTCCGGCGTAAGACGCCAGACGGCGACATAGCCCGGCTGGTTGAAGACGAGAGCGCCAGAATTTAAGACAACGGAGCCGGCCGGTGTCTGGGTGAGGCGGGCGAAGACCTCCGCGCGGTCGACGGTCCACAGGCCGGTGCCGGCGGGCACGCAGTGGAACTGGACGCTGGAAAGGAAGACGTTGTCGCAGTAAAGCTGCCTGGCGCCCTCGTCCATGGGCTGCGGCGGGCCGATGAAGCCGTCCACCCGGTGCCCACGGTTGAACGGTGCGATGCCGGTGGTGGCCAGGTCCTGCTGAAAACGGAGGTCGCCCATAAGACCGTCGAGCGGCACGATCTGTGCGGTGCTGTAGTAGGCAATGCGGCCGGGCTTATCGAAGGCAAGCAGCGTATGGAGACCGGCGCGTTCGACGGCATGGCTCTGAAAGCCCGGGTCTTGGCTTTTCACATCGCTGTGAGCGAAATGGGGGAGGTCGACCGCAAAGAAGAAGGCGAGCAGGACCGCGACGGTGGCCGCCAGCGCGGGAAGCCGCAGCTTCGGCAGAGCCTTGCCGGGCAGCGAAAGGACGCGGGCAAGCAGAATGCTCGCGAGCAGCGTCCATGTGGTGTAGTACCAGCTCCAGCGCGTCTCGCTGCTCATCACAAAGATGATGTAGAGGGCGTGGAGCAGGACGCCGCCGGCGACGGGCAGTTCGATGGCGCGATGGAAAAGATCGCGCTGCTTGCGGTTCAGAATCAGCAGGCAGACCGCGATGACGGCCAGGTCCAGCAGGGCGATATGGGGCAGATTGCTGAAGAGCCGGTGCTCGCCACGGCTATGCGCCTTGAGCAGGCCACTGATGGGCTGCCATGTGCCGAACCAATGGTGGTTGGTGTAGAGATACACGCCGCAGAGCGCGATGGCAAGGGGAGCGGCAAGCAAGAGCAGGCGAAAATTCCTCACGCGATCGACGCGCGCCGCGCTGAGAACCAGCCCGCCGCTCAGCAGGGCGACGATGAAGATGTTATCCAAGCGGCTCAGGACCGTGAGCGCGGCAAAAAAAGCGTACAGCAAGGCCAGCGATCGATGTGGTCGCAGAGTGAAGCGGAAAGCAAGAAGCAATGCAGCCGCCAGAAATGCTCCGCTGAGCGCACCCTCCGTTCCCAGTTGTGTGCAGAAGCAGAACGGCAGGTAAAGCAGCCAGACGAGGAAAGGAAGCGTGGTTCCCGCGCGGCGCAGCAGGAGTATCAGATCGACGAGTGCGCTGAGATTGAGCAGGGCAATGACGGCACCGACGGTGTGCAAGGCATTCCACTTCTCCGGCTCAACCCGAAATACGGCGGCGCAGACCAGCATCCACAGC
The DNA here is from genome assembly GCA_964246215.1 of uncultured Terriglobus sp. Lineage (GTDB taxonomy): Bacteria > Acidobacteriota > Terriglobia > Terriglobales > Acidobacteriaceae > Terriglobus. The sequence goes on along the minus strand of CAXTPQ010000106.1, from coordinate 1,426 downwards.
GGATGGTAGCCGTTGGTCGGCATGATGCCGTTGAAGGTGCTGCCGAGCCCGCGCGCAAAGTTGGAAGCGACCTGGAAATAGAAGTAGCTGTCATCGGCGAAGAAATTATCCGGCCAGCGAACAAGAACAGCCGCAAAAAGAGTGACAAGAAGCACAAAAGGAGCCCACATGAGGGCCGAAATGAAATTCATCCGGCTGCGGGAAATTGGAACGCTCTGGCTGGGAGTGGACATGCTTCGCGTCTTCGAAGTGTATCGCGAGGGTTTGTCAGCACGGCATGTGTGAGTGGAGCCGTATGTCTTAACGAAGCGGCCGTGCGGTCAGCGTGCCCCCGTCATGCACCAAGGCATTCTCGCCACGCGGCAGAGCCATCCTGGTCTGCGGGCCGAGTGTGCGCGCATACACTTCGCCATAGTCTCCGGCAGCACTCAGGACTTGAGCTGCCCAGTCTTCCCGCAGGTGGAGCGGCTTGCCAACCTCCTGCGTGCGGCCCAGCAGCCGGTTCACCGCGGCACTGCTTGACTGTTTCTGCGAGGATGCGTCCATCGCGTGAATGCCGAGTTCCTCCGCGGCAATCAGCAGCTCTCGCGTCCAGTTCACAATGCTGGCCCATTCCCGGTCGTTGCCTCGGTACGCCATGCTGAGCGGGTCAGGCGCGAGTCTTTCCGGCAAGATGAAAAAGTCCTTTGCGGGCCGGCCGGCGTTGGCACGGGTCTGTGCTAAACGAGTCACATCGCCGGCCAGCGCCGCACAGTTGCCGGTCAGAAAGGCGGCTTCCATCTCGCCTTCTTCCTGGAAAGGAAAGGGCAAAAGATCGAGCTGATGGCCGGAGAACCAATCGTGCAATGCCTCCTCCGCATGGCTCTCCGCGAGGAAGCAAACCTTCTTACCGCTGAGTTGTTCCGCGTGCTGTAGGCCGAAGCCTTGCGGAACCATCAGTGCCACGCCATCCTGCAGCACGGGTGCGGAAAAGCCGATAGCGCTGTTGTGCGCGGTGGCATGGGTCAGGTCGTCCGTCAGCGTGGCGACCATGTCGACCTTGCCCGCGGCCAGTGCGTCCAGGCTGGTCATGTCGTCGGCATAATCTGTGGCAATGACTCGGGCACCAGGGCCGAGCGCGGCGGCGGCGACAGCCCGGCAGAGCTCACGGTCAAACGCGGCGCGGTTGCCATGTTCGTCGGTGTTGGAAAATTCCGGTTCAGCGCGATCAATGCCGCAAAGCAGGGCACCACGTGCCTGAACGCGGCTCAGCGTCGAGGCTGGCTGAGCCTGTGCGGGAAGGAATGCGAACAGGATAAGGATCACAGCAAAGATCCTGTGCTTCATGCCATTCTTCCTCACAAGAAACAAGGTCACAAACGCATCGAGTGCCCCTTCCTTGCGGAGCAAAGGTGTGCTGGTCACCATCGCAAACTGATTAGAGCAT
>CAXTPQ010000105.1:0-4773 GCA_964246215.1 uncultured Terriglobus sp. | reverse complement strand
GCAGGCAGCCCTACCAGCGAGAACTGGCCGTCGGCCCCGGTCAGTGCACGTGCCCCGCCCGGCTCGACGCTCACCTGTGCTCCCTGAAGCGATACGTTGTCAGGGGCATGGACGCTGCCGGTGATGATGCCCGTTCCAGTCTGGGCAGCCGCTGACACAGCCGTAACGGCCAGATACATGGCCGCTGTTCCGAGAAACAGCCTTTTGAAATGCATCGGGAGAGCTCCTGCAAAAGCACGTCATAACTTGCTGATGGCAGACTCAGCGTGACAGCGACAGGCGGACTCCTCGGTAAATGCACGATGAAAAAACAGCACGGACGCTCATAAGCTGCACGGTACTTTGTGAACAGCCGGCTTATGTGAGCAGGCCATGAATATCGGCAGGGGTTAAGGCTTTCTTAAGGGACGGACCGTTAGCATAGGCTGCCATTTTGGCGGGACTGGATAGAAACTCTGTTGTGGCCCGCTTCAGCAAAGGGAGGGTCTCCCCAGAGCGAGTGCACTTGAAGCTGTGTCTATGTGCGCTGCCCGGGCACATGGATGCGATGCTATAGTCACCTCGTCCCTTGAGAACTCCGCGAGCGCCAGCCGAAATTTCTAAGGTGCCGGCAGAGCGGGGTTCGGAGCGATGCAGGAGAGAGCAGTGGCAGAGAGCGTGTTTTCCGGGTTTGAGACGGTGCGGTTTGAAGGAACGACGTCATCCGCTGAGATGGCTTACCGCTATTACGATCCGGGCAAGGTGGTTTTGGGCAAGCCGCTTGGCGAGCATCTTCGCTTTGCCGTAGCGTACTGGCACTCGCTCGCCATGAACGGCAGCGATCCCTTCGGCGCGGCGACCATCCATCGCCCCTGGATGAATCCTTCCCTCGACCCGATGACGGCAGCCAGGATGAAGGCCGATGCCGCTTTTGATCTTTTCCGCGTGCTCGATCTGCCCTTCTTCACCTTTCATGACCGCGACATTGCACCGGAGGGCAGTTCACTTAAGGAATCGTTGGCTAACTTCCACACCATGGCCGACTACCTGCAGCATAAAATGCAGTCCGCAAAGGTTAGGCTGCTGTGGGGCACGGCAAACCTCTTCTCGCATCCGCGATTCATGGCCGGTGCCGCCACCAATCCCGACCCGGAGGTCTTCGCCTACAGCGCAGCCACCGTGAAGCATTGCATGGATGTGACGAAGGCCCTGGGCGGATCGAATTACGTGCTGTGGGGCGGCCGTGAAGGCTATGAAACGCTGCTGAATACCGACATGGCGCGCGAACTGAAGCAGCTTGGCCGCTTTCTAAGCCTGGTCGTCGATTACAAACATGCGATTGGCTTTGAGGGGCAGATTCTCATCGAGCCCAAGCCCAAGGAACCGACAGCGCACCAGTACGACTTCGACGTCGCGACGGTCTACGGCTTTTTGAAGGAGTACGGCCTGGAGAAGGAAGTGCGCGTCAACATCGAGGCGAATCACGCTCTGCTGGCCGGGCACAGCTTCGAGCATGAAATTGCCACGGCTGCCACCTTCGGCATCCTGGGCTCATTGGATATCAATCGCGGCGATCCGCTGCTGGGCTGGGACACCGATCAGTTTCCGGCAGACCTTTACTCCATGACGCTGGCAATGTATCACGTCATCCTGGGCGGCGGCCTTGGGCTGGGCGGCATGAACTTCGACGCAAAGGTCCGGCGGCAAAGCTTTACGCCAGAGGACATGATCCACGCTCATGTGGGCGGCGTGGACCTGTGCGCGCGGGCCTTCCTGATTGCCGCAAAGATGGTGGAAGACGGCACGCTGAAGGCCAAGGTGGACGAGCGCTACGCTGGCTGGAACCAGTACGCCGGCATGCTCACGGGAAAACTGACGCTGGAAGAGATTGCCGCGAAGGCCGAAGCCGGCGAGCTCTGGCCGCAGTCGCGCTCCGGACGGCAGGAGCAGTTTGAAAACCTGGTGCAGCGCTATCTCTGAGTCAAGCCGCAAGTGCACTCAGCGCATGCACAGAGCGCCCTGTAGCCGGTGTCGCGGCTCCGGATGTATCGTACGCATACCGGGTCCATGAACTTCACTACAGCTTTCCGCAGTGCCGCCCTTGCCCTCATAGGAACGCTTGCTACTTCGCACATCGGCGCTCAGGCACACAGCGCGCCGACGCCCGTTCCCAGCGGGGCCAAAACGCTGGTGTGCAAAGGCCGCGCGGTTCCCCAGCTGCAGGATGTAACCCAGCGCGCCGGCATTCACTTCACCCACCTTGCCGCGCCGGAAAAGAAATTCATCGTGGAATCGATGAGTGGCGGCGTGATCGTGATCGACTACGACCGCGACGGCTGGCCCGACATCTATTTCACCAACGCGCCGACGGTGGAGATGTCACTCAAAGGCCAGAAGGCTTCCGGCGCGCTCTACCACAATAATCATGACGGCACCTTTACCGACGTCACGGCGAAAGCGGGCATTGCAACACCGGGCTTTGCCATGGGCGGAGCCGTGGGCGACTTCAACAACGACGGCTGGCCCGACCTGTACATCACCGGCCTGGGCGGCAATGTGCTCTACCGCAACAACGGCAACGGTACCTTTACCGATGTGACGGCGAAGGCAGGCGTGGCGGACGGCCGATGGTCCACCGGAGCCGCTTTCGCCGATTACGACGGCGACGGATGGGTTGACCTTGCCGTCAGCAACTACGTCGACTTTCGCCTGAACGATCTGCCGGGCTTCGGCAAGACGCCCACCTGCCGGTTCCGCGGCATCGACGTGCAATGCGGACCGCGGGGCCTGCGCGGTGCCGGCGATTCGCTCTTCCACAACAACGGCGACGGCACATTCACCGATGTTTCCAAAGCTACCGGCACGGACGATAAGCCGGGCTACTACGGGCTGGGCATTGTTTGGTCAGACTTCAGTGGAACAGGCCGGCCCGATCTGTATCTTGCCGACGACTCGACGCCGAACTACCTCTACAAAAATGAGGGTGGCGGCCGCTTCACGGAAATTGGCCTGGAATCAGGCACGGCGGTCAGCGGTGACGGCTCCGAGCAGGGATCCATGGGCGTTGCCGTGGGCGACTACGACCACAGCGGCCGCTTCTCTATTTACGTCACTAATTTTGCCGATGAATTCAATACCCTTTACCGGAACGACGGCAACTCCGCCTTCACAGACGTTTCCTACGACGCGGGCGTAGCGCTGCCGTCACTGCCCTATGTGAAGTGGGGCGTTGTTTTCGCGGATCTGGACAATGACGGTTGGCTCGATCTTCTTTCGGTCAACGGTCATGTGTACCCACAGGTGGACACGCTGCCCTCCGGCGCGCGCTACCGTGAGCCGCAAAACCTGTTTCTGAACCAGCGCAATGGCAGTTTTTGCGATGCAAGCCAGCAGGGTGGCCCAGCCATCGCACAGCCCCGTGTCGGCCGCGGTTTGGCCGCCGCCGATTTTGATCATGACGGCAACATCGACGTTGTCATGGAGAATCTGGATGGCGAGCCCGTGCTGCTGCACAATCCCGGTGTTCCTGGCATGCACTGGGTCTCCTTTGAATTGGCCGGCACCAGAATGAACCGGCTTGCGCTTGGGGCTCGCGTGGTGCTGCGCGCCGGCGGCATGACCCAAACCGATGAAGTACGCAGCGGCGGCAGCTATCTGTCGCAAAGCGATCTGCACTTACATTTCGGCTTGGCATCTGCGGCAAAGATCGATTCCGTCGAAATCCGCTGGGGCAACGGCCAGGTGGAGACGCTGCGCAATCTGGAAGCAGACCGCTTCTACAGTGTGCTGGAGGGTTCAGGCATTGTGGCACCCGAGGCGATACGCCCAAAGGCTTTGGCTGCAAATCGATAGTGGAAAGCTGTTTCACCATGGCAATGCAGTTGTTCGGGAGATGCAGAGCACGATCCCTGGCAGCGTTCGAGCAAACGTTTGCCCACAGAGGGAACGCCATCTGCAACCTTTGAGTGAGTGGGCTCCCCCGGAAAGCTGTTGACAATGATTCGGGTAAAGACGTTTTATTAGAGTCGCTCCAAATATCGATTATGAGCTGCACGAAACGTAGGGGATCAAACTCCACCCAAAGAAGGAGGAGATTGACCCATACGACTTTTCACCCTTTTGGGGAGGCAAATTGAAACAGCATCACAGATTGGCCACCACGCTAAGCCTGGCCGCTCTCCTGTGTGTTCCTGCTCTGGCTCAAAAAACCAGCGGAGAGATCACCGGTCAGGTCACCGATCCATCGGGCGCAGCCGTGCCCAACGCAACCGTCACACTCATTGAAAAAGCCACCGGCACGAACCGCAAAATCCAGACCAACGGCTCGGGCGAATACACCTTTCCAGATGTCGCGATCGGCACGTATGAGGTCGATGTCACCTCCACAAGCTTTCGCAAGTCCGTCACGCAAAATGTGATCGTGAACGTCGCCACCACCACCCGCAGCGATGCGCACCTGGTCGCGGGCGATGTCAGCGAGAGCGTCACTGTCAGCGCCGCGGCAATTCAAGTGAATACCGACACTGCAGAGGTCGGCGAAATTGTCGATGGCACGCAGGTCAAGGAACTGCCGCTCAATGGCCGCAGCTTCGTCCAGCTCACCCAACTCACGCCCGGCGTCTCCCCGGCCAACAACTTTGATAGCAAGAACAAGGGCCTGCAAGCCGGCGTCGACTTTTCCGTCAACGGCAACCCGACTACGAACAACCTCTTCCTGATCGATGGTGCCAACAACAACGACGTCGGCTCCAACCGCACGATCCTCATCTATCCCAGCATCGACGCGATCGCGGA
>CAXTPQ010000104.1:0-4777 GCA_964246215.1 uncultured Terriglobus sp. | reverse complement strand
CAAACTGGAACGATTCGGCGCTCGTCCGCACTGGGGCAAGGTTTTCGAGATGCCCGGTGCGCGCTTGCAGGAACTCTACCCGGCAATGAGGAGCTTTCGCGCTCTGGCCACAGAAATGGATCCGAGTGGCAAATTCCAGAATGCCTGGCTCAAACGCAATGTCTTTGTTTCCGCCTAGACGCATATACCTCTTTGCTCTTACTGAACCGTCACAGAGGGCGTCATTGCGACCGCAGAAAGCACAGTTTCGTCGTGCCATTGCAGCGGAGAAACCTGCTGTTTGCAACGGCCGGAGGCGAATGCAAGAACGAGGGTACAAGCCCAGCGGCTCCGTCCGACAAACGATGTCATTTGTGCTATCGTCGTAGACAGCGCTGCGCTTCGTTGGCAGCGCGGTTTGCTGTCTGACGTGCGTTTGGGCTGGCGTTGCCTGCTTACGGGCTGGCGTAGCTCAGCCGGTAGAGCATCTGATTTGTAATCAGAGGGTCGGGGGTTCAAATCCCTTCGCCAGCTCCAGTTCCAGACCTCCCGACGCGGCAAACCAATCCTTCTCTCAAGCATTTGAGGGTCGGCAATGCACAGGTGGCCGAGTGGTTAATGGCAGCAGACTGTAAATCTGCCACGCAACGCGTTACGGAGGTTCGAATCCTCCCCTGTGCACCATTGTTTTTGCCGGCAGATGCCGGTGCGGTTGGTTTTAAGCTCTGATGGACGGACCGGGATCGCAGCAGCGGATGATCTTGGCTTTGCTGGTTCTTGCAGGTGCGGCGGTTGGAGTGTGGTTCACGATGGACCCCGGCACATACCGGGCTTTGGCGTGGGTATTGTTGGGGTTTTTCGCATTCCGGGTGCTGATCGGGCGAGCGCGCCAGCGGCAGTCGGAGAGCAGGGCGAAGGAAGGTTTGTAAACTCCTCCGCGGCAAAGCTGATGTAGCTCAGTGGCAGAGCACTCCCTTGGTAAGGGAGAGGTCGAGGGTTCAAGCCCCTCCATCAGCTCCAGGTTTCTAAGCTGCGGTGTCAAGCGCAGCGGTTTTTGGAAGGCATGGGCTTTAGCCCATGCGCTTGGAGTCACAGCAAGGCCGGGCTTTAGCCCCGGATGGGGTGGTCGCGAATCACTCCTCTAACATCGCGGGAGTAACTCAGTGGTAGAGTCACAGCCTTCCAAGCTGTTGGTCGCGGGTTCGATCCCCGTCTCCCGCTCCAGATCGGTATCGAGGCAGGCAGGCAGGGCATGTACGAACAGGCAGTGATCGCGGTCGGCAACGAGCAGGCATACGGCACCGTCCGTCAGGCCATTGACAGTGCCTTTTCCACGGGAAAAGTCGCGGCTTTTCTCTCGTCCCTGCAGTCGGACAAGCTGCGCATCCGGCACTTTGAAGATGTCCTGAAGGCCGGTAAGCTCGGTCCGGACGCACCCGCCGCCTACACCTCGCTTGGCGACGGCGATCAGGGCATGATTCGCGAACTGTATCTCAGCACGCTGGAGCAGGTGGACCCGGAACTGCGGAGCAGGTTCCTGAAGGTCTACGCCTACTACTGAGATCTCTAAATTTTCCTGGGCTTGGAGCCGCACGGTGCGGCAGCCCGAACCACGTTCTGAACTTACGGGGCCGTCTGGCAAACGGCTTAAATCTCACGGAGCAAAAGACACCATGGCGAAGGAAAAATTTGACCGCAGTAAACCGCACGTGAACGTTGGGACCATCGGTCACATCGATCACGGCAAGACCACGCTGACGGCGGCGATCACAAAGGTGCTGTCCAAGCACAACCCAAAGATCCAGTTCCGTTCGTTCGACACGATCGACAACGCCCCCGAAGAGCGGGAGCGCGGCATCACGATCGCAACGGCGCACGTGGAATATGAGACGGCGAACCGTCACTACGCGCACGTCGACTGCCCCGGCCACGCCGACTACATCAAGAACATGATCACGGGCGCGGCGCAGATGGACGGCGCCATTCTCGTCGTTGCGGCGACCGACGGTCCGATGCCCCAGACCAAGGAGCACGTGCTGCTGGCCCGCCAGGTGGGCGTGCCGTACATCGTGGTCTTCTTGAACAAGTGCGACTCGGTGGAAGACGAAGAGTTGACGGACCTGGTCGAGATGGAAGTACGCGAGCTGCTCAGCAAGTACGACTTCCCCGGCGATGACGTTCCCGTCATCCGTGGCAGTGCCCTTGGCGCGTTGAACGGCGAGGCGCAGTGGGAAGCCAAGATCGACGAACTGATGGCCGCGGTGGACGCAACGGTACCGCAGCCGGACCGCCTGGTCGACCTGCCCTTCTTGATGCCGATTGAAGATATCTTCTCGATCTCGGGCCGCGGCACCGTCGTCACGGGCCGTATCGAGCGCGGCAAGATCAACGTGGGCGGACCGGCAGAGATCGTGGGCTTCCGCGAAACTCGCCAGACCGTGGTCACCGGCGTGGAAATGTTCAAAAAGCAGCTGGACGAGGGTCTGGCCGGTGACAACGCAGGCCTGCTGCTGCGCGGCATCGCCAAGGAAGACGTGGAGCGCGGCATGGTTCTGGCCAAGCCGGGCTCGATCACGCCGCACACCACCTTCAAAGGCGAGATCTACGTCCTGAGCAAGGAAGAAGGCGGCCGCCACACACCGTTCTTCGACGGCTACCGTCCTCAGTTCTACTTCCGCACCACGGACGTAACCGGATCGGCGAAGCTGCCGACGGGCACCGAAATGGTGATGCCGGGCGACAACATCTCGCTCGAAATCACCCTGCACACCCCGGTCGCCATGGAAAAGGGCCTCCGCTTCGCCATCCGCGAAGGCGGCCGCACCGTGGGTGCCGGAACGATTACGGAAATCATTAAGTAATAGAGCCACAATATGCAATAAAAGGGCGAGCTCAGGCTCGCCCTTTTTATTGCTCTCTAGATCACTTCCTTCTCAGCTTTGGGATCATGAGGAGCTTATGATAAGCGTGCTTTCTTCACCTCGTTACGGATTTCAAAGCAGGTCCTTTACCATTCAAGATGACATAAATGGAGAGACCCTCTTATGCTGATATCTGTGGCAAGGATTGAGGAGTTTCGACTTGTACGTAGCCTATTGTCTCAATGGCCACTTGATGGCCAACTTGCCGTCGCCGTATACCGGGCGAGATGCGATCAAAAATCTCGAAAGGCTACGAAACAATAACTGGTACCCAAGATATTGCACTGACTGCGGCGTTGTAGTTCTCACGGTGTGTCCAAACTGCAAGACGTTCTTACAGCATCTCGATGCGAAATACTGCAGTGGATGCGGAAATCCGTATCCATGGACAAAAACAGCAATTGAGGTTGCTTCAGAACTGGCAGCACTCACCGAGGAGCTTTCCCCGGATCAAGTTGAAACGTTCAAAGACTCACTACCAGACTTAATTGCGGAGACACCTCGTACACAATTAGCAATCCGTAGAGTACGGGCGGTGGTGAGCTACATGAAGCCTCTCACACGGGAAGTGTTGACTAAAACGATGAGTTCTCTTCTCAGCGGAGAGATTCTCCATTCCATAGGGCTGAAGTGAGTAGTTTCATTACAGATGCAAGCAGCGGGTCAGTGCTGCACCGATCAGCATTGCACCCATGCAGACGTAGTCGAACCCATTTCTTCATTGTATTTACGCAAGAGTTCCTCATAAAATAACGACATGCGCAAATTGAGGTCTTTGGTTCTGACTCTGTATTTGGCTTCAGCGATGTTGGCCGCCAACAAGGATCGAGTATGGCAAACGGGCATGCTCCTGAATATGTCAGAGAGCAGCACCTTACGTGGCTTCACGAACTCGGGGGAGAATGGAACGAGCACAGCTATAAACCGTGTTGATGAGGTATATACGATTGATAGCGGGGATGTCATCTATGTGTCTACTGAAAAGCTAAAGTGGAGATGGTCAAAGCCGGCAGATCTGATCGTAAACAAACCTGTCAAATTTGTCGTGGATGGCAAGAAGCTCTTCGTGTTGGATGAGAATGGCAAAGAACACGAGACAAAAATTCAGAAGCGGACGGCCAAGTAGAGCTGCCGAGAGAATAGTCCACGAGTTCACAAAATGTGGGATAGCTTACTTAGTGCATATCTCGGCTTGCATCGTGAGATCAACATGAATTTTGAAGCGTTCAAAACCGGTCTCTTCAATTTCTACGTCATCTTCGAAGAGCATGAGGATCATGGTGATCGCTATGTTGTGGCGGAGTGCCTGGAACTTCCTGGTTGCATTTCTCAAGGCGCAAACAGGGCAGAAGCCGCAGCGAACATTGAGAGCGCGATGCGGGCCTGCCTCAACGTCGTCTTCGAAGACAGCCTTGAGCGAGCTTTAGCTGATTCGGTGAGAGAAGTGCCGGCTGGTTCTGAGCGCATGCAGGTACTGGTCGATCCAACACCGACCCTCAAGGCCGCTTAGGTGGGCCTGTCCGATCTGCCGCTGGCCAGCGGTCAGCAGCATCGAAGAGTGTTCGAGTTGCTTGGTTGGCAGACTCGGCGAAATGCGGAGCACATTGTGATGACACATCCGGAACACGCCGGAGTCACTGTCCCTATTCTGAACCACGCTGAAGTCAAGAAGCAGACGCTGAAGCCCTGATAAGAAGTGCTGCCCTGACTGACCAGGAGTACCGGAGAGCTCTCGACAGGCGATAGGCCATTTACTCAGGAGATTTTTGCAGCCTAGAGTGGTTTCGCATAGGCGTATGGCAAATCTGAAAACGGCTTCAGCCGCCGAGATAGATACCGGGTGCATAAGATTGCGGCTTTAGCTGTGAAGTTTCAAT
>CAXTPQ010000103.1:0-4777 GCA_964246215.1 uncultured Terriglobus sp. | reverse complement strand
CAGAGCGGGCCTTAGCGCGTCTTTGTGATATCCGGTCCCATGAGCTCCTGAGCCGTTTGTTCCGGCTCCAGGGGAACCGTCTCTCGCTTTTCGCCATCACTCAGGTGCGTCTGCAGTCCTTCCCGCAGGAGGGCGAACGCCTCTTCCGGCGTGTCCGCGAACCGGAAGAGTTCCTTGTCCTTGAGCGCGATGGCACCCTTTTCCGCCAGGAGATCCAGGTTCAGAACGCTTTTCCAGTAGTGCGATCCGTAGATCACGATCGTCATTTGCTTGGCGAGCTTTTGTGTCTGTGCCAGCGTGAGCAGCTCGAACATTTCGTCCAGCGTGCCAAAGCCTCCGGGAAAGACCACCAGGGCCTTGGCCAGATAGGCGAACCAGAATTTGCGCATGAAAAAGTAGTGGAACTGCAGGTTCAGCGCCGGCGTGATGTAGCGGTTGGGCCGCTGTTCGAAAGGCAGGCGGATGTTGAGGCCGATCGTCTTGCCGCCAGCCTCATAGGCTCCGCGATTCGCCGCTTCCATGATGCCCGGGCCGCCGCCGCTGGTGACCACAAAGCGGTGCCGCCGTCCCGGCAGGCGCATCGCCCACTCGGTCAACATGTGCGCCAGTCGCCGAGCATCCTCGTAATAACCGGCCATCTCCGCCGCTGTTTCCGCACGGGCCCGGCGTAGTTCGCTGCTGGTGGCCTCGCCCGCATGTGCAGGTTGCTCTTCCGGCGGCGCCGGCTCAGCGGCACCTGTATTGCTCAGTAATTGAATTTCGTCCGCCGGCGCGTCCAGCGGATGAAACCGTGCCGAACCGAAGAAAACGACAGTGTCCTGAATGCGCTCGCGGCGGAAGCGCGCCATCGGTTCGGAGTACTCGGCCAGGATGCGAAGAATGCGTCCATCTGCCGAATCCAAGAAGGACTGGTTTTCATAGGCCAGGGACGCTTGTTCCAGTTGCAGGGGCAGGGATTCGTGTGAGTCGGACATCATCGTGATGGATGCACACAGAGCCATGCACGTGGCACGAACTGCCGCGCGCTTGCCTGGAACGAAATGCATCAGCGGCATGGGTTCACTCATCCAAATCGCATAAGGCAGCCCATTCAGAATGGAAACGAGGACCCGCGTTTTTGCCGAAATCCAAGGAGAACGAATATGGCGATCGCCACCAAAGGCTATGCGGCACAGAACAGCACCACACCCCTTTCCCCCTTCCAGTATGAGCACCGCGATCCCGGCCCGAACGACATCCTGATCGACATCGACTTTTGCGGCATCTGCCACTCCGACATTCACCAGGCACGCAATGAGTGGGGCAACTCGCTCTATCCGATGGTGCCCGGCCATGAAATCGTGGGCAAGGTCGCCGCCGTGGGCGCGAACGTGAAGAAATTCAAAACAGGCGACACCGCCGCCGTGGGCTGCATGGTGGATAGCTGCCGTGAGTGTGGCAGCTGCAAGGCCGGCGAGGAGCAATACTGCGACCGCGGTGCCACCGTCTTTACCTACAACAGTAAGGACAAGCAAGGCAACCTGACCTTTGGTGGCTACGGCAATCACATTGTGCTGGATGAGGCTTACGCGCTGAAGGTGCCGGCCAATCTTGATCCGGCCGGAACGGCACCGCTGCTCTGCGCGGGCATCACCACCTACTCACCGCTCAAGCACTGGGGCGCGGCCAAGGGCAAGACCATTGGCGTGGTCGGGCTTGGCGGCTTGGGTCACATGGCGCTCAAGTTCTCTCACGCCTTCGGTGCCAAAACGGTGCAGTTCACCACGTCCGCCAGCAAGATAGACGATGCCAAGAAACTTGGCGCGGATGAAGTCATCCTGACGAAAGAAAAGGACTGGCACCTGCCGCACGCGGACAAGTTCGACTTCATTCTGGACTGTGTTTCCGCCAAGCATGACATGGCGCCGTACTTTTCCCTGCTGAAGCGCGATGGCACGCTGTGCACGGTCGGCGTACCGGAAGATCCCCTTGCCATCTCAGCTTTTGCCGTGGTGGTCGGGCGCAAGAGCCTTTCCGGCTCCATGATCGGCGGCATTGCCGAGACACAGGAAATGCTCGACTTCTGCGGACAGCACAACATCGTGTCGGACATTGAGATGACCAGCTTCGACAAGCTCGACGAAGCTTATGAGCGTGTCATCAAGTCCGACGTGAAGTACCGCTTTGTGCTGGACCTGAAAACGCTGTAAGGCGGATTCCCTGACAGCTGCAACATTCGTGGTGGCCCACTTTCGCGACAGCTTGAGCGTTGTGAAGTGGGCCGCTCAGCTGCATACCAATTGACTTAGGCTTCCAGCTCTGCCGTGATGCTGTACCCCTCGGCGGACCTGTCCCACACAACCGTGAGGACGTTTGGCCGGCAGCAGACCTGGCAGTCTTCCACATACTGCTGGCGCGAACCGCCCGAACTGTCCACGGTCGTCTCGACCCACTCAAAGCACCCGGCACACTGGTAATGCGCTTCGTACATGGCTACTTCCGGTACTCGCGGTAATGAATGATTTCGGAGATCCCGATCCACAAATCCAGCAGGCCGATGCCGCTCACCAGACCGCGCACCGGCCCCTGCAGCAGCCAGTAGTGGAGACGCGGAAAGTCGAGCAGGAGTGAGTTGTCATCCCACATGGGCCGCCACCATGGCAGATAGACAAGTATTCCGCCGAGATAAAGGCAGAAGACCACCAGAACACCGAGCGAAAGCCTTTGCAGCCAGACCGGTGCCGGCTCGAAGGGCGGGGCCTCTGCTTCTGCCGCATGCTCCCGTGGATCGGCCGCAACCAGAGCCGGAGAAGTCAGCGGGAGCTTGGTCTGCAGCGGCATCTTCCTTCTACGGTAGCAGAGCCGTCCCTCTGAAACATACGGCGCACTGCAAGACAACAAGCGATCCGTTCCCTGTGTGAAAACGCTCCTGAAGTTTGTCCTCAAGAGCGCTTCTTAGCGCTAGGCTTCCTGCAATTGCTGGCGGCGCGTTCGCCGGTTCGCCTGCAGCACCTTTTTGCGCATGCGCAGCGACTTCGGCGTCACTTCCACCAGTTCATCATCCGCAATGAACTCAATGCATTGCTCCAGCGTGAGCTGCTTGTAAGGCACCAGGCGCAGAGCTTCGTCGGCGGACGACGCGCGCATGTTGGTCAGCTTCTTTTCGCGGACACAGTTCACATCCAGGTCGTTGTCGCGCGAGTTCTCGCCGCAGATCATGCCCTCATAAACCTCGACACCCTCGCCCATGAAAAGCGTGCCGCGCTCCTGCAGGCCGTTCAGTGCATAGGTCGTGGTCACGCCGTTGCGGTCGCTGATGAGCGCGCCCGTGGGCCGCTGCGGAATCTCGCCCTGGTATGCAATGTAGCCGTCAAAGAGCGTGTTCATTACAATTGTGCCGCGCGTCTCGGTCAGCATCTCGCTCCGCAGGCCGATCAGCCCGCGCGACGGTACCTTGAACTCCATGCGCACGCGGCCCTGTCCATGCATCTTCACCATCTCGCCCTTGCGTGGCCCCAGCTTCTGGATCACCGTGCCAGCGAACTCCTCCGGCACATCGATGGTGACGTACTCCACCGGCTCCATCAGCGCGCCGTCGATGCGTTTGGTCACAATCTCCGGCCGGCCCGCCATCAGTTCATAGCCCTCGCGGCGCATCATCTCAATCAGCACGGCAAGCTGCAGCTCACCCCGGCCCAGCACCTTGAAGGTGTCCGGCGATCCCGTATCTTCCACGCGGATCGACACGTTCGTCTGTAATTCCTTGTCCAGCCGCTCGCGCAGATTGCGGCTCGTCACAAACTGACCCTCGCGCCCGGCAAATGGCGAATTGTTGACGCTGAACTGAATCGCGATCGTCGGCTCGTCGATGTTGATCGGGGGCAGCGGCGATGGGTTCTCAAGGCCGGTGATCGTCTCGCCGATCGTTAAACCGCTCACGCCCGCCACCGCGATGATGTCGCCCGTGGTGGTCTCTTCAATGTCCGTCCGCTTCAACCCGCTGAAGCTGAAGAGCTTCGTGATCTTAACCGGCTGCAGCGTGCCGTCCAGCTTGGCCACATTCACCGTCTCGCCTGTTTTGAGCGTGCCATTGAACACACGCGCAATGCCCAGCCGCCCCAGGTAATCCGAGTAATCCAGATTCGTGACCAGAATCTGCAGCGGGCCATCCGGATCGCCCGTGGCCGGTGCAATCGTGTTCTCGATCGTCTCAAACAGCGGCTTCAGGTTCTCGCCCGCAACGGCCATGTCCAGCGTGGCGGTGCCGGCCTTGCCGTTCGTGTAGACCACCGGGAAGTCGAGCTGCTCTTCCGCCGCGTCCAGGTCGATGAACAGGTCGTATACCTCGTTCAGCACCTCCTGCACGCGCGCATCTGGGCGGTCGATTTTATTGATGACGAGGATAGGCGTCAGCCCGCCAGCGAGCGCCTTCGAGAGCACAAAGCGCGTCTGCGGCAGAGGACCCTCGCTGGCATCCACCAGCAGCACCACGCCATCGACCATTTTCAGAGCACGCTCCACCTCACCGCCAAAATCGGCGTGGCCCGGCGTGTCCACAATGTTGATCTTGCCATTGCCATAGTTCACGGCCGTGTTCTTGGCCAAGATGGTGATGCCGCGTTCGCGCTCCAGGTCGTTGGAATCCATCACGCGGTCGGTGAGCGCCTCGTTCGCGCGAAAGGTGCCGCTCTGCCGCAGCATGGCATCCACCAGCGTGGTCTTGCCGTGGTCAACGTGGGCAATGATGGCGATATTCCGGATAGTCGTGGAGCTCACGGCGGTGGGTGTCCTATTCTGT
>CAXTPQ010000102.1:0-4808 GCA_964246215.1 uncultured Terriglobus sp. | reverse complement strand
CCCGCGCCCGGACCCATCCCCGCGCCGGATCCAGCTGGAGCGAACCGCTCCTCCAGCTTGCCCACTGGGGCCATCGTCCTCATCGGCCTCGGCGTACTCGCGCTCATCAGCACGCTGGGACACGAATACTTTTGGCCCTCGCGTTTCATTGGCGGCATTGCCCTCGTACTCATCGGCGGAGCGCTTGTCTTCCGCCGCCTTCAGGAGGCGCAGCGCCTTTACCCGTCCAACACCGCGGCCGCCAGCTGGTTCAGCATCCGGAACAGCAAGGGCGGAGTGTTCCTGGCCGCCATCGGAATCATCGTCTTGCTGAGCGCAGCCCACTGGCACGCCTGGTTTGACGGCTGGCCGTACCTGCTGATCCTGCTCGGTCTTTACCAGATTGTCGAGCGCGCCGCCTATAACCGTATGGCTGCCGCCACCACCACCGCCACTGCCTATCCGGCACCGGCCGCGCCCGGCACCGTGGCCGATCCCGGCCCAACTACACCGCCCACCCGCGGCCCGGGCAGCCTGTCCATCACGCCGCGCCCAGACGTGGACGCAAGCTCCATCGACAATGAGGGAGGACGATAGCCATGGCCACCACACCGCCGCCATCGCCCGGCTTCGATCCCACACAGCCGTTTGACCCCACTAACCGCAACGATCCCCGCTATGATCCGCGCCGCGATCCCAGCAACGATCCACGCTGGCAGCGCGATCAGGCTCGCGCCTGGCAGCGGGCCCAAAAGGCCCAGGCCGATGCGTGGCGCGATCAGCAGCGCTTTTCCAAACAGCAGCGCAAAGCCTACGAGCGGCAAATGCTGCTGCAGGCCAAGCAGACCCGCGACTTGAATCGCGTGCAGGACGTTCCGTCCTTTATCGGGCCTCTGCTGCTCATCGGCATTGGAGTGGTTGCCCTGCTCATACACCGTGGCCGGCTGGACTGGCCGGCTCTGCTCTTCTGGTATAGCCGCTGGTGGCCCATTCTCCTGATCGCCATCGGCGGGCTGCGGCTTGTGGAATGGGGTATCGACCGCGCCACACGCCAGCACGGCGGCGCGCCTGTCCGCTACCGTGTGGGCGGAGGCGTCGTCTTTCTGGTCATTGTGCTCGCCGTTCTCGGCCTGGCCGCGCACAACGGCATTCACCACAATGGCGAGGACTGGAGCTTCGGCTGGAACAACAACGACCTGAACAATTTTTTCGGGACACGGCATGAGGAGGATAGCCCCGCGGTCACCTACGCCATTGCACCCAACGGCACACTCTACATCGAAACCGGCCGTGGCGACATCAACGTGACCGGTACCAGCGATGACGGGCGTTTGCACCTCACCAGTCATAAGACAGTCTTTACCAGTTCCGACGACAACGCCCGCGAGCGTTTTACAGGCATCGAGCCGCACCTGACCGGCAGCCCCGACTCGCTCACGCTGCGCTCCGGCGGGAACGGCAACGACCAGGCCGATTTGAGCCTGATCGTTCCCAGCGGCGTTCACGTCGTCGTCACCGCCAACCATGGCGGTGTGCACGCCACCAACCTGAAAGCGCCCGTAAGCCTGACCGCCAACCATGGCGACATGGAAATTGCCGCCATCACCGGTGACGTTACGGTTCACCCGAACGGCCGTCACGGTTCCCTCACCATGCACAGCATCAGCGGTGCCGTGGACGTGCAGGGCAGCGGCGATGAACTGAATCTCTTCGACATCAGCGGCCGCGTGCAGGTGCATGGCGACTTCTTTGGTGGAGGCCGCCTGCAGCACATCACCGGCCCAGTCGATTTCCAGTCTGAGCGCATCACCTTTGCCGTTGCGTCACTGGACGGCGAGGCAAGCTTTGACGACCATGACGAATTCAACGCCAGCGGCGCGGCCGGCCCCATGACCCTGCGCACCCGCAGCCGCGACATCACCCTCTCCCGCATCGCCGGCGAGGTGTCCATCAGCAACAATCACGGCAAGGTCGAACTCATCTCCGTGCCGCCCACCGGCAGCATCACCATCGACAATCACCAGGGCGATGTGGAACTAACCCTGCCCACCAGCACCCGCTTCAGCCTGGCCGCCGACACCAGCGACGGCAGCATCCAAAGCGATTTTCCCGGTGTGAACGGGATTGCGAATCAGAACGGCCGCGGCACCCTGACCACCAGCGTGAACGGTGGCGGAACCAGCGTCCACGTAACGACCACGCACGGCAACATCACCGTTAATCGCAACACCGAAACCGCCCTGCCCAAAGCCGAACCCAACCCAAAGCTCGGCTTTGGTGCTGTTCCCACACCGCCAACGCCGCCCAACCCGCCATCTACCAGCAACAACGACGACAACTAGGCAATCAGAGCTGCGCGTATTTGTCGTCGCTGAACGAAAGGGCCTGGACGTTTGGGCATCAACAAGACTCTGGGTGCCCCATTCTTCGCGCTCTTTGCGAAGGGTGGGGTCAAACAGCCTCGACCCTTAACGAAAGTCTCACTCCCAAGCCACTGACACCCGTACCTACTTCAAAGGCTCAGCCACCACCGACACTTCCACCGTCCGCGTACTCCCGGGCACATCCAGGGACCCCACCACCACCGGCTTGCCAAACGGGACCACGATCGTCCCCTCAAGCAGGCTCTGCCGGATGACCGGATCGCCCACTTGAGCGGGGGCATGAACATCCTCGGCCACACTGCTGCGCTCGATCTTGTTGCGCAACCGCAAGCCGTTCACAATCTCATCGCCGGTCGCGTCCACGCTCAAGCCCACATCGATATACGTCACCTGCGGCGCATTCTCCTTGTCCGCATTCGGCGAGGGGCCGACCGTGATCGGCAACCGGTTTCCGCCTTTGGCCGTCGTCCGCTGTCCCGCCGTCATCTGCAGGCTGAAGTGCTGCTGACCCAGCGTCCTGCCGCCCTCTTTTTCGGCGAAGGTGTACGTCAGCCGGTAGCTATGCGCGGCTTGATCCATCTCCTGAATGAGACGATTCGCCAAGGCCAGATCATCGGGTTCTCCACGCATGATGATGGCCCGCGTGGAAGGGACCAGAAAAATCTTATCGATGGGAGCCACCATATTTCGCAGCGCCGTTACGATCTCGTTTTGTTCTCCTTGTGATGTCGCATTCCGCAGATAGAAGACTCTCGTTTCCGCCAACTCCGCCCGGTCCGCACGGTCCCGAGCCGGCACAACCGGCCCCGGACGCACTGGCTGCAATGTCACACTCTGTGCCGCGCCGCCACTGGCCGCTGCCATCCAAACCACCATCAAACCCCACTGTTTGCTATCCATTCAGACTCCCTCACCAGGTAAGAACTTCATTCGCTGCTACCGGCTGTGCGCGCATGCCGTGCCTCAGGCGTGCAGCCACAATTCACAAAACAAATCATTGCTTGGCTTGCTTCTGCATCGCCTCAATCTCCTCCACCGTCCGGAAGGCCGGCGCAAAAAACATGGCGTACTGCTTCCGCTCGGCCGTGCCCTGTGCCTCCTCCGCGGCGGGCGTCATTGCCAGCAAATCCTGCGGCGCGTGACGCCGCCCAAGGCGCAGCAGCAATCGTTCCTGCGCGGTCAATGCTTCCACCGGCGCGGGCTCATTCACCAACCGCATTGGAGAGGATGGATCTGTTTCTGAAATTGCGAGAGTGCCCTTGCCCACTGACGCTTTTTCCAGGCCCGGCGGGGAATGTCTTGTTTGTCGTGAGGATGGTTTCGGTGTCGCTGTTCTACCTGAGTTGGCCAGATTCACGGTATCTACCCGGCTTTTACCGTGTATCGCAGCCGCTGTTCCCGGCCGGCCGGCACGCGCAAATCGCTGCCCTGCTGTCCGCCCGTGATGGATAAAAGCAGCTACCATCAGCAGAGCCGCCACGCACGCCGCACCCCAAGCCAAGACGCTCCGCCGAAACCCCGGCCATCCAAACAGATGAAGGAAGTCCCTAATCCGGACAGGCTGCACCACGGCCCGGGTGGATAGTCTCTGCAGCAGTCGCTCTTCCAAACCCGCCGTGGGCTGGACACTTCGCAACTGTCCCAGCACCGCTTCCACGCGTTCTTCCGTGCCGGGGCTCTGCTCTACGCGCAATCTTTTCTGCATCACGCGCCTCCTTTCCTCTCACCTTGCAGAGGCTTTGGCCGGGAAGTATTTGGCGCGCCCTCTTCCAGCCGTTCCCGCAATCGCGTGCGTGCGCGAAACAGCAGCGCGCGCACTGCCGATTCGCTTCTGCCGCATATACTGGCAATCTCGCCCGTTCCAAGTTCCTCCACCGTCGCCAGCAGCAGTACCTGCCGTTCCAGCTTTGGCAGTGCGTCAATGGCGAGCAGCACTCGCCGCATCTGCTCGCTCTCACTCAGCGCCTGCTCGGCGGAAGGGCCCGGGCCAACCAGTTGCTCCACGAAGAGCCCGTCCATCTGCCCGGGCCGGATGCGCCGCCGCCGGTCCTGCGCCAGATTCCACGTGATCCGCACCAGCCAGACGCGCATGTCGCGCACCTCCGGCAGCCGCCGCCGCTGCTGCATCACGCGCACAAAGGTATCTTGCACGGTATCCTCCGCCTCGGCCGCGTTGCGCAGAACGGAATGCGCGACACGGAAGAGCAACGACGCATACGCCTCCACCAGCGCGGCAATGTCGACCACCTCCGCGCGTTCCTCCGGCATCGGCAGCGCCAGGCTCCATTCCTCAATCACGTGACATGACCTTCTACACGCAAAGACGCGGCAGTTTCCGTATTGCTCGGAAATCTTTCAGGAGAAGCAACTGAAAATTATTTACAGCACTCGGCCCCTGAAATGCCGTTTGCGGTCAAGCCAGTAAAGATTGGCAGCCAGTGCGCG
>CAXTPQ010000101.1:0-5022 GCA_964246215.1 uncultured Terriglobus sp. | reverse complement strand
TTTTCGCGAAGGCCGAACGCTGATGCGGATCAGTCATGTCGGCCAGCAGAGTTGTGACGCGGCTGCCTGCGGCGTCGCGTTCCAGCCGGCTGCGCATGGTGGCCAGACGGCGTTCGCTGACGTCCACCGCCACGATCTCCGCCTCCGGCAGACGGTGCGCCAGCACCAGCGTTTTGCCCCCGGGCGCGGCGCAGCAGTCGAGCACACGCCTTGCCTCGGGAGCGGCGGCTGCGGCAAGCTCGGCAATCAGGCGCGAGCCGTCATCGATCTGCGGCAGAGCTTCGCCCGTCGCATAGAACAGGCCGCCGGCGGCCGGCTCCCGCTGGTCGTAACCGCAAATCTGCCGGGCCGCCTTACCGCCGTACTGCGCGCGCCACCGCTGCACTAGCCATTGCGGGTGCGCAAGCTCCGCCGGGCTGGCCGCCGCAAGTGTCTGGCGAGGAGTATTTGCTGCTTCACTTTCCTTTTCCCGCAGGAGACGGCGCAGCAATGCGTTCACCATTGCGGCGGCGTGCGGGGCTCCATTGGCGCGGGTCAGTTCTACTGACTCATTGATTGCCGCGTGGGCCGGAATGCGTTCGAGATGTTCCATCTGAAAGACAGCCAGCCGCAACGCCAGCAGCGCGGCAGGGTGCAGCTCGGCATCGGGCCGTTGCAGCAGCGGGCGGATGCGTGCGTCGAGGGCCAGTTGCCAGCGCAACACACCGAGCACCAGCGCCGTAGCAAGATTTCTGTCGTTGGACTGGAGCGCGCCGGTCGCCGGTGCATGTAGCAGATCGTCGGCGTGGGCGGCGGTGGTGGCCACCCGTTGAAGAATGGTGAAGGCCGCGGCGCGGGCTGGGGAGATGTGTGCTGCCGGTTCACGGCGCTCTGAGACGGGAGGCATTCTCACTATTGTTTCAGTTCCGCGCAGGGTGCACCTGCGCGGACTGCATCAGGTCTCGCGAGATAATTCACAAATGGCTTCAGGTGACTTGTTTGGGGCGGCTTCCGGTAAGCAGCCAGGTACGGAGGGCGGCAGGGAATCCAGCAGTGCATCGGCGAGCGCGCCCACGTTCCTGGCGCATTGCGATGGCGGCGCGCGCGGCAATCCCGGCCCGGCCGGATACGGTGCCGTCATCGCCGACGAGCGCGGCAACACTGTCGCGGAACTGTCAGAGTTTCTGGGCAATCGCACCAACAACTATGCGGAATACTCCGGACTGCTGGGTGTGCTGGCGTGGACGCTGGAGCATGGTCATCGCCGGCTCCGCGTGGTAAGCGATTCCGAACTGATGGTGAAGCAAATTCAGGGCCGCTACAAAGTGAACAGCCCGGACCTGCGGCCTCTTTTCGACGAGGCGCGCCGCCGCATCGGAAAGCTGGAGAGCTTTGCGATCAGCCATGCGCTGCGCCACAAAAACAAGGACGCCGATAGGCTGGCAAACGAGGCAATGGACCGCGGCATGGGGCGGAGCATCGCCGGTCCAACGGCTGCGGTAACCCCGGCCAGGGCGGCAGGCGAACCAGCAGCCATCAAGCTCCCGGTGCCTCGCGAAACGGCGGCAACTACCGCCGCCGGTTCCAACATGTTGCGCGGCTTTGTGCGCGGCGGCACAATTCATCTGCTCGGCGGAAAGACCCTGCCAGAAGGCTGCTTCGTGAAAGTCATTGCTGAATAGGAACAGCCTTTCCCGGCAACGACGGTGGAGCAACCCGCGATGGCATGAGCGCATATAAGCCGCCATGTATTCTTGCGGAACCCGGCCAGAGACCAGAGCACATGCGCGGCCGGAACATTGCCGGATGAAAAGGATGGCTCCATGATGCCTCGTTCCACCTCCCGCACCTCACTTCTGCCCTCACATGTGCTCGCCTTTGGTTACGGCGGCCCAGCCGCGCCGCAGCCCGGCGGCTATAACCCCGGACCTTACAGCGGTGGCCCCGGCCCAACACCCGGCCCGGTTGCCGGTGGCGGTCTGACGCCCAACGCCGCAGCCGCACTGGCCTACGGTTTCGGCATCCTCAGCGGCATCATTTTCCTGGTGATTGAGCCCTACAAGCGCAATCCGTTCGTACGCTTTGCAGCGCTCCAATCTATTTTCTTCAATCTCAGCTTCGCCGTGCTGCGGATTGTGGCCTATGTGCTGGTGCTGATCGTTCCTGCCCTGCTGGTACCGGTGACGATTGTGATGGGCCTGGTCGCGCTGGCCTTCCTGGTGATCTGGGTGCTGCTGATTGTGAAGTCCGTGCAGGGGCAGACGTTTGTGCTGCCCGTGATTGGACCTTTGGCACAGGCGCAAGCCCGGGCATAATTGTGCAGTCCGCGTGTCTTCCGTGACCGCGCTGGATCGGATACACTGCAAGCTGGCCTGTCGGCCCGAAGGCGAGGTGTATTCATTTGGCAGAAGTACGTCTGCAGGAAGGCGAGCCCCTTGAGAATGCCCTGCGCCGTTTCAAGCGCAAGGTGCAGCAGGAAGACATTATCAAGGAAGTGAAACGCCATTCCTTCTATCTGAAGCCGGGCGAGAAGAAGCGCGTGAAGGAAGCATTGGCGCGCAAGCGGAATCGCAAGAAAGTTCGCAAGGAAGCGGACTAGGCGCAACTCAATCGGAAAGGGCCACGGATGTCACCGTGGCCCTTTCGACTGCTCTCAAGAAAGTGCAAATCTACTTGTTTGGAGGTGGGTCGCTGTCATCGGTCCGCCGGGCCTCATTCGCCGGAAAGCTCGGGCTGATCTGTTCCACCCGGACGACCGGGCCGTCCATGGCAAGCTGGCCCTCTACACGGAGAAACATCGGTGCGCTGCCGCCCAGAAACCAGATGCGGTACTGCTTGGGCTTCTTGCCGATCAATGGCGCAATCACAGCCTTCATGCCACCCAGCTCCAGGTCTGCCGTGAACTTTTGCGCTCGCCGCGGTGCTCCACCCACCAGGAAATTGTCTGTGCCGTCGGCTTTGAAGCTGACCTTCGCCAATGCCGGACTCTTCAGGCCAAGCACCATGGAAACCTTGGTCTCCGGACTCATCTGCGTCAGGTTCTGCACCAGCGTCAACGGCAAACCGTTCGATATGTCCGGCGGCAGGTCCATGTGCGTGTCCGTGTGCGTCGTCTTGCCATCCTTATCCACCGTCGTCACAGAAACATCGCCATTCGCTTTAACGATTAGGTCCATGCCGTTGGAGAAGAAAGCTCCCCGCTGGATATGGTGATCGCTCACCAGGCGAAAGCTGCCGTGCTCGGTGTACACGGTTGTTTCGTCATCCAGCGAACCGTCTTTGAAGCGGAAGGTCAGCCTTGAGGTGACCAGACCACCGTGCACGGTCTGCACCAGTTCGCCAAGAGCCAGTGTCCTGCCTTCCAGCGTTTCCACCTTCAGAAAGCCATGTGTGGTGCCCTGAATGTGACGCACCGGGATAAGATCGGCGCGCAACATGCTCATCGAAGACGAACTCAAAGCGAGAACCAGTGAGAACCTGCGTGCGATATTTTTCAAAGTAGGCCTTCTTGTGCAGTGGAGGAGTGCCCGCAAACCGCGAGCGCAGAAGACCCGAGTGACGACGGCCGCGACACCGCGATGTTGCATCGTCTCTCGTATTTCAGGCGACTCTGCTTTATCGTACTCTGTGCTACATGCAGTACAGCCTGGCGCAGACTCCGGAAGCACTGATTCGTGGGCACGCGCAGGTGGGCGCGGCGGAGATTGCGGTCTGCACCGATGGAACGGCACTCTTTGACGGCGGTGCCATGTTCGGCGTGGTGCCACGCACCCTGTGGCAGCGCAAGATGCAGCCGGACGCGCTGAACCGCGTCGCCATCGGTCTGAACTGCGTGGTGGTCCGGCTCGGCGGCAAGACCGTGCTGATCGAAACGGGCTTTGGCAACAAACTCACACAGAGGCTGCGCGGCATCTACGGCACGCAGGAGCTGTTGCCGCAGTCACTGAAGGCTGCCGGCCTGCGGCCTGAGAACGTGGACCTCGTCATCAACACGCATCTGCACTGGGACCATTGCGGATGGAACACGGTGATCGATGCCACGGGCGAGCCGGTGCCGTTCTTTCCGAATGCAGAGTATGTGGCGCATCGCGGTGAGGTGGAGCATGGGCGCCGGCAACTGGAACGCGACCGCATCAGCTATGTCCCGGACAACTACGAGCCGCTGCTGGCCGCCGGGCAGATGCGGCTGGTGGACGTCACCGCCCCAGGGGACCGCGAAGAGCTTTGCCCGGGAATCTCGGTGCAGTGCTGGCCCGGTCACACGCGGCACATGCTGGCCGTGCACATCGAAAGCGAGGGCGAGCAGGCGATCTTTGTCTCGGATCTGGTGCCGACGACAGCACACCTGCCGACCACCTGGGTCATGGCCTTCGATCTGGATCCGCTGCGCACCATTGAGGAGCGGGCGAGGTTCTACCAGCGCGCAATCGAGGGCGGATGGCTGGTGATCTTTCCCCACGATCACGAGCGCTGCGTCGCCCGTCTGCGGAGAGGCGCTGATGGCAAAGTAGAAATTGCCGGCTGATGCCAGACTTTGCCGGGCGACATTTGCTCTGCCTCCCGCATCCTTACCGTCACCCCCACTGTGATCAAGGAGCTGTCACTCATGACCCATGCATTGCGTTCTGCCGCCATCATGCTCGCCCTCACCTCCGCCGCTCTGCCGCTGGCTCAGGCGCAAAGCCTGAAACAGCGTGAACTGATTGCCGAAGACAAGAAGCAGGTGGCCGAGCGCCTGGCCAGGGCCAACAAAACCTGCGGCAGCGACGTCAAGCTCACCGCGGACTACAACACCTTTTCCGACGTCATGACCTCACCCGATAACCCGAACCAGCAATCGCCGTGGGCGTTCATTGCAAATGCGACGGATGCCATGGACACACTCTGCCGTGGCAGCGATGAAGGCAAGACCGCCATCCAGCAGAAGCTGAAGTTGATCCAGGTCAGCCACGCAAAGGAACCGTCACTCAAGTTCACAAACGGCACTCTGAACTACGCTGTCGCCTACAACCACTCGAATGTGGACACAATCGTCCAATTTTT
>CAXTPQ010000100.1:0-5041 GCA_964246215.1 uncultured Terriglobus sp. | reverse complement strand
TGAGCACCGTTGTGCGCGAAACCAGCAGCCGCCGCACCGGTTCAGGGCAGACGTTCGTTCTGCCTCCACACTTCGCCACGCTGATCGTGCTGCAATAGCAGAGCCGTTGCAGCAGCCTTCTCCTTTGATAGCTGTTCAAGTCCGGCAATGGCGATGTATCGACGGCCCCGGTCAGCGAACGCATCAGCGGATAGGTGAAATGAGTGAGGAAAACAACCACGAAGGCATAACCGCGCACACCTTCCAGTTCCGGATAAAACCTAGCGGGACCGGGGCATGACTCCTGGACAGCCCGGCAACCTCAGAGGACTCCATCCCACAGGTGCAATTCCGCCTCCTGCGGCTTGGTTTGCACCTGGCTTTCTGTGTCCAGCAGCATAGTGCGGCGCTGTTGCGCGTCCCACTCCGGCCATACCGGCAAGCCGTCAGCCGCAGGAGCGTCGCCACGGATGAAGGCGGCCCAGGCCGCGTGCATCTGCCGCGCAAGCGCAGCTTCAGCCTCTGCATTGGCGACGTTCTTGTGCGGTTTGTCCCACACCAGCCCGATGTCGAGGGAGTGATACGCGTAGCCGGACAGGCGGCCGCTCGTTTCGGCAAAATCAAGGCGATAGACCCACGTGTTCCCGCCATAACTGGCATGCGCCGCGGCGACACGCATGCTGGGAATCCAGTACTCTTCCGCAGTCACGGCGCGGATGCGACGCTGCTCCACGGACAGCTCAGGATAAAGCCCGGCGTACTTATCAGAAACGGGCCTGAAGCGATCAAGCGGCATGTTGCCCAGGTCTGCGGCCGTCGCGTCGTGCGCGGGATGCGGGCCGATGAAAAGCGCACTTTCGTCACGGTTCATGCCCAGCAGCAGGCGTTTGCCGCGGGTACTGCCGGCACGGATGCTCTGAATGGGAAGCTGTTTCAGCAGGTCGCCGTCGAGTTCGGGGCGCAGTGGAAAGTGCTGCGGCCACTCGGCCATGAACTTCTGCTGAGCGGCGATAATCTGTTGCGGGCCGGCGGTGCGGAGCGTGCTCACGGGCTGGCCGGTGAGTGCCTGCCACGTCTTGCCGAAGCCTTGCGCGACCGCTTCACTGTTCGTGCGGGACCAGATGCGCTCGGCACCGCCGCTCTCTGAGATGACACTGTGAAAGAGCCGCTGTGCCGCGGGCGTGCCCATCAGGATGTCGCAAAGCTTGGCCCCTGCCGACTCGCCACCGATGGTGACGCGGTTGGGATCGCCATCGAAAGCGCCGATATTCTGTTGGATCCATTCGAGTGCAAGGATCAGATCGCGCATGGCGTTGTTCGCGGTGCCGCGGTACTCCGCTCCCAGTAGCGGTTCGAGATCCAGGAAACCAAAGACACCGAGCCGATAAGCGATCGTGACAACAACCACGCCTTCGCGCGCAAACTTCGCGCCATCACTCACCGGATCAAAGGCGTAGCCGCCGGTAAAACCGCCGCCGTGGATCCATACGAAAACCGGCAGTGGCTTGCTTCCGCTGGCGGTATCGGGCGTCCAAAGGTTGAGTTGCAGGCAGTCCTCGCTTTGCGTAAGCCGGGGCTGGTCCGGCTGGTACGGGGCAGCGCCGAAGCGTGTGGCGTCGATCACACCGTTTGCTGCAATGGGCCGTTTCGCCTGCGCGGGTTGGAAGCGGCCAGTGCCGATGAGCGGCTCGGCAAAAGAAATGCCGCGGAAAACATGAACACCGGAGTCGCGCACTCCGCGCACCTTGCCGATGGCCGTGGAAACAATCACCTCTGCCTCAGGTTGCGCAAAGCGTGTCAGCGCGGGAACACCAACAGCCCCGGCAAGCAGGGCAGAGTTGCGCAGCAAGGTACGGCGGGAGAGGCGGCTTATGTGCATATCGCAAGTAGGAGTTCAATCTGGCCCGGGCTGGTTGCTGACAATCTCTTTGCCGCCGCCCGACCAGACCATATAGGCCCGCGTCGGTAGCGCGGGCAGCTTCTCCGGCGCGGTCCACAGGTAGATGCGTTGCCCGGAAATCCATCGCGCGCGCAGGCCGGCATCCGTGTCAAAGATTTGCGGCGCGTCTGGAAAGAACGACCCGTACCACAGGTTGGCGGAGTGGCCGTGCAGGATATGAATGTCGCCGCGATGTAGATAGAAGCCAAGCGACGAGCCGGCCTCATACTCGTCATTGATCATGATCAGTTCGCCGGGGTGGAGCTGCGCGCGGATCGCATCGGCCGCTTCTTTACTGGTGAGCACCGGGGAGAAGGTCGTCAGGCCGATGTGCGAGGCCATCAGGAAGAGCATCGCCGTGGCCAGCAAGAGGAGGTTGGCCAGATGCGGCCGCCACTCACTGCGCGCCCACCACGCGGCCAGCGTCCCCAGAAACAGCGACGCGCCCGCAATGGCCAGTGGCAGGCGGAAGAGCGCCATCGCCTGCGCGTTCAGGTCGAGAAAATGGCCAAAGGAAAGGGCATATTCGCCCGGGTTCTGCTGCAGCAGGCTTGCCAGATCGACAGGGCCGCTGGGAGCGCGCGTGTGCAGCAGCAGAAAGCCACAGCTAAGCGCTGCCAGGCTGCCGAAGGCAAGCAGAGCGATGCTGATGCGGCGTCCGCTGGTGTGCAGCGGAGAGGGTGTGGCGAGTGCGTCAGCTTCGGCGGTTTCACGGTCAAGCCAGCGCGCGATCAGCATGGCGAAGAAGGGCAGCGCGGGCAGAACGTAGTACTCCTGCCGTGTGGAGGACGAGAAGAAGATTAGCGGCAACAACGCCGCGACGCCGAGCAACAGCAGGGTGCGCTCCTCGCTGCTGAGCCGTGTTTCAAAGCCGCCGGTGATGTTGCGCAAGCCAGGGAAGCCCTGCACCAGCGCACGCCACCACGGCACGGCGGCCATCGCGTGAAACAGGAAGGCGGACCAGGGCAGGAGCCAGACGAGCAGCAGTCCCCAGAAGAGCGGCAGCGGCACGGTGTCGTAGTCGCGCGGTACACGCAGGTTCAGGTAGCGCAGCAGATGTTCATTCACGAAGTAGAACCAGGTCCAGCCATGCACGTTGCCAAGTGTCGGCTCGGGTACGCTCCAGCCTCGCCAGAAGTACGGCAGCAGCCTGCCCGCGTGTTGCAGACCCTGCGCATGGCCCTGGTCCGGGTTGGCACGTCCCGCGGCGATGTGCCAGGGCGCGGCAATCAGCAGAAAGATTGCAGCCGCGGGTACGACGTGAAAGCGCTTGAGCTGCCGGGGTAAGTTGTTCAGGCCGCGTGTCAGGGTGAGATAGAGCAGCACTGCGCCGATAGGAAAGACCATGCCGATCAGGCCCTTGGTCAGGATGTTGAGCGCGCAGGCTACGCCAAAGCCAAGGCACGGCAGCAGCGGTGCTCTGCCGTCTTTCCCCGTGAAGGCAAACTCTGCGCGCCAGAAGCACAGCAGCGCGGCGGCGTACCAAAGACAAACGATCGCATCCGGGATCAGGATGCGTGTAAAGATGAACAGCCCAAAGCTGGAGAGCAGGATCATCGCCGCATACAAACCGGCACGCGCCGAGCGAAAAGCCGTGCGCGCGAAGCTCTCCGTCACCAGCAGCAGCAGGAGCGTGAACAGCGAAACCGGCAACCGAGCGGCCGCCGGTTTCGCGCCCAGCAGGCGCATGCTCCCGGCCATGCTCCAATAGAGCAGCGGTGCCTTCTCCAGGTAGCGGATGCCGTTCGCATACAGCGTCACCGGGTCACGGCGCGCGATCATCTCGCGTGCGACTTCGGCGTGAACGGAGTCGGCGTCGTCCAGCAGTGGCGGCGAAAGCAGCGCAAATGTGCAGTAAAACGCAAACCACAGCGCGAGGATCAGGCGAAGCGTGGCACGCGGCCGTGGCGGGGAGGCGAGCACCATCACCTCATCAGGCTATAACCAGTCCTCAGTCTTCCAGAGAAGGTCAGGCACCACGATTGGGCACAGAATTGCAACGTGCAAAAACTTGGGGTTCGTCGCGGCATTCTGAACTGAACGTTCGCCTTGTCGTGCCTCGAACCTGCCCTTTCATGCATTGATTACGAATCGGCTCCTGTGCGAACTAGAGCACAAGAATCCTTTGATGCATCAAAAGAACGTTGTAGCATCACTTTTCAATTTGATGCATACTGTGGCCATGAGAACGACAGTCAATCTTGATCTGGATGTATATCGTTTCACCTCGGCCTATGCCGGCGCAAAAGGAATCACGTTGTCTGCCGCAATCAGTGAACTGGTACGCCGGGCGGAGCAGGTTCCAGAGCCGGGCAGCAGTTCGTCAGGACTGGCGATGAACGAGCATGGTTATCTGGAGATTGCAGACACCGGGAACGTGCTCACCCCGGCAATGGTCAAAGAGGCATCCGAGGATGAGCTTGCCGGATGAGCTTGCCGAGGTCTCCGCGATATCTGCTGGATGTAAATCTGCTGGTCGCCCTGACAACCAGAAGCCATGTCCATCATGGAGTCGCAAAAGAGTGGTTCTACGATTCACCCAAGCTGCACTGGGCTCTCTGCGCCTTTACGGAAGCCGGATTTCTGCGCAACGCAACCGCGCCGCGTTCCGGTCAGATCACGATGAGCGAGGCAACAGCAGTCCTGCTGCAACTCGCAAAGCACCCGGGCTATCGGTACGTGCCCATCACCGCCGATTGGCAAACGCTGTGCAAGCCCCTCTTCTCCAGGCTATACGGCACGAAACAGGTCACAGATGCTTACCTGCTTGGCCTCGCCATACAGCAAGGCCTGGTGCTCACCACATTTGATAAGGCGCTGCTGCACCTGGCCGGAGAGCACACAAGACATCTTCTTTTGCTTGAGGCAAAGTGAGCAGCGGTAAGCGCCTGTGAAGCGCCGGTATCGGTCAACAAACGCTTTTATGCGAAGCGATCCGCTCTTCGTCTCTGGGATCTCTGAGAGTCACTCACATACCGGAGCGCTCAGCTTTCGCCGCAGACGCGATGGCGGACAGCGGGGCCGGTGACGAACGTCCTTGCGTGAAGTGGACCGCCCACCCGGCGAGCCAGACCCATTCAGGCCGGACTACTTCCGTGAACGCGACGTATGAGGACCAGCAAA
>CAXTPQ010000099.1:0-5060 GCA_964246215.1 uncultured Terriglobus sp. | reverse complement strand
AAGGTCTTGCGCAAGGTGGACTGGGTGGACGGCGGCATGGCCGGGCAGAGCGTGTATGTCCTGCGCTGCCAGCGGCCGGGCTGCGGCTTTTCCTATGGCGAGGAGGGCATCCGCGTGCATCAGCGCCGGTGTCCCCAGTGCGACGGTGGCCAGCCTGGCTTGCCGGCACCTTCAGTGCAGCCATCGCTCTTTGATTGAGTTTCAATTGGCGGCATGCCGGAATGATTCAACCCTCGCCCATGAATCAACGTTCTGTGAACATTCTTGATGCAGGCTGCTCTCTCACCATACTTTTCGTCTTACCCGTTCATGATTACCGAACATCTTCGGATTCAGCAGCTCACACCAGCCGCTTACGAACATTACCTGCAGTATCTGGCTGCCATGGACGACCGGAATATGACTGCATATGCGGCATTTCTCTCGGAAGATTGCACCCTGCAGATGAACAACCAGGAAGCTGTGACAGGCAAAGCCGCGATCGTGGCGATGCTTGCACCGTACTGGAAGAGCTTTTCCGCGATTGAACATGATCTGCTCAATGTCTATGGCAACGATTCCAATTACGTGCTTGAGGCGCTGAACCATTATGTAGGCCTGGATGGCAGGCACGTCACGGTGCGCGCCGTCGCGTTCACTGATCTGGATGCAGCGGGCAAGGTCAGTTCCGTGCGGCTCTACACAGACGTGTCGCCACTCTTCCAGAAGTAGCTCAGGCGAAGTGCGTCTAAGCTGGTGTGGTGATGATCACGCACTTGCGCCTGAAATTGCGCGCCGGCGTTGCCGGTCTTTACCTTGCCCTGTTCGCGTCCCTTTTTGTGCCTGTCCTTGCTCCCGGATTTGCTTTTGCGGAAGCCCCGGTCAGCACCTACCAGGTGGTGCAGACCTTTCCGCACTCCACGCAAAGCTATACCGAAGGCTTCTTCTTTCTGGACGGGCTCTTCTATGAGGGCACCGGCGAGACGGGGCGGTCGGCGTTGCTAGCCATTGCACCTTCCACCGGCAAGCCGATTCAGCGGCGCGACCTGCCGGCGCAGTACTTTGGCGAGGGCATTGTGGATTGGGGCAGCGACATCTACGAGTGGACATGGCAGTCGCACACCGGCTTCGTGCTGGACCGCTTTTCTTTCCGGCCGATCCGGCAGTTTACCTACACGGGCGAGGGCTGGGGCATGACGCATGACAAGACCAGCCTGATCACCAGTGACGGCACGGCCACGCTCCGGTTCCGCAATCCCGCGAACTTCCAGGAGACTCGTCACATCGTCGTGAAAGACGCCGGCAAGCCGGTCGACCAACTTAATGAACTGGAGTACGTTAAAGGTGAAATCTTCGCCAACGTCTGGCACAGCGACCGGATCGCGCGCATTTCGCCCCGGGATGGCCATGTGACCGGCTGGATCGATCTGCACGGTATTCTGCCGGACTCGCAGCGGGTGAACGCGGAGTCGGTGCTGAACGGCATCGCTTATGATGCTGCAAAAGACAGGCTGTTTGTGACAGGCAAGCAGTGGCCCACTATTTTCGAGATCAGGATTGTGCCCAGGAAATAGGATCGGCTTCGTCGGCCCCGAGCGTCCCGTTGGAGCGGTCCGGCTCCTGCCCGGCCGGTGCTGCCTCACGACTGTCGGTGCTGCGCCGCCGGCTTCCACCCCGCCGCTGCTTGTCCTCGTACATGCGCTGGTCCGCCAGCCGTTTCAGTTCCTGCGCATCCGTTGTGTCGTCTGGGTAGATCGCCATGCCCACGCTGGTGGAGATACGAAGCTCATGCCGGGCACCCCGGCGGTCGAAGTACATCGGTTCCTCGACGGCGGCGCGCAGGTCGCGTTCAATGCGCCAGGCGCTGCGCAACAGGGTTTCCCGCTCCATGGAGGCAAATGCCGGCCGAACGAATCTGCTGCCATGAAACATGTGTTCGCTTGCCCCGAAGTCGGACTGGCGCGGCGGCAACTCGCGCGCATCGCCGCCACGCCGCCGTCCGGCGCTGCCGCCATGCCGCCGTGCGTCGCCGATGTCCACAGCCAGCAGGCTGAACTCATCACCACCCAGCCTGGCCAGGGTATCGGTCGACCGCACCACCCGGTTCATGTGAGCCACCACTTGCCGCAGCAGAGCGTCACCCGCATCGTGGCCGAGCTGATCGTTCACCGTCTTCAGGCCGTCCAGATCCATGGTGAAGACCAGGATGGAACTGCCATAGCGCTTTGCACGTTCCAGGGCCCCGGCCAGCCGGTCCTCATACAGCCGGCGGTTGGGCAGGCCGGTCAGCTGGTCGTGCAGGGCCAGCCACTGGTTGTCCTGCACCTGGCGCTCCAGCAGCATAAAGACAAAACCGATGGTGACGGCAAATTTGTGCATGCCCCAGATCTGGTTGGCCAGCTGCTCCGCGGTTGGGCCAAAGAGCGCCACCCACGGATGTGTCGCGAAAGTCAGTGCCCAGAGAGCAAATCCGGCGGCAATCAGGAAGCGTGCGCGGCTGTCCTTGCGGCTATTTGCGGCAAAGCAGACGGCGATCGTCATGTAGAGCACGGCCAGCATCAGGTAGACGGCCTGCCGGGGCAGCAGCAGCCCCACTGCCAGCATTCCAGGCAAGTAGAACAGAGCCATCACGGCGTAGTCGTGCCAGGGCCGCTTCAGCACCAGCGCCGCACCCATGCCTAACGCCGTGCCGGCCAAGGCCGCCAGCAGACGCTGCCGTCCATTCATCTCCCAACCCATGCCGTACATAGCCATCAGCAGCACCGGAGCAGTCATGCTGGCTGAGAAATACAGCCAGGACCGCGGCATACGCAGCAGCGAAGGAACGGCCGAGCGCAAAAACAGGCCGCCCGCGGCTACAAAGCTGACGAGTGCCACGGCATGCAGCGTGCGATGCCAGATCGCCGGCAGCGCCATGGTGTACAGAAGATGCGCTTGGGTTTCCAGAACAATCAGGAGAGTGCCGGCCGTCCACAACTTTGCCTGCTGATCCTTAAAACGGCGGCCCGCCTCGGCAAGCGCCACGGTCATCAGCACGATCGCAAAGAGATCTGGCAGGAGCAGAACTGGCATGGTTACGCGAAGTAGACCACGGTCGCTGGCGCAAGTGTACCCTGAGCCAACATTTCTACAAATGCGTTTTGACGGCAATCAACTCATTCGCATCCGTGTGAAGTTAGCCCGCCGCCGGCTCCGGTGCAACTGAGCGGAATGCCTTTGGATGGACGATGGATCGCTTCTGAATCTTTGGGAACGCACCTGCACCGTCTTCCCGGCGAGACTACAAATCGGCACTGGCGCAATTGTGCCAGGCGGGCACGCTGGTCTGCGGCGCGGAAGGTCTGTACACTGCGGAAGGCACTTAAATCCCGGTGGCTGGATGACTTCCGCCACGTACGCGCATGTGCGCAGGGACAGGCCAATCAGGTTTGGGAGATGGAAAGCATGGCAGCGGTCGACGAGAAGGTCAAAAGCATCATTGTGGAGCAGCTTCAGGTGGACGAGGCGGAAGTGACGCCAGGCGCTTCCTTTCAGGAAGATCTGGGCGCCGACTCGCTCGATGTAGTGGAGCTGGTGATGCAGTTTGAGGAAGCCTTCGATATTCAGATTCCGGATGAAGATGCCGAGAAGATCAAGACCGTGAAGGACGCGACCGACTACATCGAGTCCCACGCAAAGGCGAAGTAACCGTGGCAGAGGCACGTTACCTGCTGGCTCGCCGTGTTGTGGTGACCGGCATCGGGTTGATTTGCGGCATCGGGAACACTGCCCCGGAGATCTGGGAAAGCCTGATGGTTGGCCGCAGTGGCATGGGTCCAATTACAGCCTTCGATCTGGAAGGTCATCCCGTGCGCTTTGCGGCGGAAGTGAAGAACTTCGACCCGCACGCGTTTATTGAGAAAAAAGAAGCCCGCAAGATGGGCCGTTTCATTCACTTCGCCATGGCAGCCTCGGCGGAGGCCATGGCGCATGCCGCCCTGAAGGTGACGGACGAAAACGCGGAGCGCATCGGCGTCCACATCGGTTCGGGCATTGGCGGCTTCGACATCATTGAGCGCGAGCACACCAACCTGATGCAGGGTGGTCCGCGCAAGATTTCACCCTTCTTCATACCCGCGTCCATCGTGAATCTTGCGGCCGGCCACGTGTCCATCAAGTACATGGCCAAGGGACCGAATGAGGCTACGGCGACAGCCTGCACCACCTCAGCCCATGCTATTGGCGACGCTTTTCGCATCATTGAGCGTGGTGACGCGGATGCGATGATCGCGGGTGGTGCCGAGGCGACCATCACGCCGCTGTGCGTGGGCGGCTTTGCCTCCATGAAAGCGCTCAGCACGCGCAATGACGATCCGCAGCGCGCCTCGCGCCCGTGGGACAAGGACCGTGATGGCTTTGTGATAGGCGAGGGTGCCGGGATCCTGATTCTAGAGGCACTGGATTTTGCTCTGGCTCGTGGCGCAAAGATTCTGGGCGAGGTCGTTGGCTACGGCATGAGTTCCGATGCCTTTCACATGACCGGCATGGCGCCGGAGGGCGAGGGTTGCAAGCGGGCCATGCAGGCAGCGTTGCGGTCGGCGAATCTGTCGCCGGATTCGATTGCTTATGTGAATGCGCATGCCACCTCCACGCCGCTGGGCGATGCCATGGAATCCAAAAGCCTGGAGCATGTCTTCGGCGAACGCGCGCTGAACCATGAACTCCTGGTGTCCTCCACCAAATCGATGACCGGACACCTGCTGGGGGGTGCCGGCGGTCTGGAGGCCGGCATCACGCTCATGGCCATGCAGAAGAGCATCGTGCCGCCGACCATCAACCTGGACAATGTGGATCCCGAGTGCCGGCTGAATTATGTGCCGCATAAGCCGGTGGAGAAGGACCTGCCGTATGCGCTCTCCAACTCCTTCGGTTTCGGCGGAACAAATGGTTCGCTGGTATTCAAGCGCTGGGACGGCGAGTGAAGTTGACTCCGGTTTGAGTTGCCAGCTGGCGGTCAAGTTGCGATTCGCTGTGTTGCAAGAAAGGAGAGGAGCCCTCGCGGGCTCCTCTTGTTATGAGGTGCGTTGTGTTCGCTCTGGATA
>CAXTPQ010000098.1:0-5361 GCA_964246215.1 uncultured Terriglobus sp. | reverse complement strand
GCTCGGACTCCTTCATCAATTCCACAAGGTAGCTCTTCCACACGGCGGCCTGCGTGTGTGTTCCGTGGCCACGTGTCTCCTCAGTGATGGGCAGGAGTACAAATTTTCCTAGCTTCAGTTGCGGTGCGTACTTTTCCGCAATCTTCAGTTCCGGCGGATTGATGAAGTCGTCGGCTGAGTTGATCCACATCACCGGCGCGGTGATGCGGTCCAGGTGCTGCGACGGATCGTAGTTCCGCGACGCGTCGAAGTAGTAGATCAGGTTGTTCGCATCGGTCACCGCGTCCGTCCGGGCCATCTGTGCGTCAAGGTACTTCTCCGCCGCGTCGCGTGTGGGCGCGGCCTTCTGCAGCACCAGCGGTGCGGATCCCATGACAAACAGCAGGAGGTCGGCCGTGTGCACGCTGGGCGGCTCGGCGGCGTACTCGCCGTTGTTCCAGGCCGGGTCGGTCTTGATCGCCTCAATGGCGCCGTACCGCATCATGCGGTTCCGGCCGGCAATGGGCACGGGCAGGCAGGCGAGCGGCATCAGAGCATCTGCCGCGTCCGGATGCGCCTCGCCCCAGACAAAGGTCTGCATGCAGCCCATGGAGGTGCCCAGGATGAGCCGCAGATGATCCACGCCCAGCCCGTGCAGCATCTCGTGCTGGCTGCGGACCATGTCGTCGTAGTCGTAGTGTGGAAAGCGCGCATGCAGGCCGTCGGAAGGCCGCGACGACTGGCCATGGCCGATGTCGTCCGGAAAGATCAGGTAGTACCTGGTGATGTCCAGCGGCTCGCCCGGCCCGAAGAGCGGCTCCGAGAAGACCGGCACAATCAGATTGCCGCTGAAGCCGCCCGTCCCGTGCAGCAGCAGTACGGCATTGTCGATCTTGCCTGCGCTGTTGCGATGGGGTGTCCCGAGCGTTTTATAGTGCAGCCGCAACTCCGGCAGGCTCTCACCCGTGCCAAAGCGGAAGTTCGGGATGGTGAAGTCCGCATCCTTTGCGGCGGCCTGGTACTGGTTCGGCTTCTGCGGAGCTGCCTGGGTCTGCTCAGGTGGCGTGCCGGATTTTCCGGCGGGCATGTTCATCGTCTGAGCGGAGAGTGAAGCAGCGGCGAGGCCGCCAAAGAGGCAAAGACAGAAGCGCAAGGACAAGGCAAACTCCGGATCGGCTTGGGATGGAAGTTCTGCCCAGAGTACCGCAGTCTCCGCGTCAGCAGACCCGCAGAAGCTTTTCACGCCCGAGTGGCAGCAGCAGCTTTCCGCGTGTAGACGTAAGCCCAGGCAATCAACACGAATTGCAGAGGAATGCGTGCCTCAAGAGCCCACTTGGGGATAGGGGCAAAGCGGCCGGCGTGCTGCAGCATAAAAAAGTGCACGTCGAAGTAGACCAGGAGCATGGCGATGATGCCCCATGCCGCGGGCCGCCGTGTCGCGGGCAGCAGCAGACCAAGGCCGCCCGCGATCTCCGCCACACCGGTAAGTTCCACCCATCCTGGCGCGTGGCTGTAGTGTGCAGGCATGATGGCCATGTAAAGCCTGCGCATGGCGAAATGATTGATACCGCCAGCAATGTACACAAGGCTCTGCGTGACCAGGCCGGCCGTCCACATCTTTCTTGGCATGACACATTTGGATGCGTCCAGGAGAGGAGCCATTTGTATCTTTGCCTTGTCAGTGACATAGCAAAAGCCCCACGAATCGCGGGGCCTTTGCATTATCCATCCTGAGAGGGGTATTCCTTGTGAAAGGCTGGGGGAGGGCTATTTGCGGCTGTCTCGTGCAGCCTTGACGTAGTCGTGAGAAGTTTGAATGTGTGCAGCCTGAGTGCTCAGGAGCTGGTGCACCGGCAAAGGCAAATCCTGCTTGAGAGCTTCGGCATACGCCTTCTTGATGGTGTCCTCACCTTGTTCCGCTGAATCAAGCAATGTCGCATCGCCGCCGCCAAGCTTGGCCTTCAGGTCGCCCCAGGTACGATGCAGCGCGCCAAGAGTGGAGCCGGACTCCTTGATGTCAGCCACTCCTTCCTTGTGCAGTGTGTCTTCCAGATCGCCACGGAAGGACGCACGCTTCAGGCCTTCCGCCAGGAAGTACTTTTTCAGTGTTTCGTCGGTGATGTGCTCGCCGATATCCTGAAAGCCTGCCTGGCTATCGATGAGGGTTTTGATGAGGCCGTTCAGAGTTTCTTCTGTTTCCTTCAACATCTCTGCCATGGTGCTGCGTC
Source organism: uncultured Terriglobus sp. (assembly GCA_964246215.1). Classification (GTDB taxonomy): domain Bacteria; phylum Acidobacteriota; class Terriglobia; order Terriglobales; family Acidobacteriaceae; genus Terriglobus. The sequence continues at coordinate 3,154 of CAXTPQ010000098.1, read as the reverse complement.
CCTTTCCTGTCGCCACTGGCGGGCGAGCTTAAAGCGTTATGCGGCGCAACCGCCGCGAAATCTTTTCACAAACATCGTGCCCGGAGAGGCAGGTGCTGCGAAGTGGTGTCCACCGGCTGGCGCGATTCTCCTTCACCGGTGGCAAGCGGAGGAATCGCGAAAACCCGCTCCACCACTCGCTGCATTGCATGCCCGCGCCGCTGGGGCTGCCAGGCGTTTACCGCTTGGTGTTAAGAGGCTTCCGTGAGGGTCCGGGTTGCTCGCCAGATTCCCCCTGCAGGATTGTGTGGTTTCGCATTCCTTTCGCGGGCGAAAATTGTGATGTGGTCTCCGCGCTGTCACTCGACTGACCCGCAGGACACAAGGAGCGTGCCGCTGCATGAAGTCCCTACGGCTGGAATCGAGTCCCACCCGCAACCAACGCCTGAATGAGGTGCTTGGCATGACGGTGGTCGTGGCGGGGATCATGCTCCTGCTGGCGCTGGCCAGTTATCAGCCGGGCGATCCATCGCTGAACACCATCGCCGCAAACCCATCCGGCCATGTGCACAACTGGGCAGGCCGCATGGGAGCCAGCCTGAGTGACGCTCTCTTGCAGGTTTTGGGAGTTGCGGCGTTCGCGTTCCCCCTGATGCTGGCGCGGCTGGGGGTGTGTTGGATCGGGTCCCGGACGCAGGGCTCACCACTGGCGAAGTCCGCCGGGCTTGTTCTCTGGATCACGGCCGGACCAATCGCGTTTGCACTGCTTCCCGGCGCATTGCGTTATAAAGACGCGCTGCCGCTGGGCGGCGTGGTGGGCACCGTACTGGCAAGCAGCCTGGTCCTAGTGGTCAACTACCCGGGTGCTTGCGTCTGCGTCGGGCTTGCAGTGGCTCTCTCTATTTATCTCTCGACGACCTTTACCTTCAATACGGCGCAGGAATGGGCCACGCAACGCGTTGGCGTGCTGGGTCGGCTGCGTGAACACTGGCTTGGCTGGCGGCATCGCCGCAGCAGCGCCAAGGAAGCCGAGATGTACGCGACGCGGCGCGAACGCGAATTTGCACGGCAGCAGGTGGCCGAACACAAAGCCGAGGAAACCCGGCGCGTCACGCGGAATGGATCGTTGCTGGCCGGCCTGCTTGGCAAGTGGGGCTTTTGGCGCAAAGGCATTCGCGCCGATCACAGCGCAGTTGACGATGCTCAGCCGGTGTCGCGAAGCCTCTTCTCCCAAATGCCGCGAACGGACGTGGATGCCGGGCCCGCGCCCGAGTTTGCGCCGTTGCCCGCGCATCTGCAGCAGGCCGCCCAGGCACATCTGCAAAGCGAACTCGCCGAGCATGACGAGGCTCCGGTACAGGCCGGATTCGACACCTGGGATCCACCGCACGTGCCCGAGCCCGTGCACGAGGAACAGCCGTTCGACTGGATGGAGGCAGCCGCCGCACGGCAAAAAGCTTCCGCCCGGCACAACAGCAATGCGGAAGCCGCACGCATGGCCAAAGCAGAGGTCGTCCCCTTCCCCGTTCATCGCAACGTCGTGCCGGACGAAGTTTCCCCAGCTCCTGTGGCGGAGATGCCTGCTCCTTTGAAGGAAATCTCCTTTGGCAAGCGCGCCGATGAAAATCTGCAGCCAGTGGCCATGACCGCGAAAAGCGTTCACGGCTACAAGCTGCCGCCGTCTTCACTTCTATATCGCAATGAGGAACACGCCGCCGTGCGTGAGGATGCGCTGCGCGACGAAGCGCGCGTGCTGGTGGAAAAGTGCGCCGAATTCGGCGTGGACGGCCAGGTCACGCAGATCAACCCCGGCCCGGTCGTCACTACCTTTGAGTTCCGCCCCGATGCCGGCGTGAAGTACAGCCGCGTGACCGGCCTGGCCGACGATCTCTGCCTGGCCATGGCGGCCGAGTCCATCCTCATCGAACGCATGGCCGGCAAGTCGACCGTCGGCATCCAGGTGCCCAATCACGAACGCGAAACCATCTGGCTGCGCGACGTGGTGGAGAGCGAAGGCTTCGTCAACAGCAAGAGCAAGGTCGAGATGGCCATGGGCAAGGACATCAGCGGCCGCATCGTCACCGCCAATCTGGCCGCCATGCCGCACGTCCTGATCGCGGGCTCCACCGGATCGGGCAAGTCCGTCGCCATCAACGCCATGATCATGAGCGTGCTCTTCAAGGCCACGCCGGAGCAGGTGCGCATGATCCTGGTCGATCCCAAGCGCGTGGAACTCGGCATGTATGAGGGCATTCCGCATCTGTTTACGCCCATCATCACGGAGCCCAAACTGGCCGCCAATGCCCTGCGCAATGCCGTCCGCGAGATGGAGCGCCGCCTCAAACTGCTTGCCAGCCGTCACGTCCGCAATCTGGACCAGTACAACAAACTCTTCGACAGCGGCGACCTGTTCAACGAGGACGGCGAGCAGCAGGAACCGCTGCCCTACATCATGATCATCATCGACGAACTGGCCGACCTGATGATGCTCGACAAGGCCAACGTGGAAGAGTCCATCACGCGCCTGGCTCAGATGGCGCGGGCCGTCGGCATCCACCTCGTTCTCGCCACGCAGCGGCCCAGCGTGGACGTCATCACCGGCCTCATCAAAGCCAACGTGCCCACGCGCATGAGCTTCCGGCTCGCTACCAAGGTGGATTCGCGCACCATCATCGATTCCAACGGCGCGGAAAGCCTGCTTGGCCGCGGCGACATGCTCTTTCTGCCGCCGGGCACCAGCCGCCTGCAGCGCGTGCACGCACCGTTCGTGACGGAGAAGGAAATCTCCGATGTCGTCGGCTTCTGGAAGAAGCAGGGCGAAGCGCAGTATGTCGAGGGCTTCCTTGAAGGTCCGAAGGATGAGAAGACCGGCCGCGACCTGGGCGACGGCACTGCCGAGGGTGACAGCGACGAGCTTTTCGACGACGCCGTCCGGCTCGTCTTCGAATTCGGCAAGGCAAGCACCTCCCTCTTGCAGCGTCGTCTGCGCGTCGGCTACGGCCGCGCCGCTCACCTCATCGACCTGATGGAACGCGATGGTCTCGTCGGCCCGGCGGATGGATCAAAGCCCCGCGAAATCCTGAAATCGCCTGACTTCTATCGCGAGGTGGACGAAGCGCTGCGCTGACTGGGCCGACACGCTGCCTTTGGGCGAGAGCGTTTCTCGCCTGAGTGT
>CAXTPQ010000097.1:0-5642 GCA_964246215.1 uncultured Terriglobus sp. | reverse complement strand
ACCTATGCGAGACATGCTCTAGTTGCGCTGATCTGCCGTGAGCACGATTGGGGCGGGGAAAGAAGCAGGTTTCTCCACTTCGCTTCGTTCCGGTCGAAATGACAGAGCTTTACCTATGCGAGAGACGCCGCTAATTCCAGCGTGGGTCGCGCGTGATCTCGATGAAGTCCACCGCTGGAATATCCTGCCGGTCGGGTGTGGCTTCCAGCGTCAGCACATCACCCGGCTTGAGCCGCAGGCCGTTCACCACAAAGCGCACGGCTGTGGTTCCGTCCAGTTGCGGGTCGGGCGCGGCCTGCGGCGGCAACTGTTGGCCGGTCTTCCAGCGGACCTCCTCCGTGCCGTTCACCAGCAGGCGGTAACTTGCCTCGCCGGGCTGCCGGTCGAAGTAGCCGACCTCCACGCGGTACGGATTGGCCTCGCCCTGAAAGACGGTGTGCAGGGAGCAGCGCTGCGCCGTGCAGAGGGCCGCCCTGCCACCGGAAGCGGCACCGCCCGCGCTTGCGTCCACCGCGCGGAAGCCCATGCCGGCCATGGTTTCCGCCTCCACACGGCCGGGATGACGGCCCACATACCCCAGCGCATCGGGAATCCCGGTCGCCTTCACGAGTGCATCGTCAATGCTGTCGCGCCACACTTCGGCGTGCTGCGACTGCTGCAGCAGCAGGGCGTGGACTTCGTCATAGCGCGCTTCGTCTAGGAGGTCGCGAATGGATTCCCACTCCTCCACAAAAGTCTGCATGGCGGCAGCGCCTGCATAGTGCGCGTCGTACTGCGCCTGAATGGCCGTGACCGGCTTCGCGGAGGTAAGACCAGTGTTGATTGTGGATGCGGCAGGCACGCGGTGAAAGAAGAGCCGCAACTCCGGAGGGCAGCGCTGCGCTGAGCCGTAGATCGCGGCGAGCTGCGGTGGGTACAGCGCGGCAGTGTTGTTCGTACCGGAGCTCCGTTCGGTGCCCAAGCCGTTGTGGTCCGCGGCGAGCGCGCGCGGCACCGGACCGAAGTGCGGCATACCCGCACCCGCCGGCATGCCCAGACCGAAGGGCAGCGTGGACTCTTCCCACGCCTTCCAGCTCTCCATCTGCATGCTTTCGATGGGCTGGTACACGCGCCCATCGTTGGACCAGGTCATGCGCGTCCACTCATCCAGCACGGCATCCGGCGTGAGCGATGGATCCCAGGCCATACGGCTGAAACCGTACAAATTCGCCAGAGCCATGGGATGGTGCAGCCAGTTCGCATCTTCTCCCACGTTTGCCACGCCGATGTAGCCGCCCAGCTTCTGGCCGAACAGCTTTCCGGAGACGATCTCGCGTGCCGGGCTGGCCCGTCCGTCCACGCGAAGATCAGTGTCGAGCAAGTCCTTCCACAGGGGCGGCAGATAGACCATGGCGCGCTGCTGGCCGGTGAACTCCTGCGTGATCTGCAGTTCCATCACCTGCGGCGTATGGCGCAATGCCGCGGTGAGTGGAGAAACCGGGCTGTGCATCGCCAGATCAGAAGGCCCCGCGCCCATCTGCACCACGACATTTGGCGGCAGCTTGCCATCCAGCGCAGACAAGGCAGCGAAGGCCGACGGTGCGTCGAGGGTTCCTGCGCGCAACAGCAGCACGCCGCCATGGCCCATGAGCGGACGCGCGGCGGCAGTGATGGCCTCCGGCATGAGCGGCTGAGCGGGTGATCCGTTTGCCGCCATGTCAATGGAAACGGAGATGCCGGCCATGTTGGGGACCGCTTGGTAGAGCGCATCCACCTTTGCCCGCCAGCGCTGGCCTTCCGCGGTGTTGGCGTTTTGCAAGATGTGCAGATCGCCGAGTTCCGCCGGTGAGATCGATAGCGCAAGCCGGACGCCCCATGGCCGCAGCTGCTCCGCGATACGCGCGGCGTCACGCAAGCGCTCGGGGGAGAGCGCGTCGGCCTGGCCGGCCGGCGGCCCAAGCACCAGGCCGTTGATGCCGACGGACGCCAGCAGCCGGCCGTACTCGCCGACACGCCGCAGGTCGCTGCGGGCATGGCCGTCCTCATAGAAGATGGAAGCGCCCGCATAGCCGCGTTCCAAGCTGCCATCCAGGCGGTCCCACTGGCTCACCCAGCGAATGGGCTGGGCGGGCGCTTCCACCAGTTCTTCGGGCAGTTGCCGGTCCTGCGCCACCAGCGCCATGAAGCGGAAGGCACCATAAAGCTCCGCGCGCGGCGAGCCGCCCTGAATCACCCACCACTGCCGCACGCCGTTACGCAAGTGCGCGATGCGGAAGCCCTCCTCGGGCAGCGCTTGTTCATGAAAGCCGGCGATGTCCCGCGTCAGCCGCGCCTCGTGGATTGCCTGCGTCGTGCCGAGCACGATCGCGTCCACGTCCGGCCGGAAGCGCCGCAGCAGCACATCCGTGCCGGAGATCATGTGACCCAGGCCACGGTCGAGCTCGCCGGCGGCGGAGTGTTCTTCGGGCGCATCGCCCAGCAGGACGACCGCATGCGGCATCTCGTGGTAACGCGGCGGATCGGGCGGCGCGGCATACCGCAGCCAGGCGTTTGCACCGGTCTCCGCGGAGATCGGTGCACCTGTCACCAGCACGGCCAAAAACGCGATGAGCCAAAGCCTGCGCGCAGGATCAGCTTTCATGCGGAGGTGAGTCATTTTGACCGAAGGAGTGCCGCCGCAGCATCCGTCAGGCTTATAAGCATACGGAGAGATCAGAGGCCCATTCCGGCGGGTGTTCTCCGGCGACCGTGAGTGCCCAGCAGATGTCCTGAGCCGGTTTATGGCTGTGCCTTGGAGCGGAGGACAATCTCGCCGATATTCACGTTGTCCGGTTGCTCGAGGATGTAGGCGACCGCCTGTGCCACGGATTCAGGCGACATGGCAAACTTCTCGCCGGCCTTCTGAAGTTGTTCCTTCAACTCCGGATTTTTAACGTGTTCACTGAAAGCAGTGGCTGTGAAACCCGGCACTATGGTGCTCACACGGATGCGGCCGGCGAGCTCTTGCCGCAGGCCATCCGATATGGCCAAAACGGCCGCTTTTGTGGCGGAGTACACCACCTGATTCGGCACGGTCTTGCGAGCCGCGGTGGAAGCTGTGTGGATGAAGTGACCCGAACCCTGTTCGCGGAAGACGGGCAGGGCCGCGGCGATGCCGAACAGGACGCCTTTGATGTTCACATCGACCATCGTCTCCCAGTCATCAACCGCGAGATCGTCAAAAGGACCGATCGGCATGGCACCGGCATTGCTGAACATGACATCGAGCTGGCCAAAGCTCTGCCGTGCGAGCTCCACTAGGCTCACAAGATCTTCGCGCTTACGAACGTCCGTCAAGCGGTAGACGCATTCCCCACCTTCGGCCCTGATCTCTTGTGCGAGACTTTCCAGGCCCTGCTCATGCCTTGCGCCAAGCACAACCTTGGCTCCACATCCGGCAAGATGAAGGGCGGTGGCTCGTCCGATACCGCTGCTTGCACCTGTGATTGCAACGACTTGTCCGTTGATCATATTTACCTTGCTGATCAAGATGTTCTCTACGGAGATGAGGTGCAAACGAGTTGGTCCTGCCGCCTACCGAATACTGCGTAGTGTTTCAGCGGTCCATCGCCGCGCCCGCCGCGATCCACTGGCGCAGGGTCGCCACTTCCGCGGGTGTTAGCTTGCTGCCCTTGGTCGGCATGGCTTCCAAGTCGTCCGGGTAAGGTCCGGGGCCGATGAGCTTGATCATCAGGCTTTCGTCCGGCTTGCCCGGCACCATCGCGGCACCGTGTTTGCCGCCGGTCAGCAGCGCCTCGCGTGTCTGCATCTGCAGCCCGCCGCGGCGGTTCATGCCGCCGTGGCAGCGGTAGCAGTTGTTCTGCAGAATGGGCTGCACGTGGGCCGTGTACTCGGCCACGGCCGGGCTGGCAATCTGCTCCGCCGCATGCACGTGCATGGGCGACGCAATCACTCCGGCTTTGCCGCATCCTGCTGTCAGCAGAGCTGCGGCCAAGGTTGCGGCGCAGATTGGCCAACGCAGAAGATGGTGAACGATTGGCATAAGTGTTGGACGAGTCCAAACCGGGCGGCGGTGCTGGTATTCCGGGATTGTATGGTGCATCCATCAAAGAATACTTCGCTGGATTGCGCCGGAGCGAATTGCGCGAAGCTCTGTGTTTCACGCGAGTTTTCCAGGCGGTGGTCACCAGACGTACGTTCCCACGGAACCGGATTTCAGCGTGGACGTAAAGCTCTGCTTCCCACTCTGGATGGTGAAGCTCTGGCCGGCCGGCGACGTGTTGCTCACCACCAGCACCGTCTTGCCCGCGGGTGTTTTGAAGGCAACATTGGGCAACGTCTCGGAAGTATCGGAGGCGACGCGCAGGGAACCCGTGGGCACAAACTTCGAGACATGGCCCACCGTGTAAAAAGCAAGCAGACGGCTGACGTCATCGCCGTCCAGCCGTAGGGCACCGCTGCAGCCGGTGCAGCCGCCATTGTCAGTGTGCGGGCCGTTGTCGGGGTCGGCGGCCAGGTTCCACAGCAGCACGTTTTTGCTCCAGTTGCGGCTCACGCCCACCATCACGCGCGCCACCGGCTGGGCAATGTGGATCTCGTTCGGCTTGGCGTTGCGGCGCTCCGTGGTGGACTGCTCCGTGAAGTAGATGTTCTTGTTGGGGAACTCCTGGTGAACGGCGGTCATCGCGTCCACCGTGCCGCCGTACAGGTGCCAGCCGCTGCCGTCGATGTATTTGGCGGCGTCCTTGTCCTTCAGGATGTCGACCACATACAGCGGGTGATCCAGGTTGTGGTCATAGAGCACGATCTTTGTCTTGATGCCGGCCTTGCGGAAGGCCGGGCCGAGGTGTTCGCGGATGAAGACATCCTGCTCCTCGCCGAGCATGAGCATGCTGGGCGTGTTCTTCTCGTTCAACGGCTCGTTCTGCACGGTGAGCGCGTCGATGGCGATGCCCTCGGCCTGCATGGCCTGAATGTACTTCACGAAATACGCCGCGTAGGCCGCATAGAACTCGGGCTTCAACACACCGCCCTGCGCCAGCCCCGTGGTCTTCATCCACAGCGGCGCCGACCACGGCGAGGCCATGATCTTGATCTTTGGCTGGATCGCCAGGATTTCTTTCATGATGGGCAGCACGTCCGCGCGGTCCGGCTCCAGGCTGAACCTGGCCAGGTTCACGTCCGTCTCGCCCTTGGGCAGGTCGTCGTAGGAGAAGACGTGGTCATTCATGTCCGACGCGCCCACGGTGAGACGCAGATAGCTCACGCCGATGCCGTCGCCGTCCGTGGTGAAGAGTTCGCGCAGCAATGCCGAGCGCTTGGCCGGGTCCAGCTTCATAAGCAGCTGCGCGCTGCCGCCGGTCAGGGCATAGCCGAAGCCGTCGATGGACTGAAAGGTCTTGCCGGCATCCACATGGATCACGGTACCGCTCGCCGCTGTGTTATTGGCGGACGCCGCGCCCGCCGTCAACGCGGGCTGCTCGGCCAGCAAGGCGGAGCGGTCCTGATTGGTGAGCCAGAACGCGGCAGTTTGCGCGGACAGCGTGAATGGCAGCGCCGCACAGGCGAACAGCACGGGAACGAATCTGCGAAGATGCATGAGGCTCCTGGCTTCGCGGCACGCCGGCGGGCATACGGGAAGCGGTCACCAGTGTAGACAAGCG
>CAXTPQ010000096.1:0-5652 GCA_964246215.1 uncultured Terriglobus sp. | reverse complement strand
ATCCGGATCGGCTCGGATGCTCAGGCCGAGCACATCGGCGCGCTGATGTTCGACTCGGTCGTGCGCAAGGATGAGCACTACAATCTGCGGCCCGCGATTGCCGAGCGATGGGAGTGGCCCGACCCGCGCACGCTGGTGCTGCACATTCGCGGCGGGGTGCGTTTTCACGACGGCAAGCCGCTGGAGGCAGCCGATGTGGCCTGGTCGATCGACAGCATGCACAACGGCGCGATTGCGACGTCAAAGACCGGCAATTTTAGCAGCGTGGATTATGCGGAGGCACCGGACACGCACACCTGCATCGTGCATCTGAAGCGGCCCGATGCCAGCCTGCTCTTCAATCTGAGCGATGGGCTTTCCGCCGTGGTGGAGCGCGGGGCGGGCAAGGAGATGGGTGAGCACCCCGTCGGCTCAGGGCCGTTTGAGTTTGTGAGTGAGGTGCAGGACAAGGAGGTCGTGCTGCGCCGCAATCCGGACTACTGGGCCGGTGCTCCGCACATTGCAGCGCTGCGCTTTGCGGTGGTTCCCGATGCCATCACACGCGCGCTGGAAGTGCAGAAAGGTTCAGCGGACGCCGCCTCCAACGCACTCACCGCCGACACGGTGTATGCGCTGCGCAATCTGCCGAACATCGTGACGGAAAGCGTGCCGGGCTCCATTGTGAATTACATCACTTTCAACGTGACCGACCCGCTGTTGCGCGATGCGCGGGTACGTCAGGCTTTCAGCTACAGCCTGGATCGCCCAGCCATGATTCATGCGCTGTGGCGCGACCACGCGGAGCTTGCCGGCACGCTCTTGCCCGCCTCGCACTGGGCTGCCGCGCATGGTGGTGAGTTGACGCAGTACACGCATGACTTGACCAAGGCCAGGGCGCTGCTGGATGCCGCTGGTTACAAGCCGGATGCGCATGGCGTACGCATCCGGCTTACCTTGAAAAGTTCGACGGACGACACGATGCGCCTGCTTGCCGCGATCGTGCAGCAGCAGGTGCGCGAGGCCGGAATCGAGCTCACCCTCCGGCAAAACGAGTTCGGCACCTTCTACGCGGACGTGACGAAGGGTGCGTTTCAGATGTATGTGTTGCGCTGGCTTGGAGCGAATGAAGACCCGGACATCTTCCGCTATGCATACGCGAGCACGAGCATGCCGCCAAAGGGCAGCAACCGCGGCCATTACAGCAGTCCGGAGGCGGATGCGTTGATCGCCAGAGCCGCCGCGGAGCCGGACCAGGCGCAACGCCGTGCGGACTACGTGCAACTGCAGAATCTGCTGAGCGACGAAGAACCGACCGTCGTGCTGTGGTCACTGGACAATGTGGTGGTGCACTCACGGCGGCTCCATGGCGTGCATCCCGCCTCTTCCGGCAACTTCGACTGGCTGCGCACGGCGACTATCGACCAGCCTGCTGCGCGTTGACGGAGAGAACGCTTCTTCGTACACTTGCAGAGGCGGTTGGGCTTGATGTCGCACGGCTCACCATATGCTCCGCAGGACCAGAGATTTACCGGTTCGCGCGCAGGATGCCTCCTCGTTCAATGGTAGGACAGTCGGCTCTGAACCGATCAATCGGGGTTCGAATCCCTGGGAGGCAACCATACTTCGCCGCCGCCGGTATTCCCTTGTTTGTTGTCTATCGAGCAGCCCTCTCATCTGCGACGATTGGGCCGTGGCACTCATCCAATTGCCTGAACCGCGATGATTTACCTCACCCGCAAAGCCGAATTTTCGTCTGCACATTTCTACCGCAATAGCGCGTGGACCGACGAGCAGAACCTTGCCGCCTTTGGCAAGTGCGCCAACCCCAATGGGCATGGCCACAACTACACGCTGGAAGTGACGGTGGCGGGAGAAGTGGATCCGGTGACCGGCTTTGTGGTCGATCTCAAGCTGCTCAAGGACATCCTGGAGCGCGAGGTGGTGAGCGTTTACGACCACCGGCATCTGAATCATGAGGTGCCTGAGTTCGCGCAGACCATTCCCACGACGGAAAACATCGCGGTGGCGATCTGGCACAGGCTTGATGGCAAGGTACCCCACGCGAGACTGCACCGGGTGCGCGTGTATGAACTGGACGACCTGTTTGCCGACTACTATGGCGAGACCGCTGAGTCCACCGTCAGCATGGAAGAGATGGCCGCTCCGGAGCTGCTGGCATGAGCGCCCAGGCCATGCGTTCCGTTCCCATCGCGCACTTCTCGCGCCGTTACCGGCTCTCCGCTTCGCACCGGCTGCATGCGCCCACGTTGAGTGACCGGCAGAATCGCGAGACCTTCGGCAAGTGCAACAACCCGTATGGCCACGGCCATAACTACTTCGTCGAGATTACGGTTGCTGGCCCGATCGATCCGCAAACCGGCTTTGTGGTGGATCTCCCCAAACTTGATGCACTTGCCAAGCGCGAGCTGATCGATCGCTTCGATCAGACGCATCTGAATGCCGATCCAGCCTTCAGCGCAGCCTTTGTTCCATCGACGGAGAACCTGGCAATGGAGCTGGAACGAAACTTCGGCCCGGCAGTGCCTCTGCTTGATTCCACCGGCCGGCTCAGGCTTGTTTCCATTCGGGTGGAAGAAACCAGGAACAACGCTTTCTATTTGCCGGCAGAGCCGCTGCCCGCGCCGGCCAAGCCACACACGCTGGCTTAAGCTCGTACTGTGGAACGGCAAGGGAGTGAGGAGGAGACGATGAAACACACGAACGGCACCGCGGCCATCCTCCCCTCGAAAACAGCAGACGCGGTCACGCTCAAAGATGCCAGCGTGGAGCAGCTTTACCGTGAACTCATTTCACGGACGGGCGAAGACACGGCACGCGATGGACTGTTGAAGACGCCGGAACGCATGGAGAAGTCCCTGGCGTTTCTGACGCAGGGTTACCGGCAAAGTGCGCCGGAGATACTTCGCGGAGCTTTGTTCGACGTCGATTATGACGAGATGGTGATTGTGCGCGACATCGAGTTCTATTCGCTTTGCGAGCACCACATGCTTCCCTTTTTCGGCAAGGCACATGTCGCGTATATCCCCAAGGGCAAGGTCATTGGGTTGAGCAAGGTCGCCCGGCTAGTGGATGTGTTTGCACGCCGGCTGCAGGTGCAGGAGCGCCTTACGCGCGAAGTGGCCGATGCCGTCGTGGAGGCGATCGCGCCCCAGGGCGTGGCCGTCATCATGGAGGCGCAGCACCTGTGCATGATGATGCGCGGCGTTGAGAAGCAGCAGTCCATCACGACAACTTCGGCGATGCTGGGGGCCTTCCGCAACAGCCCGCAGACGCGGAATGAGTTTCTCTCGCTGATCCGGCGGCCACAGGCAATTTAAAGGTTATCGCCTGCTTCACGACAGGTTCGTTGGGTGAGCGAGAAGCAGGTCTCTCCACTTCGGTCGAGATGACGCTGTAGATCATGCTGTTGAAGCGGAGTGAGGCGGTAATCGGATGACGCTGTAATCGAGATGGTGCTGTACGATGCGCTCTTCTTTTTTGCCGGGACGAGATGACACAATCGGAAGAGGGAGCTTCTTCTGCATGAGCCGTTTTGTTTGTCTTGCTTTGGCTGCTGTGCTGGCTGGATTTCCCGCAAACGCGCAGCAACCGGTTCTGCCCAACCCACCTGCCTCGGGCTCATTCGTAGAGGCCGCCCCGCGCTCGAGCAAGATGGTGGACAAGCAGACTGTGCGCAAGAGCACGGCGCTGCCGTTGAGCCATGACCAGAAGCTTGCCCTCGTTCGCCAGCACATCAAGCACGTGTTCGTGCTCTTTCAGGAGAATCGCTCCTTCGACTTCTATTTTGCGGGCTACCCCGGCGCGGACGGACTTTACAGCCAGTCGGCGGCGCTAACACCGGGTTTCGAACAGCCCATTGTCAACGTGGACGGAACAGTCGGCATGGTCCGCGCCTTTCGCATTCCGCAGACCATCATGGACAAGAACGGCAAGGCTGTCCCGCTCTATCCGGCGGACATCGCCTCGGTCAATCACAGCCATGTGCCGAGCGTGAACAAGCTGCACCTGGATGCGAACAACATCGCGCGCAACGACAGGTACGCGCTGGTGGAAGAGGGAGTGACGCTGGACGCGAACGGCAAGCCGAACCACTTGCCGACGCTGGCCCGCAAGCAGATGGCCGAGCTCGTGATGTCGCATGTGGATTGCGACACCGCGCCGTTTTTGTGGCAGTATGCCGACCGTTTCACGATCTTCGATCACTTCATGGACACGGTCATTGGGCCTTCCGGTCCGAATGCCGTTGCCATCATCGCCGGCCAGAGCGGTGCCACGGAGTGGATGCTGCACCCGGAACTGGCCGACTCCGCGGACCTGCCCATGATGGGCAATCCGCAGCCGCTGTATGACAAGCTGTTGGGTCCCGGCGGTGCCGATTTCAGAGACTTAAAGAGTAAGCCTGAGGTGAATCTGACCTTTGCCACGCTGCCGCTTTCATTTCTGGGGACCACGGTGCAACAGGCTACCGCGGCCGACCGCGACCCCGGCCATGACCTGCTGGATGTGCGCGAGGACATCGACAAGATTGCCGGGCATGGCCTACCGCCGGTGAACTGGGCCTGGTATCAGCAGGGCTATGGCCACGAGCCCACCGACAAGGGCGAGACTGCGTCGCATGATGGCTACATCGCTCACCACAACGGCCCGCAATACTTCGGCTACATTGCCAATAATCCTTTGATTGCCGATCACCTGCATGGCCTGCAGGAGTTTTTCGATGATGTGCAGGGCAAGCGCCTGCCCGACTCCGGCGTCTTTTACGTCCGCGGCGGCTATGGCAATCTCCGCAACCTGCACACGCAGGATCCCAACCCGCGCGTAAACGCCATCATGAACGGCAACGACGATCACCCCGGCTATGCCGACACGCAGATCAGCGAGGCGCTGCTTGCCGAAGAGATTAATGCCATCGCCGCCAGCCCCTATTGGCAGGACAGCGCCATCCTGATCGCGTATGACGAGACCGATGGGCTCTATGACCATGTTCCGCCCGCCGTTCGCGCGCAGGACCCAAAAGGTTTTGCCATGAACCAGGGACCGCGCATTCCGTTCCTGCTGCTGTCGCCGTACGCGGTGGCGCACGGCATCTCGCATGAACCGAGCGAGCACAGTTCCATTATCAAAATGGTGGACGAGATCTTTCGCCTGATACCGCTGGCGGATCTGCCCGATGAGATGCACGGCCGCCTGCTCGGCGAGCAGCGCATGCATGGCAAGGACCTGGGCCCGGCCGACGACAAGACCGCGAACGTCGGTGACCTGCTGTCCGGATTTGACGACGAGCGGCTGCGTGGCAAGCGCAAGCCGCTCACCGCCGACTACGCCAGCATTCCGTCCGCGGAGGTCACCCAAATTCCGCACTATGGCGGCGAGGGCTGCAAGCGGCTGGAGATCACGCCGCTGGATTGGAAGCTGCCCAATCCGATCCCCGATGATTTCAATCCAAGGCCGGACACAACGCCCGGCATCCCGCGCGATGGCAACTGGATTCCATAGATTACAAGCTGTTCGAGGAGTGGCGGATGCCCGTCCCCTCGCCTCGCTCTTTGCAGCAGAGTGTTTCTCTTACATGTATCGTGCTGGCCGGAGTTAACAGTAAATTAAGCCTTCAGCCCGCTAGGCTGAAAGCCCAATTTACCTGGGGCGTTGCCC
>CAXTPQ010000095.1:0-5654 GCA_964246215.1 uncultured Terriglobus sp. | reverse complement strand
GCCCCGTCTTTCTGCGCGAAGCGTACCGTGTAGTCGCCGATGCGCTTGCCGTGGTCGAGGCCGGCGGCGATGTCGGAGCGGTAGTGGATGCCCGCATAGAGACGGGACATGGCGGCTTCCTGCGCCTGCGCCGTGAAGTAGCTGGCGCCGTCCGGGAAGATCGACCCCAGCACATCGGCGGCGGCGGCTGAGAAGACGGAGTGGCCTGACACATACGATGGGAAATTCGGCAGGGAAATCTCTGTGCGGATGCTTGGGTCGAGTTGCGAGGGGCGCGGATTGAAGTAGTGATACTTGGCTTCCCAGCAGGCCACCGCGGCATCGTGGAGCGCCATGTTCAGCAGGGCAAAGGTGCGGGCGGCGCGGACTTCGCTCTGGTTGGCCTTCACGATGTAAGGTACGGCGATGAAATCCCAGTGGCCCGGCGGTGTGGGCGTGCTGACGCCGTCCCCCCACTTGTAGACCGTGGCTGCCTGGTCGCGGGTCAGATTGTTGACGGCGTTTTTCACCTCGGCGAGCTCGGTCTGCATCTGGGCAGAGCCGGTGGAGGGAGGCGGCGCGGGGCGCTCCGCGACGATGTTGGCGGGGGTCAGATTCCACGCTTTGACCTGGCCAAAGCCGGGCAGCATGGGCGGGCGCGCGGGGCTGTCCAGACTGTGCCAGGCGATCTCGCCGCGGGCGGTGGCGGCATCGGCCAGTGCCTGCCAGCTGGCGGCGTTGCCCAGGGCGTTCTTCTGTCCGTCACTGCCGGCGCGTGCCTGAAAGATCGCGGCGACAGCCTTGCCCAGGGCGAAACCGGCGGCGACATCGCTGGCGGAGGCACGGCCGCTTTGGATGGCGGCCTGCTGCTGCGCGGCCGCGGCGGCATCGATAGCGGCGGCACCGGTGGGGAACATGAGCTTGAGCAGGACATCGTTCACGCCGGCTTCCACCGCGTCCTCCGACGGATAGGAAGGCAGGTCGCTGGTGGGCAAGAGCGCCGTGATCGCGCTGTCATTCTTGTAGGGTGACGCGCGCTTGTACTGGTACTTGTAGTACCAGGCGGCCTTCAACGCCTCAAACTGCGCAACCGAGACATAGCTGTAGGCACGCGCGGCGTAGGGCGGGTTGCTGAAGGGGAATTGCGGGTCGTTGAAGGGATTGGCGGCGCTGGGCACGGGGTAGGTGCCGTCGGCGTTGGGCGCGGGCGGCAGGTCAGTCTTGGCGGCCAGGCCACGCATGATCTCGTTCCAGCGCAGGACGCCTCCGGCGCTCCAGTAGGCGATCGCGGTTTTCTGGTCGGCGGTCAGGCTGGCCTGTGCGGCTTCAATCTGGGCAAGCTCGGCTTTGTAGCCGGCGTCGCTCACCTGGGCGGGCGCGGCGACGGGAATCTGGGTGGCACTGCTCAGGATGAGCATCTTCCAGGTGCCGGCGTTGCTGTCGACGCTGGTGAAGGTCTGCACCGGCAGCACTTCTGTCGGCGTGATGGCGTTCCCGCAACTGGCGATCAGCAGGGCAATGGGCAGCAGGGCGAGCGCGCAGGTGAAACGGACGAGAAGCTTGCGGCGGGTGTTCATGGAGCGGTGCGCCTTTCGCGGTGGAAGGTGTACATCACGCCGGTGGTGAGCGTGGCGGACTGGCCAACGTTGCGGCCCTGGAAGGTATTGTTGTAGGCGGCCCAGTACTGAATGTTGTGCAGGCGGCGGGGCAGCGGATACTGCAGTTCGACACCGGCGCGGGAGAAGTTCATCCGGTTGGAGACAAAGGGCAGGTCCTGCCGGCGGATGTCGCCACCGCCGCGCGATTGCTGCTGCATGAAGGTGCCGATGATCTTCAGGTCGCGCCGGTAGTAGCCTGCGTCCGTGCTGTATTCAAAGAGGCTGGGCAGGTTGACCTGATTGCTGAGAAAGAACTGGTTATCGGTGTAGTACGCCGGGCGGTCCAGCGTGACATTGCCGCGAAAGGTGTGGGCAAGCGACGCGTTCACATAGAGGCCCTTGCGGCCATTGAAGTTCAGCGTGCCGCGGCCGGAGACCGTCTTGCTGTGCGCACCGATGGAGAGCGGATAGATGTCCGGCGTGTAGTTCGTAATGGGCAGGCTGCCGGAGGCAACGACGATGACGCGCACATATCCCTTGTCCGCCACGGGCAGACGCAGCGCGTCGGCTTTGACGGCCAGCGAGAGGTCCTGCCAGCCCTGCTGGCCATGCAGCACGCCCTGGCTGGCGTCCGTCCACACGTAAGGGACGTCGCCGATGACATTGAGCCAGTTGCGGATGCCATAGTTGGCGGCGGCCGTGGCGGTCTGGTGGCGGATCGTGCCGACGTTGCCGTTGGTGCGCTCCAGCGAACCTTCCCAGTAATGGTCCCACGTGTCATGCGTGTACATGACGCCGGTGCACAGCGTGCCGCGGGAGAGCATGACGCCGTCTTCCATGGTTTGGGCGTGGATCACGGCCGTGCCACAGGCGGCAACCAGAAGGGCGGCGGCCAAGTGTCCGCGGAAAGAAGGCGGTCCACCGAGGTGACGCCGTTGAATATTTACATCCTTGCTCATCACTTCCTCAAAAGACAGCAAAGATCAGCAAGACTGTAAGCACAGGAGCCTGCCGTGGCGGAACCTGGCGCTCCACAAAACCTACTTTGCTGAACAACCAAGAAAGTACAGGTTTGCGCAGAGGGCTGTCCCCATCCGGCAGAGGGAATCGTATCTCGATCGTTCAGAGGAGGAACCAGGACGGACGTATACGGTGGACCAAAAGCGGCAAACAGCGATTTTCCACTCGAGTACTGCAACCCGGCCCGAGTAAGTGCGCTCTGATCGTAGTTAGTAGACATGTGAGCCGCAGGTATCGATCCGAACGCCACGCTTACCACTCATCCGCATTTGCAGTAATCAGCCAAGATGTACTTCTGGCTGAACTCCCGGTTCAAAAGGAACGACCATGTTCGCAATTATCTGGTGGATTATCGTTGGCCTGATTGCAGGCTTCATTACGGGCAAGCTGATGAAAGGCAGCGGTTTCGGCACGCTCATGGACATTGTTATCGGCATTGCGGGTGCCATCATCGGCGGCTTTATCATGCGTTCTCTCGGCTTTGCCGGGCAGGGCGGTTTGATTTACACGATCCTTGTGGCGGTTGTTGGAGCGGTCCTGCTGACGTTCCTCATCCGCCTTTTTACCGGCAATCGAGCGCGCAACCTGTAGCGGTGGTCCATCCTCTTGGGCCGTTCCGCGATGGAACGGCCCAGGATCACACGGCACTCCTGAACGGCCAGACGCACATCTGCCGCTTGGGCGGGTATTTGGTCAGGGAAGCAGTGAGCGGTCTGGAAACGGTGTATGAGCGAAATTCTTGACCATAGCGGGATCCGGCCCGAGCGCGCTGCGACACCATCCGGCATCACGCCAGCAGCCGCCGGGCCGTTGCGGACAGTGAGCAGTTCTCCCGAGAGTTCCCAAGGGACTTTCCTGAATCATCTCTGGGATGCGCGAACCGCTCGCATTCTCTTTACCGCACTTGTCTTTGTCACGGTGCTGGCTTTTTTCCGCGCGGCTCAGGAAACGCTGACCCTTTTCCTGTTCGCCGTGCTCTTCGCCTATTTTCTGGAACCGCTGGTTGCCCGGTTTGAAAAGCCTTTGCGTGGGCGGGGCAAGGCGATTCTTGCGGTCTATCTGCTGCTCGCGGTTGTGCTGGCGACGGTGGGCGTGATTGCGGGCCCGAAGTTCTCCACGGAGGCGCGTTCGCTGGGCACAAGCCTGCCCTCGCTGGTTAACCGGCTCAGCTCCGGCGAGCTGATCTCCAACTTCGGCCAGGCACACCACTGGAGCGACGACCGGGTGACGCAGATCCAGGCGTTTCTGGTGGATCACAAGGGTGATTTCGCCAACTATGGCAAGGCGTTTGCCTCAAAACTCGCGGCACCGGCTTCCCATATCTGGTGGCTGATCCTTATCCCTATCCTGAGCCTGTTTTTTCTAAAGGGTGGCAAGGAGATCGCCCAGGGCGCGGTCGCCATGGGCCGGTCTTCTGAGGAGAAGACGGTCATTCAAGGTTTGCTGGATGACATCAATGTCATGCTCGGCAGTTACATCCGCTCACAAATCGTTCTGGCCGGCCTGACGCTGGTGGCGTACACGCTGGTGCTGAGCCTGTTGCGCGTGCCCTATGCGTTTATTCTTGGGCCGCTGGCGGGTTTTCTGGAGTTTATCCCGGTGGTTGGCCCTGCCGTTGCCGCGATATCGGTGTTGGGGATCTCCGTCCTGGCCGGCTACCCGCACGCGCTTTGGGTGTTTCTCTTCCTGGCGGCGTGGCGGCTCATTCAGGATTATGTGAACGCGCCGCGCATCATGGGCAAGTCGCTGGAGATTGATCCTCTGACACAAATCTTCTCCGTGCTGGCTGGGGGTGAGATCGGCGGCGTGGTGGGCGCGCTTATCTCAGTGCCGGTGGTTGCTATCCTGCGCATCCTCTGGCGGCGGATTCGCACCACGCAGGAAAAGGGTTCGGACGGTGCCGGCTTGCGCGCCATCGACCGCATCCAACAGCCTTCCAAGGTGTAACCTCCCCGCTGGATCAGGTCACGTGCACACATGAACGCGACAGATATCGTGGTGGCCGGCAGCCTGAACGTGGACCTGGTGGCGCGCGTGGCTCTGCTGCCCAAACCGGGGGAGACGCTCCGCAGCCAGAGCTTTCAGCGCTTTCCAGGCGGCAAGGGAGCGAACCAGGCTGTAGCCGCGGCGCGCCTGGGAGCCCGTGTCAGCATGGTTGGCAGCGTTGGGCCGGATGCGGAGGGCCGGATGCTGCTCGATTCGTTGCGTGGCTGTGCCGTGGATGTCGAGCATGTCCAGATTGCCGAGGCCGCTACGGGCACCGCGCTCATCACTATCGACGATGCCGGCGAAAACAGCATTGTGATTGCGCCGGGGGCCAACGCTGCCTTCTCCCCGGCTGACGTGGAGCGGGCACGGCCTCTCATCGCCGGGGCACGCATGGTGCTGACGCAATTGGAGATTCCGATGGAGGCTGTGGAGCGGCTCGCGGCGATCTGTGAGGAAGAACAGACGCCGCTGATGCTGGATCCGGCACCGGCAGTTCGCCTGCCCGCGGCGCTCATGCGGCGGATTACGTGGCTCTCTCCGAACGAAGGCGAAGCCCGGGTGCTGACCGGTTCCAACACGCTTCTCGACGAGGAACAGACGGCAAGGCAGTTGCTCGGCATGGGTTGCCGCAATGCTGTGTTGAAGCTGGGTGGGCGTGGTGCGTATGTGGCGGCTGGCGATGGCGCATCGATGCGTATCCCATCGTTTGCCGTTCCCGTGGTGGATACCACAGCCGCGGGCGACGTCTTCAACGGAGCTTTCGCGGCGAGGCTGGTGGCCGGCGATCCGGTGGAGGTGAGTGCGCGCTATGCAGCGGCCGCCGCGGCGATCTCCGTTTCGCGCGAAGGCGCGCAGCCGTCCATGCCGACGCGTGACGAGGTTGACCGGCTGCTTGCCGGCAACTGGGCCGTTGTTTCGAAGCAGTAATCCTGGATGCCTTACCCTACAGGCGCAGTTCGTGTTGGAGCCGGAATTTAGCGCGGGCTTTCAGCCCGCAATACCGCGGCTTATCTTTTACCTGGGGCGTTGCCCCAGGCTAGAGTAGCTCGGGCCTTCAGCCCGAAAGCA
>CAXTPQ010000094.1:0-5898 GCA_964246215.1 uncultured Terriglobus sp. | reverse complement strand
GGCCGCAACGAATTGTGAATGCGCTTCAGGCTGACCACCTTGGCCTCTGCCTGATCCCTGTGGTTGTAAGTGTAGGCAACCACATACCAGCCCTCGGCGGCCCGCACCGCCTGAGCCGGGCCGGCCGCGGGCGCGGCGGGAACCGCCGGACTAGTAGGCAACGCATCTGAGCGTACCGGAGCCGGAGACACGGACGTGACAGCCGCGGAATGTGCCGGCTTGCCGCTCGAAAAGCGCCAGACAAGCAACAGGACAATCAACCCTACGCAAGCCAGCACCCACTTCCATGTGGACGAGCGCGGCGGCTCCGGCGCGACAATGTGGCGCCGCTGGCTGAGCCGTCCGGCCAACTGCGCGGAAGCCGTTTCAAACTCCGCAGCTTTTACTGACGGCTGAACCACTGATGGCTGAACTACTGACGGCTGAACCGCCCTGGCCGGAGGCACTTCCGCCGGCACCATGGGCGACACGTGACTCGGGGCGGTGGGTGACTGCGTTTGCGAGGCCGTCGCCGGCACGGGTCGATATGAAGTTCGCGGCTGCGATCCACTCAGGTTTGACGCCTGACTCCCGTTTTGTGGGACGGCAGGCGTCGCGGCCTGCGCTTTTCTGTTCGCGGCTTCTTCCGCCGCCGTCAGCACGGAGGCGATCCGTTCCAGGTTCCAGCTTCCATCCAGCGCGCCGGGAATCAACTGCGCAAATGGGCTGGGCAGGGCCAATGACGGCTTCCACTCCGGCTCCAACGTAAGGCACTGCAGCAGAACGGTTCCCAAATCGTGAATGTCGCGCCGGCGCAGTTCGTCGCACTGGGCAGAGGTGGTGAACTCCTGATCGGCAATGCACTCGCGCACACAATCGCTGCGCAGCTTCACCGTCTCACCCACAGCCAAAATATTCGCGGTCTGCACATGCTCATGCACCAGGCCGTTGGCGTGGAGAGCCGCAAGCGCACTCGTCACGCTCTTGCCAACCTCAAGGGTCTCCGCCGCGGTAAGTGGCCGCTCACGCAGGACCTCCGCCAGATTGCCGTCGTTCGGCTCCAGCAGCGCATACGCAACGGCAACGTCGTCGACTTTCGTCTGTCCGATGTCCCGGATCGCCAGGAGGTAATGCTGATCGACGGCCGCCACGTGCCGCCACCGTTTCAGCATCTCGTCTTCGTCGAAATGCGCTTCGGTCAGGCGGATCACCGCGCCGTCTTTCTGCTTATCTGAGGTGGTGAAAAACGCGTTACGTCCCTCGGACCGCAAGAGTTTTTCCAGGTTGTAGGCTCCTGCGATCGTTCTTCCTTCGTACTCAGACCAGAGATGCATATGAACTCACTCATGTTTTTGAAATCTATGTGTTCCGGATGTGCAGCCTGTAGCGCCGGTGTGGCGGAGAGATCCACTCCAATAGACATTGTGCAGCAAAAGGCGATACGAATTTTCGGCCATTTCGAAAGTCAATCAATCCGTCCACCTGGCAGATATGCGGCATCAGGATAGTACCGGGCCTGCCCTGCCCCAGCTCAGAGGCAGCTACCTGAATGTGCGTTAGGGAAGATGTGACGGAGTGCTGCTTCCGACAGGTGCGCTACGGATGCTTCTGACAAAGTCCTGCTTTCGACATCTGCGTTAAGGAAATCTTGGAGCATCTCTCGCGTAGGTAAAGCTCTGTCATTTCGACCGAAGCAAAGCGAAGTGGAGAAACCTGCTTTTCCTCGCTAAATCGTTCTCACGGCAGATCAGCGCAACGACACTCAAGCGACAAACGCTCTCTGGCAATGTGCTGCCTTCGACATGTGCACCACGGAAGATCTAACGAAGTGCTGTTTTCGGAGGGGCCTGGCTTACCCGAGCCGTAAACTGCTCATACCACAGGACTCTAGGCCGCTGAGGTCGCTTTCGCGGACGGAATCAAACTACCTACCGGGCCGCTTGCACCGAAGTCTGTTCCGGCCTGGACATGGACGGCGGCACCGCCTCCGGACTGCTCCCCCAGGACTTGTTCGGCGTGGGCCCCATGATTAACTCCAGCCTGCCCCCGTTGGCAATGTCCGCATGGCTGAGCCATGGCCTGTTCCAGGACTTGCCATTCAGAGTCGCCGATTGTATGTAGAGATTCGCCGCCGAGTTATGTTTCGCGACGATCTCGAAAGTCTTTCCATCACTCAGATGTAACATCGTGCGCTCAAAAAGAGGGCTGCCCAGCACGTAATACGGCATGGAGGGATCGACCGTATAAAAGCCAATCGCGCTCATCACATACCAGGACGAGGTTGCGCCCTGGTCATCCATGCCGGGAAAGGCATAACCGGAAGCATCGCTTCCATACATCTCATGCAGGATCTTGCGGACAAGCGCCTGCGTCTTCCAGGGCTGTCCCAACCAGGCGTAATAATACGGAGCCTGCTGGTCAGGTTGGTTGCCTTGTACATACTCACCCACCATGCCGGTGCAATCGCGGCAGATACCCTTCGCGGTGTAAGGAGTGGTAAAAAACTCATCCAGTTTCGCCGCGGCTTTCTCCCGCCCGCCTAGCAGATCGATCAATCCCTGAACGTCATGCGGAACAAGCCACAGCGTCGACCAGCCCGAGGCCTCCTTCATCATGAAGTTGTAATACGGCTCGCCCGGATCAAACGGCGAGATCCATCGGCCATCCGCCGTCTTTCCACGCATAAAGCCGGTCTTGGAGTCGAAGACATTCCTGTAATTGCGCGAGCGATCCAAAAAGAATCTGGCATCTTCTGTCTTGCCGAGCTTCTGCGCGTATAAGCCCATTGCATGATCGTCCCAGCTGTACTCCAGCGTGGTCGCCGCGCCGGCTTTGCCATCCGCATAGGGCGGACTCGGATTGCCCGGCGGGGTAACATCGGAAATCCAGCCCTGGCGCTGATACTCGTCCAGATAATGCCGCGGGCCCTTCACATCCATGGCATTCTTGCGCAGATATTCATAAGTGCCGGACCAATCGAAATCAAGCCCACGCTCCCAATCCCCTAGATACATGAAAACGGCATTGTCCCCATGGAACGACGTTCCCATGTAACCCGATTCGCGCGCCATGTCTAACTCGGAGCGCAATATGTCGAGCTTGACCTCAGGCTCCAGCAGCGTCAGCAGCACAATCTGGTTCCGTCCCGTATCCCAGAAAGGCACTGATCCGTAGCGATCATAAGTCGCGGTCTTTCGCTTGCCATCCAGTCCGGTAAATGACTCCCCCTTGCGTGCCACCAGGCGAGGACTATCAAAGGAATGCAGGAGGCAGGAGTAAAACAGCATGCGCTCCTTTTCCGTCCCGCCCTCCACCTCGATCCTGTTCAACTTAGCCGCCCAGGCCGCTTCCGCCTGCTTGCGCACCCGCTCAAACTCCCAGCCCGGCTCCTCCGCCTGCAGCCGCTGCTCGGCCATTTCGTAAGTCGTGCCACGCGCCACCTTCACCAGCACCTGCTCCCCGGCCTTGGTGGAAAACTGTAAGTAAGCCCCGGCATACGGGCCGGCAATCGTGCGCGCGTCCGGCTCCACATCCTTGTTGCCGAGCAGCGATCCACGCCCGGGCCGGCGCAAAGGTGGATCTTCCTTGAACACGCCGAAGGACCGGAACGGCTCCGAGAACTCCGCCACAAAATAGCCGCCGCCTTGGCCGCGTTCGCCGAGCCGGAGCTGCCCGCGCACCGTGTGATCCCCGACGATTTCCACGCTTCCCTGATCGCCATCCGTGTCGATCAGGATGTGCCCCGCCCCACTCGCAAGAGAGGTCGCGGGAAAGGTAAAGCGGTACAGGCCAGTCCACGTGGTGGCCGTCATCTCGGCCTTGATCTTGAAGTCGCTCAGAACCACGCTGTAGTACCCCGGCGACGCAATCTCCTGCGTTTTGTCATAAACGGAGGGCGTGCGCTGCGGCGGCTGCGCCCAATCCCCCACCACCGGCATCAGCACCGGCCCATCTCCGCCGCCATAGCCTCCATACGAAAAGCCAAAGATGGTGCGGTTGGGATAATAATAGGTCGCCGGCACACCCGCGACATACTGCAGCGGAAGGTTCGCATTCATGGGTGCCATCTCCGTGGGGCTGTGCGGCAGCTTGGCCCCGGGCGACGTAAATCCTGAGTACAGCTGCTCGCCCGGAGGCGGCGCGTTTCCAATCAGCTTCGGATCCGCCAGCGGAGCCGTGCCCACCAGCGGGTTCGCATAGTCCACGGGACGCTTCTGAGCTCCCTGCCCAGCCGCGCCGCCGGCGATGCCGCTCAGAGCGAGGCACACGGCAAAGCCGGCAATCCTGAGATCTCGTCCTGCACGTCGAACGAACATGCTTGTGTGTCCTCCCTGAATCGCCTCTCGAGATCAAAGTAACCCACTCCGCCTGTCCGCGGCGCTCCCCGCCTGACTTGCCTCGCTCCAGCATCGTCCGCCTCGACGAGATCGCAAAATCCCCCCTCCGTTCGCGTTATTCAGCCGTGGAAGTTAAAATTGGGAACCGCATGTCAGAGAGTGTTCAAGATCGAGTTCTTCGCGTCATCGCGACCAAGCAGCGCATTCCTCTGGAATCCGTCACTCCCGAGAGCACCTTCGAACAGCTCAATATCGACTCGCTCGACCGCCTGAACCTCCTCTTTGAGCTTGAAGGCGAGTTCGACATCCAGATCGACGACGAGCAGGCCAAGCAGGTCATGAACATCCGTCAGATGATCGACGGCATCGAGCACCTGCTGCAGGCAAAGGCGGTAAAAGAAGATTCGAAGGAACCGGTACCGGGGAGCTGATGACGCACAGGGTCGTGATCTCCGGCGTCGGCGTCATCAGCGCACTGGGCGCGGACCGCGTCCAGTTCTGGCAAGCCCTCACCGAGGGCCGCTCCGGCATCGGCCCCATCACCTCCATTGACACCTCCGGGCTGCGCTTCAAGAACGCCGCGGAAGTCACCAACTACGACCCGGAACAAGCCTTCCCGTCCAAAGAGCTGATGTTCCTGGACCGCTTCGCCCAGTTCGCCCTGCTCTCGGCGGACGAGGCAGTCCAGCACGCTGGCATCGAGTGGACCGAGCAGCTGCGCCAGCGCACCGCCATCGTCACCGGCTCCTCCCTTGGCGGCCGCGGTGCCGATGAAGCCGGCTACTACGAGCTCTTCCACCGCCGGGGCACACGCATTAACCCGCTCACCATCCCCTTGAGCATGAGCAACGCCGGCGCCAGCCACATCGCCATGCGCTACGGCATCCAGGGCCCCGCCTACACCATCTCCACCGCCTGCTCCTCCTCCAACCACGCCATCGGCCAGGCTTTCTGGATGGTGCGCTCCGGCATGGCCCCCCTGGCGCTCGCCGGCGGCAGTGAAGCTTCCCTCTTCCTGGGCAACCTGCACGCCTGGCAGGCCATGCGCGTCATCAGCAAGGACACCTGCCGCCCCTTCTCCGCGGACCGCTCCGGCCTCATCCTCGGTGAAGGCGGCGC
Organism: uncultured Terriglobus sp.; assembly: GCA_964246215.1. GTDB lineage: Bacteria > Acidobacteriota > Terriglobia > Terriglobales > Acidobacteriaceae > Terriglobus. Next base: position 463 of record CAXTPQ010000094.1, on the reverse strand, counting down.
CATGCTCGTCCTGGAGCCGCTTGAAGCCGCCCTCGCCCGCGGCGCCCGGCCCATTGCCGAAATCGTCGGCTTCGGCATGTCCGCCGACGCCGGCCACATTACCCAGCCCTCCCCCGGCGGCGCCGCCCACGCCATCCGCAACGCCATCGCCGACTCCGGCCTCGCCCTCGAGCAGTTCAACTACATCAACGCCCACGGCACCGCCACGGAAGCCAACGACCGCAGCGAAACCGCCGCCATCCGCGCCGTCTTCGGCCCGCTCGCCGATCCCATTACCGGCAGGCTCGCCGTCAGCTCCACCAAATCCATGCACGGCCACACCCTCGGTGCCGCCGGAGCGCTCGAAGCCGTCAGCTGCGCCCTCACCCTGCGCCACGGCATCCTGCCCCCCACCCCCAACAACACCACCCCACACCCCCCCCGCAACCACGCCAACAACCCCCACCCCGCCCCCCCCCCCCAC
>CAXTPQ010000093.1:0-5957 GCA_964246215.1 uncultured Terriglobus sp. | reverse complement strand
CTTGAGACCGCCGCGCTGGCGGATAACAACATCAAACGCCTAATCACAAAGCGAGGAAATCGCATCCAGATCGGAGAGCGATGGTCAAGTGTGAATCTTCCGTACTGCGGGCAACAAGCGGAGCGCGCAAATCTCGGATCTATGCTGCCATCGCTGTGACGTGCGGTCTTTTGGGGTTGTCACGGAACACCTCTACAAAATATGACATTTAAAAGTGAGTTTGATTCATTCAGCATCAAGGTCGACCTCCTTGACGACCATTTTTTCGGGAATGATTTCCGAACTCAAAGCAGGAAAGCTAAAAGCGGCCGGTGTCCACCTCAAAGCGATAGGAGGCAATTTCACGCGGGCATTGCGCTTAATGCGGATAGCCCGTTCGGCTGATATGCAGGTTGTGCCGATTTCGAAGGAGATATTGTGTTCAAGTTTTTCGGCATATCCGTTACACGACAGGATGGCCTGTTGGTCGTCCACACACCCGTCTCAATTATAGGTTGTATATTTGCTTTGTTGCTTGCGTTTATTCTGTTAGTTCTGCTGGCTGGACTGACCAACAATCCTTTCCGTGCCGCGCGGGTGGGCCGCGCCATTGGTTTCTATGTGCTGAAGTTACATATCTTTATATTCGTACTACTAGGCTTCGCGTTCTGTGTGGAGTCGAACGACCTCACGCTAGATGCGAAATCCCGTACAGCAACGGAAGCAAACAGCTACCTATTCTTCTATAAAACCAAGAATACTTACGATCTTTCACGGATCCAGCGTGCTGAAGTGTATGGCAGCCGCAACGGCGGAGCGGATCGCTTGAGCCTGGTCTTTGCGAACGGTCACGTGCATTCCCTGACAGGCAATAGCATGAAATACGGCAAGTATGAAGCCGCGATGGCCATCAACAATTATCTGGCCACCGCTCAATGAAAATAGTCAGCGATAACGAAGGCAAGCTTTGGACGCTGTGCATTCGCAAAGTTCACCCCAGGAAGTATCACGAAACTCTCGCCTGAGCGCCATATTGTCACGCGAGGATCTAGCTCCATTCGTTCGCGCCTACGACCTTTCCGATCTGACCCTCTACTAGCTGCCTGTCAAAGAGTTCCCTGTTCCACAGAAACAACGCAGCTGGTTGCTGGAATTGCTGAAACGACTGGGACTCGTTCTCGAAAGCGAATCCGGGTTGCGTGAAGAAAATTCCTTCCATTTAGGTCTCTTTACCCGGATTACCTCGACCGTTTTACGCAGACAGGCATGGAATATCTTCCGCTGAGTGGCATGAGTATCTCGCCAGACGCGAAACCTGTGGCGAACCCTTCCTTTGATGACGTCAAGGAACTTGTCGGCAGTAGCTCGAAGTCGGGCGGCGCTGTCGATGTGAATCAGTTCACGCCGGATATTATTTACTGGTTTCTCATATAGAAAGGTTCGCAGCAGCGACAGGATTTCTTTGGCTGCGGAGGCACGAGCGTCGATCTTCTTGACCGCGACTACCGTACACCCATCCGCGAGCTGAAGCATACGGTCATACACATCAATGCAGACGAAAAGGGGTCCCACCATGCGTGGGAAACAATGTTCGGTACCGGTGGAACGATTCAGCTGTTGCACTCGGGTGACGCAGCGGCCGCGATCGCACACTGGCAAACTACCCTTCAACCCACGATTCAGGATGAGGTCTTCCAAGCTTATCCGTTCACGTTTCCCCTTCTGGAGCGCAGAACGATTGAGAACCGCAGCGGGGAAGATCTGGACCGGTGGCTGGGGCCGGTCAGCTTTTACATGCGTGAGAGCGCCGAGGACTCCGGCATCCTGATGCTCTCCAGAACGCCTTTGCAGGCTGTACTTGAGAGGCTGGGTTTGTGGGTGGACGGCCAGGCGACCGTATGAAGTTGCGAGCTTGAAGAGCTCTCGAGGTACAAGCCAAACCAGTATGCGGTCATTGAAATGATCAACGATGGACTTCGTGTTAGTGCACCGGGGTCTACTTTGAAAAGCTAGTCGGATCCGGATTCGCTCAAGTTGTTCCCGGGGGTTAGACAAAATGCTAATAACAGGAGCGAGATTTCAAGCGCAAGCTAAACGAAAGCAGCAAGGTGGAAAACTCTGAGCACCGAACCGCGGGATAGAGATACCGCCTCGCACAGCTCTGTTGCTGACCGAAGATAAGCATTAGGGTAGAAGTCTCAGAATCAATCGTGCTGCCTACCGCGCCAGCTTGGCCCCGCAGGACTCTCGCGCCACCAGCTCAAAATCCGTCAGCACTTCGCGCGGCAGCCCCGCCGGATTGCTCACCCGCTCCAGCATCGTCGCCATGGCCAGGCGGCCCATCTCCGCACAGTTCTGGTGCAGCGTCGTCAGCGGAACCGGCAGGAACTGCGCGTACCGAACATCGTCCACACCCGTCACTCGCATCTGCTGGGGCACACGGATGCCCATGCCGATCAGCGTACGCATCACCTTTGCCGCCGTGTGATCGTTGGCGCACTGCAGCGCATCCGGGCGCTCTCTTTCCAGCAATTCCTGCACAAATCGTGGGTCGTCAATGTCGCCATGGCAAATCGCACCTGCGTACGGCAGCCCACTTGCCCGCAAAATCGTTTGGTAGCCGGCCGCCCGCTCGTACACCGTCGAGCCAGACCCCAGCCGTGACACAAACACCGGCCGCTTGGCCCCCATCTGCAGCAGGTGCTTTGTCATCGTTGCGCCCGCCCGGTGATTGTCGATGCCGATCAGGTCGAAGCCCGACCGCCGTGGAAACGGCTCAAAACAGCGGTCCAGCAGCACAATCGCGATCTTTGCCCGTTCCAGCTTCTGCACAACGCTCAGGTTCGCCGCGTACCGCTCCCCGGCAAACTCCAGCGGTGCAAAGAACACACCCGTGAGCCGCTGATCCACAAATTGCTGGCAAAGATCCGCCGCCACGGCTTCCGGCCGGTCCCCATCCACCCGGCTATGTCCCCAAATCAGCGAGTGCGGCCGCGCCAGCGGCGAACTCATCATTCCCCGGCAGATTGGCTCGAAAATCTCTGTCACCCCCAGATCCGGGATCAGCAAGCCAAACCGCATTGCCGTTCCGCTCTGCACCGACGGCTGCTCCACGTACGTGCCGGACCCCGCCCGCCGCCGCACCAGGTGCTCCCGCTGCAGCGTGCCAATGGCCTTCGCCACAGTAATCCGCGACGCCGAAAACCTCTCGCACAGCAGTGCTTCGCTCGGCAGCCGGTCGCCCGGCTTGTACACGCCGCTCTCAATCTCCGCCAGCAGCGCATCGGAGATGACGCGGTACAGCGGAGCATCGCCGCGGCCGCCACCACTCTTCTTTGCCGATCCTGCCTTGTCCTCTGAGGCCGTTCTCATCGCCCGTCACTCCCGCTCCCAGGCGGACTCACTCTGCCAAGAAGAACGTGGTGGCCAACCGTAGCCGGCCACCCATCGAGCTCTCACCACCTACTGCACTTCCGCCACATACGAAGCAAACGGCGGCAGCGTCAATGACTCCAAGCTCGCCGCACTCTGCAGACTCGCCTCATTTGTCATCAATGTCTTCACCTTCGTCCCCGTCACCTTCGCCTCCGCCAACGACAGCGTCACCGTCTGCGGCTCCGCACTCATGTTCAGCGAAACCACCACCGGCTTGCCTCCCGCCGGAGCCGTCCGCACATACGACAGCACATTCGCGTTCGACGTATCGATCATCACCACGCCGCCATCGTGCAGCGCCGGCACGCTCCGCCGCATCGCAATCAGCTTCTTGTGCCAGTTCAGCAATGACTGCGGATCTTTCCGCTCCGTATCCACGTTGATGGCCGTATAGCTCGCCGGCACCGGCAGCCAAGTCTTCGCATTCGTGCTGAAGCCCGCCTGCGCGTTGCTCGCGTTCCATTGCATCGGCGTCCGCTCACCGTCGCGGCCCTTTTCCTTCGGCCAGCCCGTAATACCGATCGGGTCCTTTACATCTTCCTTGCGCGTCGGCGTGCTCGTCGGCATGCCCAGCTCCTCGCCGTAATACATCAGCGCCGTCGCCCGGCTCGTCAGCAGCAGCGTCGCAATCAGCCGGTCGATCTGTGCATCGTGCACGCCATCGCCATACCGGTCATGGCTCCGCACATTGTCATGGTTGTCAAACACCAGCAGCGGCTGTGACCCGTGCACCTGCGTCTCCACCTCCGTGATGTACCGCCGCAGCTTCGCCGCATCCAGCGTCGCCTTATCGCCTTGAAAGCCGATCAGCATATCCATCGGCAGCTGCAGCTCGTTCCGGTTTTCCGCGCCATACCACTTGTCCAGCTCGACCGTGTTCGGCAGATATGTCTCGCCAATCAGCACCCGGTCATCCTTGTACCCATCCACCATCGACCGCATCCGCCGGATCACCCCATGCACCTCCGGCAAATTGTCCGTGTACACACTCTTCAGATTCGGATCGCCCTGCGCATTCGTGCCGCCTGTCTCCGGCTCGTCGCGGTTCTGCGGATCCTCAAACAGCGTTGGCACCGCATCCAGCCGGAACCCCGCCACGCCCCGGTCCATCCAGAAGCGCATCCCGTCAAACATCGCCTTTTCGACAGCAGGATTCCGCCAGTTCAAGTCCGGCTGCTGGATGTAGAACTTGTGATAGTAAAACTGCTGCCGCGCCGGCACCCACTGCCACGCGCTCCCCCCAAAGCCCGACACCCAGTTATTCACCGGCACCTTGCCGTCATGCTCGTACTTCTTCTCATACGCATTGGCCGAGGCGTCCGTCGCCGCCTTGCCGTCATTCCACATGTACCAGTCACGTTTTGGATTGTTCTTGCTGCTCGCCGACTCTACAAACCACTTATGCTTGTCGCTCGTGTGGTTCACCACCCAGTCCAGGCAGATGCGGATGTTCCTCTTCTTCGCCTCCGCAATCAGCCGGTCCATGTCCTGGAGCGTGCCATACTGCGGATCCACCGCCTGAAAATCACTCACGTCATACCCGAAATCCACCTGCGGCGAGGGAAACATCGGCGCAATCCAGATCGCATCCACGCCCAGTTCCTGCAGGTAGTCCAGCCGCTGCGTGATCCCGTTCAGATCGCCCACGCCGTCGCCGTTCGAGTCCTGAAACGACCGCGGATAAATCTCATACACCACCGCGTGCTTCCACCAAGTCTTGTCGCTGGAGGGCTGCATCGCCGCCTGCAGATCAGCGGTCGCGGCCGGTGATGCCGGAGGGGTCGCCGGGCTTTGCGCAACGGCGGTCAACGCCAGCAGCGCGGCTGCGGTCAGCACGCTGCCGGTACGCAGCAGGGAAGCAACAGGGACAAGTCTCATAGGGCGAATCTTTCCTTCAGCAATTTTTAAGTAACGCGGCAAACCATATCACAGCGGACATTCGATTGGGAACAAATGTATTGACAATTCTGCCATGGCCATCGCTCCACAATCTCATCACTGCTCCCGGAAATTCAATCGACAGCCTTTCCAAACTCAAAGGAAGTGCAGCAAACAACCGCTTTTCCTGCCTTGCCTCTGCATGGAAATCGATCTATGGAAAGCCGGAGATAGACACGCCATTGCTCCGCAAATCTGTATTGAACTTTTGTGCACATTGTCTCCACCTTTCGGTTGACAACCGTTCTCCCAAACCCATACAGTCCTCCCGTTCCCAACTCTGCGGGTTTGCACGCACGTGTAACCCACGCGAGAAAGAACATTGGTTCCATCCTCTGGAGGACAGTTATGAATTTTGCACGAAAGGCGCGGGCCCTGGCTCTCACCGCCGTCATGGCTTCAGCCGCGGCCGCCGCCCACGGCCAGGCCATCTACGGCTCGCTCTACGGCACCGTCACCGACCCATCCGGCGCCGCCATCCCCAACGCCACAGTTGTTGTCACGGACATCTCAAAGGGAACTTCGGTCACCGTTGAGGCCAACGCCAACGGCGAATACACCGTCGAGCACCTCATCCCCGACAGCTACTCCATCAAGGTGACGGC
>CAXTPQ010000092.1:0-6204 GCA_964246215.1 uncultured Terriglobus sp. | reverse complement strand
ACCGGTAGCTCAGCCGGATAGAGCATCTGCCTTCTAAGCAGAGGGTCGCAGGTTCGAGTCCTGCCCGGTTCACCAGATCTTCCCGCGTATCGGTAGCGCTAAGAGAGTTTCTCGCTTGGACGTCGTTGCGCTGATCTGCCGTGAGAACGATGGGGCAGGAAAAGCAGGTTTCTCCACTTCGCTTCGCTTCGGTCGAAATGACAGAGCTTTACCAATGTTTGGTCGAATGACAGAGTTTACCTATCTTCGGTCGAAGGGCAGAGCTTTACCTATGTTCGGTCGAGATGACAGAGCTTACCTATGTTCGGTCGAATGACAGAGTTTACCTATCTTCGGTCGAATGACAAAGCTTTATCTATGTTAGGAATGCTCTAGCGTCGGCCGCCGGTACTCTCCTGCAGTGGAAGGCCATCCTGTTGCGCAGGGTTGTTCGGCGTCTCTGGCGCTGCCGGTGCCGGTTCGTCGGCAAGCGGCTTGGCAGAGAGGGATGATTGCAAGGTTTGCAGGTAACCCGGATCGTCCTTGAAGCAGCCAAATGGGCCGTCCGGTCTGGACCACTTTCCCCGGATGCTGGAAAGGTAGTCCGGATTTCTGCGGATAGCCTCCCGGAGCTGCCGGATTGCTTCGTTGTAATCTCTTGACCGGTCGACGGAAAAGCCGTGTTTGCGTGCTTCCCTGCAGGCCCGTTGCGCATAGGCACTGGCGATGTTGCGCTGCGTCTCATTGCTTTCCGGAAAACGTGCCAGGTAAGCCTGGCTTCTGCTCAAGGCGTCATCCTCCCGGCCCGGCAAAAAGGTCAGGTAATAGCCCAGCCATTGCTCGACAAAGAAGGGTGCATCCGGCCGCGCGGACATTTCCTCCAGCACGGCGACCGCCTCACGGTTGCGGCCCAGCGCACCCAGCATGTCGGCCCGCTTCATGGAAAGGTCGACATGCTCAGGATTCAGGGTCAGTGCACGCAAAATCCATTTCAGCGCGGCTTCCTGTTGTGACTTTTGCTTGTCCGGCTCCGTGTGCGCAAAGTAGGCGCAATAGTACTGCAGGTTGGCGACCTTGGAGATCACGTCCCAATCCAGGGGCTGACCCGCCTTGATCGCCTGATCGCTTTGCGTCAGGAAGTTGGTCACGTCGTCAGAGCAGAGATCCTTTCTCAGTGAGGCGACCTTGTCTTTGTCTTTCAACACATCGTCGGCATCTTCCGTGCCGACCAGCAGGTTCAAAGGCAGTGAGTTGCTGAGGCGGATGGTGACGACGCCCGCCTCATGCGTGTTCTCAATGCCGAAGCGTTCCGCGCGCTTGCGGGCCAGGGGAATGTTGAAGACCAGGTCTCTCGCAAAAAACATGAAGTAGAAGCCAAGGCCCGCAAAGGTCAACGTAATGCCGAGCGCCACGGCATAGTCGTTGGTTGACCCCGGCTGGCCGGCGAAAAGGTCCACAACGGAGCGCAACCGGCGGAACTCCACGACCGTGACCCCGGCCAGCGCACCCGTGAGCCAGTTCGTCACCTTGCCCACGGTGGCTGTTTCATCGGAGTAAGACGTAAACACAAACCCCACAAGCGAGCCAACTACAAATGCGGCGGAGGCCAGAGTGAGCAGCAGCGTGAGCCGCCAGATGTGGTGAGAGGCCGCGTAACCGCAAAGTGCGATCCAGGTCACCAGGAGGCAGAACGCCGCGGAGTAAAAGGGGCTGAGCCGGCTGTACCAGTGCTTCATGGGGAGGCTCCTGAAGAGAAGTCACCGCAACGGTGTCGAGTGTCCTGCGCCATGAGAACACATGTCATGGACTCGCACGCGATGTGTTCGCACCCTATCGAGGGAAAGATTCGCCGTCAAACAAATTTTCTAAGCACACCGGGTTTGCCGTTCATCGCCGGCACGCAGCGACGGCTGCCTAACTGGCCAGTTGTGTCAGGTCCGCATCGGGCAGGCTGGCCGGCCGGCGGTACGGCTGCTTGTCGCCGGTCAGGTGCCGCAGCACCGCCAGAACAATGATGATGCCCTCCAGCGCACTTGTGCCGTTTGCCCCAAAGTGTTGCCAAGCAACGGTCGAAAGCGCCGACGAGATGGCCGCGCCCACAAAGTAGCTCACCATGTAGACCGTGTTGATGCGGGAGCGGGCGTCCGGGCGCAGGGCGAAAATGCGGGTCTGGTTGGCGATTTGCGCGGACTGCATGCCCATGTCCATCAGCACCACGCCCACGACCAGGCCGGCCAAGTAGGCCAGCAAGGGAAAGTGAGCGGTACGGCCCTGCACGGTCAGGGACACACGTTCGGTGACATAAATGAGCGCGTAGGAAGCGGCCAGCACTGCCAGGGCAAGTGTCATGATGTAGCGCGGTCCGCGGCGATCGCTCAACTTGCCGGCAAAACCCGCGACCAGCGCTCCGGCCGCACCCACCAGGCCGAAGCTACCGGCCACGCCCGCACCCAAACCGTGCGTCGCCAGCAGAAATGCCAGAGTATTCCAGAAGACGGAGAACGAACCGAACGCCAGTGCGCCCATCAGTGCGCTCTCACGCAACAGCGGCTCCTCACGGAAGACCGTCCACAGGGAGCGCATCGCGCCGGCATAGCGCAGGCTCTGCTTGGGTGGCAGCACCGGCATCACGCGCGGAATGGCCAGTGAAAAGGCGACGGACACCAGACCGGCGACAAGGAAGACCACGCGCCAACCGGCAATGCGGCTGGTGAAGTGGACCGCGGCGTCGTTGATCCAGCCGGCAAAGGTGCGCGCCAGCAGCACACCCAGCAGAAGGCCGGTCATGACAATGCCGATGGCCTTGCCTCGCTCTTTGGGCGGTGCCAGATCCGGCGCAATGGGCAGGGCCACATGGGTGACACAGGCCAGACCGCCCGCCAATGCACTCGCAATCACCAGGAGCCACAGGGTGGGTGCGGCAGCGACCAGCAGCAGGGCGACGGCGACAGCGGCGTAGAGCCGCGTCATCAGGGAGCGCCGCTCTACGATGTCGCCCAACGGCACGAAAAAAAGCAGTCCCAGCGCATAGCCCACCTGGGTGCCCACGGCCACCAGTCCGGCCTGGGATGCCGTTGCGCCAAAACTGGCGGCCATGGCGGGCAGCAGGGGCTGGCACAGGTAAATCGTGGACACGCCCACACCGCAGCAGACACCAAGAAAGGGGAGGGGCGCGCTACTGCGATGAGTTGTTCCGGACATGCCACTTCAAGTTTAGCGATACGATCTTGCGCCACGGAGAGAACCCACCTGGACGACGATCCGGCTGCCGTAAAGGTGGGTCACCCACGAACGGTACTTCGGGCGAAGACCGGCTAGTTCGTCTGAACGCCGTGTGCCTGCGCCAACTGCTTGGCTTTGTCAGTGTGCTTGGTGTCCAGGGCGGCGCGCTTGGCCGCAAGCTGCTTCACGGCCGGGATGCCGCTGCCGGAGGCTTCGGCCTTGGTCTTGTTCACGGCTTCTTCGTTGCCCTTGGCGAGTGTTTTGATGTACGACTCATCGAAAGTCTTGCCGGAGAGCAGTTCAAGCTTGGTGTACTCCGCGCGGTCGCTCACGGACATGCTTCCCGCCGAGACTGGCTCCACGCCGGCTGCCTTGTCCGCCACGGTCACCTGATGGTTCAACTGCGTGTGGTCCTGGATGAGCATGCGCGCGTACGTCTTCACATCGGCGCTCGGGCTCTTCTTCAGCGCCAGTTGCGCGGTTTTGATCTCGTAATTCGAGTCCTCGGCGGTGTCCTTCAGAAAATCCTTGTCCTGGCTGGAGGCCTGTGCGGCTTGCGCGTGCGCGGCGCCCGTGCTCAGGGCCAACGCCATGGCCATACATGCAAACCTGTTTTTCCAATGCGATGTCATGCTTCTCCTCCTGTGTTCAGTGCGAATTACACCTATTAAGTGACTGGGAAGCAGAGTGCCGTTGCTTGTGGCAAGTTCTGCCACTCTGCGCCACGCTGCGCGGTGGGGTAGCTGCGGGGAGCTTGCAGTGGGGCACGCCAAAGGTGTACGGAGCCAACCCTTGCTGCTTACGGCCGCAACCCCTCCTGCACCACGGGACTGCGAGCGCTTTCGTTGCCGCTGCGGTCTACGGCAACTACCGCGTAACGGTAGCGTGTGCCCGCGCTCACCTGCAGGTCGCGGTAGCTGACTGCTGCAAGCGGCCTGGCGTTGAGCCGTTGAAAGTCGCCGCCCACAGCCGGCGCGCGTTCCACAAAGTAGCCGAGCAAATCGGGTTCCGTGTCAGGCTCCCAGGAAAGATCGATCTCCGGCGGCGCACCATCGAGCTGCACCGCCAATGCGGCCAGCCCACCCGGGATCGCCGGTGGAAAGGTGTCGCGCTCCCGTGTTGCGGTGAGCGTTGCCGCGCCGCCGTTCACCACAACAGCCTGCCCGGCCAGCGTGCGCTCAATCGTCCGGACGACGGTATACCGGGCCTGCTCGCCATCGCGCAACGCCGGATCGATGGTGCCTCCGGGGTCACTGCCGGGGTTTGCCTCAGATCCGGGCTGGCTTGAGTTGCCATCCAGTCTTACGCTCAGATTTCTTGGTGCCGTGGACGCATTCTGCTTCGCAGCCCCTGCCGGACCCGCCGGCTCGACCCGCAGAAGCAGCCGCTCGCCGGGCACCACCCGCTCTTTCTGCCAGGTGAGTTGCAGGCCGCGTGCGTTGGTGGAGGCTTGCAGGCCGGTTACATCCGGTGGAGCCTGCCCCGCAGCCGTGACCGTCTCCCGCGCGGTTTCGGCGGAGTGCCCTGCTCCATTCAGAATGCGGACAGAATAAAAAAGTGGACGCAACCGCCCCGCTGCCAAATTACCGGAAAGGGTGTCCTCCGCTGAGGCTGGCTGGCCGGCAGTGACCGGCAGGCGTACCACGACATCACAATGGCCCCTGGAAACTGTTGCGCGGCAGAGTTCCGCCTCCAGCGGTCCGGCGGCATGCTTCCGGCCTGCCAAAGTCTCATGGTCGGTCGTCAGCGCCGGTGCCGTCCAGTGCAGCTGAACCCGGTTGCCGAACCGTTCCGCCGACAAATCCTTCACCGGCTCAGGCAATTGCAACGAGGGCGCGCGCGGTGGGCCGGGGCTGGCGCAACCGGAGAAAAGTCCGGAGCAACCCGCCAAAAGCAGCACCGCGGAAAACATGGGATACCCCGGCAGCCAGTGTTGCCATCGCATGCATAGAACGGCTGTTTCACGGCGATATCTGTATCCCGGGATCCCCACCCAGAAAGGCTAGCATTCAGGGAGTGGCCGAATCTGGCGTTAGCGCTTCTTTCAGAAAAATCGTTCCCACGCAATCCGCCCGGCCTGCCCGGCCCGTACATCTTTCGACGCGGTGCAAACATCTGTTCGGCTGCTGCAACTAGGAACAGAGTCACGCGCGCGATACACAACGGAGACACCATTTATGCCATCCGAAGCCGTTTCAATCATGCCGCTGCCGCCCTCCCCCGAGCCGGAGCAGGCCGAAGAGCTTGCTCAACCACAAAGCAAAATCGCCGGAGAAGCAGCGGAAGCTTTCATCTCAGAAAAGCGATTGGGCGAACGCATCAAGGCTCTGCGGCTTCGCAAATCCATGGGTCTGGTGGAACTTGGACGCCACACCGGGCTTTCAGCCAGCTTCCTTTCCCAACTGGAGACCGGACGCGTGGTGCCCACCCTGCGCAATCTTGCCCGCATCGCCATCGTTTTTTCCAAGGATCTGAGCTACTTCTTTGAGCCGGAGCCCAAGACACTGTTTCGCGTGCACCGCCGGAGCGATCGCGTGCGGCTGCCGCAGACCGGTGCCGACGAGCCCTCGTACTTTTTCGAATCGCTTGGGTACATGGTGCCGGACCGTCAACTCGACCCCTACTATATTGAGTTCCAGCCACACATCAAGCCGCGCCGCGCGCACCAGCATCCCGGCCATGAGTTCCTGTATTTGTTGGAAGGCGTGCTGGAAATTCAGCACGGCGACCACACCCACCAGATGCAGCCGGGCGACGCCGCCTACTTTGACGCAAACACGCCTCACAGCTACATCTGCGTGGGCGGGTCGCCCTCGAAAACCCTGCTGGTAACGCTGCAGCAGAACAGCGGATCCGTGAACCAGACCCTGCAGCCCAACGGAAAGGCAAAGACACCGGGAGCACCTGTACCGGTCAACGGCAGCCAGGCGGCCGCCCAACCGGCCAGCCAAAGTCCGCTCCGCCCCCGGCTGGCCAGCATGCCTCAGGCACGCGCGTCGTAGC
>CAXTPQ010000091.1:0-6593 GCA_964246215.1 uncultured Terriglobus sp. | reverse complement strand
CCGGCTTCTCGCCAGCTTCTAAAGGCTGGTCACGATGGCCGTCGAGCCGTCCTGCGTTAACGGAAAGCCAAGCCTTTCCTCCGGAGCAAGCTCATCCGCATCTCCTAAATCCTTAGTTGACATTCCTGCTTCCGCGGATATAATCTCTGAAATGTTTAGGAGATGGTGCAAGTGGCAAAACCAGCAAAAACCGGCCTTACCCGCCTAGAGACCCGGGTCATGCAGGTGCTCTGGAAACTCGGTCCCGCGACCGTGGCTCAGGTGCGGGAGCAGATCGATCCACCCCTCGCCTACACCACCGTCCAGACGATGCTCAACATCCTGGAGCGCAAAAGGAAGCTAAGGCGCGAGCTGCAGGGCCGTGCTTATGTCTACACCGCGGCTCTCTCCGAGCAAAAGGCCTCCAGCCATGCCCTGCGTGACCTGATCGACCGCGTCTTCGGCGGCTCCAGCGAAGACCTGGTCATGAGCCTGCTCAAGAGCAAACAGATCGATGCAGCCACTCTCACGAAATTGAACCGGCGGCTGCGGCGTGAGGAGGAATCCTGATGCACACCCTCGCATCATGGCTGCTGGGCTACCTGCTTAACGCTCTCTGGCAGCTTCCACTTCTGTTCGCGGCAGCCTGGTGCATCGTGCATCTGCTGCGCCCGTTGGGCGTGGCGCTGCACCAACGCATCTGGGTCGGCACGCTGCTATTGCAGTGCTTCCTTCCCGCGTGCTCATCCCGCCCCGTTCTTTGTCTGCAAGAGATGCTTCATGCCTTGTGGCAGCGGCATGGCGAAACTCACGGCGTGGTCTCGGTGGAGTTCGGCCCGGGCACTGCCGTTGGCGGCACCATGCATCTGCCGGCGTCCGTGTATCCCGTCATTACTGGATGTTTTGCCGCCTTTCTCTTCCACGGCATCCTGCGCTTCCTTTGGCGCAATCACCGCCTTCGTGCATTGCGAGTGGAAGCCCAGCCAATCCTTCTCAGCCCGGCATGCAACGCGTTCTGGCTGGCGTGCTCCCACTGCTTCGGCGTACGGCACGCGCACCTCGCTGGGTGTTCCGGCATCTCCGGCCCGCTCACCATCGGCATCCGCCATCAGCTCATGCTTGTGCCCTGGGGCATGCTTGCCAATCTTAACGAGGCCGGCCTGCAGACCGCCATGGCTCATGAACTGGCCCACATGCGGCGCTACGACTTTGCAAAAAATCTGATCTATGAGCTGCTCACGTTGCCGCTTGCCTGGCATCCGCTGCTGTGGGCCACGCGGGCTCGTATCGCGGAAACGCGTGAAATGATCTGCGACCGCATGGCATCGCAGGCCGCCGGCGGAGAGCTTGTCTACGCCCGCTCGCTGCTCGAACTTGCCTCACATCTGGCCGGCGCACCACCGGCCGCCGTCCCCCACGCCATCGGAATCTTCGATGCCCACCAGCTTGAAAGGAGAATCGACATGCTCACCCTTCATCCGCCCAACTCCGGGGCATGCGCCGCATTGCACTTGGTGGCGTCAGCCTGCTCATCGCGCTCACCGCCAGCGGCTCTGCGCTAGCCATGCATCTGTCCGTCAGCGGTGCCGCACCCGCGGCCGGCACAAAGCAGGCAAGCACGGCAAACGAAACGGAACGCGTCATGAAGGTCTCTTCGGCCGTGATGGCCGCCAACGTCATCAGCAAGGTTCCACCTGTCTGTCCGCCAGAGGCGAAAGCCGCAAAAATTGCGGGAGCCGTCGTCCTAAGTGCCGTTATCGGCAAAGACGGCATGGTCCGGCAACTCACCGCCATCCAAGGCCCGGAGAAACTCCGGCAATCCGCGCTCGATGCGGTTCATCAATGGACCTACAAGCCTTATCTGCTGAATGGTCATCCCATCGCCGTTGAGACAACAATCACTGTCACTTACTCCTTCGGCGAGTAGGTGCAAGACAGGAAAAGCAAGCCCTTCCGACATTCCGGCAGGCCGCTCGCTTTATGATTCTCTCGACTGGAACGGAGGACTTTACGTTATAGAGCTTCGACTTTCAGGGCTGAAAGCCCGGCATATCGACCTCCGAAGCTCCACGTCTACACGCACATCGCTCCATTTCGAGCATGTCTCGCAGAGGTAAAGCTCCGTCATTTCGACCGAAGCGAAGCGAAGTGGAGAAACCTGCTTTTCTCCCGCTCCTATCGTTCTCACGGCAGATCATCGCAACGACACTCAACCTAGAAACGCTCCAGGCCACATCCTGACAATGCTGCAGGCTCGGGCGCTTCAGTTCATTGTCTCGGAATCACGATCTATCCTGAAGCAGTTACTGGCCCAAAGCCGCCGAACCACGATGCGTCCCGCCGCGCAACCCCGCCAGAATCTGCTGCAGAAAGTCATTGGCGGCACCCGGATTGTTCGGCAGAAACAGCGTGTTCGTTCCGCTGCGCACACCAATGTCCTTCAGCGTGTCGAAGTACTGCGTCAGCAGCACCAGTGCCATCACATCCTCCGCGGTCGCGCCCGGCACGGCTTCACGGAAGTGTTCAATCGACGAGCGCAGGCCGTCAATGATGGCCTGCCGCTCGGCCGCTATGCCCTTGCCCTGCAGCGCCTTCGATTCGGCCTCCGCCTCAGCCTGCTTCACCTTTAGGATTTTCTCTGCCTCACCGCGAGCCTGCGCGGCCACTTGCGACCGCTGTGCCGCGTTGATGTCGTTCATCGCGGTCTTCACCTTCGCGTCCGGGATGATGTCCGTCACCAGCGCCGTCAGGATGTTGAAGCCGAAGTTGCTCATGATCGCATCCAGCTCCACCTTCACCGCAACGCTGATGCCGCTCTGCTGCTCAAATGTCTCGTCGAGCGACAGCTTCGGCACATGGCCCAGAATGGAGTTGAAGACGAACGACTCAATCTGCTTCTGCGGCCGCGAAAGCTTATAGAACGCATCGAAAATCTTCTCGTCCAGCACCTGGTACTGCACGCTCACCGGAATCTGCACAAAGACGTTGTCGCGCGTCTTCGTCTCGACGGAAAACGAGGCCTGCTGCACCTGCAGGTCCACAAAGAAGACGCGTTCGCTGTAGGGAATCAGCAGGTGCAGTCCGGGCCGCACAATGCGGTTGAACTTGCCAAACCGCTCCACCACGCCCGCCTGCGACGTGCGCACGGTAAACAGCGTTTTCAGCAGCGTGACCAGAAGCACGATCAGCAGAATAATGAGAAAGGTAGTGGCGACAGGAGCCATGTCTGGAAAATCCTCAGCGTTGCTGGCTCAACAATATGCCGAATCGTGCAGGCAGGCCAATCCTTCGATCGGAAACTTGCAGCACTTCCGTGTGACCGGGCAATTCACTCGCGATGACGCGCCATCCCGGGGAAACTCGCGACGAAGGATCTGCCTTCTGCCGAACCTTATGGCTCAGATGAAAGCAGATCCTCCCACTACGTTCAGGACGACACTTTAGAGCTATGTGCCGTGATGCTTACTGCGGATACGTAACCACCGGATTGAGCTGACCGGCATTGCCGCTGCTGGCCGTCGTCCCCACGCCGTTGATCACATGCGTGATCTGCCCGCTGCCGCTCAGGAAGACGTCGCCCGCATCATGCACCGCAACACCGGAGACACCCGGCACGGTCATCGCATTGTCCTCCACGATATTCACGCCCTGCGTAAAGTTGGAGTAGATGCCCAGACCGTACGCCTGATGGCTGTTCACCAGGTTCGAAACCACATATGAGGGATAGCCATTGGCCGCGCCATCCATCCACGCGCTCTGGCTGGGCACGTCATACGGCAGCTCGCTCTGGTAAAAGATCGTGGAGCCGTTGTTGCCGTTCCACAGCACCTGCTGCTTCTGGTAGTGCTCCACGAACAGGCCGGTCGCGGTCACGCGATCACCATTCACCACCAGGCCGCTGTCCGCCGTGTTCAGCGTCCAGCCCGCGCCCGCGCCGTGGTCCGCGCGCCACGCCCAGATGTCGTCCAGAATCACGTCGGAGGTGTTCACCTCCAGGCTGGTGCTCGCCTTGCCGGCGGTCGCGCCGCCAACACGGAAGAAGACATCGCTCAACAGCGGTGGATCGCTCAAATGCTGAAAGAAGCCGCCACGTGACAGCGGGTAGCCAAAGATGCTGAAGCCCATGCGCAGCAGGACGGGCGAGTTCCTCGGGCCGGCGTCGATGATCAATCCGGCAATCTCCGCGCCATCCACGTCCGCCACCAGAATGGCTTCCTTGCCGGTCTGCGGCACAAGCGTGGCCAGGCCCAGGCCAAGCACCACGGTGTCCGGCCGTTCCACCACAATCGGCTCATTCAGCGCATACACACCCGGCGTCAGGATCAGGTCCTTGCCCAGCAGCAGCGCCAGGTTGATCTGCCGCACCGGCGTGCTGGGCGTGGCGATGTAAAACTTGCTCAGCGGCACGGACCGGCCTGCCGTCGCAACGGAGGCCCACGAAGCGCCGGTCGTATTGCGCTGCACCGACGGCACAAACACGCTGTACGCACCGGCCGCATCCCGCACCAGGTACGGCTTCTCGCGGCTCACCGGCGTGCTGGGCAGCGTGGTGTACGTCGGGTTCGGGTAGCTCTGCGCGGGCGCGTTCACCACGCCGGAAAACACCTGGTTCCACACGCCGTTGGACCAGCCGCCCAGGCTGCTGTTGCGCACAAAGAACTGCTGCTGCGGCCCGTTAATGGTGTACGAAAGCTGCGAGTCCGCAATGAAGCCGCCGCTGGCATACTGCGGCCCGGCCGTGCAGTAGTCGAACAGCGTCACGTTTTTGCCCGTAATGTTCACCCGCCGCATCGGATCGGCCTGCGACACGGCCCAGAAATCAGCCGAACTGCGGCACCCGGAGAGCCCCTGCACGTTAATCGTCAGGTTGGAAAGCGATCGCCAGAAATTATCCAGAGCCGTGCAGTCCGAGGGCGCGCCAGGTGCCGTGGCAAAGCACTGGTTGTAGACATCCACATGCCCATTGATCGTCACATCACCGGGGTTGGCGCCCAGGCCCGCCACCTCCGTGTAGTAGCCCACATTGATGGTGAGCGGCGTGGCCGCCGTGCCATACGTGCCCGGAGCAAAAAGAAACGCGTACCGCTCCGTGCCGAACTGATTGCTCACCTGCTTGGCCGCCACCGCGTCCACCGTCGCTTGAATCTCACTCACCGGCATATCCGGTGTAAACACAATGGTGTTCGCGCCAAAGGGACTCACCGCGCCCGTCGTGGTTGGTGCGGTCGTTTGAGCCGTGAGTTGCGCCGCGGCCAAACCGCCCAGCAGACCGGCCGTCAGCACGGCCCTGGAACAAAGCTTCGAGATGCGAACCGTGTGCGCGCGTGCGCCTGTTTTCCTGCTTGCCATGCCTGGCTCCGTCTGGGTAAGGGGATGTACCGCGACAGCCAAACTAGCGATTGTCTTGCGCGGTTGTCAACCGCCATAGAGCGGCGGTGAACAAGGCTCGCAATCTCATCAACAATCGCGGAAAGCCAACGGATGCGGTGTAATCACGGCATGACCCGCGCCAGGCTCTCCCTTGCAGCCCTCCTGTCCATCCCTCTGCTCGCGCAAGCCCCACCCGCCCCGCTCGCCTACGATTGCCATTTCACCCGGCAGCCCATCCACATCGACGGCAAGCTCGACGACCCGGCATGGCAAAGCGCGCCATGGACAACCGACTTCGCCGACATTGAAGGCAGCCGCCGCCCCGCACCGCGCTTCCGCACCCGCGCCAAAATGCTGTGGGACCGGCACTACCTCTACATCGCCGCCGAGCTGCAGGAACCCGATGTGCACGCCACTCTGCGCGAGCACGACTCGGTCATCTTTCATGACAACGACTTCGAAGTCTTTCTCAAGCCGCTGCCCGCCACCGCCAGCTACTACGAGTTTGAGATGAATGCCCTCAACACCGGTTGGGACCTCTTCCTCGGCAAGCCCTATAAACTGGGCGGCCAGGCCGACAACAGCTGGGACATCCCCGGCCTGCGCACGGCCGTCGCGGTGCAGGGAACACTCAACAACCCATCCGACACAGACCGCGGCTGGACCCTGGAGATCGCCTACCCACTCAACGCCTTCGAGTCCCGGCAGCACGTGCCGCCCCCAGCCGACGGAACCCAATGGCGCATCAACTTCAGCCGCGTGGAGTGGAAAGCCGGCCAGCCCAAAGAGGACAACTGGGTCTGGTCACCACAGGGCCTCATCGACATGCATGTGCCGGAGCACTGGGGCTATCTGAACTTCCGCCAGTAGTTTGCCGGAGATCGAGGCCGGTTTTCGCTGAAAGGCCTGATTCAGATCTTCCCGAAGTCTTTGTCAATGCAACGCAGCGCCAAACCAAAGTCATCGCCGCCCGATGACCTCTTTCCTCAAACCTGCAGAGCTCAGCCCGCTATACTAGGACGGTTTGGGCAGAAAACGTTTTCGCCCGGCGCGTAAGTACAACGAGAAGCTGCAGCATCTCCTGAACAACGGAGCAGTCCAGCACAGCTCCGTGCGCACCGGCGTTGGCTCTGTCCTTTTCTGGAGGGCACCATGAACACTCGCAATTTCTTCCATCTCGCCGGTGTGGCCACCGTCGCCCTGTGTCTTTCCGCCGTGTCGCGGGCGCAAACCGTTACCGCCTC
>CAXTPQ010000090.1:0-6800 GCA_964246215.1 uncultured Terriglobus sp. | reverse complement strand
CAATGAGGCGACCACCGGTCTAGTCAGCTAATCGTGCATGACGGCAAACATGTCGAGGAAGTCCTGGTATGTTCCATCTTTCTCGGCGGTGCGGAGTGGTTTCACTCTTTCCACGAGGATCTCTCCCTTGTCCATCCTGTTGTTCTCCAGGATCTGAACGACTTCCCTGGTGTATTCATCAAGCGGCATGGCGCGCGGATCATTGGCCTGCTGTGGACCGCCAAGCTCCGTCTGCACGTAGGGCGGCGCGAGCTCAAGCACTTCAACGCTGGTCTTTCGCAGTTGCACACGAAGTGCGTCAAGCCAATTGTGCATGAATGCCTTTGTCGCACCGTACACCGGACCTGGCGGGTAAGGGACGAACGCAAGCCCTGAGGTGGTGACGATCAGTGTCGATGCTGGTTGCGCGCGTAACAAGGGCAGCAGCGCTGCCGATAGCTGCACCACGCCGGTGATGTTGGTCTGGATTGTGCTGTAAGCGCGTGTCAGGTCGATCGAGTCCGCCGTGTAGTCCTCCAGGCCGGCGATGCCTGCATTGTTGATGAGGACATTCAGGTCCGGAAATTGGCTCTTTACAGAGTTCGCGAACTTCTCAAGGGCCGCACTGTCACTCAGGTCCACGGCGATTCCGGCCATGCCGGAGTTGCGGCGCGTGACCTCGTCAAGCAGCGCCTGCCGTCGCCCGGCGATGATCACCTTATTTCCTTTTTCGTGCAGCGCCTCAGCAAGTGCGCGGCCGATGCCGCTGGTGCCACCAGTGACCAGGATCGTGTTGCCGGAAATCTTCATATTCACACTCCTTGCCGTACTAGATGCTCCACGGTTTCGATTGGCACCGTGCCTATCGCTTGCCCGGATGAATTGATTCTCACATAAGCCTTTATCGTGAGTGGGCACTTTCAGGCGCGCTCGGATCGAAGCAATTCCGGTTCGACATCTCGCCCGAGACGGCAAGCCAGGGCTTCACTCTACGTTCGGCTGCCGACCTCGTCCACGCACGACCTGACTGTCTCTAAGCCGCCGCCCATTAAACTTGATCCGTGGCCAGGTTTGTCGATGTCGCGTTGCCGGTACCGCTCGACCGGGCCTTTACCTATGCCATCGGCACGCACGAACCGGCCGTGGGAGCGCGGGTGCTGGTGCCGTTCAGCGGCCAGCAGCTAATGGGCGTAGCACTTCGATTGCACGACGACGAGCCCGCGCCGGGCATTACGGTCAAACCGGTTCAGCAGGTGCTGGACGATGCGGCGCTGCTGCCCGATGAACTCATGCGGCTGGCGGAGTGGATCGCGCAATACTACGTGGCACCGCTGGGCGAAGTTCTACGTGGCATGCTGCCCCTGACCGCGGAAATCCGGCGCACGCTGCTCTACCGCATCACCGATCAAGGCCGCACCGTGCTGCATGAGGGCGCGGAGAAGGGAAGTTCCCGCCGCAGCCGGCTCTCGCCCGAAGAGCAGAACCGCGAGTACGCCGTCTTAAATCTTCTGGAAGCCGGCGAAGCCGTGAGGCTATCGCGCCTGCGCTCAGCCACAGGCGCAAACAAAGCCTTACTGGAGGGCATGGTCCGCAAGCGCTGGCTGGCCCGCGCCGTGGAGGCATCCGACCGCGACGCACGGCGGCTGGAAAAGCAGGTGAGCCTCGTCCCGGACGCACGGCTGCCCAAGCTCAACCCCAACCAGCTCGCGATTTTGGAAGAGTTGACCGTCGCGGGAGGCACGCTGCGGCTCTCGGAACTGCGCAGGCGCTTTCGCGAGCGTACCGCCGTGAATGAGCGCGGCGAGTTGGTCGCATCACCGCTGCCGGAAAGCACACTGGCCACCCTGGTGCGGCGCAATTTGGTGTTGCTGGAGGATGTGCCGGAAGAGTTTGCACTGGGCGGCCTGCACACAGCCGGAAAGAAGCATTCGCATGAGCACACCCTGAACTCCGCGCAACTCAGCGCCCTGCAACAGGTTGGTTCGGCGCTGCACGCCGGGCGATTTCAGCCGCATCTGTTGTACGGCGTGACCGGCAGCGGCAAGACTGCCGTTTATGTGGCGGCGATGCAGCAGGCCCTGGCACAGGGCAAGTCCGCTCTGCTGCTGGTGCCGGAGATCGGGCTGACACCGGCAATGGCCGGACAAATGCACGCGGCGTTCGCCGGCGAGGTGGCACTGCTGCACTCGCAGCTCACGCCGGATGAGCGCGCCGAGCAGTGGCACCGCATCCGCCGGGGCGAAGCGCGCGTCGTCGTCGGCACGCGTTCCGCGGTCTTTGCGCCGGTGCCATCGCTCGGCCTCCTCATCGTGGATGAGGAGCACGACAGCAGTTACAAGCAGGAGGAGACGCCGCGCTACCATGGCCGCGATGTGGCCGTAATGCGGGCCAAGCTGCTCGGCATCCCCGTGGTGCTGGGCTCGGCAACGCCCTCCATGGAAAGCTGGCTCAACGCGGAACGCGGGCGCTACCTGCTGATCCGCATGACGGAACGCGTGGCCAACCGCCCCTTGCCCGCCGTCGAACTCGTCGACATGCGTGAGGAGTTTCGCGCAACCGGTGCCGACCAAATCTTCTCTCGAGCGCTGATCGAGGAAACACAGGCCACGCTGGATCGCGGTGAGCAGGCCATCATTCTGCTGAACCGGCGCGGCTACTCCTACGTGGTCATGTGCCGCTCCTGCGGAGAGCGCATCGAGTGCGAAAACTGCGCCATCGCCATTACCTATCACCGGCCCGGGCTGGGCAGCGATCTCCATGCACACGCAGGCGAACGGCTGGAGTGCCACTATTGCGGCTTTCAACGGACGGTGCCGCAGCGGTGCCCCGCCTGTCAGAGCGAGCACCTGTACTTCTTCGGCGCGGGCTCACAACAAGGCGAGGAGAAGCTGCAGGCGATCTTTCCCGCTGCCCGCATTGGCCGCATGGACCGCGACACCGTGCGCGGCCGCAACGACATGCAGCACCTGCTGCACCGGCTCCACTCGGGCGAGATCAACCTGCTGGTGGGCACGCAAATGATCGCCAAGGGGCATGACATCCACGGCGTCACAACAGTGGGCGTCGTCGGCTGCGATCATGCATTGGGCATGCCGGATTTCCGTGCTGCGGAGCGGGTCTTTCAACTGCTCACGCAGGTGAGCGGACGCGCCGGGCGTGGCGAAGCTCCGGGACGTGTCATCGTGCAGAGCTATCATCCCGATCACTATGCCGTGCGCTTCGCCGCCGGGCATGATTACGAGGGATTCGTCGCAAAGGAAAAGCAGTTTCGCCGGCCGTTCTTCTACCCACCCTATGGCGTGCTGGCAAACCTGGTCGTCCAGTCTGAAAAGTATGAAGAGGCAAGCAACTGGGCCGGAATGCTGGGCCGCTGGTTTGGGGAGCGCGGCTCACCCGGAGTTCGCGTGCTCGGCCCGTCACCTGCACCTGTGACGCGGCTCAAGCGCATCCATCGTTTTCATCTGGTGCTGAAAGCGGAAAAGCGCGCCGAAATGCAGCGAGTCATCCGGGCTCTGCTGGCCTTTGCCGACCGGCAGGCAATCCCGCGAAAGGCACTTCTGGTCGATGTGGATGCGCTGAGCCTGATGTGATGGCGTGCGATCTCAGAGAGCGTCCGGATCGGGACGCCCATCGATGGCCTGTAACTCACGCCCAGGTTTGAACCGGACGGCGCGCCCCGGTTCGATCGAGACTTCCGTGCCCGTGCGCGGATTGCGGCCAATGCCGGTCTTACGTGGCCGGATGGTGAACACACCGAAGCCGCGCAACTCAATACGCTCTCCCGCGATCAGAGCGTCCTTTAATCCACGAAAAACCGTTTCCACGGCCTGTTCTGCTTTTGTCCGGGGCAGACCCGTGCAGTCGACCACTCGCTGAATCAAATCCTGCTTGATCACGCTTTTCGCCCCTGCTTTGGTTACGCCTGACCGGCAATCGTTTCCTGATGGTAGAAGCCAAGAGACATGGCGTCAATCGCCTGAACACACGCAACGAAGCACTGTGGCCGTGACGATGCCGTAAACTGCAATGGAACTTGCACGCACAAGCGGCTCTGCCGCCCAGCGGCAAATGCAGGAGATGAATGTCGATCAAGAGTGACAGATGGATACGGGAGCGGGCACTCACCGGCATGATCGAGCCCTTCTGTGAGAAGCAGGTCAAAGATGGCTGTATCTCCTACGGCCTGTCGTCTTATGGGTATGACCTGCGTGTCTCGAACGAGTTCAAAATCTTCACAAACGTGAACAGCGCCATCATCGACCCAAAAGCCTTCGATGAGCGCTCGTTTGTGAGCGTCGAGGCGGACAGCGTCATCGTGCCGCCCAACTCGTTCGCGCTGGCACGATCGGTCGAGTACTTCCGTATCCCCCGGGATGTGCTGACCATTTGCGTGGGCAAGTCCACTTACGCGCGTTGCGGCATTATCGTGAACGTCACACCTTTCGAGCCGGAGTGGGAAGGGTTTGTGACACTCGAGATTTCCAACACCACACCTTTGCCGGCGCGGGTGTATGCCAACGAAGGACTTTGCCAGATCCTGTTTTTCCAATCGGACGAGCCATGTGAGGTGAGCTACAAGGACCGGGCCGGGAAATACCAGAACCAGGTCGGCATCGTCCTGCCAAAGCTTTGACATGGGCGGAACTACTTCCTCAATGCCGGGTCTGCTGCGCATCGGCACGGTTGTGGCCGATCCTCTACGCGTGGAAGGCCTGATCTCGATCCTGTCGGATGTGGCGGAGCTGGTGCCTATGACGCCGACGGACGCTGTGCGTGACCCAGCGCTGGCTATGGTGTTGATCGACGCCGACGACCAGCTTTTTGCTTTGATGGATGCTTTCCGGCGCGCCAGGGCGTCGTTACGGCTTCTGGTACTCGGTGAGAGTAACGATCCGAAGTACATCGGCAGAGTGGTTACTGCGGGCGCGAAAGGTTACCTTTCGCAGTGGAGCAGCCCGGAGGAAATCCGCATGGCTATTTCCGTTGTCGCGGATGGTTCCATCTGGGCACCCCGCAAGGTGCTTGCAAGCCTGATCGACACCTACTCGCCGGATGAACCAAGGCGGCCGGAGTTGCACTTCACGCAACGTGAAAGAGAGGTGTTGCGGCACTTGGTTTCGGGCCGGTCGGATAGGGAAACCGCAGCAGAATTGGGCATCAGTTACCGCACCGTTCAAGGAATGGTGACCAATTTGATGCGTAAAGTCGGCGTGAGGAATAGAGTGGCGCTCACCGTTCAGGTACTGGACCGCTTCAATCCTTAAACCACATCTACGCTCGCAATGCCATGCGATACGCCCAACTTTCTAAGGCGAACGTGTCTCTTTCAGCTGTCATGCAGCTCCAAAACGCATTGATTAATAGGTCAATCCCAAGTGGTTACCTAATACGTAGGTATTGCGTAACTTGCATCAAACTTTGTGCTACGTCATCTTAAACCTACGTAACACAGACCTGGGAGAAGAGGGGCTGTGCTGGAATCGGCGAAGGCCGCTCCAGTTCAGCCCCATTTTTTTTGCAGTGCACAGCTTTGGCGTGCTCCAGAGTTGTCTGATTCATGTCACGGCAACCAACGCGAGACACAACTTGACACCCGGCCTCTACATCTACATTTATGACCGGCGGCAGCTTGCCGTGGCGCGGTCTCCGGGAGGACGAAAACTGATGAAAAAGCTGGCAGCTCTGTTTTGCGCGGCGGTGATGAGTGCGGGTGCCATAACGGCAAACGCAGATGATAATAAGGCGAAGATCGATGAGCGCCTGACGAATGCAAAGCAGACGATCGACGAGATCATGGCAGTTCCGGACAAGGCCATTCCAAACCAGATCACCTCGGGTGCGACGTGTGTTGTGGTCATCCCGGGTTACAAAAAAGGTGCCTTTCTGGTCGGCGCGCAATATGGCAAGGGTGCCGCCACCTGCCGCACTGGCCGTGGTTGGAGCGCCCCGGTATTCGTCCGGCTGACTGGCGGATCGTTTGGTCTTCAGGCTGGCGGACAATCGACGGATTTGGTGCTTGTCGCAGTGAACCAGAACGGCCTACAGCATATGCTGCAGAACAAGTTCAAGATTGGCGGAGATGCATCGGCGGCGGCGGGTCCAGTTGGCCGGAACACTGAAGCCGGAACCGACTGGAAGTTGAAGTCTGAGTTCCTCACCTGGTCGCGCGCCAAAGGTCTGTTCGCAGGCATCGATCTAACCGGTACAGTGCTGTCGGACGACACAGACGACATGCGCGACTTTTACGGTGCGAATGTGCCATACGCGAATGTGTTGAAGGGCAATGTGCCAACGCCCGAGGACGCAAAGCCGTTTGTGCGGACGGTGGCCAAGTACTTCGCTTCCACTAAATAAGCCACCAACACCAGCGTCACCGGAACAGCCCTCCACAGTGCGGAGGGCTGTTTGCTTTTTGAGGGGTGCCGCTCACTTTTCACTACACTGGAGAAGTTGCGCACCACGAACAGAAACGATGCGGTACAGCCGACTCTTCTGCAGTGGCTGGAGTATGGCGCGGTCCGGCTGTTGCTGCTTGTGCTGGGTCGTCTGCCTCGCAAAGCGAGCCGGCGAGTTGGCGCGGCACTTGCGGCTGGCGTGATGCTGGTTGCAAGCCGGCTTGTTATGACGGGTCAGCGCAATCTGCAGCTTGCCTTCCCGGAGTCGACCGCTACGCAACGCAAATACATCCTGCATGGCATCTACCGTCATCTAGGGTGGCTCTTGGCGGAGTTCGCGCAAATGGGCGGCTACACCGCCGAGGCCGTAAAGCATGACGTTATGCGCTATGAGGGCCTGGAAAACTATCTAGCGGCAAAACAGCG
>CAXTPQ010000089.1:1230-6951 GCA_964246215.1 uncultured Terriglobus sp. | reverse complement strand
GAACCTGCGACCCTCTGCTTAGAAGGCAGATGCTCTATCCGGCTGAGCTACCGGTCCCTTTCCATAGGGTAACGCGATGCGCTGAGTCACGCAAAAAGCGCAGTTGTACAGAGAAGGCCTACCAAACAGTTTCTACAGGCGTCCTCCTGAAGCTGTCAGTGTCCTCCGGAACGAAATGGAGGATCTGCTTGTTTAATGTCTGCACTGATGCGAAGTGTAAGCAGGTATCCGTCGCAAGCTCCTCAGATTGACACACTCACCGCGGGAACTTCGTCACAACAAAAAGAGAACCGCTGCAAAGCGGTTCTCTTGTGTGTGTCCCGCGGCAGCCGCTTCCCTCACGCGGCTAGCCGGTCCAGCAGGATGGGCAGCCGGCCCATGTGTGACTTCTCATACTGGCCCAGCAGCCGGCGGCGGATCAGGTCGTAGTGCGCGGCGGCCTCCATCACGGCGAAGTGGCTGCGCACCTTGCCAAAGCCGTAGAGCATGGAGAGTTCCAGACGGCGGACGGCCTTGTTCAGGTTCACCGCATCCAGCCGGATCATCTCGGAGATGACCGGGCCCTGAAAGTCCCAACGCTCGGCGTACATGCAGAGTTCGAGCATAAACTCGGCATTCTTGCTCATCTGTTGCAGGCCTTTCAGCCCACCAATCATTTGCCACATCACCGGCGGCTCCAGCCGCAGCTGGTCCTTGGTGGGATTCAGGAACATGTCCGCGATGTCGCGGATGCCTTCAAGATTCACGGCTTCAATGCTGGCGACGATGTCGTCCCAGCTGCGGTTCAGCGACTTGCGCCGGCGCGTGAGAAAGCCAAACTGATAAACCGCCAGCACCACCGCGACAATGGAAACAGCACTAAAGAACAGCATTGATTCGCCTCTTTGTACTTACGTAATACAGCTACCGCTTGGATTGCCCATACTGCAGCCGTTCCGTGATGCGCGCCATGTCCCTGCGCGCTGTCTCCGGGACGGGTGCCAGCTTTTGTTCCGGTAACCAGAAGATCGCAATCCAGTACACCGACACAAGCTGGTAAACAACAACTAGAGTATTCTCCAGCTTTCCGAACTGGTCAATGGTTCTCCAGTAGGAGTGAAGAGTATCCGTAACAAAGGATGTTACCGACCACACCACCAAGCCCCAGCTGAATTGAAGCACGCGTGCTTTCCAACCCAGACCCAACTGACGCGAAACCGCCATCACCGCCGTGCACATCAGGCAGATCACCGCCGTCATGAACAGGCTGGCCCGCGCATCCCAGCGATCCAGCGCACTTTGAGCCGCCGGCGTCATCGTCGCGGCAAGAAGTAAAGCGGCAACGGGTGCCGAAGACGCCAGCAGCAGAAACTTCCGCCGCGCCTCCGGCACCCATGTGCCACTGCGATAAAATACACTTCGTGCGATCTCAAGAACCACCGCTATTTGTAACAGCAGGTCGATCGCTGCTCCCCACCAATACACCAGGAAGTAGGCATGGTGTCGGCCGGTGAGCCAAAAGGTCAGTAGCATGACGGCATCGCGAATGCTAAGAAATAGTACCCAACTCGTGAACCAAGGAATAGATCGCGCCTTACCTCGATAGAACAGTACAAAGATGAGTGCAAGATTGAGGGAGGCGCTTACAGCCCAAAGAAGCTTGTCGACCAGCGTCAAACCCAAAGCCGAGGCCTCCCTTACATACTGCGTATTGTCTTCCTACTGGCCGGAAACGCCAAGTGCAGAAAGAACAATTTCGATGGTGCTCGCCTGAGGCCGGGGTATCCCACCAGCAACGCCTTGGGGACGAGGTATTCCGCCAGCGACGCCTTGTGGCCGTGGGATGCTGCCGCTTACACCAGCAAAGGCGGGGACAGCTGCGCCAAAAAGCACCATGGTTGCCACGGACGTCTTCACAAACTTCATCATGTTGATCTCCCAAAGCGCCTTTGCGCTTGTATGAAGATTAGTCCGAAATGGGACAGTTTGCGTACTTCCGATGAAAAGGAAGTCACGCCGATGCTTACCCAAACGTGTGAGCGGGATACAGTTACCGCGGCAATAAAATTGCTCAAGCTTCCCAAAATCTATCGGCAAGCAGCAGCCCACCTTTACCGCTTGCGCGACGGCAACCTGCATGGACCAGGCGAGCGGGATGCACCGACGGCATACGTCGAACCCATTCCAGCCATAGAGGAGGATGCTGATCCTTTCAGGGAGCTCGGGAGACGGCTCAACCCAGCAGTGCCACCGTGATCGACACAACAGGTTCTCGACCCGGATGAATGCATCGCTTTATTTTCCGCCGCCCGTGTCCACGACGTGGCCCCGCTCCGGCTCATCCTTCTTCTGGGCTTCCAGATACTTGTCGAAGGGCAGCGTGAAGGCGAAGACCTCCGTGTGCTTGCTGTCCGCCAAGTGCGCCTGTTTCACATAGATTTCGGCATGTTTCAGCAGCGGATCGTCGACTTCTTTCACGTCGTAGAACAGAAATCCACTGGCCGTGCCGTGCGGCGCGACGGTGGTCTGCGAGAAGCCGAAATCCTTGTCGTCATCCAGGATTTTCTTGTCCACCGGCGTGGAGTGATAGGTGATCGGCGTGCCCGGAACGTGCTTGGCCTGCAGGTCCTTGAAGCGGAAGAGCCGGCGGTTGATTTCGTCGGGCGTGGCGGCGGGCAGCTTGGTGCCGTCCGCCGCGATGAACTGGATGCGCACATCGCTCATGTCCAGTGGCGTGTCGCTGTCATTTTTCACAATCAGGCGCACCGGCAGCAGGCTGTGGCCGGGGTAGTCCAGCCGGAAAAAGTCGGCCTTCTGCCGCGTCTCAAACGGCTCCGCGGCCACGGTAATCTTCTCCTTGTCGTGGCTGTCACGGGCGGGCACGGCCGTAACGTCCGGCGCGGGAGGTGCTTTCTTCGCAGCCGCCAGGCAAGCCGGAGCCGCGCCGAGCAGCAAGGTGAAACCGAGACGACCTACGAAAGAAAACAAGCGTTGCATACAGAATTAGACGGAAGCAGAAGCAGCAATGGCTACCCAGGAGAAGCAGGCATCGTCAGGTTTGAACGGCATTCCAGACGCTTCCCACCCGGCTGAAACGACTTTTTAAGATACCTGTGCTATCTGGCGCGAAAGTCATCACCTCTTCCCACTTTAAGGAACCTGAACGCCTTGTTTGCGGCTTGCCGTGTATCGTCCAAGGAGTAAAACTCCGGTTGTCATGCCCCTGTATTCCTTTGCACTCACGCTGGTTTTGCTGCTGGGCACGCCCGTTTGGCTCTTTCGCCTGCTGCGGCTTCGGCGATACCGTCAGGGGCTGCGGGAGCGGCTGGGCGCTGTTCCCGCTCGGCTGATGTCCACCATCCAGGGCCGTCCGGTGATTTGGCTGCATGCTGTTTCCGTGGGTGAGGTGCTGGCCGCCACGGCATTGGTGCGCGAACTCGAAGCGGCACTGCCCGGCTATGCCGCCGTGATCTCCACCACGACGCCCACCGGCCAGAAGGTAGCGCGGGAGCACTTCGGCAAAGACCGCGTTTTCTTTTTTCCGCTGGATTTCCGCTTTGCCGTGCGCCGCTACCTTGGCGCGCTACGGCCCGCGCTTCTCCTGCTGATGGAAAGCGAGCTGTGGCCGCGCATGCTGGTGGAGTGCGGCCGTGCCGGCATCCCGGTCGCGGTGGCCAACGCCCGCCTTAGCGACCGCTCCCTGCCGCGCTACCGGCGGCTTCACTTTTTCTGGAGACCGCTGCTGCGGCATGTGAGCCTGATGCTGGCGCAGAGCCAGGAGGATGAGCGGCGATGGGTGAGCGTCGGCATGCCGGCCGCGCGCGTTCGCACCGTGGGCAATCTGAAGTTCGACACGGCTGTGGCCGGCAAGAGTGCTCTGGCCGCCCTGATCGGCACCCATCTGCCGGAAAATGCCCGTGTGCTGGTGGCCGGCAGCACGCATCCCGGCGAGGACGCGCCCTTGCTTCGCTGCTTCGTACGCGCACGAACCTCCGGCCGCGTGCTGCTGCTGGCACCGCGGCATCCGCACCGCGCCGAGGCCGTGGCCACGCAGGCAATGTCGATGGGGCTGCGAGTCAAGCGGCTCTCCCAGTGGCGGCATGCACCGGAGCCGGTCGCCGAGGGAGAGGTGCTGGTCCTGGACACTGTCGGCGAGCTCGCCTCACTGTACTCGCTGGCGGCCTGCGCCTTTGTGGGCGGCAGCCTGGTGCCCCACGGCGGCCAGAACCCGCTGGAACCGGCGCAGTTCGGCCTGCCGATCGTGATGGGCGAGTCCTTTGAGAACTTTCGCGAAATCGTCAGGGCACTCCAGAAGGCAAACGCCATCTTTCTTGTGAACGAGACTACCCTGTGCGAACGCATCCACGCCTGCCTGGACGGTACCGCACCCGATGTTCAGCACGCTGCCCGGCATGCACGGCAGTTTTACCTGAACCAGGCAGGGGCCACGCAACGCACCATGGCTGAAGTGGTCCGCCTGATTCGGCCCGGCGCAACGGAAAGCGGCCAGCCGTGAGCGGCGTGGAAGAGTTTGCCGCGGACACCGGCGCGCCCCGGCACATACGGCGGCCATGGCTGCTGCCATTCACGCCTCTCTATGCCGCGGCCCTGCGGTGGAAAAACCGGCGTTTCGACGAACATCGAAGTGTTGTCAGGCATCTGCGCTGGCCGGTCATCAGCGTGGGCAGCATTTCAGCGGGCGGCGCGGGCAAGACGCCGTTTCTGATCGCGCTCGCCGGCCTGCTGCGTGAGATGGGCTATGCGCCGGATGTGCTCTCGCGCGGTTACGGGCGGAGCACGAAGGGCGTGATGCAAGTCGATTCGCGAGGCTCGGCGGAGGCTTTCGGCGACGAGCCGCTGCTGCTGGCGCAAAGGCTCGGCTGCCCTGTGTTTGTGGGCGCGGAACGATTTGCGGCGGGCACCCTGGCCGAGTCGCAACTGCCCCACACCGGCCGTGGCATTCACCTGTTGGACGATGGCTTCTCGCATCGCCGCGTGGCGCGCACCATCGACATCATTCTGCTCACGGCGGCGGAGGTGCACGATGCCCTGCTGCCCGCCGGCAATTTGCGCGAGCCGCTCGCCGCGATGCGCCGTGCCGATGTCCTCGTTCTGCGCGGCAATGAAGCCGCACTGCTCCGGCCCGTGCTGGAGCGCACACTGGGGCCGCACCATGACAAGCCGGTATGGACGATCTCCCGCCACCTCACCCTGCCCGCGTTGCTGCCGGCACACCCGCTGGTTTTCAGCGGCATCGCGCGCCCCGCCGATTTTGAGAGATCGCTGCGGGAGCGTGGCATCCAGCCCGCCGGTGTGCACACCTTCCGCGATCATCATCGGTATCGCGAGGACGACGCCGCTCTGCTGATGCGGAAAGCCGCACAGGCTGGCGCCGATGGTTTTCTGACCACCAGCAAGGATGCGGTGAAGCTCGACGCCGCGATACGCGAAGCACTGCGGCAGATCGGACCGATTGCCGTAGCGGACGCGAGCGTTGAAATTCACCAGCCTGCATCCTGCCGCGCCCAACTGCAGAAGTTGCTCCGAAAGCAATAAGTGAGACTTTGAGATCTAGCAGCAGCTACTTCTTCGAAAGCTGGTCGATGCGGCCATCCAGCCGTCCGGTGATGGTGAAGAACTGCTTTTGATCGCCCTCAATCAGTTCCAGCCGGCGCTCCACGTGGTCAATGCGCTTGGACATGCTATCGAACTGGGCAAGCATGAACTGCTTCAGATCGACCA
>CAXTPQ010000089.1:0-1130 GCA_964246215.1 uncultured Terriglobus sp. | reverse complement strand
ATGCGCTTGGACATGCTATCGAACTGGGCAAGCATGAACTGCTTCAGATCGACCAGCCGCGAGTTGGAGTGCAGCCAGGCCAGAATCACCAGCACAAACGAGCCCATTGCCGGGACGAGCAGGGAGATGAACTGCAACCGGGTCATACGTTCACAGCCTCCCTCTCAAGTCTGCAGAATACCAGAGAGCGCATCTGCCCACTGAAGCTTTCGGCGACAATCAAAGATAATGCCCTCCAAAGCCAAGGACCGTCCGTTGAACATCCTCATCGTGCGCGTCGGTGCCCTGGGCGATGTCTTGCACGCCATGCCGGCCGTCGCTCTGCTGCGCCAGTGGATACCCGAGGCACAGATCGGCTGGGCAGTCGATCCGAGTCTGGCTCCGCTGCTGCAGACCCACGCCGGCGCCGTCCCCGGGTCCTCCGTCATGCCGCTGGTCGACCGCATTCACCCAGTGGAATCGCGCGAATGGTCAAAGCACCCCATCTCCGCCGCGACTGCCCACAGCATCCTCCACTTGCGCCGGGAGATCCGTGCGCAGCACTACGATCTTGCTCTCGATCTGCAGGGGTCCATCCGGTCCGCCCTCATCGCGCGCATGAGCGGCCCAAAGCTTTGCGTCGGCAGTGACACGCCCTGCGAGGCTCCGGCGCGCTGGCTCTACCGGCAGACTGCTGTGCACACCCGGGCTCACGTGATCCAGCAGGCGGCAGAGATCGTTCAGGTAGCTATCGCGGGCTCGGCTGAGGAGAAACCATCGCTTCCTCAAGACCTGCCCAAAGCTCCGCTGCCGCGCGATCCAGACGCGGAAGCCTGGTGCGACATCACGCTCGCCGCTTCGACTGCCCCGCTCGTCTTCATGGCGCCCACGGCCGGATGGGGGGCGAAGCGCTGGCCCGCAGAGCACTTCGCGGCTCTCGCGCGAGAGCTGGCCCGCCACGGATGCCGGGTCATCGTCAACGCCACACCGCCCGCGCCGGACACCGTCGCGGAACAGGTCATCGCCCTGGCCAACTCATCCGCCAGCAATACAAAACACTCCGGGGCATCAGCCGCTGCACAGTCAGTCACATCGTTGGAGATGACCCTGCCGCAACTCATCGCCCTGCAGCGGCGTGTCGATCTCGTGGT
>CAXTPQ010000088.1:0-7517 GCA_964246215.1 uncultured Terriglobus sp. | reverse complement strand
CGATCCAGCTGCCATCCTGGCCGTCCAGGCCGGCGCGCAGGCCTTCGCAGCGGCCGGTCAGCTCCTCATCATAGGCAGCAAGCTGGGCCAGGGTGGGCGCTTCCATCCGGAAGCGCTGCGTCATGCGGTCGTTCTCCGGCACGGGCTGGGCATGGATCCATTGCTCCAGTCCGCTAATGTCGCGCGCCAGGCGCTCCAGCACCTGCGCCCCTGCAACGGCAGCCGCGTCGGGAAACGGATGCTGCCGCGAGGGGGGCGGCAGGTACGTTCGGCGATAGTCTTCCTCGGCCTTGCAGACCGACGCATGTGCCAGGCCGAGCAGCCAGGCGCTGCGGCTGCGGATCAGCTGGTCGTCGCTGCGAAGCTGATTTTCTGCCCGGTAAAAGTTGTAACCCCAGCCGTAGAACAGGTTGGCCGCTATCTGCCGGAGCTTGCCTGCGTCGTAAAAGTCGAAGAATGCCATGGGAGATTTGTCAGTAGTAGGTAGTAAGTAGTAAGTAGTAAGTAGTAAATAGTAAGTAGTAAATAGTAGGTAGTAAGTAGTAGGTAGGAGTTTGCCTGTGGTTTAGGAACAGGTGCCTGGCGGATTTTGGCGATTGACGAACTTCGACACACACCTAACTGCTCGCAACGACTTACTACTTACTACTTACTCACACCTACCGGTTCGGCAACCCCGATTCCGGGCCGAGCGGGATAAATCCTTGCGGCTGGCCGCCGATGTTGAATGGCAATCCAGCGGCGGCGTTGGGCGCGGAGATCAGGCCCTTCTCCGCCATGCGCAGCGCGAGGTAGTAGCGTACGGCCTCAATGGGTGACAGCCCGATGGCCTGCAACGAGATCAGCTCGCGCATGCGCTCGTCCTTGGGCAGGATCAGCACCTTCAGGTCGTTGAGCGTGATGCCGTAGATGCGCAGGAACTCCGACAGGTGATTCTTGACCAGCTCGCGCACATCGCCGATGTGCTCGTTGATCTCTTCCATCTTGGTGACCTGCACCACCTGGTTGATGGCCTGCTCAATCGCCGGACCGGCGTAGTCCGCCACCTCGCGCGTATCGATCAGCGTTCCGTTGAATGGCAGATGCGTGATCAGGTTGAGCGCGGCTTCCTTGCTGTCGACGTGAATGTAATAGTCGACCTGGTAGGCCATCTCCGCCATCTCTTCACTGGTGGCGATGCCCTGATTGCGCACCAGCAGCTTGGAACGGTTGATGTAAATCACCTCATACTGCCAGGGCGAACTGCCGCCGAAGAAGCCCTGCGCAATGGAACCCAGGATGGGCTTGTCCGGCGTTTCCAGCGCATACTGGCCCGTCTCATAGACATTCAGCACGGCACCGCGCGACTTCAGCACGCAGAAGTGATTGCTCTCCACCGTGAGCAGCGATCCGGAGACGATGCTCTCATCCACGATCTTGACGGCGATGCTCTTGGTGCCCAGCATGTCGGTGCCGTCGCGCAGCAGCGACGTGATGACTTGACGTGTGATGGCCATGAAGAGGAGAGGCTCCTTACCGCTCAGGTTACGGTGCAGGTTGAGATGCACCGGCGCGGAAAGGGTTGGCGTATTCTGTCGCGCGGAGCCCGCACGAAGGTAACGGCATCCATGCTCTTAGCAGATCTCTTCCAGCGGCTTGCGTTCCGCTGCCACGCCCCAGATTGCCTGGGCGATGCCGGCAACCATCATCACGCCCGCGCTTGCCAGAAAGCCGTGGTAAATCGGCCCGCGCTGCCCTTTGCTCAGCAACACGCCGTAGACCGCCGGCCCCAGCACCCCGCCCAGCAGCGTTCCAATGGCATAGAACAGGGCAATGGCCGATGCACGGATCTGCTGCGGGAAGAGTTCACTCGTGGTCAGGTAAGCCGACCCTGCAGCCGATGCGGCAAAGAAGAACGACGCGGCCCACCAGGCGACCTGCGCCTTGGTCCCCAGCTTGCCGTGCATGAAGAGAAAGCTGGACGTGGCGAAGATCACACCCGTCATGCAGAAGTTGAAGGCGATCATGATGCGCCGGCCGACGGTGTCAAACAGGCGGCTCAGGATGACCGGACCGATGAAGTTGGTGAAGGCGATCGGCAAAAACAGCACGCCCGCATGCGCGGCGGAGACACCGTAAAAGCGCAGCAGCACCAGCGTTGACGAGAAAAACAGCGAGTTGTAAAAGAACGACTGCGCCATGGTGAGCACCAGGCACAGCAACGCCCGGCCCCGATGGCGCGGCTCAAACAGCATGCCCACGCGCGAGAAGATGTTGCCCGTATTGCGCGTGAGCCGCACCGTGCCACTCACCGCCGGCAACGGCCCATGCTCCGCCGCAACCTCACTCTCAATGGTGCCGATGATCGACGATGCCTCCCGATCGCGGCCATGCGTCAGCAGCCAGCGCGGGCTCTCTGGAATGTGCCGCCGCATGAAGAGAACGACGATCGCCAGCGGCACGCCGGAAAGAAACGCCATGCGCCAGCCCAGATGGAGGCCGAAGGCGCGGTCCGAAAGGAAGCCGACCGCCACCAGCGATCCCAGGATGACGCCCACCCAAAAAGTGGAGCCGATTACCAGGTTGGCCGTGCCGCGCACGCGGGCGGGGATGAGTTCATCGATGGCGGAGGTGATCGCCGTGTACTCACCACCGATGCCTGCGCCGGTGAGCACGCGGCAAAGTGTAAAGCTCCACAGATTCCAGCTCAGCGCCGTGGCCGCCGTCGCGCAAACGTAGACGGCAAGCGTCCACAGGAAGAGGCTCTTGCGGCCAAAGCGGTCAGCGAGAAAGCCGAAGACGAGCGCCCCGATCACCGTCCCGGCAAGATACCCGGTGGAGGTGATGCCAAGCTGCTTTTCCGTGAAGTGAAGCGCCACCGGCGATTGCAGCGCGCCCGAGAGCGAACCGCCCACGCCGCCCTCCAAGCCGTCCAGCAGAAACGTGACCCCCAGCGCCGTGGCCATGCGCAGGTGCCAGCGGCTAAAGGGCAGCCTGTCCAGCCGCAATGGGATGTCGGTTTCGAGCGTTTCGGCGACTGCGGTCATGCTTGGGTCCTTACAATCTACTGCGTATCGTTCGTAGCTGGTTCACCGCGTGTGATCCGGGCGGGCAGCAGCCGTGCAAGCGCCTCAAGATCGCGCTCCGCGTGGCTCTGGCGCAGAAAAATTTGCGCCTCCTGGTAGCGCCGGGCCGTGTCCGCATGCATGGCCAGCGGATGCGGGCCGTACGCGCGGGCAAAGCGTTGCAGCGTGTCAGAGGCGAGCAGGTCAATGGCGTGGCGCAGCTTCAGCGCACGCTCGTGGGCGGCGGCAGCATCGCCCGGAGCGCGGTCGATCTCCTCCCCGGCCACCTGCAGCAGAGCGCGCATGGCCCACACATTCGTGTGCATCGCGGCCAGGTGCGTCAGCGTGTGCGGGTCGTCGCGCTTGCTGCCCTGCGCATACGCAAGCAGGCCCGCCACGCCACCCGCCCAGCATGCCGCCGGTCCGCAAGCCCCATGCCAAAAACCCGGCCTGCTCAGATAAAATTCGATGCCGCCCACCACTGCGTCTTCCGCCACCGGCAAGTCCGTAAAGGTAACAGCTCCGGTATGCGTCAAACGAAACGCCTCCACCTGCCACGCGGAGGTGTCGCTCCTTACGCAATCGGAGCGCAGATTCACGTCAAGCAGCCGCCCATCCTCAGCGCCAACGGTGACCAGCGCGCGGTCCAGCAGACCTGCTCCACTGCAGAAGCTCTTCGTCCCGCTCAGCAGACCGCCCAGAAGCTGCAACGGTTTGCCCTGCACCTCCGACGCCCACACACCGTAGAGCGCGCCCGGCTCCGGCGTTCGGCCCGCCTCGGCCAGGATGGCGAGTGCATCCCAGTGTGCCTCGGCCAGCTTGGCCAGGCTCAAATCCTCACAGGCGGCGGCGAAGATACGCGCGTGCCGCTCCGGTGTACGGCCCGCTCCGGGAGGCGGCAGAGTCTCGCCGCGAATGGATTGGAGCCGCGCCTGAAGCTGCGCCGCTGTCATCGCGACGGCCCGTTGTGTGCCGCAAGCGCATCGGCAAAGCCCAGCGGGGCGCGCCCCACACGCCGGCCGCTGGTGACCACGCGAAGCCGGCTGTTGGAGATGACGGGATGAGCCGCGCGCTGCAGCCGCCGCCACAGGTGGTGGTCCTCCCCGGTTTCGCAGTTGGACCAGCCGCCCGCACCGCAGTACACATCGGCGCGGATGCCGAAGTTGGCACCATGCACATGCGGATGCGTGCCGTCCTCATGCAGCCGGTATGTCAACCGGAAAAGCTGTTCGACCTGAGACTCATGTTCTTCGAACGAATCCACGTCCACAATGCCCGCAACCGCGGCAAAGCCGCTATCCGCCGCGGCAAGCTGCAGCAGAAGCCAGTCTTCCGGAACGAGGCAGTCGGCATCTGTATTGGCAAGCCAGCAGCGATCCAACATGGAGCCCGTGTGGCTAAACTGCCGGCCGGGGTAGCGCTTCAACGCCAGTTGCACACCCAAGGCACGAGCACCGCCCACGGCTCCCGCATCGCTGCGAAGAACGGTGCCGTCACCTGCAAGCATCGTTGTGGCGACCTCCGCGGTCAGGTCGTCCGAACAATCCGATACCACAATCACGTCAGAAGTGACGTTTGCCGGTAGAGCCTGCCTGGCCCGCTGCACGGAGGCCAGGCAGCGCGGCAGCAGCGACTCTTCATTGCGCGCGGGAATCACCACGGCCACATGCCAGTGCGCGACGCTTCCAAGAGCTGGCGTGGAAATTGGTGCAATTCTCCATGGATTCATAGACGAACCAGCCGGTCCAGGCGAAAGCCTTTGGGCCGCTCCTCATGCTCAAGGCGCAGCGAAGGGTGTGCGCGAACGACCTGGTGTACCTGGTCGCCCAGGCTCGTGTGGTCGATGGAATGGCCGAGCCAGTGTGCTGCCAGCACTGTGCCACCGGGGCGTACCCGGTCCACCAGCAGATGCAGCAAGGACACCCACTCCCGCGGGCTGAAGTAGTAACCGATCTCGCTCAGCACCAGCAGATCCAATCCCGTCTCCGGCAGCACGTCAAAGACAGATGCACAGCGAACTTCGACATTCGGCTTGTCTGCGCATCGCGCCCTGGCCTGTTCCACCGCCGTCCGGGAGAAGTCGATCGCAAGCAGCTCATCGCAGATGCCGCTCAGCTTTTCTGTCAGCACACCCACGGAGCAGCCTGGTTCATATGCCTTGGCATACCGCCGGCCAGCCAGCGCGCGCACGATGATGCCGTAACGGCCAAGCTCATAATCGCTCTTGGCAAAGTTCCACGGATCCGGGTTGTTCCGGTACATCTCTTCAAAGAATTCCGGTGAAGACTGGGGCAGACTCATGCGGGAAGGAAAACCTCAAAGGTGCGCCAGGCTGGTTCAAGCAGGTTCATGGGCAGAATCGGTTCGCCGCTCCGGTGGTACAACTGCGACGCATGGCAGAGCAGGGCTTCCCGCTTGGCAAGTCGCTGTTCGCCGGTCAGTTCGAAGCGGTGCAAGGAAAGCTTTCGGAGCAGGTCTGGCGTGCCGCGATGCCAGGTCCAGAAGAAGTAGTACGACAAAGTAAGATGCCGCTCTCCCGAAAGAAGCTGGGCGCATCGCCCGCATACTTCATGGTCGGGATGAAAATCTCGCGGCCAGGGTGCGACCAGGTGAACGCCGTCCGGAATAAGTGCAAAAAGCAGGTCGGTCAACGCCGGCTCACACGCCGCAAGATCGCTGTCCGGCAGGTGCAGCCGATGAATATGTGCCTCATCCACGCCCAGCCACGCCAGGGCCGCCGCCTGCTCCCCGGGCCGCACCGGCCGCAAATCTTCGCCCGCATAGCAGTTCTCGCCATCCGTCACAGCGATCACCGAAACCTCCACACCGCTCTGGCGCAACGACGCAATCAGGCCGCCCGCGGCCAGCGTT
Source organism: uncultured Terriglobus sp. (assembly GCA_964246215.1). Lineage (GTDB taxonomy): Bacteria > Acidobacteriota > Terriglobia > Terriglobales > Acidobacteriaceae > Terriglobus. Next base: position 1,602 of record CAXTPQ010000088.1, on the reverse strand, counting down.
TCATCATCCGGATGCGGTGCAATGACAAACGTGTGCTGCTGCGGAGGTTGCCAGGGGGGCACACTCTCCAGCATCTTCAACCACTCCGCTTCCGCGGTCACCGGCACAATCATTCGTCAGCACACTCCTCTTTGTACGAAGAACATTGCTTTACACACGCACCTTTGCCCAGCTGCCGCGAACAAATAACGTGCCGCTCATGACAAGACAAAGCGCCTGGGCCACAAGCACGGCGACAAATACGCCGGTGAGACGCAGTGGCGTGTGTGCCGCAAGAAACCAGGCCAATGGAACCTCCACGATCCAGAAGCCGACCAGGTTGATCCACGTCGGTGTCATGGTGTCACCCGAGCCATTGAACGCCTGCAGAAAGACCGCGCCAAACGCGAACATCAAGTTGCCCAGGCTGAAGAAGCGCAAGCACTCCACCGCCGTGGGAACGGCGGACGCCTCATGCGTGAACAAGCCAACGAGCGGATGGGCAAAAACGATGAACAAAAGGCTCACGGTGCCAAGAAACGCCAGGTTGCCGAAGCTCGTGCGCCACACCGATGACCTTGCCCGGTCCGGCTGGTTGGCACCCATGTTCTGGCCCACCAGCGTGCCCGCCGCGTTGCTCAAACCGATGGACGGCAGCAGCACAAAACCGACGATGCGGAAACCAATGGTATAGCCCGCGATGGCACCCGCGCCGAACATACTGACAATGCGCACCAGACCGAGCCAGCTGCCCTGCTCCAAAAGAAACTGCAGCATGCCCGTGGACGAGATGCGCAGAAAAGTCAGCATCTCTCTCACGTTGACGCGCAGCTGTCGCATGCCGATGCGCAGCTTCTCCGTACCCCGGTACAGCCGGTACATCTGGTACAGCACGGCCACGCTCCGGCCGGTCAACGTGGCCACCGCCGGTCCGGTCACCCCAAGCTTCGGGAACGGACCTATGCCGTAGATCAGCAGCGGATCGAGGACGAGATTGATGCCGTTCGCAATCACCAGCAGACGCATGGCCAGCGCGGCATCCCCCGCGCCGCGGAAGATGGCGTTCTGCAGAGTGATGAGCAGAATGACACCGGAAGTGCCAAGCACAATGCGCGCATACCGTGAACCGATGTGCACCACCGCCGGTGTCGCTCCAATCAGGCTCAGCATTTTTGGCGCGAACAGAAAAAACGGAATGCCCATGAGCACCCCGAGGACGATCGCAATGAAAATCGACTGTACTGCATCCGTTGCGGCGCGCTCGTTGTCGCCCTCGCCGATGCGCCGCGCCACCAGCGCCGTCACCGACGCACTCAGCCCGGCGCTCACCGCAAAGACCAGCGTCAGCAACGATTCCGTAAGCCCGACCGCCGCCACGGAATCGCCGCCAAGGCGGCTCACCCAGAAGATATCGGCAACGCCGAAGACAGACTCAAGCGCCATCTCCAGCATCATGGGAATGGCCAGCAGGAGAATGAGCCGGTTCAGCGGACCCTGTGTGTAGTCCACCTTTGCCCCGCCCATGGCCTGCTTCACCAGCGTCCAAAGGCCAAGCTCCTCCGACTTCGACTCCCGCTCAACCACCATTTGCATTTGGTAGTGTGATGCTGACCGGCAACAGCC
>CAXTPQ010000087.1:0-7958 GCA_964246215.1 uncultured Terriglobus sp. | reverse complement strand
CAGTTGTGCCATGGGGAGAAAGAGGCTCATCGGTGTAATGGGATGCGAAGAGCGGCAAGCCGTGTGGCCAAGTGGGTACGGAGCCAAGGAAATACATCATCATTGGAAGCATTAGAGCTCACACAAAAGGTTTTAAATTACATGGACATCATCTACAAAAACGGTCATTCCAAGCGTGCTACAAACACGTCGTGCTACAAACACGTATAGATGCGCAATCCGCCGCGAGTATGCGGCCCCTCAGAGCATGGATGCCATCCCCAAATCGATGAGCTATGTGGACCACTCTCACCATCGTCGTCGTTACTCTGATCCTGCTGACACTTCTCTTCCAGTGGGCACGTCGAGGTGCGGCGAAAGATTTGGAGCTCGCACGGCAGAGCGACTTCCGCGACGCCATCGTCGTTGCCGTTGAGCAGGTTTCTGCGCCGACTGAGGGTGGTGAACCCAAGTTGAAGATGCAGCTCCGCTTTACAGAATCCGGCGGCGTGGAACGTATGACTGAACTGATCGATACGGTCGACTATGCCAACATCCCGCGGCCTGGAGATGCCGTCGTAATCTCCGTGGACCGGCTCGACCTTTCCCGGATGAAGTACAAACAGCTAAAAGCGAACGAAAAGCCCGCGACACTGTTTCCGATCGATTACTTCGACCTGCAGCGGCGGGGCATCCGCACCGGGAAAGTCATCTCTGTAAAGCAACTCGGGCCAAAGCAAGAAAACATGCGGCAGACCGGCGAGTTTGGCCCATTGAAGCTGGAAGTCCACATGGATTCCGTCACGGAAGCTCCACGGTTGGTGACCTTCCGGCAAGAGACGCTGGACTACTTGCCAGCCCTTCTCGAAAATGTGTATGTGTTTGTCCAGCCGGTAAAAGATCCGGTGCGCGGTGGCTCAGAAGAGATCACGGCCGTGCCGCTGCGGCTCACCGGTGGTCTGCGGCGTTCTGGCGCGGAGCACCGTCTTGATCGCCTGGTTCTGGGTCCTCCATCCGCAGCGCCGGCAAGCAAGCCAACGGCACCATGCTAGAAGCGAAAGAAGTCTGGACAGGGGCAGCGTACATGCGCAACGATGGGGTACGCCGGTTTCATCTCCGCTTCCGTGTCGCTCCCATGGATGGCGGCCCTGTCTACGAGACCGAGCAGGAGATGGCTTTTACCGACGAGCAGCGGATTCAGCGTGTTTGCCGCGTCGGTGCCTCCGTTCCGCTGCGCTGTGACTGGAACGATCCCAAGACCGTCGTGACCGATGGCGGTGCGCTCGGCTATCCCGATCCATACCCGCTCGGCATCGAACGATGGAACGAGGCAGTGCGCAACGGCACCGCCGACAAGCTGTGAGTGGGAGCTGCACCACGGGTTCATCCGGCTTTGGTAAAGTTACCCCGACCCTATGACCAAGCCTCCTGCCGCGCTGTTCTTTGCCGCTTTCGCTGTCTGCGCCCTGCCGGCCTTTGCCGCGGATGCTTGCGCCTCCCTGAAAACCGCGCAACTGCACGGTACCACCATCACGCTCGCCGAGCACACAGAGACCAGGCTCACCCCGCCCTACGGGTCGCCCATCAGCAAACTTCCAGGCTTTTGCCGCGTTGCCGGCATCCTGCGCCCCACCGCCGATTCCGCGATCAAGTTTGAGGTCTGGATGCCGGAAGCGGGCTGGAACGGCCGCCTGCTCGGCACGGGCAACGGCGGCTTTGCGGGGTCGATCTACTACGACCAGATGGCAAACATGCTGCGGCAGGGCTATGCCGTGACCGGCAGCGACGCGGGCCATGAAGCTGAAGGTGAAGATGCCGCCTTCAGCTATCACCATCCGGAAAAGGTGAAGGACTTCGGCTGGCGCGCCGTGCACCTGAACGCCCTCCGCGCCAAGGAGATCCTGACCGCGTACTACGGCCATCCGCAGCAGAAAGCCTACTTTGACGCCTGCAGCGACGGCGGCCGTGAAGCTCTAATGGAAGCCCAGCGCTTTCCCGAGGACTACGATGGCATCCTGGCCGGTGCGCCCGCCAATAACTGGGCACACATGCTGTCCAGCGGCGTGGATGTGTTGCAGACCACGCTGCGCGATCCCGCCGGCTACATCTCCAGCTACAAGCTGCCGGCCATCACCCGGGCCGCGCTGGCCGCGTGCGATGCGCAGGACGGCCTGAAAGACGGCATTGTGAGCGACCCGCAAAGCTGCCATTTCGACCCCAGCGTGCTGCTCTGCAAGGAGGGCGATAACCTGCAATGCTTGACCGCGCCCCAGGTCACAACGCTCAAAAAGCTTTACAGCGGCGGCGTGGATTCGCACGGCAGGAGTATTTTTCCGGGCTTCACACCGGGTGACGAGGCCGGCGCGTGGAAGTCCTGGATTCTGGGCAGCGGGCCCGGCAGCGGTGGCGGCAGCTCGTACTCCCAGAACTATTTCCGCTATATGGTGACTGGCGACCCAAGCTGGTCCGTGATGAGCGCGAGCGTGGACGAGTCGTTAAAAGCAGCGGTGAAGAACACGAGCGAGCCGCTGGATTCAACCAACCCTGACCTGAGCCGGTTTGCGGCGCGCGGCGGCAAGCTAATTGTTTACCACGGCTGGAATGACCCGGCAATCTCGCCCTACAACGCCATCCAATACTGGCAGAGCGTGCAGGACACCATGGGCAGTGAAAAAGCCAATGGCATGATGCAGCTGTACATGGTGCCGGGCATGGAGCATTGCCTGGGTGGACCGGGGCCCAACAGCTTCGGCCAGCTCAGCGTGGCTGCCGCGGCTGGGCCCGGCACCGGCGCGCTGGATTTGCTGCAGGCGTGGGTCGAGAAGGACCAGAGACCGGCAGCGATCCTGGCCGCAAAGTCCCTCGCCAAGGCTGTACCCGAAAGCGACGCCAAGCCGGCGGCCAAAGCAGGCGTCAGGCCCACAGCCAGGAAAGGTATAAAGCCTGCTACCTCGCCGGCCGCCGTCAGCTACATGGTTCGCCCGCTCTGCCCTTACCCGCAGCAGGCGCGCTACGACGGTACGGGCGACCCGAATCGGGCCGCCAGCTTTCATTGCGCGAAGTAGCATGCAGGCCTGAGGACAAGACTGAATGAATCGCCGGGAGTTCAACCGCAACGCCGCGCTAGCCACCCTTGCCGCCGGTGCTGGCCAGTCCATGCAGGCCGCCACTCCTGCTGACGCATCGCAGCCTGAAATCTTTTTGCTGAAAGCGAATGGATGGATGCCCAACAACACCAAGCTCCCCGTGTTGCACTACACGGGCGTGCTGGCTACGGGTAGCGATGCGGCCTCTGCCGCGGAGGCCATCTTTCAGCGCAACGGCTGGCCGCCGCAGTGGCGCAACGGTGTGTACACCTACCACCACTACCACTCCACCGCGCATGAGGTGCTGGGCTTTACCCGGGGTGACGCGCTCCTGGTGCTTGGCGGCGAAGGCGGCCGGCGGTTCCACATCCAGGCAGGCGACGTGCTGGTGCTGCCCGCCGGCACCGGTCATTGCGAGATCTCCTGCTCGCCCGATTTTCAAGTGATCGGTGCCTACCCGCCGGGCCAGACCTGGGACATCCGCCGCGACGCACCGGACGATGCGGCACGCAAGCGAATGGCTGGGCTTGCTTTCCCGGCGTCCGACCCTGTGCACGGCAGCAGCGGCCCGCTCACGCGGCTATGGCGAAGGTAGCTCTCGCCTACATATTTGTCTGGCCGGAGCGCATTTCTTCGTTGAAGGTCGGCTTGGTGAAGGCCAGCGCGTCGGCCATTTGCTTCTCGTACTCAGCATGGTGTGACCGGAGCGCATCCGTCGAGCTTGCAAAGTCGAGGTCGCCCTGCAACTGAATGATGCCGTCGCCGGCCAGGGCTTCGGCACCCTTTCTCAGCTCGCCCACTGTGGTGTTCAGATACTGCGCATCGCGGGGATCCAGCAGCCAGACCGGCGCGCCGCCGCCCAGCACACCGCTGAGCCAGTACACCTTGGCGGCCAGGAAGTCCTGGCGCTGCTGCTCATTGGTATCGTTGAAGACAAAGCGGCCCTGCTTGCTGGAGTAGTAGCGCGTGGTGACCGGCACCGGCTGGCGATTGCCGCTCTTTACCAGTTCGATCTGGCCCTGGTCCATGATCTTGCGCACGGCGTTATAGATAAATCCTTCAGCGAAGGGCTGCTCCGGAGCGGGTACCACCTCGGCAAAGGTCACGGTCATGCTGGCGGAAATTTTTGCACGCAACTGCTGTTCCGGCGCGGTCGCGCCATCTTCAAGCCGGGCCTCGCCGTGCACGATGTAGGTGTCGGCACCGGAGGTGGACAGGTGAAACGGCCATACCCAGCTTGAGAAGCTTACGGGCAGGCCACCAAGCGTGACGTACAGCTCCGGCCTGGGATTGCGCAGGCGCGTGGCCGCTGCCAGCAGATATTCCTGCACCGGCTTTTCCAGGTCTGCGCGATCCATGTCCAGTTCAGAACTGAGCTGGAGCGTCTCATGCTTGGCGCTGTTGCCGGGCAGAGCCAGGGTGTAGATTTCAGTCGGCACGCCGTTAAAGCCGGCGCTCTCCGTGCTATCGATGACCTGCAGCCCCGCTCTTTGAGCTGCATACTCCACCTGCTTTGCCAAAGCTGTCGCTAACGCCATCGCCATCCCTTGCATCTCGTTTCCGCGGGCACAGCAATCAAGTCATTGCTGTGCCTGCCCAAAGTCGATGGTATCGCAGCTAGCACGCCGCCCGTCTTTACTGATTGCGGCGCTGGATCTCGACTTCATGCTGCTGGAGCCGCGCGCCTGCTGCCGGAAACATTTCCTGCAGAGCAAGCAAGAGTTCGGCCGGCATGAAACCGGGCACAACCCGGTCTGCCAGATTGCCGAATCTGCCATAGTCGCCAACAATAAGGAGCTTGACCTCTGGCAGGCGCTCGCGAAGTCCCTCGAGGAAGCCCTGGCAGGCCTCACCGGGCATGCTCTCATTCATAACGACGGCATCCACGCGCGGAAAACGCTCCAGCTCTGCCGCGGCTTCATCGCAGGAGTAGGCGGTAATCACGTTGTACTTCGCGGTTTCCAATACCAGCTTGCGGGTGGAAATGGCACCGCTGTGTTCCGAATCCACAACCAAAAAGCATGGGCGATGGTGCATAAATTTCTCCTGACGAGTCAGCCTGTTGCCGGCCGTTGCGCGATGGCAATGCGATCGATCTGCTGCAAATCCTTGACGTAGTGTACGTTGCACCACGGCACAAGCAGCTGATCCAGAGCCAAGCTCCGGCCCGCTGTTTCCAGCAGCAGAGAACCACCCGGTTTCAAGCTGTGCCAGGCTTGCGGGATCAGGCGGCGAAGTACGTCATGGCCGTCCCGGCCGCCGAAAAGAGCCAGGTGCGGCTCATGGTCGCGCACCTGCGGGTGCAGCGTGGCCGCGTCTGCCAGTGGGATGTAGGGGGGATTGGAGACAATGACATCGAACGGCGGCTCGTGCGCGACGGCTTCCAGCAGATCCGATTCCAAAAAGCGAAAACGGTCTGGATTCGCTTGCAGGGCATCGGCGTTGCTCCGGGCTACGGCAAGTGCGGCTGGGGAAATGTCCAAAGCCGTGATCTCCGCGGCGGGCAATTCCAGAGAGAGCGTGATGGCCAGACTGCCGCTGCCCGTGCCCACGTCCGCGATACGCAGCGGGGTCTTCCAGTTTGGAGCCAAACGCAGAACCTCGTCGACGATCAGTTCAGTTTCCGGACGGGGAATAAGTACGTCCCGTGTCACGGTGAACTGCCGGCCGTAGAACTCCTGCGAACCACGCAGGTATTGGATGGGCACAAAGCCCAGCCGCTGGCCGAGCAGGCCGTCAAGACGGGCCTCCTCCGCTTGGGATAGAACGCGCTCCGGGGACGCCAGCATCTGCACGCGCGTCAGCCCGGTGGTGATCTCCAGCAGTTGTTGCGCGTCAAGCCGGGCGTTGTCTCGCAACTCGGGCCTGGCCGCAAGCCGCTCCGTGCCCAAATGCAGGGCTTGCACGACATTCAATCTTGTCTCCGCGAAGTGAACTGTTCTTTAAAGTGCATTGCCGCCTCTACGCAATCCCACTTTTGCCGCAGATGTGAGTGTCGTGTAACGGGCAAGAGTGCGGGCATACTGAATTGTCACCTACAGGCTGGCGTCGCGGACGGGCACTCAATGCAAGGCAAAGGATTCGCCCTGAAAAGCGAATCGCCTTCGGGGGTGATCACCCCGAAGGCGGAATTCACTGTAGGAGGTAGGCTATGCCCAATCGCCCTGGACTTCGCCTGAGCCTTTCAGTTTCCGAGAGTGTTCTTCTCGCGCTAATCGGCCTGGTGTTGCTCATCGTGAAGCATTTCCTAAAGTAGCTCGCGCTACTTCACACCTGGGCGGGACGCCATTCCCGCCCGGGACTAAACACATAAGACGCAATCCCGGCGCAAAAGTCAACTGCTTTGTCGCGGAACAGGACACCATCGCCCGCTCAGGCCGCCACAGCTTCGGACTTCAAACGCTCCGCCGTGTCATGTGCGACGAGCGCATCCACGATCGGCTGCAGCTTGCCTTCCATCACATATTCCAACTGGTGCAGCGTCAGGCCGATGCGATGGTCGGTCAACCGGTTCTGCGGAAAGTTGTACGTGCGGATTTTCTCAGAGCGGTCGCCGGAGCCTACCTGCTGCTTGCGCTGGCTGGCCTGCGCCTGGTGCTGGCGCTCCATTTCTACTTCGTAAAGCCGCGCCCGCAACACGCGCATGGCTTTGTCCCGGTTCTTGATCTGCGACTTCTCGTCCTGGCAGCTGACCACGGTGTTGGTGGGCAGGTGCGTGATGCGGATCGCCGAGTAGGTGGTGTTGACCGACTGGCCACCCGGGCCCGAGGAACAGAAGGTATCCACGCGCAGATCTTTCTGCTCGATTTTGACGTCGACTTCTTCCGCTTCCGGGAGTACGGCAACGGTGATCGCGGAGGTATGCACCCGGCCCTGCGTTTCCGTTGCCGGCACGCGCTGCACACGGTGCACGCCGCTTTCGTACTTGAGCGAGCTATAGACGCGGTCGCCCTCAATCAGGGCCGTCACATCCTTCATGCCGCCGACTGACGACTCGGTCTCCGAAAGCACTTCGACCTTCCAGCGGTGCAGTTCGGCAAAGCGCAGGTACATGCGGAAGACCTCCGCCGCAAAAAGCGAGGCCTCGTCGCCGCCGGTGGCTGCGCGGATTTCCAGCACGACGTTCTTCTCGTCGTTGGGGTCCTTGGGCAGCAGCATGATTTTGAGCTGCTCTTCGATCTCCGGCATGCGGGCCTGCAGCACCGTGAGTTCGTCCTGCGCCATGGCGCGGATCTCCGGATCGGTTTCGGTCAACATGGTTTTCGCGTCGGCAATGCCGGTCCGCACCTGCTTGTACTCGCGGTAGCGCTCAATGACCGGCACCATGTCGCGATGCTGCTTGCCTGCCTTCTGAAAGCGCTGCTGGTCGGTGATGATGGCCGGATCGGCCAGGTCTTTCTCCAACTCGCGGTAGCGCTCTTCCAACTGTTCGAGACGATCAAACATGGGTTTAGAAACTCCTCTGCGCGGCGGCGCAGCTCAAAAGATCACAGAACGAAGAGGTCGCGGCAGGCGCGGCCAGGATGCGGCGGGAAAGCGCAGCTAGGCAAAGTCGAGCCGCTGCGGGCTCGTGCGGGAAGACCTCACTGGAATCGCGGCTGCGGGCTGCATCTCTGCATTGGATGATAGCGCGGCGGCGGGGATGCGCGCGCGGCCAGATGCTCCAGGCGACTGGATCAGACCTTCCGTAGCTTTCGGAATATGTCGAAAACGTCTTTGAACCACAGAAGGCCATTCAGGCACAAAAACGTCACAATGAGCACTCCGGCGAGCTCCGCACTCCGTCCTGCAAGTGTAACAACGGCGTCGTCCGCATTCGAACCTCGTAATTAGATAAGGAGTATCTCTCCGATCAAACTACACCTTTGGCTCAAATCCCTTGGCGTACTCCGC
>CAXTPQ010000086.1:5148-8607 GCA_964246215.1 uncultured Terriglobus sp. | reverse complement strand
TATCTCAGCGGCTGAAGCCGCTCGCTAACGAATAGTCTGCACTTAGTTCTCGCCGCGTAAATCCGACTCCGTCCGTCAGCCTGGCGGCCCATTCCGGACCACACCCCGCATGTGACTGACCGCGCCGTGCAGAAAAATTTTGAAGCGCTCCTTGGCAACGTCGATCTTGGCCTCCAGATCTTGCTGGTACTCCTTCTCCAGCCGCTGGTAGGCCGCAACGGCTGCTGCGCCCTCGTGCTGCATGGCCGCATCCAGATACCGGCCGAACGACAGCAGGCCCTGCTCGTGATTCGTCACGGAGGGATCATCCTGCGGCACGGCTATCGGAGTGGAGATGGACGCCGCCACGGAGATGGGTGTGTCGCTGCGCAAGGGCCCGGTGAAGTCCAGCACCGCCCCGATCGAGTTCGCGGCTTTGTCGCGTTCCGTCAGCGGCTCGAGATCCCACTTGTCACACAAGTAGCGAAGGACGCTGGTGTGATCGAACACAGTGTGGACGACATTCTTCGGTGCGCGGGGTGAAATCAGCAGCGCCGGCACGCGTGGCCCGTACTGCTCGAAATTGAACTCATCCGTATGCTCGTCCGGCGCAACGGCAGCCGGCGGAACCACGTGGTCGTAAAAGCCGCCATGCTCGTCATAGGTGACGACCAGCAGGCACTTGTTCCATACATCCGAAGAGCGAAGCGCGTTGTAGACCTTCGCGATCAACAGTTCGCCATTCCTTACGTCAGCCGGTGGATGCTGGTCGTCCTCCGCCGCGCCACGGAATGCCGGCTCCAGAAAGCAATACTGAGGCAGCGGATCGGAGTGGTTGGGCTGGCACAAACCGTAAAACCGCTCCATGGGATGGAAGTTCTGCGGATGATCCCAAAGCTTCTCCAGCAACAGGGCCTGTGGCAGCCCGCTATGAAAAATGCCCCATGAAATCCCCCTATCCTCCAACCGGTTATAGATCGTGTCCTGTGGCTGATGAAGCGCGGGAATGTCCGGATGGTAGAAGCCGTCCGGCATGGACACATGCCCGTTGCACGTCGCGCTATGCGCAAAGAACCGGTTCGGCCACGTCGGCCCGGGCAGCGGGCAAAACCACCGGTCGCAGATGGTGAAGTTCCTCGCCAAGGTATGCAGGACAGGCAAAAAGTCCAGCGGGTAGTAGCCCATCACGGCCGCGTAGTCCGGTTCCTTTGAGCCTGGCACGGTCGCGTAATCGTCGATGAACCCGCGCATGCCCTGCGACATTTGCAGCATCACATCCCGGTGCTCATGCAGCGGACTCGGATTGAGCTGCGTCTGCCGGCTTGGCAATTGCGCGTAGGCCTGCTGTGTCTTTGAGTAGCGGTCCGCGCGAGGCACGCCCTCCTTAGGCAGGGTGCCGTCCAGATCCGGATAGATCTCCTGAAACGCTCCTAGCATGTGATCGAAGGAACGGTTTTCCAGCATCAGCACCACAATGTGTTCGATCGGATCTGTTGCCATGGCAAGACCTCTCACCTGCTTAAGCGTGCTGGTGGCCCAAATCCCGTCAATTCAGCAGGCTGGCCGGTGAACTCTCCGTGGCCGCTCATCTCAAGATGATCTCGCCGCGCAAACAGCCAGAACCAGAGCACGCTCAGCAGCGCGGCGCAGATGCCGAATTTGATTGCCACCGGCGTCTTTGTCGGCGAGACAAATGCCTCCAGCACACCGGCCACCACCAGCATGGGCACGGTGCCGCTCAGCAGCCGTACGGACTCCGTGCCGGCCAGTGCGAGAGCTTCCTTGCGCCGCAGCAGCCCGGGAAAGAGCAGGCCCCAGCCCAGCCGCAGACCTGCCCCGCCCGCCAGAAAGATCGCCGGCAGCTCCAGCGCGCCGTGGCTCGCCACAAAGCTCCAAAGGCTCAGCGACAACCCGTGCTGCGCGCACGCGGTGCTGATCACACCCATCAGCAGCCCATTCTCAAACAGCATCCAGATTGTGAGCACGCCTCCGGTCACGCCGGTGGCAAACACGGCAAAGGTCACGCCGATGTTGTTGGTCATGATCTCCGCGGAGGCCTGCGGCTTCATGGTCACCACCGACTCGGTCCACATCTTGTGCTGCTCAATGGTGTGCACCATCTGCGGCCCAAGAAAGGTCCGCATGAACGCCGGCCGCGCCAGCGTCAACAGCGTCCCCAGGACGCCGCCCGCAAGAAAGAGCAGCAGCGCCGCCGCAATGAACGGCATCAGCCGCCGCACTACTCGCGGGTACTCGTACCACATGAAGTGCACAACGCCCCGCAGCGACGTCTTTCGCCCGCGGTAGACCACATGGTGCGCCCGTGCCAGCAGCCGGTTCAGGTACTCCGCCGTGGGCCGCGCCGTCGTATCGCTGCGCACCGCACTCAGGTCCGCGGCGGTCTGCCGGTACAGCAGGCCGAGCTCGCTCAACTCGGCCGCGCTCAGCTTCTTCAGGCGGAAAAGCTCCGCTTGTTGTATCAATGAATCCAGCCGGCCCCATGCGGGACGCCGCTGTTCTACCCACGTGTTGGAGATCATGGACCCCTACGGATATCGCGACCAGCTTAGCATCGACACCCCGGAACAGGTTGCGCTGGAGCTGCCGCTGGCCGGCCTGGGATCGCGTTTTCTCGCGCACCTGATCGATCTCGCAATCCAGGCCGGCACCTACCTGGTGCTCTTCTGGGTGTTTGTCCTGGTCTTCGCGGCTTCCACTCTGAACGAGCGCTTCAACAAGATGGGCGATACGGAAATCAAGTGGATCATCGCCGGTTTCGTTCTGCTCAACTTCGCCTTCTTCGGTGGCTATTACATCTTTTTTGAGGCCTTCTGGCGCGGCCAGACTCCCGGCAAGAGCGTGATGAAGATTCGCGTTCTGAAGGATTCCGGCCGGCCCATCACCTTCTTCGAGTCGTTTGCCCGCAACCTGCTGCGCCTGGTCGATTCACTGCCCGGCTTTTACGTCGTCGGTATCGTCTCTGTGATCGCCAGCCGGCAGAACAAGCGCCTCGGCGATCTGGTGGCCGGCACGCTCGTTGTGCATCAGGAGCCGACCGAAGCCGCACCCATGCTGGCCAACGGCCGCACCTTTACCGCCGGTTTTGCACTGCAGCCCGCACCCGTCCCACCGCACATGCAGGTACAGCCAAACTTCGGCATCGAGTTTTCACAGGAAGCGTTGCGCCACCTTTCCGGCAACGACCTCCTGCTGCTTGAGTCGTACTTTGCGCGCGTGCATGAACTGGACACCTTTACCACCGACCGGCTGGCCACGGAACTGCTCACATCGCTCTGCGCCCGCATGGGGACAGCCGTGCCCACTGGGGTAAGCCACCGCCGCGCGCTGGAAGCCATCGCCTACGGCCTGCGCGCCGTGGCGGCCTACCGGTAATCCTGGCCGCGCTACTGCTCACGCGCGGCCTGGAACCACGCATTCAAGCCCCAGGTGAAGCCGCTCAACGGCTTCTCACCACAGAAC
>CAXTPQ010000086.1:0-5048 GCA_964246215.1 uncultured Terriglobus sp. | reverse complement strand
GAACCACGCATTCAAGCCCCAGGTGAAGCCGCTCAACGGCTTCTCACCACAGAACACGCCTGCCCCTTTCAGTTCAACGAAGCCGTGCAGAAAGGCCCAAAGCGCCACCGTGGCCTGTGGTGCTTTCCTCGCCCCGGCCACACGAATCACCAGCGAAAGCACAAAGCTCCAAAGCGCGGCATGCGCGGCCTCGCCTTCCGGCGTGGGCAGACTCTGCGTCAGGAAAGCCCGGTAAAGGTGGCTCTGCTCCTGCGCAAACAGGACGTAGGCACTGGCCAGCGCGCGAATCGCCGTCTCAGGAGACTTGCGGCCCGCGGCCTTCACCAGACCGGCATGGACTTGCCCGGTGACCTCCGCGACGATCGCCGCTTCCAGCTCGGCCCTGCTCGGAAAATAGCGGTAAAGCGCGGTGGGTGCCAGGCCGAGCGACGCGGCCAGTGAGCGCACGGACAGCTTCTCCAGGCCCGCACTCGCCAGTTGCGCCATGGCGGCGGCAAGCACGCGGGAACGGTCGGTCTTTGCGGGAAACGCCATCGCTCTACGGTACGCGAAATACGTGCTTCGATGTTTAGGTGTACGCTGTTCATGTTGGCCAAGGTGTACAGTGCTTATCTTGACGTGGGAATAGTCTTGGCACGGAACGATCTTGGCACAAAACGATCCTGGCACGGAAATGGGCCCAATGATGAATCAGGCAAAGAGCGTGGTAATTACGGGAGCCTCGACGGGCGTCGGCCATGGCATCGTCAGAGTGCTGGCCGGCAAGGGCCTGCATGTTTTCGGTGGTGTCCGCAAACAAGCCGATGCAGACCGGCTCCAGGCCGAATTCGGCGTGGCGTTCACGCCGCTGCTGATGGATGTGACCGACAGCGCGGCGGTGCATGCGGCGGCCGCCACCGTAGCTAGCCGGCTGGAGGGCCGCACCCTCTCCGGCCTGGTCAACAACGCAGGCATCGCCGGCGGCGGGCCGTTGCTGCTGCAGCCCGAGCAGGAGTTCCGCAACATTCTGGAAGTCAACCTCCTCGGGCCATTTACCGTCACCCAGGCCTTCGGTTCACTGCTCGGCGCGGACCGCACGCGCACCGGCCAACCCGGCCGCATCATCCAGATCAGTTCCGTGGCTGGAAGGCTGGGTTTCCCGTTTCTCGGCGCTTACGCCGCCTCCAAATTCGCGCTGGAGGGCATGTCGGAAAGCCTGCGCCGTGAACTGCTGCTGTACGGCATCGACGTCATCGTGGTCGGCCCGGGATCGGTGAAGACGCCGATCTTCGACAAGGCCCAGGCAGCGGATGTTTCGCATTACGAAAACAGCGACTATGCGTCCATCCTGAAAGGCTTTGTGAAGTTTTTCCTGGACGAAGCCAAGCGGGGCCTGGAGCCGGAAGAGATCGGCCGGGTCGTCTATACCGCGCTGACCACCCGCAAGCCAAAGGTGCGCTACGCCGCTGTGCCACAGCGCTTCAAGAACTGGACGATCCCGAAACTCCTGCCCAAGCGGCTGCTGGACCGCGCCATCGGCAAGCAAATGGGTTTGACCTACCAGGCCCGGAATACTCCTTGACAGTCTAGGAGTCAAAGCGCATGCTCTCTCCTAGATTGAATAGAGGAGAACAGCACCATGCCGCCGCCACTCGACCTGCTCCAGGGCACCCTGGAAATGCTCATATTGAAGGCTGTTTCGCTCGGCCCGCTGCACGGCTACGGCATTCTCGTCCGCATCGGCCAGATCAGCCGCGAGCAGCTCCTGGTGCAGCAGGGCTCACTGTATCCGGCGCTCTACCGGCTGGAAGCCAGCGGTGCGCTGCTCACCGAGTGGGCGCCCAGCGACAACAACCGCCGCGCCAAGTACTACCGGCTCAGCGAACTCGGCCAGCAACAGCTGGAAGCTGAAACCGAGCGGTGGACCCGCATGAGCCGCGTGATCGGCGGCATCCTCCGGCTCACCCCGGAGCCCGCGGCGGCGCAGCCGGCCGCAGCGCTGGCAGGTGAAGCATGAGCCGCGCCCGGAGCACCCCGCCAAACCCGCGCACCGGCATGCTGAGCCTGTTAAATTCATGGCGGTATCGAAGTGCCGCCCTTTTGCGCACAGCGCTGCGCCGCCGCCGTTTCGAGTCCGACATGGACGAGGAAATCCGCTTCCACATCGACCAGCGCACGGACGAGCTGGTGCAACAGGGCGTCCCCGCCAAGGAAGCTCGTCGGAAAGCCCGCGTGGAGTTCGGCGGCCCCGAAAGCCACCGCGACGGCATGCGGCAAGCCTTCGGCCTCCGCTGGCTGGACGAGCTCGCCGCCGACCTGCGCTACAGCACGCGGCTCCTGCGCAAGAGCCCCGGCTTTACCGTGATCGCGGTCGCTTCACTCGCGCTTGCCCTTGGAGCGAATACGACGATCTTCTCTGTCGCCAACCAAATCTTGTTTGAGAGATTGGCTGTCTCTCATCCGGAGCAGTTGCACCTGCTTTTCCACGTCGATGAAGAAAACACCGTTTTTCATATGAATTGGGGAAGCTGGTTCACCGACGACGACGGCAAAAAGTTGTCGGATGTTATGACTTATCCCGTATACGAGCAACTGCGGCAGCACGCACCTGCTGCCGATCACGTCTTTGCCTACAAAGCCATTGGAGCGGTCAATGGGAGTGTGAACGGGAACGCGATTCCTGTCACCGTGGAAGCGGTTTCCGGTAATTACTTCAGCGAAATGGGCACGGTACCACAGCTTGGCCGGGGCATTCTGCCCAGCGACGACACGGCACCGGGCAGTGGCGCGGTAGTCGTGTTGAGCAACGGCTTGTGGCATAGCGCGTTCGGCGGCACGTCCAATGCGCTCGGCAAAGTCATCCGCGTGGATAGCCTTCCCGTCACCGTGATCGGTGTCGCCGCTCCGGGTTTCACCGGCGCACAGGGCGTCCAGCGCACACCCGATCTCTTTCTGCCGCTCTCATTCATTGCCGCCCGTGCAGCCGGGCTCGCTGGCGACCAGGACCTCTTTCACTCGACGAAACTCTCCTGGATTTCCGTAATGACTCGCCACGATCCCGGCCAGAGCCTGGCGCTTTCGCAAACAACACTGGACGGGCTCTTTCGCAGGGCTGTATATGCGACCATGGCCGTGGGCGCGAATGAATCTGTGCCGCATCTCCAGCTAGAGGATGGCAGCCGTGGGTGGGCGCAAAGCTCGCGCTCTCTGCGCAAACCCATCTATGTCCTGCTCGGCTTGGTAGCTGCGGTGCTTCTGCTTGCCTGCGCCAACATTGCAAACCTGATGCTTGCCCGCGCCTCGCATCGGCAACGCGAGATGAGCCTGCGACTCGCGCTTGGCGCGGACCGGATACGAATTTTCCGGCAGGCTCTTACAGAATCGCTGCTGCTGGCCGCCATGGGCGGTGCGCTGGGTGCGCTGCTCGGCTACTCCGCCCGGAATCTGCTGCCGCGGCTGCTGGAAAACAGCTGGCAGCACAACACTCTGAATGTCCCTTTTAATTGGAAGGTCTTTTGCTTCACCGCAACTCTTACCCTGCTTACCGGCATTGTCTTCGGTGCGGCACCAGCCTGGCGCGCCGCCGCCAGTGAGGGTCGAGGCGCGCTGCAGGCAGCCACGCACGCCGTGACCATGCGACGCAGAAACTGGACGGGCCGAAGTCTAGTCGCCTTTCAACTCGCCCTCGCGACCTTGCTGGTTGTCGGTTCCGGGCTCTTTCTCCGTACGGTTCGCAATCTGGTAGTGACGCCCACGGGCTTCGAACCCAGAAATCTCCTTCTGTTCAACTTGCAGCTGCCCGGGACTGACTACAAGGGTGACAAAGGGCCTGCGTTGTTCCAAAACTTGGAGGAAAAAATCTCCGCCATGCCTGGCGTTCAGGGTGTCGCATCGGCACAATTTCCATTGATCGCCGGCTGGATGTCGAACAGCGGCTTCAAGGTAGAGGGAGAGCCGCGCTCCACAGACAAGCACGACATGTATGTGAATGAGAACTCTGTCGGCCCTGACTTCTTTCGCGTCATGCAAATCCCCATTTTGGCGGGCCGCAGTCTGTCGCCGCACGACACGACTACCTCACCGAAAGTCTCGGTGATCAATCAGGCGCTGGCACGCAAGTTCTTCCCGGGCAGAAATCCCATCGGGGCCCGCTTCACCACGAGCGACGATCCGCTCCCTGGCAGTAAAGGAGTCTTGCAATGGACAGAAGTCGTTGGAGTCTGCGGCGACACTCCGTTCGACAGCCTGAAGAATCCACCACAGCCCCTGCATTTTGAAAGTTATCGCCAGACCAAAGTGGAAACAAACGGCGGCTTCGGCATGAGCATGATCGTGCGTTCGTCCATCACCCCGGCTGTTCTTGCCTACGAGGTGCAACAGGTCATTCAGTCAATCGATCCCAACTTGCCCATGATCGACGTTCGCACGCAGGAGCAGCAGATTGCTGGGACTATTCAGCAGGAGCGGCTCTTTGCCAGCCTCACCGCCGGCTTCGGCATCCTTGCGCTCTTGCTGGCCTGCGTGGGCATTTACGGCATCATGGCCTACACCGTTTCACAGCGCACTAATGAGATCGGCATCCGGCTTGCCCTTGGCGCGCAACGCGGTCAGGTAAGGGCCATGGTGCTGCGGGAAGCTGGACTGCTGACGGTGGCCGGCGTACTGGTGGGTTTGGCGGCGGCGCTGGGATGTGTGCAGATGGTAAAGAGCATGCTTTACGGTTTGAAGCCGCACGATCCGGTGAGTCTGACGGTTGCGCCGCTGCTGTTGCTGGCCGTGGCGTTGCTGGCCAGCTGGCTGCCGGCCGCGCGCGCTTCCCGCGTGGAGCCCATGATCGCGCTTCGCCACGAGTAGGTATGCCGCATCAACGTGGCCCCGGGTGATTATTCCGTGCGGTTCAACCACGGAACAGAGGACGGCGGCACGGCGGTTCTGCCGTGCAGCATAAACTCGCGGTTGGTGAGGGAGTGCCGGATGGCGGTCAGGCCCTCCTCGATTTCGGCATGGTGCTCGACGATCCAGCTGCCATCCTGGCCGTCCAGGCCGGCGCGCAGGCCTTCGCAGCGGCC
>CAXTPQ010000085.1:6312-8650 GCA_964246215.1 uncultured Terriglobus sp. | reverse complement strand
ATCGCGACCGCCGCCGACAGTTCTTCCGGAGCCGTTCGCGCCGTGGCCGCGGAAACGGCAGCGTCGGCTACGCCGCGCATCGTGCTGCCCGCGCCACCAGCCACGGCGGCACAGAAGCCCGCACCCGCCATCGCCGCGGTGCAGAGCAATGCGCGCCGGCCGCAACTGGACAGCAACGTGGCCAGTGCGCTGGCGGAGGAGACTTTTGACAGTGGCGGAACCGGCGGCGACGCACCCGTGACCGCCAAATCGGCCGTATCGCTGGCCACCGCCGGCCCCGCGCTTTCCCCTGGTGCCGCGGTGCGCAAAGCCCAGGCCGCAGAGATAGACGACATTCCTCCGGCCGCCAGCGCCGCCCTGCCGGTAAACCTCTTCGACACGCGCGGACACCTGATTCTGGTGGCACCCATGAAAGGCTCGCACGAGATCCTGGTACACCAGAACCAGATGGCCGTGGCGGACGGCCTGGAGCGTGTGCAGGACGATGGCCAGCTCGCCGAAATGCGCCGTATGAAGCTGCTGGCCATGCTGCCCGACGACGATTCCATCTACCCGGAAGACCACCTGCCCGCGAACCGGCGCTACGCGCGGCCCTGGACGGTGCGCTTCCTCCGCGACCTGAGCCGGGCACACTACGCCCGCTTCGGCACGCCACTCGTGGTGACGTCGGCGGTGCGCACGGTCGAGTTTCAGCGGAGGCTTGTCCGCGTGAACGGCAATGCCGCGCCGCCCACCGGCGACATTGCCTCGCCCCACCTCTACGGCCAGGCGGTCGACATCGCCAAAAGCGGCATGGGCCTGACGGAGATCATGTGGATGCGCGCTTACCTGACGCCAGTCGAGGCGGATGGCAAGATCGACGTGGAGGAAGAGTTTCAGCAGAGCTGCTTTCACCTGAGCGTCTACCGGCGCTACCTGGGCGCGCCCATCAAAAAGAACACGCCCGCGGCCAAGCCGGCACCACAGCTGCTGGAAGCAAAATCGGGCAAGCCGGATGCGGCGCAGCCGGCCAAGAAGCATCGCCTGCCCACGGCACTGCTGGCGACCCATCTGCCTTGAGTTGGATTCTAAAAGGTTGTGGGTGCCCCACCTTCACGACAGCTCTTTTGTCGTTAAGGTGGGATTTCTGAGTTCCGGAATAAGCCTTGGCTCGGAAGAACCCACCTTAGCTTCGCAAAGGTGGGGCACCCACACCCTTCGCCGGCCGATGCTGCAGAAGCTGAGCTGAACCTGCTTACGGCACGTCGAATTCGACGGATAGCACGATGCCATCGCCGGTGATGCCCCACTTCGGCTCGTTCGCGGGTTTCACCGGCTGGCCGTTGCGCACCACGGTCAGGCTGGTTTGCGAACTGGGGCAGAGCGCGCTGGGGACTTCGCCCGTGGAGCCCACGTAAATGGGCGTGGCCACACGCTCCAACCGGTCGCACAGGATAGTGACATGGCCGTGATAGTTTTCAGGCACATTGACCTGTAACGCATGCGAACAGCCGATCAGCACCGCAATCAGCAGGGCCGTTGCGGGCAGGACGATCTCTGGGGAGCGGAACGCGATCATGTTAGGAAGCAAGCAGACTATCCAAGCCGAGGATAGCAGACGGGTTAGTCCGGTTTTGCGGGCTGAAGGTGGCGTTGGAGGAAGTCCGCGGCGAGTTCATAGGCTTCGATCCAGTGCCGGTGCAGCAGGAAGTCGTGTACCTCATCGGGAAAGACCTTCTCCTCGACAGCCACGCCCTGCGCGCGAAGCATTGCCGCCAGCCGCACCGTTTGGGAGAAGAGCACATTGCGGTCGTCGTCGCCCTGGATGAGCAGGACGGGGCTGCGCCAGCGCGCGGCGTCGGCCATGGGTGAGGCGGCAAAGGCGCGGCGGGCGATGGCAGCCTGGCTCCGCGCCGGATCGGGGCTGTTCAGGGTTGCCGGGTCATCGGTGGGCTTCCACAGATCGAGTTCAAGCGACCAATTATGCACACCATGCAGGTCGACGCCGGCGGCGTACAGGTCGCTGTGCCGCGCGAGGGCCAGCGCCGTCAGATAGCCGCCATAGCTGCCGCCCCAGGCACCGATGCGTCTCGCGTCGATGTCAGGACGGCTGGCCAGATAGCGGGCGGCTCCGGCAATGTCGTTGTCCTCGCTGGCGCCATTGGCACCATAGTTCAGGGCCTGGCGGAAGTTGAGGCCATATCCGGTGCCGCTGCGGTAGTTGACGCTCAGCACGGCAAAGCCCCGGGAGGCGAGGTACTGGTTGAACTCGTAGGCCTGCGCGTAGTACTGCATGGGATGAAAGCCGAGCAGCATCTGGCGGCGCGATCCGCCGTGAAAGAAGACAACGGCGGGAAGC
>CAXTPQ010000085.1:3644-6212 GCA_964246215.1 uncultured Terriglobus sp. | reverse complement strand
TCGCTCAGGGTCACGAGTCCGGTTTCGAGCGTGTTGTGTGAGGCTCCGGCGGTGGGGAGAATCGATCCGCCGGAGGCTACCGTCCAGAAGTGGAGGCGGTCGATGTCGTCCGGGTCGCGATCATGGCGATTGCCTCCGTAGAGGATGGCCTTGCCGTCCGACGAGACGCTCTCGACCTCGAACTCACCAGGAGTCAGGGGCGTCGGCACGGGCAGGTTCGTGGAACCCACCCTTTGCGATGGAGCTGCAAAGGATGGGGCACCCTGGTTCGCGGTAGCCGATGCTTCAGTGATTTTCTTTTGAGAGGGCATCCCGGATTGCGGGGCGGGCAGGCTGTAGAGGCTGGTCCAGCCGGTTTTCTCCCAGGGAAAGATCAGGCGGCCGTCGGGCATCCAGATGAGCTGGTCACGCGCGGTGACACCGTGAAAGAGCGAGCCCGGGCCCGGACCGGCTCGCCAGAGTTCGCGGCCGCTGCCGGTGGCTACATCGGCAATGCGGATGGACCACGGCGCGCCCTCACGCAGCCAGCGTTCGGCAATGGGGGAGACGAGCGGCACTTCACGGACGAGGGCAATGCGCTTGCCATCCGGCGACCAGACCGGGTCGTGGTCCAGGCCGGTGCCGGAGTCCAGCCAGCGCAGCTCGCGCATGGCAAAGGTGTACAGGCCGATGAAGCTATGGTCGCCGCGATGCGAGACGAAGAGCAGCTGTGTGCCATCGGGTGAAAGGCGCAGGTTGGATTGGGTGCCGCGTGTGTAGATCAGCTGGTGCGCGGCCGGAGGATTCCGGTCAGTGGTGCTCCTGTCTTCGCCCTGGACAGGTGCGCTGTCTTTTGACAGATCGGCGATCCAGATGTTCCCAGACCGCAAAAAGAGCAAGGCTTTCCCGTCCGGCAGAAAGAGCGGCGAGCGGCCATCCGCCACCACGCGAACCGTGCCCGTGCGCAGGTCGGCGAACTCGACATTCTGGTGAATTGGGCCGGGCAGTTCCGCCGGGTTGGCGACGGGGTGTTCGGGGCCTTGCGCGCCCGTTCCGCGCGTCCACGCAATCTGCTCGGCATCGGCGGACCAGGCGAGATTATCGATGTCCTGCCCATCATCCGCGGTAGTGTGCGTAACGGCGCGGGCGGCTTCGGTGCTGCCCGCCACCCACACATTGCGGCGGCCTTCCGCGTCCGTCACCCAAGCCACGCGGGCCTTTGCCGGCGCGGCGGTCAGCTGATTGCTGAAGGGCGCGGACAGCGCCTCAGTGATCGAGAAGCCTTGCACATGCGCGCCGGCGGAGGGGTTTTGCACGGAAGCGTTTTGCGCAACTGCATGCAATTGTGCCAGCAAGGCAGCGCAAAGGAAGGCCGTTCGCATGCTCTGCAGCATACGCTTTCGCGCTTGCCGCACTTGGAAATCCATCTCAGTAGTACCCGGCAATTTCCTGCAAGTTGCGGTGAAATTTTGCCAGGGTTTCTGGCGATTTGCTTCATGTTTTGTGTTGACGGACCGTACTGCCGCAGCGCATGATCAGGGCATTCTTTTCAGTTTTCCGGTATGCCAGACGGTTGGTTCTGGCGGCCGGGGCGTCCCTCGCACGGTGAGCGTCGCAGCTTTGTCGGTACGCAACAGCAACTGCCCCTTGGGGCTGTGTTTCTTTTCTGGAGATCGCCGTGAGAGCTAAATTCGCAGTTTCGTTCTTCCTTCTGGCCGCGCCCGTGTTGATCGTGCCAATCGCAAGCCGCGCCGACCAGCTGGTGCCCGCCGGGTCCGTGATCAATTGCACTGTCGCGGAGGCGAATGTCTCCTCCAAGACCCAGAACGTGGGCGACCCCGTGATGTGCCAGGTGGGCCACAGCGAGGCCTATGGACGCAACAGCTTTCCGTATGGCAGCTACCTGATCGGCCACTTCGCGGCCTACAAGGATCCCGGGCACCTGGTGGGCAAGGGGTGGATGGAGCTCGACTTTGACCGGCTGGTGGTGCAGCCGGACACGGTGGTGCCCATCAATGCACGCGTTGTCGCCGCGCCCAAGTATCCGGTGGACAAGGAAGGCCGCATTCACGGCACGGGGCATGCCACGCGCGACACGGTGGAGTGGCTCATCCCGGTGCTGTGGCCCATTGACCTGATCAACCTGCCGCGCCGCGGACCCACGCCCGTGCTGAAGGCCGAATCGAAGCTGACACTCAAGGTGCTGGACGACTTCGGCATCCCGACGCCGCAGGAGAACGCGGTCCGGACGCCGGCACTCGTCTCCCGCCAGACGCCCGATGAGCCGACCTACCAGGGATACCGCAATCAGGCCGCGCCAGTGGAGCGGTATGCGCAGCAACAGTATGCGCCGCAGCAGCAGTACCAACCCCAGTACGCGCCTCAGTACCCGCCTCAGGCGCAATACGCGCAGCCCGTCTACGCGCAACCGGCACCGGTGATCATTCAGTACGTGCAGCCGCAGCCGCAAATCATTATCGCGCCGCCACAGCCCACGGTGGTCTACAGCTACCCTCCGCCACCGCCGCCCATGTACGGCTACCGGTATTACCGGCCGTACTGATCGCGCTCTTTGCCGGGTGCATGTTG
>CAXTPQ010000085.1:0-3544 GCA_964246215.1 uncultured Terriglobus sp. | reverse complement strand
ACGGCTACCGGTATTACCGGCCGTACTGATCGCGCTCTTTGCCGGGTGCATGTTGGGTTTGCTTCTGGCATGTTGTAAGCGTCGTTCGATTTCGGTACAAAGCGGCTTCAGCCGCCGGAGTTCGAATCTCAGTGGCTGAAGCCGCAGTCTCTATCTAACATTTGTGTCTATCTCAGCGGCTGAAGCCGCTCTTGCAGATTTCTCAATATCTATTCAGTAGCTATACGGAAGCCGCTTGAGCGGGTTGTCATCTTGAGGAGCCTGCGGCGAGGGAATGCCTTTAATCTCCGAGGTCCTTACATCTCCCAAAGAGCAGATCCCTCTGTTTGCTCAGGTGACACTTGCAGTTTGGTCAGCTGCTGCAGCATGGCTTCCGCGGCCAGGGGACCGGTGGGCTCGTCTTCATGCTTGTAGTAGACGAACACATCGCGGCCGGCATGTGCGAGTGCGGCAAAGCGCGTGGCGTGCTCCGCTACGGCGGCTTCCTCGTAACCGCCCGGCATGCGCAGGCGATAGCTGCTGAAGCTCCGGCCTGTCTGTGCTTCCGGCGTTTTCAGGTCTTCATTTTCAGCGATGCAGAGAGCGGCACCATGTTTGCGGAGCAGCTTGAAGCACTCCGGCGTAAACCAGCTTTCGTGGCGAAACTCGAAGGAGAGGCGTCCTGCAACTGCGAGTTGAGGGAGGCTCAGGAAGCCCTCCAGCCGGGAGAGGTCCGCCTTGAAGTTTGGAGGCAATTGGAAGAGCAGCAGGCCGCGCCGAGCTTTCGCAACCGGCTTCAGCGAGGTCACGAAGGTGTCCACCAGGCTGCCGCAATCGCGCAGCCGGCGGCGGTGCGTGATAACTTCCGGAGCCTTGAAGCTGAAGCGGAAATGTTGCGGCACGGCGCTAAGCCAGCCGGCAAGCTGCTCCGCCTCGGGTAGCTTGCGGAAGGTGTAGTTCACCTCCACGGAGGTGAGGCGCGTGGCGTAGTGCTCCAGAAACCGGCGCGGCGGAACGTCCTTGGGATAGAAGCCGGGCTTCCACGTGGGATAGGCCCAACCGCTGGTTCCGGCAAAGACCTGGCCCGTGCGCTTCCCCATGCAAGTCCCTCCGCCGTGCCTGCCTGAAACAGTAAAGCGGAGGCTGGCGGCCTCCGCTGACGTTTGGCTTGGACGTTCGATCCCGAGCGAATCTTTTGGGGCGGCTGGAGGGATTTGAACCCTCGACATCGGGTGCCACAGACCCGCGTTCTAACCCCTGAACTACAGCCGCCGTACTCTGCAGATTGTAACAGGCGGAACGGACGCAACGGCTGCGGGCAGCGTAGGCTAGAGGCAAGGATGCCGGCCGCCAACCAGACTCGACGTTCCGCCGAACCGGAGATCCTGCGGCCGCGCGTGGGCCGTGGCGCGAACCTGTTCAGCGATGAGAACCTGGACATGCTTTCGCACATTCTGGATGATTTTCTGCGCATTCCGGGCACGAACATCCGCTTCGGCCTGGACGGCATCATCGGCCTGATTCCCGGCATCGGCGACGTGCTGGGCGCGATGGCCTCGTGGATCATCATTCTGGCGGCGTGGCTGCGCGGCGTGCCGAAGCTGACGCTGGCGCGCATGCTGGCGAACGTGGCGATCGAGACCATCATCGGCTCCGTGCCGATCCTGGGCGATGCCTTCGACATCGCATGGAAGGCGAACCGCCGCAATTTCGCGCTGCTGCAGCGATCAACGAGCGCCGCCGGATACGGGAGCTACGGCGCACCCGTGACCGCCTACGCAACCAACGCGCCGTCCCCGGCAGCACAACGGGCGGGGCAGCTGCGGCTTGGCCCCTCGCCGCGGCAGCGCAAGCGCCACGCCTGGTCCGATTGGATGTTTCTGGCGGCGCTGTTCTTCGGCATGCTGCTGCTGCTGGCGATTCCCATCGCGTTGTTTGCGTTCCTTGTCGGCAAGTTTCTGGCTCTCGGCATGCGGCATTAGACCTGCGCGCGCGAGATGTTCATTCCAGCCGGATCCTGGCGCTACAATGGGAAAAGTCGGGGCGTAGCGCAGCCTGGTAGCGCATCTGCTTTGGGAGCAGAGGGCCGGGGGTTCGAATCCCTCCGCCCCGACCAAGTTACGTTTAATCCTCGCGCCAGCGCTGGGAGCCAACAGGTTCTCCAAGTGCCTGATGGCCCCTCCTCCTCCTTTCCTTGCTTCCTTATTTGGCACTGCTCCCTTCACGTTTCTCTTTGCACGGGGTATCCACAGAAGCCCCTCCCTGCACTTTGCGATTGCGGCAGACTGTGCGGGGCACTCCAATTGGCATGGGGCAGTGTGCAACTTGCGAGTGGCGCTCCCCGAGGAGGCCGACCATGGCGGCAGAGCAGACAGGTGCACCGCGCGGTCCTGGCGACCGCAGGGAGTTCAGTGAAGAGGTTCGCCAGGCGACCGCACGCGCGGAAGAAGAGCTTCAACGGCTCATCCGCTACATGAACGATGAAGTGGTGCCGGATGTGCGCCGCCACAGCTCCACCGCGCTGCATGCGGCGGCGGACAGCCTGCACAAGCTGGCGCGAAAGATGGATGACCGGCGCCCTTGAGCATGGGGCGTCGCGCCGTTCACGCTCGTTCTCTCCTCCAGTCTGAGAGCGAAGAAGGGAGTGTGTCCGGCACCACCGGCAGGGGGAAATGGCTGCCATGTGTGAGTGGCCTCGCGTGGGTGATGCCCACCGCCTGCTCCATGCGATTTGTTTGCCACCGGACGGTGTTGCGGCGTTTGGGCATCGCGGTTGCGGCACTGTTGGTGCTGGCCATGATGGAGGGCTGCCACAAAAGGACCTCCGTCAGCCATCGCAGCACGCCTCCTCCGCCCCCAGCGCGCCGCTCCGGCGGCAGCACCACGGCGCGCCGCGCGCCGCCGCGCACATCCGCACCCACCAAGCCCCCAGCGGATGACAATGTACCGGCTTTCGGCAAGGCCAGCTCGGTGGAGATCGGCATGGCGAGCTGGTATGCGCCCAACGGCCGACGCAGCGCCAATGGCGACATCTACGACGGCAACTCGCTCACGGCGGCGCACCGCACGCTGCCGCTGGGCACCACGATCCGCGTCACCAACCTGAGTACGAACCAGTCCGCCACCGTGCGCGTCACCGACCGTGGCCCGTTTGTGCGCGGCCGTGTGCTGGATCTTTCCACGGCCGCCGCCAAACTGACCGGGGTCTATCGCATGGGCGTGGCGCAGGTCCGCATCGAGGTAATGGCGGAGCGGCCGGATGTGTCGCCGGTGGGCCGCTGGTGCGTGCAGATCGGTGCCTTTGTGCAGGAGGAGCATGCGCTGCAGCTGAGGGACGACCTGCTGCGGCGGTACAGCAGCGGCAGCAAGGTCATCGAGTTTCCCGGGGCGACCGGCTACTGGGTCCGCATCAATCCAGTGCAGAGCGACCGTGCGCACGCGTTGAGCATTGCGCAGACGGTGCGCGTGGCGGAGCCGGAGGCGCAGGCGTATCTGGTGCGGCTGGACTGAGTGGTAAGTGGTAAGTGGTAAGTGGTAAGTGGTAAGTGGTAAGTGGTAAGTGGTA
>CAXTPQ010000084.1:0-8718 GCA_964246215.1 uncultured Terriglobus sp. | reverse complement strand
GCGATGTGCACTTACAACGGTGCCAAGTACCTGCAAGCGCAGTTGCAGAGTTTGGCCGGCCAACAGCGCCCGCCCGATGAACTGGTCGTGTGTGACGACGGCTCGTCCGACGCCACTGTCGAGATCGCGAAGACTTTTGCAGCAACGGCCCGGTTTCCTGTCCGGGTTGTCCGCAATGAACAGAACCTGGGCTACAGCCGGAATTTCTCCAAAGCCGTCCGTTTGTGCTCGGGCGAGGTGATCGCCCTCGCTGACCAGGATGACCTGTGGTATCCGCAGAAGCTGGCGCAGCTGGAGACTGTCTTTGCTGAGGATCTGTCACGCGGCGGTGTCTTCAGCAACGGCGATCTGATTGACCTCGACTCGCATTCCCTCCCGGGAGACCTTTGGAGTAGCTTCGCCTTTACCCCCGCCGAACAGGCCCGCTTTGCGGCTGGCCATGCCATGGACGTTCTGTTGCGGCGCAATGTGGTCACGGGCATGGCTTTCGCCTTCCGCAGCGAGGCACGCTCTCTGTTGGACGGCATGCCCGCAAGCTGGCCGCATGACGCCTGGCTCGCGCTCATGCTTGCCCGTCAGGGCCGGCTGTATGCCTTCCCGGAGCGTCTGGTCGCCTACCGCGTGCACGGCCATCAGCAGATCGGCGTGCCCATCACCTTTGCGGAAAAACGCCACTATCTGCTCCGGCAAGGATTGGGTGCGTACCTGCAGCTTTCCCGCGATCGCAATCTTAAGGAATACGGCAAGACTGCCGTGGAGTTTCAGGCTCTGGTCAGGGTTTTGGAAGCAGAGGTGCCGCCTGCCGCAGACACTCTGCTGCAACAAGCGCGGGCAAAAGCAAACCATGCGCAGCGCAGCATGGAACTGCTCTCCATGAACCGGTCGCGCCGTTTCATAGAGGTGTTGCGGAACAGGGAGAACCATCGCCGCTACTCGCCGACCGGCGTGAACGCGATGCTGCGTGATCTCGTGCTCTGATCGTTGCGCGTTATGGTCGGCTTGCCCGGCAGGCCGAAGGACCAGGGGACCCAAAGCTATACTTGGGGTGCCGTTCAGCGCACTTTCCCGTGCGGCACCCAGCGTATGCCCGACTTCCCCTCCAGTGCGCAAAGCGTGTCGCTTCCCGGCATCTTTGCCATTGTGGTCTGTTACCGGCTGCAGCCGATGCAGTCGCCAAGTCTCTGCACGCTGCTGGAGGCGGCTCGCCTGGCATTACCGTCACTGCGGCTTGCCATCACCGTTGCGGACAATACGCCCGGCGGTCAGGATAGAGGCAATCTTCCGGCGAATGTTCGCTACCGTGCCTATCCCGAAAATCCTGGTCTGGCACGGCCGTACAACGACGCCGTGGCCACGGCAACCTCCGAAGGTTTCGATTGGCTGCTCACGCTGGACCAGGACACGCATCTGCCGCCGGACTTTCTGCTGCGCATGCAGCGCCACGCGGCGCGCTACCAGGGTGTTCCAGGGGTCGGCGCGATTGTGCCACACATTTCCGACAACCGCCGAAGGATTTCTCCGTTCCGTTACATCGGCGGCTTCCTGCCACGCGTGCTGCCAGCGGGAACGGACGGCATTTCCGGCCGCCACACCTCCGCTCTCAATTCAACGTCACTGTTGCGTGTGAGCGCATTGCACCAAATTGGCGGCTACGATCCCCGCTTTCCCCTGCATAATAGCGACACCGACCTATATAAGCGGCTGGAGGAGTCAGGGCAGCGTGTGGCTGTCGCGGGAGACGTGCGGGTGAGCCATCAACTGGCCATTCTGCAGCGCGAACAACGCATAAAGCCGGACCGCTACCGGCAAATGCTGCGCGATGAGTGTGAGTTTTGGGACCGCCGGATGGGCGCGCTGGGCCGGGCGGAGCGGCTAGTGAGGCTGGCCGGAAGGGTGTGCAAGGGCTATCTGCAGGGAGAGTCGGCGGAGTTTCGCCGGATTGCCGCTCAGGAATTACGGCGGCGGCTGCTCACGCGGCGCGGTTCCAGGCTCCGGTCTGGTGTTTGATCCGGGATACCGGTAACCGCCGGACTTACAACGGTCGGCTTGCAAAGCTATGTTGCATTCCGGCGTCCAAAGACTTACCGGCATGGCAATCTGGCGTGCCGGCAGTCAGAAGTTCTTCTGGGGGGCGGATTCGAAGCTGGAGTCCGCCCATCTTTTTCAAAGGCTTGGATGAAGACTGCCGGTTCTGGCGACCTGCGCGCTGTAGAACAGCAACGGAATAGTCAATGACTATGGGCGGTGCGGCAGCAGGATCAGGCCGAAGAGAGCCAGAACACCCAGGACAATCATGAACAGGGCAGTGCCAATGAACAAGGCGGCACGGCGCTCCTGCTGTGCGCTGGGCTGAGTGATGCCGAAGGTCTGGATGAACGCTCGAGCGAGAAACAGTAAGAAGGGCATCGCTGCTTAACCTTCCTCTTCCAAAGTGCTCGTCTGGACAGTGGAGGCCAGATCGCACGCACGCCATAGGTACCAGCTTGCCACGGAGCACCAGGGATGCCACTTCGTGGCGCGCTTCTGCATGACGTCCGGCTTGGGCAGATCGGCACTGCCCACTTTGTCGCCCGGCTTCAGCTTACCAATGGTGAGCGCGAATCCCCTGCGCACGCCATAATCGCCCACGGGCAGCACGTCCGGCCGGCCTAGACGAAAGATCAGAAACATTTCCACGGTCCATCGGCCCACGCCGCGCACCTGCGTCAGGTGCTCGATAATCTCTTCGTCACCCATGCGGCGGATACAGGTGAGTGCCGGAACGGTGCCGTCCAGTGTTTTGGCGGCCAGATCGCGCAAGGCGAGTGTTTTGTTGTGGGACAGGCCGGCGGCGCGCAGCTGGGTTGTGGGGCAGTCCAGCAGGTGCTGCGGCGAGGGATGCACGCCGACACCGCAGGTCCCCGCGAAGCTTTCCACCATGCGCGTGTGAATCGCCCGCGCTGCCTTGCCGTGCAGCTGCTGGAAGATGATCGATTCCGCCAGAGCTTCAAATGGCGACTGGCTGCCGGAGATTTTGAGGGTGAACGGCCCGGCCCGCTCCAGCAGCCGGCGCAGCTTTGCATCTGCGGCTCCCAGCGCGGCGACTGCCTCTTCTGTGTCGTAGGGCGGCTTGCGGTTGGCGGAGGGACGCGGCATGGAATCAGTGTTCCATAACGGAATGACGCGTCGGAAATCAGCAATCGTCGTGAAAGAGCATCACTAACTTAAAGGCGCGTATAACATAGTGGGATGACAGTCATGGTCGAGCGCATCGGTGAAAAATTCGGCGTTTTGCTCACATCCGAGCAAATGACAGAGCTGGAACTGGTAGAAGGCACGAGAGTTAACCTTAGTAAGACGGCAGACCCGGCTTTTCCGACGCGAGAGGTTCGGTATGCCAGTACAGAGGAGGTCATGAGGGCATTCCGCGAGACCCAAGCCCAGTATGACGAGGTCTATCGTGAGCTTGCACAGTGAGGCGAATCGTCTTCCTGGATGTTGAACGTATTTCGGCGCTTCACTCTGAGTTGATTGATACGTACGGTGGCGCGCATGGTCTTCGTGAGGAGAACCTGCTTCGGTCCGCGCTGGATCGTGCGGAGAACGTCCTACACTACGTTGAGAATGCCTCTCTGCCGCGGATGGCCGCCGCCCTTGGCTGGGGCCTGATTAAGAATCCTGTCTTCATCGACGGGAATAAGCGAATCGGGCTTGCTGCGGTGCTGGCATTCTTAAATCTGAATGGCATGCAGGTCGCCGCGTCCGAGCAGGAATCGAAGTCCATGGTTCTGCAAGTTGCCGCCAGCGAAATCGACGAAGCAGCCTGGACGGCATGGCTGGAGCGGGTCGCTGTGCCCCGGTGATCTGTGGCCGGTTTGGCTCGACACGGGTATTCGGCGTGAGTGCAATCTTTACCAATTTGCTGCGTTTTACGATGCAATCCATCGGTGAGCCCTTGGTCGCTTTAGACGCTTTTGGCCGGCGCAAGTAGGCCACACATCACCTTGTGCAGCGCGATCAACGCTCTTAATCGATAATCGATGTTGTTCAAAGCAAAGCCATAGCGATGGCGCGGCTCTGACAAAAAGCGAGCCTCCGCCGCTGCTATAGTTTTCCTTAAGAGAGCTACAACGCAGCAAGCGGGGACGGCAAACCGCCCCGCAACAGCATAGAACCGGCGAGTCATAGCTTGACCCGCGACAGCCCCGCAAACGGCGGAGCAGCAGAATAACCCGGCCATTCAGGGTTCTTGGGACGGATTCGAGGAAGCAGGACGCACCGATGGCGCAAGTATTTGACCGCAGTTCAAACGCCCTGGCCCGCGCAGGCCTTGTACTGACTGGGTTGTTGGTGGTGGCACTGGGCGTGGCACTCAACAGCCTGCAGCGCTCCCCCTGGGTCACCAAGCAAGGACAGCGTGCTGACCAGCCGGTGCCGTTTTCGCACCGTCACCATGTCCAGGGTCTCGGCATTCAATGCCAGTATTGCCACACTTCCGTGGAAAAAGCCGCGTATTCCGGCATTCCACCCACCAAAACCTGCATGAATTGCCACTCGCAGATCTGGACCAACGCCGCCATGCTGGAGCCTGTGCGCCAGAGCTGGGCGACCGGTCAGTCCGTCAAGTGGATCCGCGTGCACGATCTGCCGGACTACGTTTACTTCAATCACTCCATCCACGTGAACAAGGGCATCGGCTGCGCCAGCTGTCACGGCCGTGTGGATGAAATGCCCATCATGTACATGCAGAACTCGCTGCAGATGGAGTGGTGCCTGAACTGCCACCGTAACCCGGGCAAGAATCTGCGGCCCACCAGCGAAATTTACAACATGGCGTGGAGTGGACCCACGGGCGACAAGCCGGTGTGGTGCGCGGAAACAGGCAAGGGTGGACCCACGGCGCAGCAGATCAATTGCGTGACCAAGGATCCGCAGCAGGGCAATCCGCAACTTGCGATGCTGCAGTCCGATGGCCCAGCCAATCAGGCAGGTGGAGCTTTGGCAGGCGCAAGCAATGGCCAGGCGGGGCACAGCAGCGGCGTCCAGCTGCAGCCCAACGCCCTGAACGGCTCGGGCAAGACCTACTCCGACGTGGAAACAGGTGCCATTCTGCCCGCGATGTACAAGAAGTTCACGTCGCAGGCCCAGCTGGGAGACTACCTGTACGACCACTACAAGATCCGTACTCCCAACGAACTGCAGAGCTGCGAGGTATGTCACCGATGAGTACCCCGCAGAACGACACCCAGAACGGAACGATGGAAAAGAACGGCAATATGGCATCAAGCAACACCAATCCGGTGGCAACGGTCGTGACGGAGATCAAGCCCGCAAAGCTGACTTTGGCTGAGGCGCGCACCCGTCTGGATGGCAAGAAAGCCGGCAAGCGGTTCTGGCAGTCCATTGACGAACTGGCGGAAGCCCCAGGCTTTATGGAGATGGTGCAGGAGGAGTTTCCACGCCAGACGTCCGAACTGACCGATGGCTTCTCGCGCCGCTCGTTTATGAAGGTCATGGGTGCCTCGCTGGCCCTGGCCGGCGTGACGGGCTGCACCAAGCAGCCGGACGAGCAGATCTATCCGTACATCAAGCAGCCACAAGACCTGATTATCAGCAAGCCGAATTTCTTTGCCACCGCCTATCCTTTCTCCACGGGTGCGGTACCGGTGCTGATTCGCAGCCGGGAATACCGGCCGGTGAAGATCGAGGGCAATCCGGAACACCCGATGAGCAAGGGCAAGACAGACCTGTTTACCCAGGCGACCCTGCTCGACCTTTACGATCCAGACCGCTCCAAGCACGTGATCGAGCGCAAGATGGGCCAGAGCATCAACTCCGATTTCAGCGGCTTTCAGACCGCGTTCACCGAGCAAATCGAGAAGATGCCCGGCGGCAACGGCCTTGTGTTTCTGACAGAAACCATCACCTCGCCCACGCTTGCGGCGCAGTGGAAAGCCGTTCAGGCCAAGTATCCCGGCGCAAAACTCGTGCAATGGGAACCGGTCAATCGCGACAATGTGCGCATCGCCTCCAAAGCCGCCTTTGGTCAGTATGTGGATGCGCAGTACAAGCTTGAGAATGCAGACGTGATTCTCTCGCTCGGTGCGGACTTTCTGCAGTCCAATGCCTTTCCTGGATTCCTGCCGCTGAGTGCCGGTTACGCCGAGCGCCACCGGTACGAGCCGGGCAAGACGATGAATCGCATGTATGTCGTCGAGTCCATGCCGACTGTCACCGGTGCCAAGGCAGATCATCGCCTTGCCCTGAAGCCGACGGACATGACCCGATTTGCGGGCGCGATTGCCGGTGGCGGCAGCTACGCCGGCAATGAAGAGACGGACAAGTTTCTGCGCGCAACCCTTGCCGATCTGAAGCGGGCTGGATCACGGGCCGTCGTCATCCCAGGCGAGCAGGCATCTCCAGAGGTGCATGCCGCGGCCTATGCGCTGAATGCGCAGCTCGGCGCCATCGGGTCCACCGTGGTCTACACCCAGCCAGTCGCTGAAATCCCCACGGAACAGACGGCCGACCTGCGCAACCTGGTGAATGCCATGGCGGCGGGCCAGGTGAAAGTGCTCGTCATTCTTGGCGGGAACCCGATCTACTCCACGCCGGCGGACCTCCACTTTGGCGAGGCGGCAACCCATGTCCCATTCACCGCTCACCTGGGTCAGCACACTGACGAAACAGGCGTACTGACAACATGGCACATCAACCAGGCTCACTATCTGGAAAGCTGGTCGGATGCGCGCGCCTATGACGGCTCCATCAGCATCGTCCAGCCCATGATCGACCCACTCTACGGCGGCGTCACTGCGCATGAGGTGATGCAGACGTTGCTGGATAACCCCGGGCTGAGCGCCTTTGAGATCGTCCAGGCAAACAGCAAGACTTATCTAAAGGGGGATGCAGAGGCCGGTTGGCGGAAGGCACTGCATGACGGTTGGGTCCAGGGAACGGCATTCGAAGCCTCATCGCTCCGTCCCTCCGCGGCAAGCATTGCCGCCTCGTCGGCGCAGGCGAACAACGGCGGGATGGAAGTGGTTTTCCGGGCGGACTCCGGCGTATATGACGGACGGTATGCCAACAATGGCTGGCTCCAGGAAACGCCCCGGCAGATCACGCACCTGAGCTGGGACAATGCTGCCCTGATGAGCATGGAAACCATGGCGGCCCTCAAGCTGGACGAGACAGAACTGGTCGAGTTGGAGGTCAACGGCTTCAAGCTGCGCGTCGCTCCGTTGATGGTGCCGGGCCATGCCGACGGCGTGGTGACGGTGACCTTCGGCCAGGGCCGCTGGTACGGCCGCAATGCCCAGTTTGTCGGCTCCAATGTCTACAAAATACAGAGCGTGGCATCGCCTTACTTCGCTTCGGGCCTGAAGATTAGCAAAACGGGCGAAAAGCACGACCTGTGCGTCACCAGTGTCCACTCGATGGACACGCGCGGGAAGATGGCGCAGAGCGATCTGGCCCATCCCAACACGAGCGGCAGCGAATCGTTGCCGGGCCATGAGGCCATGGAGCGCGGTGTCATCCGCACGGCACCCATTGCCGAGGTGAAAAAGACGCCGGGGTACGCGCACGAGGGCAGCCCGCTGCGGGAAACCCCTGACCATGAAGAGAGCTTCTTCCCGAATGCCTGGACCTACACCCACCAGGACCGGGCGAACGGCTCCATCCAGAACGCCTGGGGCATGGCCATCGACCTGAACAGCTGCACTGGGTGCAACGCCTGCGTGGTGAGCTGCTATGCCGAGAACAACATCCCGGTGATCGGCCGCGAGCAGGTCAAGATCGGCCGCAACATGCAGTGGATTCGCGTGGACACCTACTTTGAAGGCGATCTGCACGCACCCAAGGCACACTTCCAGCCCATGATGTGCCAGCATTGCGAAAATGCCGGCTGCGAACAGGTTTGCCCGGTGGGTGCCACGGTGCACACGCCCGAAGGCCTGAACACCATGGTCTACAACCGCTGCGTGGGCACGCGGTACTGCTCCAACAACTGCCCGTACAAGGTGCGCCGCTTCAACTTCCTGCTCTACCAGGATTACGAAACGGAATCGCTGAAGTTCATGCGCAATCCGGAAGTCACGGTGCGTTCGCGCGGCGTGATGGAAAAGTGCACGTACTGCATCCAGCGCATCGAGTACGCCAAGATCGAAGCGGACAAGGAAGCCCGCCCGGTACGCGATGGAGAGATCCTGACCGCCTGCCAGGAAGTCTGCCCGACCGAAGCAATCTCCTTTGGCAACATCAATGACCGCACCAGCCGCGTTGCCAAGTTAAAGGCAGAAGAGCGCAGCTATCAGGTGCTGGCCGACCTGAACTTCCGTCCGCGAACAAGCTATATCGCGGGTGTGTCTAACCCGAACCCAGAGCTGGAGACGGTGTAATGGCGACGAAACCGATCAGTGAACCCCTCCGTCATCCCGTAAATGACCCCATGATCGATCCACGCACCGGCGAGTTTGCCGTCATTGCGCCGGGTCACAACTTCCGCTCGGTCACGCAGAAGATCGCGGGCGTGGTGCTCACCTCGCACACGCCGCTGGGATGGTTCTTCGGCCTGATCACGGCGGGCGGCATTGCCACCTTCCTGGTCATCGCAGTCACCTGGCTGTTGCTCAAAGGCGTCGGCATCTGGGGTGTCACCATCCCGGGCGCGTGGGGCTTTGCCATCATCAACTTCGTTTGGTGGATCGGCATCGGCCACGCCGGCACGCTGATCTCGGC
>CAXTPQ010000083.1:0-8934 GCA_964246215.1 uncultured Terriglobus sp. | reverse complement strand
ACTCCCGCTCAACCACCATTTGCATTTGGTAGTGTGATGCTGACCGGCAACAGCCTTAACCCACGACATCTTGGCCCGAGGCCGTCTGCTGCCAGAGGTCACCTCAATGACGGCTCGATTGGTAAATTGGAGATATGTGCTGCTGTGCCAAAGATCTTTCCTTCTAAGTCAGCGTATCCAGAACATCTCTCCGCAGGAGCCAATCTGGTATCGCGAGTAAACGTTAACGTACCATCAGCATGATCAGACCAACATATCAATTGATGAATGCACCAAGCGATCACGCAAGGTAACATTAAGGCGCAATAGCCGATGCGACTTAGCGCCCATGCGGTGTTAAGGAAGACCAAAGCACAAAGCGGAGGGCAGCTGCTCTCCGCTTCAATGCCAGATTAGAAGTTCGTTTAGAAATTCAGCTTCAGTTGGAATTCAGTCGTACGTGGAGCGCCTTGAGCGAAGGTTCCTGATTGACGCAGGATTCGGTTTGCATTTTGATTGCCAAAGCTATTTGCACCCGTGCGCGTGCCATCCTGCGATGGGTCGTCAACGTTGTTGAGCACGCCGCCTAAGCTGGTGAAATTGGAGAAATTCCCTACGTTGTAAAAGGCAATTGCTGGCTCTAAGCTGAGCCCCTCGCGAAAACGCGCAAGAGGAATGGGGTAGGAGGCGTTCAGGTCGAGAGCGCGGAACGCGGGGTTATTGATCGCCGTTGGGCTTACAACGTTGGCAATAGGACGAACGGCGCCCTGAATGGATTGCAACTGTGCCGCCGTGAATAAACCATTATCGACAAGAACTTGACCTGCTGGAGTAAGACGTCCAGCGTAAGCGGCGTTGAAACTAGTGATGTAGCTCTGAAGACTATTACTTTTCACCCGGTGCATATAGTCTCCGGGGGTCGTACCGGGCAAAAGGTCGCCCGAAGTTCCATCGCCGTTCAAATCACTTTGAAAGATGTTACCCGCGCCGTTGGAAAGAACCCCGGTATCTAGGGTGAGCGAAGTTGGGGGCGCTGAATAGAAGTGACCGATAAGACCAAGTTGAAGGCCGTACATGAGGTGTACGGAACCACCGAAGTTGATTTCATGCTTGTGATCCAGAGTATTCCGGCCAATAATCGTTCCGGGGCTGTCGTTGTCCCAAGGACTATTACTGAAAAATGCATCACCTGCATTTCCGGTTTTGGAAGTGTTCACCGCCCGTGAGTAGGCATATGAAACCTGAATATTTGCGCTCTGAATACCGGGGGCTGGATGACTAGCGACTTGTCGGAATACCACTTGAAGCGCGTCATAGCCTGCCTTACCCACGGGCAAGATAAAGCTCCCTTGACCAACTAAAGGATTCTGCCCACCAAAGGCAGCACCCGTATCCGGTGTGGCCCCTTGGGCAGTTGCACTATAACCTCCAAGATAAACCGCGCCGGAATCAAGACCACTGTTTGCGTAATCATTAATCGTGAGCCCGTTGCGAATACCACAGGCCACATCTGCGGGTGCACAGCCTACACTAACGTTAGCTGTCGCAATGGCATTCTGAGCCGCAGTCCTGTTGAAGAATCGCGCTGCTCCGACGTGATTTACATCAACGAACTGACCCAGCTTAAGCGTCGCGTTGTGAACATAATCTGCGCTGATTATCCCACCTTTGAAGGTTTCTCTCTGGATACCAAAATTGAATTGTGTCGCGTAAGGTGTCCGATAAGGCGCACCATAAACTCCGTTTGCGTAAAGCGTGTTGCCAACGAAACCCGTATTGGCGACAAGTGGGTTAGCAGCAGAAGCGGTTTTAAAGCTGTTTTCGAGAGCAAGCGCAGAAGGAGCTGCCGCAGCGACACTGCCGGCGCAGATCGTCGCTAAGGTAGTGCCATTAACACTCGTTACAATTGTTCCATCTGGAAACGTCAGGCTTTTAGACGAGCAGACGTTCTTATAAAAATTGAAAGGTCCTTGCTGCAAAAGAGCATTCCGCGCGTTTGTTGTGTTGTTAAAGACATCATTCTCGAAGTAGATACCAATAGCACCGCGCAACACTGTTTTGTTGTTTCCCGGCGCGTAGTTAAAGCCGAGTTGAGGGCCAAAGTTTCCGTAAGGCTGATGAACTTGCTGGCCAAGTCCGGCTTGGTATTGATCGAAAAGATGGGTAGAACCCGTGCAAGGACTAAAGCCACTGCTCTGGATTGCAGTGGAGATCGAAGAGCAAGGGGTAGTCGGCAAATCCTGATTGGCTCGATCGGTATCAATGCTCCAGCGAACCCCGGCAACCAGCGTAAACGCCGGCGTGATCTTTAGCGTATCTGCTATGTAAGCACCCTCACGCCAGTCCGCCGTTTCACCGCCAGGCAGACCAAAGCCGGGACGCTCGGTAAAGGAGCCTAGGCCATTGCCAACATAGAGACTACTAACGCGGTATCCATTGATCGGATCGCCAGGGTTTGCCCCTGCGATCGCTCGACCAGTGGAGGTGGTAATGTACGGCCCTAAGCCGAAAAAGGAAGCGAAGCCTCCACCCTGCAAGCGATTCAGACTGTACCCAAATCGAAAGTTCTGCTTACCTTTGGTCCACGTTCCATCGTACCGGAATTGCTTGTCAGACTGGAAGGTACCTTGAGGTGCGTTGTCGTTAGGACCAAAATACAAGTTTTGCGACGAGAACTGGTATGCAACACCGCTAAGCGGGTTGTAGCCCGAGGCAGCTGAATTATCGCCAATAAGATTGTGGAACTTCTCATAGCTACCTCGGAACGAGTGAGTAAATGTGCCCGTCGTGAAGTCTGCTCCGCCCGCAATACCAGGCGTATTGTCTCGGTTAGCGTACAGTTGATAGCCCTGGCCAAAATTGGATGTAACAGAGTTAACGTTATAGTTCGCACGGGTAAAGAAGTGGATCCCCTTCGGACCGTTATAGTCCAAACGAATAGTCGAGTATGTCTCTCGATAGGGTGTGGGGAGCGTTGGATGCGCCGCCTGCAACGCCGCAAAACGTGTACCGAGAGATGCCTGCGTTGCCGAATCCTGCTTTATTCGTTCGGCATTACCAAAGAAGAACAGCTTATCCTTCAGAATGGGCCCGCCAACGGACCCGCCGAACTGATTCCGCTGGAAGGGTGGATTAGAACCTTCACCAGACGCGAAGACCGCGCGATAGTCCTGAAATTGGCCAAATAGCTGACCGTGTAGACCGTTCGTACCAGACACAGTGGACACCAGCACCTGACCAGTGGAAGTGACCTCACCGGTGACGTCCTGAGTGGAACGGTTTAGCTGAAATTCCTGAATGGCGCCCTGGGAAACATTGAATATGGTCGTGCCGACGGTCTCATCAGTAATATCCTGCCCATCTAAGAGGATGCGGGTCGTACGTCCTGAAACACCGGAAACAGAAATAGCTGAATAACCCGCCTTAGTTGGATCGAAAGATTCGCCTGATTGAAGGATGACACCTGGCTCAATCTGCGCGACATCCAGAAAATTTCTTCCGTTGATGGGCAGTGAGTTAATCTGCTCTTTCGTGATCACGTCAGAAACGCCGCCCTGGTCCGTATTCACCTGCACCGCACCGGCGCTGACACTGATTTCCGTTGAGGATGCTCCTACCGTGAGCTTGAAGGATCCGGGCGTTGCCGTTCCCGTGCGAACAACCGTCTTGACCTCGAGCATCTGGAAACCGGTACCCGTGACCGTCACGGTATAGTTGCCGGGATTGAGCGGACCGACACTGTAAAAGCCTGACTTGTCAGTGGTGAGGTCTTTTTTGTACCCAGTTTCTGGCGAGGTGATGCTGACCTGCGCGTTGCTGACCACGGCACCGCTAGGGTCCGTAATTGTTCCCTGGATAGCTCCGCCATTGACGGAGATGGCTTGCGCGAATGCGCTTGCGGGAAGCAGGGCGGGAGCGGTGGAGAGTGTGACGGCGGCGAGTGCCAGGCTGAAGATTTGCTTCTTCATCAAAATCGGATTCCCTCGACATCTGAAAATGTGTGCAGGTCTGCGTTGCAGATGTGTCCCTCGACGCACGGAGACACGCTTTAATTTGTCTGGTGCCGTAGGGATTGCACGTTGTCGACCAAAGACGGGAGGATCCATTACTGCTGTGTTTTGTACCTCTTATGGGCAGTCGCATCGGTCAATATCGAATGTGTATACAGTTTTTTGTAGACCATCGATGAAATTTTAGAGAACTAGTCATTCTTCGCGCGTGAGTTTCAGAGTTTGCAGCCGCGTGGTGCTGTGTCTGGCCTGGCACAAGGGGCTCCACAGCGGGTGTCAGTCGCACGCCCGGGCCGCCGCCCGGTCTCGCCCGTACACTTGGCCGATGCGCATCTTGCTGCTGTCAATCCGTGCGGGCCGTGGGCACTCGGCGGAGACCGAAGCGCTGACACAGCAGTATCTCCAGCACATTGCCGGCACTTTCTCGGCGCAGACGAAGGTGTTTCGCACGGAAGGAGCCTTGCTGGAGGAGTGGTTCGCCCACCGCAAAGCTGGCGCCATGGCGGTGTGGCTGGCAGACGGGAACGGGATACCGCTTTCCTCAGAGAAGCTGGCAGCCCGCCTGCAGAAGGAAGCAGAAAGCGGCAAGCGGACGCTGCTGGTGGCGGTGGGGCCGGCGGATGGCTGGTCGGCACTGGCCCGGCAGCAGGCGGCCGATGCCGGAGCGCTGATGCTCTCCATCGGCCCCATGACCCTGCCACACGAGCTGGCTCGGCTGGTGCTAGCCGAGCAGCTTTATCGCGCAACCACGATTCTGGCCGGCCACCCGTACCATGTAGGACATGAGTGAGAGCAGCGAAGCGGGCAGCGAGCAGGCAAGTGTAGAGCAGGGCACAATGGCTGTCCCGGAATTGCAGCGCCGCGGGCTGTTGCTCATCCACACCGGCCCTGGCAAGGGAAAGACGACGGCGGCACTGGGCGTGGCCATGCGCGCACTGGGCAGCGGCATGCGCGTGCTGGTGCTGCAATTCCTGAAAGGCTCCTGGGATTACGGCGAGCTGCACGTCTCAGAGAGCTTTGCCGGGAGTTTCGAAATCCGGCAGCTTGGCCGGGGCTTTGTGAAGGTGGGCGGCGCGGAGATGGACCCGGAGGATCTGCGCCTGGTCGCCGGCGGATGGGCGACATCTGTGCAGGAGATGAGTTCCGGCAACTGGGACATTGTTATCCTGGACGAAATCCTCTATGCGATCGGCTACGGCATGCTGGACGCGGAAACAGTTGCGGCGGCCATGAAGGAACGGCCGGAGATGCTGCATGTGATCCTGACCGGCCGCAACGCACCACCTCTGCTGGTGGAGTTGGCCGACACCGTGACGGAGATGCGCGAAGTGAAGCATGCCTACACCCGCGGCATTCTGGCGCAGCGCGGCATCGAGTTCTAACGCCTTCTTCGCTCGACCGGAAGCACCGCTAGAACAGCAGCTTCACCCCGAACTGCACAATGCGTGGATCGAGTGTGGCGTTGGCGGCGCCGCCCGCGGTGGGCGCCGTTGCTCCGGTTGAGCCGGAAAGCGTTGCGACCGGCGTGCTGAAGTTCACATGATTCAGTGCGTTGTAGAGTTCACCGCGAAACTCCACGTTCAGGCGTTCCACCGGCGTGGCGAAGCGCTTATTGAAGGTCAGGTTGAGCGTGTTGATGGCCGGCGAGCGAAAAGCATTGCGCGCCAGGTTGCCGAACGGCCCGGAAGCTGGCCCATTCGGAACGCTGAGCGCCGCCAGATTGACAAATTGCCGTGCACTGCCAGTGGTGAAACCCTTTTGGATGAGTGGCTGCCCTGGCACCAGATTGGGCCGGTACAGGTTCGATCCACGAAAGCTGGCAGCGATGCCGGAGACCTGGTACTGTGCCAGCGGCGTATAAGTCAGGTTGTACTGGAAGCCACTTTCCGCCTGGTTGACCGCGGAGATTTGCCATTGGCCCAGCGCGGCATTCACAACGCCGCCGGTGTTCAGGTAGCGCCGTCCCTGGCCTACCGGCAGTTCGTATACCACGCTAGTGGTGTTCACCAGCGGCTGGTTGTAGTCGCTGTGGCCGTAGTCGCCGCGCAGGTTGCGCGCATCCTGCGGCGAAGGCGTAGCACTTTCGAGCGACGCACCCGCGTTGTCCAACGTGTGCGAGTAGGTCAGGCTATTCAGCAGCGTAAGTCCGCCGGCCATCTGCTGTTCATACTTCACCTGGATCGCGTTGTAGTTACCGTAAGCCTCGTGGATCGCCTGCGTGATGTCGCCGTACAGCGGATAGGGCCGCTGGTAACGGTTGTTGACCTGCGGCAGCGAGGGATCGGCCTGGTTCGCATTGATGAATTGCAACAGCTTGAGCGCATGATTGCCCACATAGGCAACGTCAATCAGGCTGTTCTTGCGAAGCTGCCGCTGAAAGCTGATGTAATAATTTTGCACATAGCTGTCGCGGTAATGATTTCCATCGATATAAGTCGTATTGTCAGTCAGAGGTTTGAAGGTCAGCGTAGCAGCGGGAAATCCGTTGTCGAGCCGGTTGTAAGTTCCCGCGTTGCCGCCGGCGATGGGCGCGGCCTGCGAGTTGGACACGCTGAAGAGCGCCTGCGGTGGATTGATGGCTAGAACATTGCCGGAGCCCGCACGGTCGTAATGCGAGAAGCTGATGCCATAGCCGCCACGAATGGAAAACTTCGGCGAAGGCGCATACGCAAAGCCGATGCGCGGGGCGAAATCGTTCTTGTCCGGCGTGTAGCCATACTTGTTTCCCGTGGCGGAAATTGGAACAATGGCGCCAGTGCCGTCGCCCACATTGGCCAGAGCGGGGTTGAAGTTCGACTGCAGATTCTTCTGCTCGTAGTACGGCGTCACATACTCGTAACGCACACCCAGGTTAAGGGTCAGGTTGGGTGTGACTTTCCAGTCATCCTGCACATAGGCAAAGTGCGCCTGATTGCGCAGGTGCGCGACAAAGTAGCTTGCCAGGATGTACTGATTTGTTGCGCCGAAGAGCAGATCAGCGACGAAGTTATCGCTGCTTGTCTTATTCTGGACCAGCTTGCCGGCAGTATTGGTCTGGAATCCACTGCTGAAACCTCCGCTGAAAACAAAGTTGCCATAGAGCGGATTCACATCTTCCACCGCCATCCAGGTGTGCTGGTACTCATAGCCAAATTTAAGCGAGTGGTTTCGTACTACCCATGAGTAGTTCACCTTTGGGTTCATGACTGCGGGGTTCTGAAATTGCGGATTGGTGGTCTGCCGTCCTAGCTGGTTGAAGCCGCTCAACGTGATGCCGGGAATGCCGCCCGCCACAATGGAATCAGTGGGCAGGCCGGGAAAGATAAAGCCGGGATTTGTGCCGATGGACAGTGAGAACTTGCCGGCCTTGGTGCGCGACAGGCCAAGCCGCGCATCCAGCAGCTGATTTGCGCCGATCACGCGCGTGTAGCCCACGGCGATCTGCTGGTCCAGAATGCGCTGCTTGCCGTTGGAATTACCGTCGAGCGGCAGACCGAAGATCGGAAAGTCCGTCGCATTCTGCTTCAGATCGCTGATGCGCAGGAAGGCCGAGTTATTCGGATTGAAGTTGTAATCCAGCCGCAGGTCACCCTTGTCGGAGTAGTTGATGGAGCGCTGCAGTGTGGTGAAGTTGTTTGAGGCTGCGGAGGTCAGCCCAGGCAGGCCTGCTACCAGCGCAGCGATGCGCTTGCCGATCGGGGAACTGTCGGCGGAACCAAAAATGGCCGCTCCCGAATTCGGCGCAAAGCGCTGGCCGGTATACGGGTCGAAAACAGCCGTGGCGAAATTGCCGTTCAACTGTGCCGGTGTGGGCAGCGTGGCAGAGGCGACCTGCTTGCGGATCTGGCGAAATCCCTCGTAATCCAGAAAAAAGAAGAAGTGGTCCTTCAGAACTGGCCCACCCACGTTGCCGCCAAACTGGTTCCGGTTGAACTGCGGCTTTATGCCGCCCGGTGCGCGAAAGTACCCAACGGCATTCAGGTCAGTGTTGCGCAGAAACTCATACACACGCCCGTGCAGCAGGTTCGTGCCCTGCGCGGAAGCGACGTTGATCACGGCACCGCTGGCGCGGCCATATTCGGCACTCTCATTGTTGGTCACGACATTGAAAGCGGCAATCGAGTCGGGCGGCGGCTGGATAATCTGGTTGCTGAAACCCTGGTTGCTTTCGCCATAGGCATTGTTGTCCATGCCGTCCAGCAGAAAGTTGTTGAACATGCTGCGCTGGCCGTTTACGTTGAATGAGCCCTCGCGCACCAGGCCGGTGTTGCTGGTGGTCGTGATCGAGTTTGCGGCGGCGCGTGCTCCGGGAACCAGGCCGATCAGATCGGAGTAGTTGCGGCTCACCAGCGGCAGGGCCGCGGTCTGGTAGTTGGTGATCACCTGCCCGCGTTGGCTCTGGTCGGTTTCTACCTTCAACGCCACATCGCTGACTTCCACAACGGTGCTCTCCGTGTCCAGATTCAGCTGCAGATCCACACGCTCTCGCGAGCTGATGGTGACGGTGATATTGGCCGCGGTGGCGGGCGCAAAGCCGGCTTTCTCGATGCGCACGTCGTACTGCCCCACGCGCAACGCGGGCACTTCATAGTCGCCCTTCGCATCGGACTGACGCATGCTCACCACGCCGGTGGCGCGGTTGGTGACGGTCACGGTAGCGCTGGGAACAACGGCACCGGAGCTGTCACGCACCGTCCCAACAACACTGCCATTTTCATACTGAGCAAGAGCAGCAACAGGCAGCGCGCACACGGCCGCGACAGACAAACAGCGCAACATTTTCGGGAACATGCGCTTGAAGCTAACCGCCGAGCGTCAACACGGGATGACGAAAGCGTGAATAGAAGGTGAACCAGGTGAGAGTGGGTGTGAAGTATCACGCGGCTCCAGATGTTCAGTCGACCAGCACACGCGGCACGCGATCGCTGATGCCGCAGAGCACTTCATACATGCTGGTGCCGGCAAG
>CAXTPQ010000082.1:4625-9087 GCA_964246215.1 uncultured Terriglobus sp. | reverse complement strand
CGGCCCGCCCGCCCGTTACAATCAGCAGGGCAAGATTGCATTTGTAGGAGTTGGATCGGCGATGGCGACGAGAACTGTCAGGTTGGAATCGGGCGCGCTAAGCGGCGATGCCGGCCTTTCCCGCGAGGAGCTGATCCGCTTCTATCGCCTGATGTACCTTTCGCGGCGCACAGATGACCGCGAACTCCTGCTGAAAAAGCAGCAGAAAGTTTTCTTTCAGATTTCCTGTGCCGGGCATGAAGCCCTGCTGGTGGCCGCGGGCATGGCGATGCGCCCCGGCTACGACTGGTTCTTTCCGTATTACCGCGACCGCGCCCTCTGCCTGGCGCTCGGCAATACGGTCACCGATCAGCTGCTGCAGGCGGTAGGCGCCGGGACGGACCCGGCGAGCGGCGGCCGGCAAATGCCTTCGCACTGGACAAGCCGCGCGCTGAACATCGTCTCGCCTTCGTCCTCGGTGGCGACGCAGTGCCTGCACGCTGTCGGCTGCGCCGAGGCGGGATTATTTTTCCAGGCGCACCCGGAAGCTGCGAAATCTTCAGAGGAGGCGAACGATTACCGTGCCTTCAAGGATGTCCGTTTTGCCGCCGATGAGGTCGTGTATGTGTCGATCGGGGAAGGTTCCACCAGCCAGGGC
This sequence comes from uncultured Terriglobus sp., assembly GCA_964246215.1. Lineage (GTDB taxonomy): Bacteria > Acidobacteriota > Terriglobia > Terriglobales > Acidobacteriaceae > Terriglobus. Next base: position 8,450 of record CAXTPQ010000082.1, on the reverse strand, counting down.
GAGTTCTGGGAGGCGCTGAATACTGCTTCTAATGGCAAGCTGCCCGTTATTTTCGTGGTGGAGGACAACGGTTATGCCATTTCGACGCCGGTCGAAACAAACACACCGGGCGGCAGCATTTCGCGTCTGGCGGCCAACTTCCCCAATTTTCACCTCGCCGAGGTGGACGGCACCGACGCGCTGGAGAGTTACCGCGCCATGCAGGAAGCAGTCGCTTACTGCCGCGCACGGAAGGGTCCCGCCCTGGTGCATGGCCACGTGATCCGGCCGTACTCGCATTCACAGAGTGACGATGAGCGGCTCTACCGCGTGCTGGCCGAGCGCGAAGCCGATGCTCTGCGCGACCCGATTGGGCGCATGCAGGCTTTTCTGATCCGTGAAGGCATCCTGAGCGAAGACGAGGTGCACGCGCTGGAGCAGGAGGTGGACGCAGAGGTGCGGGCGGCCGCGGATGTGGCGCTTTCGGCACCGCTGCCGCGCGTCGATCAGATTGCGCGTCATGTTTACTCTGAGGATCTGCTGCCCACCTCAAGTGCCTTCTCCACCGATCCAGCCACCGGCGGCGATCCCACCGAGCGCACCATGGCCGACCTGATCAACAGCACGTTGCGCGAGGAGATGCGGCGCGATGAGCGCATCGTGATCTTCGGCGAAGATGTGGCCGATGCCAGCCGTGACGAGCACCTGAAATCGGGCGCCCTGAAGGGCAAGGGCGGTGTTTTCAAGTTGACCGCGGGTTTGCAAACCGAGTTCGGCTCGGACCGCGTTTTCAACTCGCCGCTGGCGGAAGCGAATATTGTGGGCCGGGCTATCGGTATGGCCGTGCGCGGCTTGAAACCCGTCGTGGAAATTCAATTCTTCGATTACATCTGGCCTGCCATGCACCAGATGCGTAATGAGTTAAGCGTGATGCGCTGGCGCTCGAACGGCACCTTCAGTTCGCCGCTGGTGATGCGTGTGCCGATCGGCGGCTATCTGACAGGCGGCGCGATCTACCATTCGCAATCGGGCGAGAGTATTTTCACGCACACGCCGGGCATGCGCGTCGTGATGCCGTCCAATGCTCTGGATGCCGCCGGGCTGTTGCGTACCGCGATCCGTTGCGACGATCCTGTCCTCTTCCTGGAGCACAAGCGGCTTTACCGCGAGGCTTTCGGCCGTGCCCCGTATCCCGGCCCGGAGTATGCGATCCCGTTTGGCAAGGCAAAGACGCTGCGCACCGGAACGGATCTCTCGCTGATCACCTATGGTGCCGTGGTACCGCGTGCCCTGCAGGCAGCGCAGCGGCTGGAGCGGGAGAAGGGGATCTCCGTGGAGGTCATCGATTTGCGTTCCCTGGCCCCCTACGACTTCGAAGCCATTGCCGAGAGCGTCCGCAAGACCAGCCGGGTGCTCATTGCGCATGAGGATATGCGCAGTTGGGGCTTCGGCGCGGAGGTTGCGGCGCGCGTGGGTGAAGAGCTTTTTCATGATCTGGACGCACCGGTGCGACGCATCGGGTCCATGGACACCTTTGTGGCCTACCAGCCGGTGCTGGAAGATGCGATCCTGCCCCAGGCAGAGGATCTGTTTGCGGCGATGGCGGAACTGGCAGCCTTTTAAGCGCTGTATCCAGACACCCCGCAGACTTGCGACTCGCAACAACATGGCAGGGGCCGGGTCAGCATAGGTGCATGGCCCTTCCGGGCTCCTGAGGTCTGTCATGAGTTCGATGCTGCCCTTTCTGCGGTCCACGGTCGCGGCGGCGCTCTGCGGCAGCTTTCTCCTTGGCCCGCTTGCTGCCGTTGCAGCCGCGCCCAGGTCACAGCCTGCCTTCCTTCCAGCGGTGGACAGGGCCGCGCTTGTACTCGACCGGTTCAGCTTCGGCCCGCGGCCCGGAGAACTGGCTAAGGTGCGCGCCATGGGCGTGGATGCCTGGCTGGAACGGCAGCTCGCGCCGGAGCGCATCGCCGACAGTGCGCTGGAGCAGAGGCTCTCGATGTACCCCGCCCTGCAACTCACGCAGGAGGAGCGCCTGGAGCGATATCCCGCGCCGGGGATGATTCGCCAATTCGCGAAGAATGGCGCTCTGCCGCAGAACCCGGAAGAGGCCGCTATCGTTGCCGCTCAGGTGGAGTTTTACGAGATGCGGCAGCAGGCGAAGTCAGCGGCTGAAGCTATGACTGCGGCCTCCGGTGCCGCCGCCACTGTGCCGGCTACTCCCAAAGTAGCAGCGGCGAACAACATCGCAATCACGAACCCCGATGTAAACGTGAAAGAGGTCCCTGCGCCACCCAACCTGGAGAAGTCGACCCCGCCCATGCCGCAGCCCCAGGTGGATGCAATCCTGGCACTGCCACCGGCGCAGCGCTACCAGCGCCTGCTGCACATGGAGCCCGCGCAGCTCATTGGCTTGCGCAAAGGCCTGCATGGCGATGAGGCGAGAGTCGGTGCCGGTCTGACGCCGGTGCAGAAAGAAACGCTCAGCGCACTGGCCGGGACGAACCGCATGATCTCCGGCGAGGTCTTTGGATCGCGTTTGCTGCGCGACGTCTACAGCGACCGCGAGCTGGAAGCGGTGATGACCGACTTTTGGCTTAACCACTTCAACGTGTACATCAAAAAAGACCAGTTCATGCCGTCGCTGCTGCCGCAGTATGAGCAGACGCTGCGCGCCCATGCCCTTGGCCGCTTTGAAGACCTGTTGGACGCAACAGCGAAAAGCCCAGCGATGCTGCTGTACCTGGACAACGCGCAAAGCACGGGACCAAACTCCCTTGCAGCCGTCAGAAATTTGCGCAATCCGAATGTCAAGAAGAACAACAATGTCGGCCTGAATGAGAACTATGCCCGCGAGCTGATGGAACTGCACACGGTGGGCGTGAGCAGCGGCTACACGCAGCGCGACGTCACGGAAGTGGCAAAGGTTTTCACCGGCTGGACGACCGACAAGCCCGCTGAAGGTGGCCAGTTCGTCTACAACGACCGGCGGCATCAGCCGGGACCGAAGCAGGTGCTTGCCCATACGATCCGGCAAAACGGTGAGAGCGAAGGCGAAGAGGTGCTGCACCTGCTGGCCAACAGCCCGGCAACGGCGCATTTCATCAGCCTGGAATTGGCGGAACGCTTTGTGAGCGACACGCCGCCGCCGGCTCTCGTGGACCGCATGGCGCAAAGCTTTTTGGGCTCGCACGGCGATACGAAAGCCGTGCTGCGGACGATGGTGCACTCGCCGGAATTCTTTTCGCCGGCGACGGTTCATGCCAAGCTAAAAACGCCGTTGGAGTATGTCGTTTCCGCGGCCCGCATCACGGGTGCCGACATTCAGAACCCGCTGCCGATGGCTCAGGCGATCGAGAGGCTTGGCATGCCGCTCTATGGCTGCCAGCCGCCGACGGGCTACAAGTGGGACGCGGCGACCTGGTTGAGTTCGTCGGCGCTGGTCAATCGCATGAACTTCTCGCTGCTGCTCGGCTCGGGCAAGTTGCCGGGGACAGTCATCGACCTTGCCCGGCTGGAGCCGCAGGGTCAGGCCGCATCCTCGGAAGAGAAAGAGCGAACGTTGGAGTTAGCCATTCTGGACAGCCCATTGAGCGGCCAGACCCGGAGCGCGGTACTGTCGCAATCCAACGACGAAACAGTGCAGCAGGCGGTGCAAGCTTTCAAACCGGCGGGCGAAGGACGCCCGGTACGCAACGGGCAGCGCATGATGCAGGTGAATGATCAGGCTCCCGGCGCAACGCAGGCGCGAACCGTAGCGCCAGCCGATAAGCAGTCGGCCATCATGCTGGGATTGCTGCTCGGATCCCCGGAGTTTCAACGGCGTTAAGGTCTGAGGGATCGAAT
>CAXTPQ010000082.1:0-4525 GCA_964246215.1 uncultured Terriglobus sp. | reverse complement strand
TCAAGGCGCGGATTCATGAAGGGCAGCGCACTCGCCCTGGTGGGTACCTCTACCATTCCGCAGTTCCTGGTGCGTTCGGTCATGGCGGAACAGGCGTCGGCCCAGGCAGCTGGCAAAAAGCTGGTGGTGATTTTTCAGCGCGGCGCGGCCGACGGTCTGAACATCGTGGTGCCCTACCGTGAGCCGGACTACTACGCGCTGCGGCCCACGATCGCCATCCAGCAAAAGGATGTGCTCGATCTGGACGGCCGCTTCGGTTTGCATCCGGCTTTGGCTCCGCTGATACCGCTGTACCGGCAAGGACATCTTGCGGTGGTTCATGCCGTGGGTTCGCCCGACACAACGCGCTCGCATTTTGACGCGCAGGATTACATGGAAAGCGGTACGCCCGGCCTGAAGAGCACGCAGGATGGCTGGCTGAATCGTGCACTGCAGGCCGAGCACGTCAGCCACGCTACGGCTTTCCGCGCCGTTGCTCTGGGGGCAGAGGTGCCGCGTACACTGCAGGGCCGTATTCCTGCCGTGGCCATCAACAATGTTCAGGAGTTTCAAGTGGGCGGCCGCGGCGCTGAAGTGGTTAGCCGCGGCGCTGAAGCAGGTAGCCGCGGCGCAAACGCGGCTGACCATGGTGCCGCACCGGCACCCGTATCGAACGCGTTTGAAGCGATGTACGCCGGTTCGCGTGACCGTGTGCTGAGCGGGGAGGGAAGTGAAACTTTTGAAGCCGTACGCATGCTGAAGGCGACGGATCCGGCTCACTATCAGCCCGCTGTCGGTGTGAGCTATCCCAACACGCCCTTTGCCAACAGCATGAAGCAGGTGGCGCAGTTGCTGAAGGCCAACCTCGGTGTAGAAGCCGCCTTTGCCGACATCGGCGACTGGGACACGCACCAGGGCCAGGGCTCCACGAATGGCCGGCTTGCCAACCGTCTGAAGGAGTTTTCCGAGGCGATCGCCTCCTTCTGGAAAGACATGGGTCAGGACGCGGAAAAGATCACACTTGTGACCATGTCGGAGTTTGGCCGGACCGCCAAACAGAACGGCACCGGCGGCACCGATCATGGCCATGGCAATGTCATGTTTGTGCTGGGCGGTGGGGTGCGTGGCGGACATGTCTACGGACGGTGGCCGGGTCTGGCGCCCGAACAACTGAACGAAGGCCGCGATCTGGCCATCACGACCGATTTTCGACAGGTGCTGGGCGAATTGACACAGCGCACATTGGGCACGCGCGACCTGGCTAGCGTTTTTCCTGGTGCCGCGCTATCCCCCGATCATTTCCTGAATATGGTCTAAAAGATGTATGGCGCTGGAAGGAGAATCAAGGAAGATTAGGCAGTGAGGAAAGTAAGTTCCGTGTCGCTCTCTGACAGCGCAACCTTTCGTCTGAGACCGCGTCTTAACCGATGTAGTCAGCAGTAAAGCCGGGGTTACCCTTCTACGACTCTGGCATCACCTATCCGCACCAACACTTCCCACCTCTATGTAAGGCCTCCTGAATATCGGAGGCCTTCACTTCGTTTAGCCGCCATTGCATGATGTTCAGAGCATGCCCAGGCGGCGATCCAGGGCAAGCGTACCGCCCCCAAAGCTGAGCAACACCAGCGCCATGGCGACAAGCGCAATGGAGTAGGCCGAGCCGTCATAGCCGTGGTGAATGTTCACCTTTGCAATGGCAACGAGCATGTTGATGGCAACAAGCAATGCAAAGAATCGCGTAAAGAGACCGAGCAGTAGCGCAATGCCGCCAAGAAACTCCGTGAGCGCGGAGATGGTGCCGAGCCATGCGGGCATGCCCAGGTGCAGGATGAAGACATTCCAGTGCTGCAGGGCCGTGAAGGTGTTGTTGCCATGAAAGCCGCCCGCCGGAATGACCTTATGCCAGCCGTTGTAAAGCATGGCCGTGCCCAACGCGAGCCGCATGAGCAGCAACGAGACGGGCTGCAGATTGTTCAGATACTTACTCATTGCAATTCCCTGTGACGCGGTCTACGTATCAACGGCCCAGACTATGTGGAGCTTTTCATCGGCACTGATCTACTTCGAAGCGGGAAGCTGCGGCGTCAACAGCGGTACCGGCATGAGCTTTGTCTGGCTCTGCAGGAAACGCTTGAGTGCTTCCCCCTCTGTCGCTGGATCGCTCTTCGGCAGTTCCACCAGCATCTTGGGGTCTCCTGCGGAACGATACGCTGCCTGACGGGCGTGTTCTTCCGGTCCTTGATTGTCAGGGCCGACATCCAGCAGGAGCTTCGGCATCACAAGCGTGTGCAAGCCAACAAGTGGGAAGCGATCGTGAAACAGCAGCCGTACGGGAAAGAATCTGCTGCGGGGCTCACGGAGCACCGTCCCCAGTACGTCTGCGTTGGCGTTGCGGAGGACGAGCGCGGCTGCATCGGAGTGTTCGGCGGCAAGGTGCACCGCAAGCGACGCACCGACGCCCGCACCGTAGATGACGATCTGCCCGGGCGCCATGCCGCGCAGGCCGGTCAGGTAAGTCCACGCGGACGCCGCATCCTGCTGCATGCGAGGTTCGCTGGGGTGCTGCTTCTCGCCGGAGCGGCCCATGCCCCGGTAGTCGAAGCTGAAGACATTCAGCCCCAGATCATGCAGAAGCCGGAGAAGGGAAGCATCTGCGAAGTCGAGCCGGCCATCGCCGGGCCGAAGATAAAGCACGGTTGTGTAATTTTTAGCGGAACCCGCAACTGCCGGCAGGAATTCGCCCAGCAACTGTGGCTGGCCTGCCGCATCCGGTCCAAAGCGGATGAGTTCGGCACCGAGCCCGGTGCCGGCCGTGCCGGTGTGCGTGGGATGAAGCGCAAGCTGCCACGAACCCAACCAGAAAAGTACGCACATGGCCAGGTAAGCGCAAAAGAATGCCGCGGCAATCACGGCCGGAAGCGCGCGCAACAGGAACTTGGGGTCGACCGTTTGAAAGTTCGGATCGTTCCGGTTGTACGTGACAGGACGTTTCGCCTGTGGCGAGTTGCGTTGAGGTTTATCGGCTTGGCGGCGAGGTGTGGCCATCAGCCCAACGTAGCATGCATGGCCTTCGCCGTGGTGCTGGGCGATCTGTGGTGCAATTGAGTAGAGAACAGGACACAGGAGAGCGGGATGGGGCAGTGGGTACGGTTGTGCGGTGTGGGCGAGGCTCCCGCGCCGGGAAACGTGGCAGAGTTTGCACCGCAGGGCGTGGCGCTTTGCATTGCCAATAGCCAGGGGAAGCTTGCGGCTGTGGACAATTTGTGCCCGCACCGGGGCGGCCCGCTGAGTGAAGGATGGCTGGAGGACGGCAAAGTAGTATGTCCCTGGCATGCATGGGCGTTTGATCTGAAAAGTGGGGAATGCCTGGAAGAGCGGAGTCAGGTGAAGGTGTACGCACTGCGGCTGGAGGACCAGGATGTATTGGTCGAGATCGACTGAAGCCGCTTGATGTCTTTGCTCAAGCCGGGCCTGCATCGGCTGCTAGAATCGATTGAATCCACTCCTTTGGAGAGGCAATGCAAGCCAACCCTGCACGGCAGGCCATACTGGCGCTCGAAGATGGGCGCGTCTTTCGGGGCAAAGGCTTCGGTGCTCCCGCCGAGCGGGCCGGTGAAGTCGTTTTCAACACGGCCCTTACCGGTTATCAGGAGATCTTTACGGATCCTTCCTACGCCGGGCAGATTGTGGTTCTTACCAATCCGCAGATTGGGAATTACGGCACGACGCCGAACGATGATGAGGGACAGCGTCCCTACATTGAAGGCTTGGTCACGCGTGAGTTCTCACCAATTTCATCTAACTGGCGTTCGACGCAGGTAACGGACGAGTACCTGGAAAAGAACGACGTGCCCGTGGTCGCCGATGTGGACACGCGTGCGATCGTGCGTCATCTGCGCAACAACGGCGTGATGCGCGGCGTGGTGTCGACGCTGGACACGGACGTCGACAGGCTGGTGGAGAAGGCGCGTTCCATCCGGAGGATGGATGGGACGGACCTGGCCAGTGCTGTGTCCACGAAGGAGAGCTATGAGTTCTCCTCTGCGGATGCACGCAATGAGACGGGTGACAGGTACCTGCCGGCCAATGATCCGGCGGCGCACCGGCCGATGCACGTGGTGGCGTATGACTTTGGCATCAAGCAGAACATCCTGCGCATGCTGACGCGGGAGAACTGCCGCGTGACCGTGGTGCCAGCACAGACCTCCGCTGCCGAGGTGCTGGCCATGAACCCGGACGGTGTCTTCTTCTCCAATGGGCCCGGTGATCCGGAGCCGCTGGAGTATGCGCGGCAGAATGTGCGCGAGCTGGCCGGCAAAACACCCATGTTCGGCATCTGCCTGGGCCACCAGATCTTTGGGCTGGCGCTCGGCGGCAGGACGTACAAGCTGAAGTTTGGGCATCACGGAGCGAACCACCCGATCAAGAATCTCGAGACGGGCAAGGTTGAAATTACGTCACAGAACCACAATTACGCGGTCGATCCGGAATCGCTGGATGCGGGCTCGGTGGAGGTGACGCACGTGAATCTGAACGACGACACAGT
>CAXTPQ010000081.1:0-9208 GCA_964246215.1 uncultured Terriglobus sp. | reverse complement strand
CCTTTTCTCTTCTATTTCTATCTTGCATATCAGGATCCGCAAGTGCGGTAGCTGAGATAGCTTTGAATTGACCACCAAACCAGTGCGGGACTCAAAAATTTGCATGAGCGTATGAACTGAAACCGGCAGAGCTCAATTCACCCCTTAGGGAGGCAAATACGAGGAGTTGCCATCCGGAGGACGGATGCAAGACGATGACGACGCGCTCCGTATGCGGCAGCAAACCTATTTTATCCATAACCTCTTTCTTTGGCCCATCGTTAATAGCGACGACGACGTGCAGAGGGTAAGATTGCTGGACTTTCGCATCTTCATGGCGCTGGCGCTCTTCAATACGTACAAGGGCTTTTGACGCATATCTGATGGCGAATAACGCCGTCTAACGCGGGATGCCGTGCAGGTGTTGGTGCAGATCGTTCGCTTTTCGTCCTGGGCGCGAGCGGCTTACGCTGTGGTAGTGTCGCGGCAGCCGTAATGCTCGTCGTTCTTCAAGTCATCTATTTCATGGAGGAGCGCATTCAGTTCGGCCACTATCCCCTTGACACAATCTAATCTTAGCTCCGATGCTCAATGTTCTCCGGGGAATCTACCTTTCTTCCCGTTGGAAGCCGACGAACGAGCCCGCAGCGCCTCTGCTAACCGGGCCGCTTTTCAGGCTTTCCCTCATCGGTCGCTGGCCCAGGGTGGTCTGGCCCAAGCTGCGCTGGTTATTCTGGCTTGATGCCGCATGGCTGACAGGAACTGCGCTTTTTATTTCTACCTTGCATATCAGGACCCGCAAATGCGTTAGCTTAGGTTGATGAAGGAGTTTGGTGCATGAATCAATATCCTGAGGTCGCGATCGAGGGAAAGGCCCTGGCGAGCGACCGAATAACGAGTTGCACCGTGCATCAGCGATTGAACGCGCACTGGGTCGCCATGTTTACCTGCGTCCGGCTGGCTGGCTCGCCGACACCGGTCGAAGAGTGGGTAGGTAAATCAATCAGCATTGGCAGCCAGGATCAGGACGGCACCGTTCATCCACACTTTGCAGGCTTCATTGTTGGCGTGAACCTGAGCTATGCCGCTTCAGGAACCTACACAGCTTCTGTGACGGCATACTCCAAAACCTGGCTGATGGACCAGTCAAAACATAAGCAGTACTACTATGCGACCACGCTTCAGGACATCGCGAGCCAAATGGCCGCGCGGATGGGTGGCTCTGCCTCCATAGGCGTGGGGGCAATGCGCCCGTTGAACTATGTGCAGTATGCTGAAACCGACTTCAGCTTTCTGGACCGCGTCGTGGATGACTACAAGGCGTGGCTTCGGCCAACTGCGGAAGGTTTCGAGGTACTGAATAGCTTTCAGCCCGGAACAAGCCTGAACTGGCGTGGAGAGGTCGGCGGCGACCTGATGTCGTTCTCCCTCGGTGCCACCGTGCGGCCGGGCAACTTTCAGGGTTCGCACTACGACTTTCACGCAATGCAAAGCCAGACCTACCTTTCCGTGAACAGAGATCCGGAGTTCTACGATTCGGCCGCCGCGCTTGTAGGTGCAGTCAAGCAGGCGGCCTTAACACTCTTTCCTCCGCAGCGAACGGCTGTGCGCGCGCGTGTGCAAACTAATGCTGAGTTCGAAACCACACTCAAGGACGAAAGCGATCGAGCAATCGGCTCTGCCGTGACAGGAACTGGAACCAGCCGCAACATGCAGTTGAAGGCCGGCAACACCGTCGCATTGACCGGTAACCTGAGCGGTGCGGCGGGCATTTATGGACTTATTGAGGTGATACACGAGTGGAGCGACGGCGGCTATCTCAACACTTTTGTCTGCACGCCGTGGAAAGTGTACCGCCAGGCCGAAGAACCTACCCTGCGCACCTGGAGTGGCATCGTCCCCGCCCGCGTCACCGCGCACAACGACCCCAAGAAGATGGGCCGCATTCAGGTGCAGTTCTTTTGGCAGGAAGATGGCTCCACCCACTGGGCCCGCGCCACCAGCCCCCACGCCGGCCCTGACCGAGGCTTCATGTTCATGCCCGAAGTCGGTGACGAAGTCGCCGTAGCCTTTGAAGACGGCGACCCCGAACGCCCCGTCATCCTCGGTTCGTTGTGGAACGGGGTCCACCAGCAGCCCAGGGCAGCCTTTCGCGGTGAAGATGTAACGGACAACTCCGTCAAGCGCATCATGACTCGCAGCGGTAACCGCATACAGATTTCCGACAAACCCGGGGTAGAGACGATTTCGATCGCCACGCCCAACCACAATGTGATCCGGCTAACGGAGCAGTCAGACATGACCGGCAGAACTAACATCACGCTTGAGTCAAGAACGGGCGATATCGTACTGCACGCACCGAATGGCCGTGTGCACATCGAATCCAAGTTTTATTCGAAGGACATTGGTTAACCAGCGGCACTCGACTAACGGGGTAAGATGCTGAAAAGCTTGATTATTGTGATTTGTATTGCGTTCGCTCTTTGGCTTGCGTTTTCTTCGGCGAAGGCTTTCCTTTTCGGAGTTGAGGCGCCTCCGGCCAACACCCCGGCCGGGGAATGGGTCGGACGTCTCGATCTGCTTGGTGGTTATGTTCCATCGTTGATGGGAGAAACTCCAGGACCTCATACTCAGGCAGCCATACAATTCAAGCTCGTCGTCACCGATGGCTTTATGGGAGACTACGGTGGCACCGGTGAACTATGTATTCTGGGCGAAACCAAAACCAGAGCAATCAAGATTAGCCGCTTTAGTCCCGAACCTAATGGATATGTATCATTTTCTCTGATCACGGACCCGATGCTCACGGACGCGAGAGTGCGTGGACAACTTGCTAAGAAAAGCTTAACCATTTCTCAACTGGATCACTGGGGCCTAACATTCCGCGGAGTCCTACATCCCGGTACAGATGCCGAGTTTCGAACTTTGTGTAGCAAATCGTCCGATGATTCGAACAAAACAACCTAAGTTCAGCCTTCGCTGACCGATCGTTTCGTGCGCTTAGTGGTCGGTCAGGATTACGCTACTGGTAGAAGAGCCGAGAAGGGAGAGCCGGGATGGGTGAAGGCAGTAAAGCAGAGCCTGAGCGTGCAGTTGAGCAAGAGGCAACACGGGAATACGCAGAACCGTCCGCCGATGGAAAAAACGTACTTGGTAACATTAAGGATTCTGCTGTGGAGACGTTCGATTCGTTTCGGCACCCCCTTAGTAAGGATGGCGTTTTCACATCTGTCATAAAAACCGTAACTGGTAAGAATGCTTATGAAATAGAAAATGCCGAGCGTGCTTTCAAGCTACTAGGCCCGAAAAACATGGACCAGACGATTGCCTTGGCCGGCCTAAAACCGGGAGTTCACCAGCATGTAGTTCGTGGGGATTCCGTTTACCACTATCTACAGAAGCGCTTTAACTACATCGACGGTGACGACTTTCAATTCATCCAGGGAATTCAACGGGAAGAAACTACTGGCAATGCAACGTTCGTCTACAGTGCCGACCGCAGATTAACTGTTGGCCATGATGATGACTTCTCAGTGAACAATCGCCAGGATACTTTTGTTCTTGGTAAGAGTACTCATCAATTTGTTGGCAAGCACGAGGTCACAGCTCCTGAAGAGTTCGAATGGAAGCAATTTGAACGCGGCTTCTCCGCGCTGAAGCTGGATATGGCTACTTTCGTGCTTGACATTCATCTCTCTGAGGCGGACGTGCATGGCATCGACGTCGAATTAATCGGCGCTGAAACAAGGACCGTCACAGCTTCGGATATCAACAAGGCGATGAAAGTGCAACTGCGGATCCTGCTTCTGGCTGCGGCACTCGAACTGGCCATTGTAGGACGCCTAAATGGTGCACCTGACGTCGGTCTAGGGACACCGCTTAGATAATGTCCTTCGTGGTGTACTGGTGTACGGGAGACTTGCATGAGTCCTGATCTCGCCGGTAAGCCCGGCAATAAGCGAAATCGCTTATCACAACCTTCCAACGACATACCCTGGATTTGCGCAGACGAACTACAGCTACCGGACACTCGCCTATATTGGCTCCCAGTCTCTACTTTCCCCCTTCCACATGATGAGAGAAGTTGGCTGATCGAATTCCTTCTTCGCTTCACCACACAACTCAAGGGACGGCACAAGTTGCGCGGCGAGTTCTTTATTGCTTACAAGATGCTTGCCGGAGAATTGATCGACACGTACAAGCGTTATGCGTTCCGCTGTACAAAGATGATTGGATTGGGAAGATCGCCGAACACGGACCTCCCTGCCTTTCCTTCTGAAGAAGATCTGAAGGAATTCGCAGCCTCTGGCAAGCCTTTCGATTATAGAGACTGGGTGGGAGATTACCTTATCTGGTTGATTCATCCTGAAAAGCGGGAACAACTGGAACTATTCTTTGGAACAGGTAAGACGACCTATGTGCTATTGCCACCAGATCCGAAGATCAAAGTGCCGGATTTGCCTTTTACGCCAGCACTGCGTGCATCTATGCCCGTTTTTCAGAAAATGGACGTAGATGGCAGAATAACCTCATCTTTCCTTATGCAAGACTCCTTTCTGGAAAAAAGCAAATTGATGTTTGGTGAAGGTCTTGAGGACAGCGTTGAATACATGGGAATTAGCTTCATCATGCCCTTGCTGAATAGCTCTCACTTCTTTGCGGCTTCTCCACATCTGCGCAAGGAGTGGTTCAGCTTCATCGATGTCTATATCAATGAGAGTCCCGACGACAAAGGTATACTCCTTGCTTTTCAGAATAAAGTCTATGAAGAAGATTTTCATCAGGTTCTCGAATCGATGAAAGCAGACGGCTATGGCTATGGAGAACAACGTTGAGCATGGAAATGGAATCTGCGCAGGTACCGGCATTCAAAATTCTCGCATTGCCGGGGCTGAAGGAGTGGCAGGGGCTTCTGCTTACAACGGAAACACTGCCATTAGTTGAAAAGGCACGCGCTCCGTTACAGAAGCTTTGCGGCGAGATCACTAGATTGTTCACAATCGATCTAAATATGCGGCACCATCTCCTGTTTCAGACTTGGAATCTTTCATCCCTTTCAGGCGCGAATATCATTTCCGGAAATGTCAAAGATTGGCAGTTGCAGGTGGGTAACGGTATCTGGCCGCACCGGAATCAAACTGATGGTTGGACAGAAGAAATGATGGTGAATGCGGCTGCTGCAGTCTTCAAGGGCGAGGAACCTGAACTGCCCATGACAAAATTACTGTTGGTGGGTGCAAATAATAGTGAAAAGCTGCGAGCAGCATCGCTGATGCGCGGCTTTGGCGTACAAATCCAACTCTTTTCCGAGCTGGGTATCAAGACGGTCGCCTCGAAAGCCACTGCAGAGTTTAGTTCACGTTTAAGATCAGCCGGTGCTCCCGAGCCAATATTTCTTATTCCTTTGCTGGATTGTGCGGGTGTGTTAGCTGCCAATTCGGACGATCAGCTATCTACGTGGCTTTGCGGAGCTGAGATATACATGCGGGAAAGCGTTGAAGATAAGGGAGTTCTCATTGTGGCAAGAACTGCCGTAACAGAATTAGTGATAAACAGAATTCTAGCGATCCACCAAAGCATCTGAAACACGAGAAGTCAACAGGCGCTTCGGGCCACTCTTGTCAGGCCCGATCGCGCGTCAAGAAAATGGGCCGCATTCAGGTGCAGTTCTTTTGGCAGGAAGATGGCTCCACCCACTGGGCCCGCGCCACCAGCCCCCACGCCGGCCCCGACCGCGGCTTCATGTTTATGCCCGAAATCGGCGACGAAGTCGCCGTCGCCTTTGAAGACGGAGACCCCGAGCGCCCCGTCATCCTCGGCTCCATGTGGAACGGTATCCAGCAAGCCCCGCGCAACGGCTACTACGCTGGTTCAGACATAGAAGATAACAATGTGAAGCGTATTTACACGAAGGCAGGAAACCGTATTCACATCGTGGATAATGCCGGTTCAGAAGCCATCACCATTGCAACTCCCAACGAAAACACCTTCACCATCTCGGAAAGTCACAGCGCCACCGGCCGGCCGCAAATCGCCCTCAGTTCTTCGGGTGACATCCTGCTCAACGCACCTAAGGGTCGCGTGCACATCATCGCAAAGATGTTTACCCGGGAAGTGGGAGGCTGAGCGGTGCAACCGGAACAGAAACAGTGGTTTGAACAGCATGGCACACCTGCGGAGCAGAAATTCGTCGCGAAATACGGAGACCACGGCGTGAGTGCAGGTGGATTGCTGACCAGCTTACTGATCTACATGGGTTTAATCGCGCTGTTCTTCCTTGTCGTTGGCGGCTACCTATATGTAAGCCGAGCTTCGTTCCTCCGGCCGGTCACAGGTCCCTGGGTGGGGGTTCTCGCCGATGAGAGTGGTGCCGGTAAAGGTACTGCACTGTTGCTGGAAACGTCTGTCAATCCACTTCAGATATTCCGCCCCACGTTGGCCGGGTCGGTGCGCATTTGCTCTGGCATGTCAGAGCAGGAGTTTAGAATAGGGCAAACTCAAACCGTCAGCGCCGATTCCCTTGGCATCACCATCGTGACGCAAAACTCGTCGGAATCAGGACGTATCTTTAGTGCGCTACGTGAGGGTGAATTTCAAACGCTCTACAAAGGAACGGGCCGCGCTCTGCAAGGCAGGCTTCGTCGGGGCAGCCGTTCGGATTACCAGCAAAGCTGCAAGTTGCTGCAGCAGTAGCTAAGAAAGGAAAACACATGGCCTTTACTCCGGAACTCCAGACGGAAACCCGCAGTCACAAGGGTGATGAAGACAAGCAACCGCCTGACTGGAAGCGCCTGAACGCGGCTGCAATCGACCAACAATCCGCCCTCTCCGGAGTGTCCGATTGCACCGACGGCAAAGTGGTTCATGGTGATCTGCGCGAGCTCATTTACCAGCATCGGCAGACCGACATCCTGCAGGACGACGCGCTCACAATTCAGGGCAAGCGCACCGAAGATGTCGAGCAGACCGCCACCATTACCATCAAGCAGGGCCGCGACATCATGATTGGCGTCCTGGATAAAATGCAAGTGCAAGGTGAACGGCAGCTTTGGGTAGATGGTGCGAACAGCGAAACCTATTCAACTCATCGCGAAATCCATGAGCCCCGCGAGAAATTCGAGTATAAGCATTTTTGCTGGGAATACGGCTTCTTCAACATCGAAACCTTGGTGTCCGCCTTTGAGACCAAGGCGTTCGGCTTGGCACTGGAAAATGTGAAGATTGAAGCCAAGATGTTTGAGCAGACCAACCACCTGATCGCCGGCAAGATGGATGCAATTACCTCCAAAGCAGAAGGCATGGACCTGAGTTTGGGATTTCTCTTATTGCGGATTAAATATGCTCTGAACGCCCTGCCGAACTTCGCCGCATCCACACCCATCTCATGACACCGGACATCACGGAACGGACCATGAGGCGCCTGACGAATCTGCCGGATGAGGGGTTTAAGCCGTGGCTCGAAGCATCAGGCATCCAAGATATGCACGTTCTCTGGCTCGGCGTATCTACATTTCCGCTTCGAAACGCAGAGAGAGTCTGGTTGCTCGAGTTCCTGCGCCGTCTGTCCGCCCTCCTGACCGGAGATGGACATCTGCGCGAAGAGATTTTTCTGCAGTTTTCCGTTGCAAGCGGACCGTTGGCGGACACCTTCAGTCGGTATAGCATGCAAGCCCAAGTCATGCCGGGGTTGAGTCGCCGACCTGGCGAACTGCTCCAGGGCAAAGCCGACGTAGAAACGGTCCGGAAGGAGCTTGCAGAAAACCAGAAGTTCGACTTCTCGAGGTGGACCTCTGATTATGCGATCTGGTTCCAGCACAAAAGCCCCGAGCAGCAGCGCGACTTATTCTGGGGCTATGGCGGCATGTGCATGCTATTCCTGCCCCCGGATCCAAACACGGTGAGCCCACGCCTGCCTTTCTCGCCGCGTTTCAAGGCCGCGGTTCCCATGTTTCAGCACATGGATGTCGACGCGATGGTTGCCGGTGCGATGGCGTTGCAGGACAAATTCTTGCCCCGCAGCAAGCAGATCTTCGGTCTCGGCTTAGAGCCGGAGCTAGATCTGAAGAGTGTCGCGTTCGTACTGCCGGCTCTAAGCAGCCACCACCTGGTTCAGGCGACCGCAGATATGCGTCTTGATTGGTTCTCACTCTTTGACGTGTATTGCCGTGAGTCGGTCGAAGATGCTGGAATCCTGCTCGCCTTCAAACTGGAGCATGTAGGCGCCGTGCGGGAAACACTTGCCTCCATGCGCCGGGATTGCTTGGAGTATGTCACTCCGCGCGGTGTCGCATGAATGACAGTGAGCTTCTGCAGGTTTCACGGCCTTTGGCTCGTCTGCCGGAAAGCCAATGGGCATGCCGTCTGCTCTCGACCCTTCCCTTGGGTGAAGCGCAACCGCGGTACGCTCATATCGTTCAGTGGCTGCAGATACCGCAGAAGAGCGAGGTTTTCCTCCAAGTATGGAAGCTTGGGGATAGTCCGGCCGGAGCTGCCTATGGCGGCAACATTCAACGGTGGCTACCGGTAAACGGGATTGGTTTAGTCCCTGGTGGCAGGCCACCGCAACGACTCACAGAGGCGATCGCCATGGACATCGCCGCTGCGGGTTTGGCGGGCGAGGAACCGCCACTGTCCTCATATCCCGTTGTTCAAGTAAGCGGGGGAGCGGACGCGGCATCCCATGCTGTGACTACGCTTTTTGGTACGGGACTCGTACTGCAACTGTGGTTTCCCGGCGCGGCGCACATCAACTGGGCACGACAAACGAAGGCTGTTTATCAACCAAGCGTGACTGATCCGCTCTTTCAGCGGGAGCGATTCTATTTACCGCTGCTCACCCCAGCCATCGCAGAGCAGGCCAGCGACGATGATCTAGACCGTTGGCTTTGTGGCGCGACCGCCTACCTGCGAGAGAGTCCTGGCGAAAAGGGTGTGTTGCTGCTCCGGCGCAATCAGATCTAAACGCCGACTTTGTTGCAAATCGATATTCGGGACGAACAAGCTAACTACTCAATTGCTTAGCACATCGCCAGGCATGAGCCGACGTCATTCACCAGCGAACCAGGCTTGCGCTTCAGAGTCAGAAAGGCCTGCTGCAAAAAATCGGCAATCCACATTGGCAAGAAGTCACCGAGAGCCTAGGAATGGCGTCACGGCGCACAATGACCCCAAGAAAATGGGCCGCATTCAGGTGCAGTTCTTCTGGCAGGAAGACGGCTCCACCCACTGG
>CAXTPQ010000080.1:1299-11180 GCA_964246215.1 uncultured Terriglobus sp. | reverse complement strand
TGAGTCGTGTGCGGCTGCAGCGGAGAAAGTTGCTGTTTGCTCGAAGGTGCAGAAACCATCCGAAGGAAGCAGGTTTCTCCACTGCGAAGGCGCGATGAAGCTGTACCTTCTTCGTCGAAATGACGAGGTTTGGGGCTATGCTTCGTGCATGATGAAGCTGTGTTTTCTCAGGTCGAAATGATGAAGTCAGGGTTATGTTTCATGTGTGATGCGGGCATGGGAGAGAGCCGCGCTGGTACACTCGCTCCACTCGCAGGCTGTGTTTTCACACGCAAGCAGCCGCGTGGAGGATCGTTCCATCGATGGCGACCAGCACCGTTCCCGCACCCAAGCCGCATACCGCTTTTCGACCTCTTATTCCCTCATCCGAGACGCGCCCGGAACTGACCCTTCGGGCCATTTTGATCGGCGCGGTCTTTGGCGTGATCTTTGGTGCGGTGACGGTGTATGTGGGGTTGCGTGCGGGTTTGACGGTGGCTGCGTCCATCCCGATTTCGGTGTTGTCGATTTCAATCCTGCGGGTGCTGGGGCGTGCGTCAATTCTGGAGAACAACATCGTCCAGACGACTGGGAACGCCGGGCAGTCGATTGCCTCGGGAGTGATTTTTACTCTGCCGGCGCTCATTTTTCTCGGCTTCGATCTGGAGTATGCGCGCATCTTTGCGCTGGCGCTGTTTGGTGGATGGCTGGGCGTGCTGTTCATGATTCCACTGCGGCGGCAGCTGATCGTGGAGGAGCATGGGACGCTGCTCTATCCCGAGGGCACGGCGTGCGCGGATGTGCTGATGGCGGGGGAGCGTGGCGGCTCGTTTGCTTCGCGGGTCTTTCTGGGTCTGGGGCTAGGGTCGCTGTACACGCTCTTTCAGAATGAGAATCTTTTTGGGTTGTGGCCGGCGCAGCCAAACTGGTCGCCGGACATGGGCGAGCAGCACCTGCTGAAGGGTGGCGCGATCCGCGCGGACGTGACGCCGGAGTACCTGGGCGTGGGCTACATTATCGGCATTCGCGTTTCGGGCGTGATGCTGGCAGGTGGCGCGTTCAGCTGGCTGGTGCTCATGCCCGCTATTTACTTCTTCGGCTCGCATCTGCCGGGGCCGCTGTACCCCGGCACGGTGCCAATCCATGACATGGGGCCGAGTGATCTGTGGCGGACGTACATCCGGCCCATGGGTGCGGGCGCGGTAGCTGCTGCGGGATTGCTGACGCTGTTGCGCACGCTGCCGACGATCGTGAGCGCGTTGACGGGGTCGTTGCGCGCGAAGAAGCAGGGGAGTGAGTTGGGGGGAACAGGGAATAGGGAACAGGGAACAGCAAACCGCTTTCATGCCGAAGATAAGGCGGGACGCTCATCCTTGGCGGCTCAATCGGAAAAGGTGGGTTCGGAGCCGGGGATTGCAGCGGATTTGCTGGGTCGAGATGGTCTGGATGGGGAGCCTGGATCCGGAAGTCGGGGAAGCTACGGAACCCTTGTCCCAGAGACGGGACATGGGGCACCCAAGGTCATTACTGTTGCTGGAGGGCGTTCGGAATTTCTCACGAAGGTTCCGCGCACCGCGCATGACTTGCCAAACTCCGTGGTCTTTGGTGGCTCAGCGTTGCTGGTGGCAATGATGTGGGCATTTCTGGAGTTCAAGCCCGTTCCCGGAGCGCAGGTGGGTGTTTTCGCGAACCTCGCGGCCGCGTTGCTGATCGTGGTCTTTGGCTTTCTGTTTGTCACGGTGTCGGCGCGCATTGTGGGCATCGTGGGGTCGTCGGCCAGCCCGGTGAGCGGCATGACGATCGCCACGCTCATGGCCACCGCCGCAATCTTTCTGGTGAAGGGCTGGACGGCTCCGGCCTTCAGTGCGCTGGCCATCACCATCGGCGGCGTGGTCTGCATTGCGGCCAGCAACGCGGGCGATTGCGCGCAGGACCTGAAGACCGGCTACCTGATCGGGGCGACGCCCTGGAAGACGCAGCTGGCCATCATGATCGGCGTAATTGTGAGTGTGTTTTCGATCGGGTTGACGCTGAACCTGATGAACACGGGCCTGGCCGAGTTCCGGCCCATGGCGCGGGTGGTGCAATTGAACCCGGCGGCTCTGCCCGAGGGCGTGCACGACATGGGACCGTTTTCGCAGGCGCACATCCGGCTCACTCAGCGGGCTACGGGTGCCGCCGCGGCGGAGTCGTCTTTCGGCTCCGCCCTGCCGGCGGGCAGAGCCGCCATCGGAACAACGGAGATCAACGATGCCACGCGCTACCACCTGGTGAACGCCATCGGCTCGGCCACGCTGGAAGACGGTAAGTATCTGCTGGATCCCGCGACGGGGCGGCTGGAGATTCAGTGGATTCAAGGCATTGGCAGCGAGAAGGCGGCGGCACCACAGGGCCGGCTCATGGCCACGGTGATCAACGGCATTCTGTCGCGCAAGCTGCCGTGGTCGCTGGTGCTGCTGGGCGTGGCGCTGATCGTCGCGGTGGAACTGCTGGGCGTGCGCTCGCTCACCTTTGCGGTAGGGGCTTATCTTTCGATTGCAACGACGCTGGCCATCTTTGCGGGCGGCGCGGTGCGCTGGCTGGCGGACCTGGCAGTAGCGAAGGCGCGTGAGCGGGACGCGTCATTGCGCGAGCGGAAGGCGATGGCGCGCGAGTTCGTCAAAGGTGAGCCGCTGGGCGCGGGCGTGTTTGTGGCGGAGGCAGAAGCGGACGGCTCGCTCGACATGGACAGGATGCTGCGAGAGATGCCCGGCAACCTGGCCTTTGCGGCAGGCGGCGAGCCGCTGGATCCTGCGGCAAGCGTGACGGAGGAGGGTGGCGGCAATAAAGGACCGGCCGGCAATGAGCCTTTGACCGATCTCGACAGTGACGAAATTTCGCCTGGCTCCCTCTTCGCCTCCGGCCTGATTGCGGCCGGCGGCATTGTGGGTCTGCTGGGTGTCGGCATCAAGCTGCTGGAGGGCATCTCCGAGCAGCGCGGCGGGCACTGGCAGCTGCCGCGCTTTGCCGAAACAAACCTGCTGCACCACGATCCTGTGGCGATTGTGATGTTTGGGCTGCTGGCCTTTGCGCTGTACTACTTTGCACGCACGCCGCTGAAGAAGTGAGGCCTGCCGGCACTGACAAGGTAAGCTCCAAAGGACGTGCAAATTTCTCTGGTGTTGCGGTTTGCAGCTACTCGCGGAAAGGCCGTAAACGCTTTTCGAGGGTGACGAAAAGCTCCCGGAGATCCAGTGCGAGCGGCAGGCCACGAACGGGAAGGACATTTGCCGTGAACGGGCGAAAGCTCCCATCATCTGCAACCCATAGCTGATGTGAAACCGGATCAAACACCCACACATTCGCAACGCCCATACGAACAAAGTCGTCAATGCGTTCCTGAAGCCGCGGAAGGCGGTCTTCGGGGGAAAGCACCTCAATGCAAACGAGCGGAGCCGTCTCCAAGAAAGCGTTCTCTTCATGCGGTGCATCTGCGTTCAGTACGCAGACATCCGGTATTCTCACGCGTTCCCGGGCGACTTTCACGCGCATTTCAGGCAGGGCTGTACAGCCAAATTCTTCAAATCTGCTGTCAAACCACTGCACCAGAAGAGATTGCAACAATGCATGCGGTTTAGATCCCAAGTGTCTCTCCTGCACCTCTCCGTCCACGTAATCGCAGTCGGGCCGATAGCTGGTGGCCAGGTAGTCGTTGACGGAGATGTGCACTGCGGTGGCCATGGCGGTAGTATCGCGCAAAAGTCTATAAACGCGCGGGGAATCGACGGAAAAGCGTAAACTTCAAGGAGAGGCGCAGGGCCAAGGTCAGCGCCGGGCGGGGCTGTTTGCGAGCAATCAGCCGGCCGCCGTGGGGGATGAGTTTCGTGGCAGATCAGGTATACGATGTCGCCGTAATCGGTGGTGGTCCGGCGGGCTATTCGTGCGCGTTTCGCGCGGGCCAGTATGGGTTGAAAGTCGCGCTGATTGAGCAGAGCGATAAGCTGGGCGGCACCTGCCTGCACGTTGGCTGTGTGCCCACCAAGGCGATGCTCTTTTCCGCGGAGATTTTTGATCATGCCAGGGAAGGCGGCATGTACGGCATTGATGGCATTGCCGGCGGCACCATCAATTGGCCGCAGGTGCTGAAGCGCAAGAACGAGATCATTGACAAGCACACCAACGGCCTCAAGTTTCTGGTGAAGAAGAACAAGGTCACGCTCTGCCGCGGGCGGGGCACGCTTACCGGCGGCGCAAAGAACGGCGTCTTCACTGTTGCCATCGAGAACGATGGGCAAAAGTCCGAAGTCACGGCGAAGAAGGTGGTGCTGGCCACGGGCTCTGACGCACGCATGATCCCGGGCTACCAGCCGGATGACAAAATCCTGACCAACATTGAAATTCTGTCGCTCGACAAAATGCCGAAGTCACTCGCGGTTATCGGCTCCGGTGCCGTTGGCGTCGAGTTCGCCAGCGTCTTCAACAGCTTCAACGTGCCGGTCACGATCATCGAGATGGCCGACCGCGTGGTGCCCGCCGAGGACGCGGAGGTCTCGAAAGAATTCCTGCGCCAGTACAAGAAGAAGGGCATTACCTGCCACGTCTCGGCCAAGATGGACAAGATCGAGAAGACGGCCGATGGCGTGAACGTCCACTTCAAGACGAGCGACGGCAAGGACAACATCCTGGAAGCGGACAAGGTGCTGATCGCGATCGGACGCGCGCCGCGCACGGCCGGGCTGAATCTGGAATCGACCAAGATCGAGATGGACCGAACCTCCATCAAGGTGGACGATCACTTTGAAACGGCGGAGCCGGGCATCTATGCCATTGGCGACATTGTCGCCGGGCTGCCGCTGCTGGCGCATGGTGGGTCCATGGCGGGAGCGGTCGCCGCGGCGCACATGGCGGGCAAGCCGTACAAGCCGGTGACGCGCAACCGCATTCCGGCGTGCACGTACTGCGAGCCGCAGATTGGCTCCGTCGGTCTGAATGAATCGCAGGCGCGCGAGATGGCCTCGGACAAAGGCTGGAAGATTAAGGTGGGCAAATTCCCGCTGGCCGGCAACTCAAAGGCCACCATCCTGAACGCGCATGACGGCTTTGTGAAGGTGATCGCGGATGAGACGTATGGCGAAGTGCTGGGCGTGCACATCATCGGCCCGTACGCGACGGAGCTGATCGCCGAGGCAGTGGTTGCCATTGAATCGGAGATGACGATTGACGAGCTCATGTTCACGCAGCATGCTCACCCCACGTTGAGCGAAAGCCTGCTGGATGGCTTTGCGAGTGTGAAAGGGATGTCGCTGAACGCGTAGAAGCGGAGCGCGGCTGGCCTGCAGCGCTCAATATAATCCGGCAGCAATATCGAGTCAGATGGAGGAGATGACCACATGGCATACAAAGTAGTTCTGTCATTCGGACGAAGGTTATGCGGTTTTTTGCCCCGCGCTCCCGGGCTGTGCTTCGCAAGGCAATACGGGAGAGGAGGCCCTGGAGAACATCCGTTCCGCCATCAAGGATTACGTCGAGGTTGTGGAAGAGATGCATGAGGGAGCGTTCGTGCGGGAAGTACAGGTAGCCTGAGTTGGGCGCACTTCCCGGGGTTCAGCACCAGCAAGCGATCCGTGCGCTACAGAAAATCGGCTTCGTTATTAAACGTCAAAGCAAACACATCATTCTGAGCGTGGCGTTCATACAGTGACGATCCCTCGCAACAACCCGATCAATCCCTTCACGATGGGCACCCTTGTGAAGGGTGCTGGTCTTTCCATTGAGCAGTTTCGCGAGCTGCTTTGATTTCTCCGTTGTTTGACATCATGATGCCTGCGATGCAAGCATCATGATGTGCGCACGACTCTAACGATTGACGATGATGTGGATGCGCTGTTGAGGCAGCGTCTTCGTGCTTCCGGAGAGCCTTTGAAGCAGGCTGTCAATAAATACCTGCGGCTTGGCTTGCAGGCCGAGTTAAAGGCACCGAAGAAGAGACCGTTCCGGGTGAAACCCTTTGCTCTGGGTTTGCCGCGATCCTGGGATTACAGCAAGGTTTCCACCTTTATCGAGAAGCTGGATGATCCTGATTGGCAGTGAACTTCACCGACAGTAATCTGCTGCTCTACAGCTATGATCCCGACTCAATCTTCCATAAGGATGCGGTCGTCTGGCTCGAGGAAATGCTCAGTTCCGGTGAGCCATTTGGCATACCGATGCTTTCTATTGCATCCTTTCTCCGGATCTCCACGGACCGCCGGCTGAAGCGTTTAAGCCTGCGTATGGACGATGCGATTGCAGCCGTGGAGAGCTGGCTTCAGGTCGATTCAGTCTTTGTGGTGCATACGGCAGAACGGCACTTGGGTCACTTGCTGAAATGTATTCGGAGCGGCCCTGTGAATGGTGCCATGGTCACGGACGCACAACTGGCAGCACTTGCGATTGAGCATAACGCTACCCTCTTTACTGCCGATGCGGACTTTTCGCGCTTTACTGGGCTTCGCTGGCGCAATCCCCTCAAATCTCGCCGGGCGGTTCGATGAGCTTCATTCATCTCCTCCAGCTTGGCCGCACTTCTTACGCCGAAGGTCTGCGCCTTCAGCGCGAGCTGGTGGCGGCGCGCAAGGCAGGCAGCATCGCGGACACGCTAGTGCTGCTGGAGCATCCGCCGGTGTTGACGCTGGGGCGCAATGCGCATCGTGAGAATGTGCTGCTGAGTGATGAATTGCTGCGGGCACGGAGTGTGGAGATTCATGAGATCAACCGTGGCGGTGACGTGACGTACCACGGCCCGGGACAACTGGTGGGCTACCCCATCGTGGACTTGCGTGGAGACCTGCCGGGCAAAAAGGGGCCGCATCTGGGGCCGGTGGATTACGTCCGTCTGCTGGAAGAGGTATTGATCCGGGCGGTGCGGGAGTTCGGCGTGCCGGCGCAGCGCGTTGCTGGGCGCACCGGCGTCTGGACCGTCGGCGGGGGCAGTGTGCAGGAGAAGAAGCTGGCGGCAATCGGTGTGCATGTTTCCGGTGGCGTGACATCGCACGGTTTTGCGCTCAACGTCACAACGGATCTGCGCGATTACCAGTGGATTGTGCCTTGCGGCATTGCTGACCGCGGCAACACCTCGCTGGAGTTGGAGGTGGACGATCCTCCCGCACTGCCACCCACGATGGAGCAGGCGCGCAATGTGGTGGCGCGCAGCTTTGGAGCGGTATTTCAGCGGCAGATGCTGATGGCGGAGTCGCTGGAAAGCGTTCTTGGCAGTTCGGCTGTGCCGACGGCCTGACAGTGGTTTTTGTGCAGGAAACTGAGGTGGTTCAGGCTCACCCACGCCAATGCCACTCGCCGGGGAAACAGCAGGTCTCTCCACTTCGCTGCGGTCGAGATGACGTGTCCTCGCGAGTCGATTCGCTGAGTAAGCACCATACGTTCATGAGCGTCTTGAATGCTCCAGGAAACAAGACATCTACAGTGCACGAACACGCCGGCGGCGAGCTGCCGGCACATCGTTGCATCGACTCTCTATAATCGATGGCGACATGCCAGTGCACTGCGGCACCCGCCGCCGAGTGCCGCAGAGAACCCTTGTTGACCTTCAAAGATTGCACCGTGTTAAAGGACCCGTATGCCGACCGACGTAGTGATGCCCCAGATGGGCGAGTCCATCACCGAAGGAACCCTGACCAAGTGGCTGAAGCAGATCGGCGACACGATCGCGCGTGATGAGCCGCTGTTTGAGATTTCCACTGACAAGGTGGACGCGGAGATCCCGTCGCCCACCGCTGGTGTGCTGCGCGAGACCAAAGCCAAAGAAGGCGAGACGGTTTCGATCAACACGGTAGTGGCGGTAATTGAAGAAGCGGGTAGCGCTGCTTCGAACGGTGCCGGGAACGGCACTTCCAGAAATGGAAGTGCTCCGGTGGCGGCTGTCCCCACCCCTGCCAGCTCCGAGATGCCGAAGCAGGAAGCTGTCAAGGTCGAGGCACCGGCTGCCGCCGGCACGGATGTGCCCATGCCGCAGATGGGGGAGTCCATCACGGAGGGCACGATCACGAAGTGGCTGAAGAAGGTGGGCGACACCGTACAGCGTGACGAGCCGCTCTTTGAGATTTCGACGGACAAGGTCGACGCCGAGATTCCATCCCCCGTCGCTGGTGTGCTCACGGAGATCAAGGCGCAGGAGGGCGAAACTGTTGCGATCAACACGATCGTCGCGGTGATCGGAGGCGGAAGCGCCCAAGCGGCACGGGATGTCCCGGCGGCACCGGCTCCCACGGCCCAAGCCGACGGTGCACCCGCATCGGCAAGTTCCAGTTCAGCGGCTACCGCACCTGCAGCACTGCCGCAGGCCGGCCCTGCTATGGAGATCCTGATGCCGCAGATGGGGGAGTCCATCACGGAGGGCACGATCACGAAGTGGCTGAAGAAGGTGGGCGACACCGTACAGCGCGACGAGCCGATCTTTGAGATTTCAACGGACAAGGTGGATGCCGAAATCCCTTCACCCGCTGCCGGCGTGTTGACGGAAATCCGGGCGCAGGAAGGCCAGACTGTCTCCGTCCATATGGTGGTTGCGTTGATCGGAGGCTCTGCGTCCGAAGCAGGCACCGCGGCGGGCACAGGCGCACGGACTCCGGCTGCCGTGGCGACGGACGCAGCCGCCACTCATTCGCAGGAGCTTTCCGTTGCAGGGCCATCTTCGTTAGCGATGCCCACAAGCACAGCTGCGGAATCGCCACGTTCCTCGCCGTTGGTCCGCAAGATCGCCAAGGAGAATGGCGTCGACTTGGCTGCCGCCGGCATCAGTGGCAGCGGATTTGCCGGCCGCGTCACAAAGAACGACATTGTTGGCTACCTGAATGGCGGTGGGAAGGGCACAGCCGCGTCATCCACGGGAGTTTCTGCCACCAGCGGTGAAAGCGCAACGAGCACCGTAGCAGCACAGGCCGGGAGCGCGGCACCATCACAGCCGGGTACGCCATCGCACTCCATTGCGCAGGTTTCCACTGCTGCGGCAGCTCAGCCCGTGAGCACGGCCAAGCCTGAGTCGAGCGCGGCACAGTCTGCCCCGGCTACTACGGCTCCGCAGAAGGCCGCGGCCGAGCCGACGCCCATGCCCGGCGAAGTCGTGCCCATGTCGAAGATGCGCTCCATTATCGCCAAACGGATGGTGGAGTCCAAGCAGACCAGCGCGCATGTCCACACCGTTTTCAAGGTGGACATGACCCGCATCGTCCGCCTTCGCGAAAAGGAAAAGTCCAAGTACGAACAGCGCAACGGCGTGAAGCTCACGTACATGCCGTTCATCACGCGGGCCACGATCTACGCATTGCGCAAGCACCCCATTGTGAATGCGGCGGTGGAAGGCTCCAACATCCGCTACAACAAGAACGTGAACATCGGCATCGCCGTGGCACTGGACTGGGGCCTGATCGTGCCGGTGATCAAGCAGACCGAGGAGAAAAACTTCCTGGGCATCACGCGCGGCATTGTGGACATTGCCGACCGCGCCCGGAATAAGAAGCTCGCGCCCGATGAGGTCGCCGGCGGCACCTTCACGCTGACCAACTCGGGCATCTTTGGTGAGCAGTTCGGCACGCCGGTGATCAATCAACCGCAGGTGGCGATTCTGGGGATTGGCGGGCTGAACAAGGAGCCGTTGGTGATTCAGGATCAGGACGGCGGTGACGTGATTGCGATCCGCTCCATCCAGCGCTTCACGCTGGGCTTCGATCATCGCATCATCGACGGCTCCGACGCCGGCAAGTTCATGACGGACTTCAAGAGCTACCTGGAGAACTGGTCCGAGGACATCGGGTAGGGCATAACGTCTGCGGCGGCGAATCAGTCATAAACAAATAACAGAACAGATAAGGGGCATGGCTCGCAGCCATGCCCTTTATCTGTTCTGAAGCATCGCAGGATACGGCTTC
>CAXTPQ010000080.1:0-1199 GCA_964246215.1 uncultured Terriglobus sp. | reverse complement strand
CGCTGAGATTCGAAACCTGGCAGCCATGAATCTGCGGCAGAGAGCGGAAGCAGGGAAGTACGCCTCTTAGCTAAGCGACTCGGTGAGTTTGCTGAGCGTGGAGTTCAGGGCTTTGTCGGTGCGGCGTTGCTCGTCGATTTTTGCGATGGAGTGCATGACGGTGGTGTGGTGTTTGCCGCCGAACTGACGTCCGATTTCGGGCAGGCTGGCCTCTGTAAGCTGTTTTGCTAGGTACATGGCAATCTGGCGTGGCACCACGATCTGGCGCGAATTGTTTTTCTGCTTCAACTCGCTCACTTTCATGCCGAACTGCTCGGCGGTGGCGCGCTGGATGGCTTCGATTGTGACCTTGCGCACCTGGGTGTCGATGAACTGCTTGAGGCACTGCTGCGCGGTGCTGAGCGTGATGTCGACATTGTGCAGACTAGTCCAGGCCAGCAGCCGGATGAAGGCACCCTCGAGCTCGCGGACATTGGTGCGGACATTGCCGGCGATGAACATGGCCACATCAGTGGGCAGAACGGTGTGTTCGCTTTCCGCTTTCTTTTGCAGGATGGCAACCTTTGTTTCGAGATCGGGCGGCTGAATGTCCGCGATCAGTCCCCATTCAAAACGGGAGCGCAGACGATCTTCAAAGTCGGCTAATTCTTTCGGCGGGCGATCGCTGGCGATAACAATCTGCCGCATGCTCTCGTGCAGGGCGTTGAAGGTGTGAAAGAACTCTTCCTGCGTGCGCTCCTTGCCGGCCAGGAACTGGATGTCATCAATGAGCAGGAGATCGACGGTGCGGTACTTGTCGCGAAAGCCGGTCTGCCGGTTGTTGCGCATCGAGTCGATCATCTCGTTGGTGAACTTTTCACCGGAGACGTAGGTGATGCTGTAGTTCGGGTTGCGGCGCTTCACTTCATGGCCGATGGCGTGCATCAGGTGTGTCTTGCCCAGGCCGACGCCGCCGTAGACGAAGAGCGGATTGTAGGCGCGGGAGGGCCGCTCTGCCACGGCGAGGGAGGCGGCATGGGCAAACTGGTTGCCGCTGCCAATGACGAAATTGTCGAAAAGATAGCGCGCGTTGAGCTGCGAGGCGGCATTCCAGTCGAAGCGTGCCTGCTCCGTGGTTGGCCCCGGCGCGGCGGGCGCACGGTGTGGGCTCAAACCGCCGGGGCGCGGCATGGAGGAAGGCGGCGCGGGCGCGTTGACGA
>CAXTPQ010000079.1:9361-11472 GCA_964246215.1 uncultured Terriglobus sp. | reverse complement strand
ACCACAGAAGGCCATTCAGGCACAAAAACGTCACAATGAGCACTCCGGCGAGCTCTGCCATGTGATTCAAGTGATTAAATTCTGCTGGATTAAGTCTTGATCCGTCGTCATGGGTCGGCATGCCAAGGATGCCAATCAGAAAGCGCAGGGGCCACCCTCCCCGAAAACGCCGGGCAGTAGAAGGAGTCCCATCATGTAGAGCAGTCCGAACCCAATCTCGATTGGCAGCCGGATGATGAGCTGAGCCTTTTCACAAGATCATCGTCTCAGGCGATGCAGTGTTCTACAAGCAACTTCGATTCCTGCATGATCCGCCGGAACACCACCTCAGGCGCAGCCCGGGCGGAGCATCCAGATCCACCTCGTCCCAGGCCTTCTTTATGGCGTCTGTGCCAATGGAACGAATGACACGCTGCTCGTTCCATCCGCGAAGTGCATTATTGACCGCGTCACTGGCACTGGCAAACTCTCCGGCCATCACAGCCCGCTCAACTTGCGTAAACACTTCGGAAGAAAGGTCGAGTTCGACATGCTGGGTCATCGTTCCGCACTCCGTCCTGCAAGTGTAACAACGGCGTCGTCCGCATTCGAAACTCGTAATTAGATAAAGAGTATCTCTCCGATCAAACTACACCTTTGGCTCAAATCCCTTGGCGTACTCCGCGCGCTTGGTCATGGCCAGTGCTTCCTTGTCATGCAAGATCTCCCCGCCACCATCCAGTGCCAGCGTGCGTTTGGTGAAGTAGGAGACGTTCGCATAGTGCAGCATCGTCACGGAGATATTGCCCTGGCTTACCGGCTGGTTTAGCTTGTCGCCGTTGCGGATTGCGCTCAGGAAGTTGGCAAAGTGTGCGTCGGTGTAGATATCGATGCCGGCACGGTCGGAGCTGGGCGCGGCCATGGCCGACTTGGGTGGCTTGACCGACTCACTCAGCTTCTTGTCGTGGTTGTCGTAAATCTCCCAATCACCGATGTCGATGACCATCACGCCTTCCGTGCCATGCACGGCCACGCCGCGGTCACGGCCATAGGTCTTCTTGCCGCTGATGCAGGAACCCTTCCAGGTAATCATGCTGTCCGGATACTCAAAGGCGGCGTCCATGTTGTCGTAGAACTGCCAGTCGTCCTTGGTCTGGTAGCGGCCGCCCGAGGCGGAGACGGTTTGCGGCATGCCCACACCGAGCGCCCACACCGCCACATCCACCTCGTGCGTGCCATTGTTCAGGCTTTCGCCCGTGCCCCATTTGCGGAACCAATGCCAGTTGTACGGGTGCAGGTTGTCCTTGTAGGCTTCGCGCGGCGCGGGTCCCTGCCACAGATCCCAATCCAGCGTGGCGGGCACGGCCACCGGCTTGCCCACACCGATGGGTTGCCGCGCCGTGGCGTACCAGGTCTCCGCCCAGTAGGGCCGGCCGATCACCCCGGAGCGCAGCTTCTCGATCGCTTCCATCACGGGCCTGGAGGAGCGCCGCTGCGAACCCATCTGGCACAGCTTACCGGTCTTTTGCGCCGCCTGGACGAGCCAGCGGCCCTCCTGCGGGTTGTAGGCGCAAGGCTTTTCCACGTACACATGCTTGCCCGCCTGCATGGCCAGAATGCCCATGGGCGCATGCCAGTGGTCGGGCGTGGCGATGCTGATGGCGTCGACATCCTTCATGGCGAGGACCTTGCGAAAATCACGCTCGCCCCTGGGTGCAGTGCCCATTTGCGTCGCCGCATCGGCAACATACTTGTCCAGGTAGCGGCTATCCACGTCGGCAACGTAGACGAGGTTCACGTTTTGCTTGCTGGCTTTGAGCGCCGCCAGGTGCGCGTAGGCTCGGCTGCGCAGGCCGACGACCGCGAAATTGACACGGGCATTGCTGCCCACGATCTGCGCATAACTGCGGGCACTGGTGGCGGCAAAGGCAGCCGTGCCGGCGGCGGTAGCGGCAACAAAATCACGACGATTCATCATGTCTAACTCGTTTCTCATCTGTGCGGAGTTCCGGGCGCTTAGCACTTATCTACTACCTACTACCTACTACCTACTACCTACTACCTACTACTTACTACTTACTACTTACTACTTACTACTTACTACTTACTAGAACTGTAATTTGACCGACGCC
>CAXTPQ010000079.1:0-9261 GCA_964246215.1 uncultured Terriglobus sp. | reverse complement strand
TACTACTTACTACTTACTACTTACTACTTACTAGAACTGTAATTTGACCGACGCCTGCAGCGCACGCCCACCGCCCACGCCATTCACGCTGCCCTGGCCGGAGCCGAGCGTGCTTGTGATATAGCCATAGTTCGCATTCCCAAAGGTTCCCGTCTGCGGGTTGGCGAACTGCGGCGTGTTACTCAGCTGGAAAGCCTCGAAGCGCGTCTCCAGGTTGGCCTCGCGGAAGACCGGAAACTGTTTGAAGATGGTCAGGTTGTCCTGCACATAACCCGGTCCGCGGAACTGGTTGCGGCCCGTGTTGCCAGTGACACCATTTCCGGTGGGCTGCTGAAACGATGCTGGATCAAAGAAGGCAATGCCGTTCGCGTTGTGTCCACCGACCCGGCGGTATGGCCCGGTCAGGTTGGCGGTCTGAGAGACACCGGGTGTGTTGAGCGTGCCGCCACTGGCAAAAGCCGTGAAAGGCGTGCCGGAGACCAGCGACAGAATGCCGGACAACTTCCATCCGCCCAGCGCATACTGAGTGATCCCGGAATTGAAGTAGGTGTGTCCGCGGCCCACGGGCAGCTCATAGGTGAAGCTGCTCTCAAAGTTATGTGCGCGGTCGAAGTCGGCCAACGCATAATTCCTGCGAAGCTGCGCAAAAAACAGCAGCGCGCCGTCATCTGCCTGTTGATAGTTCAGCGTCTTGCTCCACGTGTAAGCCGTGGTGAAGCTAAGGCCCTTGCTGAAGCGCTTGTTCAACTGCGCCTGCAAGGACTGGTAATTGGACGAAAAGCCCAGAAACTGCGCGGTGCTGGCGGCGGTGCGTCCAAAGCCCAGCGGAACGTTCTGCGGCTCGCTCGCCACGCCGCCTCCCAGGGTGCTGGGCAGGTTGATGTTCTGGCTCACCGGCTGGTGCACGCCATGGTTGGCCACATAGGCAAGCTGCATCGTCACATCATTCGCAAAAGCCTGCTGCACCGCAACATTCCACGACATGACATAGGGATTGTAGTAATTCTGCGGAATGATGAAATAGTTCTGTGCATTTAGTGTGTTCTTGCCGGAAGGCACCTGGATGATGCCGTTGGCAGGCACGGCGACGGGCGTGGGCGCGGGGAAACCCGCCTGGAATGATGCCGTTGTCACTCCGTCCGCCAGCAGCGCCGCGCCATAAGTATTTGCCGGGTTAAAGCTGTTGTTTGCGCGAACGGGATAATTGTAGGCGTAAGTGTTATCCGGGAAGGGAAGATAACTCATGCCGAAACCGGCACGCAGCACCGTGGTATCCGTGGCACGGAACGACAGGCCGGTACGCGGAGCGAAATAGCTGTAACGCGTCTTAATGCCCAGGTCGCGCGGAACATTCCCCACTCCTGCGATCTGCAATTGATTGGTGTTGAAGTCATAGTTGGAAAAGCCGCCCGCAACCTTCGGCGTCGCGGCGGGGTACCATTCCCAGCGGACGCCCAGATCCAGGGTTAACTTCGGATTGACTTGCCACTTATCCGCGACATACCCGAAAACCCATGTCTGGCGGAAGGCCGGAACAATGGTGTTCAGATCGCGCCCGGCCACACTGGGCACATCCAGCAGAAAACTCGCAACATAGTTGGCGACATTGGTGCTGGCACCCGCGGCGGATGTCTGCACATCGCTGAAGGTGTAAGCACCGCGCGGGCTGAAAGTCTGATCCTGCAATAAGTCGTCGCGCACGCGGCGCACATCGCCGCCGAATTTGACTGTGTGATTTTTCAGGATCTTGGTCCAGTTATTCACAAAGTCGATGTTCGATTCGGCGCGGAGCCACGGAATGGACGCCGCATATCCGAACTGCGGATTGGAAAAGCCGCCATTCAACGTGATACCGACCTGGCCGCTGGTGAAGGGCTGACCCGCCACATTCACGCCCGGAATGCCGGCCGTTGTCGCGTCATTGCTGCCATAATCGCTGGGCTGCGAATTATTGCGCAGATGCGCCACACCCACGCGCACCTCGGTAAAGAGCGTGCTGCTGAAGACATGCTCCAGATTTGCGCCGGTGCTGTAGGCCGTCTGCACACCCACACCCTCAAATCCGCCGCCCACCGGACCGCCCAGAAACGCGCCGAATGCCGGTGC
Organism: uncultured Terriglobus sp.; assembly: GCA_964246215.1. Classification (GTDB taxonomy): domain Bacteria; phylum Acidobacteriota; class Terriglobia; order Terriglobales; family Acidobacteriaceae; genus Terriglobus. The sequence goes on along the minus strand of CAXTPQ010000079.1, from coordinate 7,155 downwards.
CTGAAAAGTATTCACGCGCTGCCAGGAAAATCGCCCGCTTAGGTGATCCTTTTGGGTAACGGTGTAGTCGGCCTTGATGTCGTAACTATTCGTGTTCTTGGTAAAAGGAAGGTTTGTGCTGTAGTTATTGTTCGGCGTGGCGATGTTACCAACATTCTGGTTGGGCTTGGGCAGTCCACGCAACAGGGCCAGCGTCACCGGATTCACCCGGCTGAGCGGAATCAGATTGCCGCGAAAGGGTGTCCGTCCCGCACCGTTGGCATTGCCGGTGGCCGGATCGTAAATCTGGCCCGCGTTGAACAGCCCCGCCGCATTTGTACCCTTGCCCACCGCCGGCGCGCTCAGGTCGATGAAGCCGTTGCCATTGTCCGTGTAAAACGTCGGCGGCACGATCGTCAGAATGCTGTTGTATGCCTCGCGATCGGTCGTGCGCAGATAGTCACCAAAGAGAAAAAGCCGGTCCTTGATGATGGGCCCGCCCAGGCTGCCGCCAAAGTAGTTATATGCAAGGTGACCCAGCGGACCGCCAAAGTAAGATCGCGCGTTCACCGCATTGTTCTGAATGAATTCAAAGGCCGAACCGTGAATGGCATTGGTACCGGAGCGCAGCGTGACATTAGTGACGGCACCGATGGCGCGGCCCAGCTCCGCGTCAAAGTTGTTCGTCGATACATCCACGGACTGAATCGCCTCCGCCGGCGGAATAATGATCTGCAGCAGGCCGGTGCGCTCGTCATCGTCGATGCCCTCGATCTGGTACAGATTGCCCATGCGCGGAATGCCGTTGGCCTCCGTCTGCAGGGCGCTTTGCGCATTGAAGAATTGCGAGTGCTGGAAAGTTGCCGGCGTGGTGCCGGGCACCAGATTCAGCAGCGACTGGAAGTTGCGGTTGGTGCCCAGCGGCAAGTCCGCCACAGCCTCGCGCTCCAGTTTGGTGCTGATGTCGGCCCGGTCTGTCTGCAGCACGGGCGGCGCGGTGGAAACGGTGACCTGCTCGGTAACAGCACCGGTCACCAACGCAAAGTCCACGCGCGTGGAGCTGTTACTGACCAGGTCGATGTGCTCGTGCACTTCCTTTTTGAAACCTGGTGCTTCCACCGTGATGGTGTAATTGCCGGGCTGCAGGCCGGGCACCTCATAATTGCCGCTGCTGTTCGACCGGAGGTGCTGAATCTGAGCCGTCTCCGTGGCGTTGATCGTGACCTCGGCATTGGGTACAGCCGCGCCGCTGCTGTCCTGCACTGCGCCCAGCAGCGTGCCGCTGACGGCCTGCGCGAAGCCAACCGCCGGCAAGGCAAAGCCGAGGGTCGCGCCCAAGGCAAGCGTGAGAGGAGCGCGCATGCCGACGTGCGAGACGGCGTTCCGCAGCACCGCATTTCGCACGAGACTCCCGAGATACGACTGCTTCCCCGACCCCACCATGACTGCCCTCCAAAGGATTCCGCGACGCACGACTGCTTGGTTGATTTGTGGGCCGAACTATAAGGAGGCCGGGATCACCGTGTCAAGGACGCATTGTCATCCGATGAACATCCGGAGAGCTGCCGCGCAGCAAAATCTGTTTCAAAAAACAACAGAAGCGCGCGACAGGTGACGCAGCTAGCGTAGCCGCGCTCCACTTACCGCAGGTGGCGCATGCTCAGCCGGAAAAGCTGCTCGAAGTCGTTACGGACGGTCAGAACCGTTGTCTCGTTTGCTGCAATCGCGTGGTCCACGGCCTTCTGCGCCAGCGGCCGGCTGTAACCGAGGTTCGTCAGCGCGGAGATCACGTCCTCCACTGCCGCACCCGCGGGCACAGCGGACTGAGCCGGTGCTTCGGGATGCCCGATAAAATCCAGCTTGTCTTTCAGCTCTAGCACAATGCGCTCCGCGGTCTTCTTGCCGATGCCCGGAATACGCACCAGCAGCGCATGGTCGGCCGAGCGGATCGCCAGAGCCAGCGCCGCCGCCTCGATGCCGCTCAGCAGCGTCATGGCCAGCTTGGGCCCCACGCCGGAGATGGTGATCAGCTTCTCAAATAGCTGCTTCTCCTGCCGCTCCAGAAAGCCGAAAAGGGCAATGGCATCCTCACGCACCTGCGTGTTCACGTGCAGGCTGGCCGTCTGGCCCTCGTCCGGCAGACGCGTGAAGCACTGCACGCTGATGGCGACGTCGTAACCCACACCGCCACACTCCACCACGGCCTGGTTGGGTGTTTTGCTGAGCAGTGTGCCTTTCAGGTGCGCAATCATGCTGACTGGATTGTAGTGGGGCGTGCGAAGCCGTTCAGCTGTGCACAACCGTAAAACTTACGTTCCTGAAGCATCGAATCAGGCCGTCCTATTGGCCGGAGCGATTGCAAGGCAGCTCATGCCAGCGACGCGTTGAGTCTGAAAGACTTTCACGCCACCGTCCGCCCGCGCACGTTGCTGACATAATCCGGGTCGCCCCATCGGCTCTGCGGAATGCCCTGCGCCACGTAATGCGCCTTGCGTTCTTCTGGAGTCACCTGCGCCCACTCAGCGGTACCGCGCTTGCCGTCCGCGTCCAGCTGGACGGCCAGCAGACCGTCGGCCTGCCTGGCCACGTACTCATGCAGGCGGCCGGCTTCGCCGTTGTAGAGGCGCAACGTTTCGTTGTCCAGCATCTCCGGCGTAAAGGCTGGCAGCGTGACCTCTACCGGCTCGTGCCCCGCCGCTTTGCGATGCGCATGGAAGGCACCCACCAACTCCTGAAAGGCCGGGCTGGCGGCATAGGTGGACAGGTAGTGCCGCGCAATCTGCTGCTTCTGCTCAAAGAGCGCCCGTGCCGCCCGCAGGTTTGCCTTCCAGTGCCAGACCTCATCGTCCGTCGGTGCTGGAATGGTGATCTGACCCAGGCCCACGCCGCCCAGGTTGTCGCCGCTGAAGAGCGGATATCCTTCCCCCGTGCCCTTCGTCCCAAACTGCCGCAGGCCGGACTCCGCCATCATCAGCTTCAGCAGGAGCTCCGGCGCGCCCTCCGCGCGCAGCAGCTCTGCCGTGGGATTGGTGCCCAGCACCGGCACCTTTGCGGATGCCTTCACCGGCTTGCCGTCCAGCGTCGCCGTCACATTCACGAGGAGCATGCCGCCGCGCACCGCCGTAAACGGCAGCGGGAACTCCGGTGTGGCTGTAACGGCGTGCAGGACCGGATGGCGCGTGACGCGGTTCATGGCATGTGGCACGCCGGCTGGCTCCAACTCCAACGTTGCTGTCCACTCAAAGCGTTGCGGCAATACGTGTCCGGCGACCTCACAGACGGCCTTGATCACCGGCATCTGTCCATGTGCATCGATTGCGAATTGCGCTGCCGGCGGGTCGAAGCGAACCGTTGCGCCGGCAGAGCCAGCCTCTCCAACCGCCCGCACCCGCTCCAGCACAAGCTCATACAGCCGGGCAGACCGCAGACGCGCTTTTTGCCCAGGATGCCGAGGGAATCGCCTGCGCCGCTTCACCTCAGCCCCTCCGCACCGCCAGGCTCTTGCCGCACAGGTGCGCTGGACTCCCGCACGATGAACTCCGGTTCCAGCATGACCTCCGTGGACTGCTCCGGACTGTCCGCCGCCGCGATCGCCTCCAGCAGCTTGCCCGCGGCCACCTCGCCCATGCGGCGCAGCGGCTGGCGCACCGTCGTCAGCGCTGGGTTCTGAAAGGCCGCCGCCGGAATGTCGTCAAAGCCCACAACGGACACATCCTCCGGCACGCGCCGTCCCGACTTCCGCAGCGCGCGGATCGCGCCGATGGCGGAAATGTCGTTAAAGGCCAGCAGCGCCGTAAATGCCTCGCCGCGGGCCAGCAGCCGGCGCGCGGCCAGGTAGCCGGGCTCATGCGTGGGCAGGTCTTCTTCCAGTTGCGCCACCAGCGCTTCCGGGATCTCAAGGCCACGCCGTGCCGCGGCCGCCTGCACGGCATCCCAGCGCACGGCCGAGTCCGCACTGAAGCTCTGGCCCCGGATCACGGCGATGCGCCGGTGACCCAGCTGCAGCAGGTGGTCCAGCGCCATCTCCACGCCGCGCGCCTGATCCAGCAGCACATGGGTACCGCGGCCCGTACCTTCAACAGCACCGCCGTGTGTGCCGCGGCGTCCCGCCACCGTCACCAGCGGCACCTGCGCCGTGCACGGAAAAGTCGTGTCGATGGCCAGGATTCCATCCACGGCGCGGTCGGTCATGCCGCGCTGCGAGCGGGCCATCACCTCCGCCGAATGGTGGTGCGAGTTCAGCAAAAAGGCATACCCGGCTGGCAGCAGCACCCTCTCCACGCCCGCCAGCACCGCCGTGATGTAGCCCTCGGAAAGCTCCGGCACCAGCACACCCGCCGTCATGGAGCGGCCCTGCCGCAGTGACCGCGCCAGCAGATTTGGCCGGTAGCCGAACTGCTCGGCCGCCGCCACAATGCGCTGCTGCGTGGCCTCTGGAATGGACCGCGCCGCGGGTGCGCCGCTCAGCACACGAGAAATCGCGGCGGTCGAAAGCCCCAGGTGTTCCGACAACGTGGCCAAGGAAACGGTGACCTGCTTGACCCGCGTCGCCTTCAGCGGCGTGGGTGCGGATACACTTCCGGGCGAGGCACCCATCGTTCCGGTTGTCGCTCCGTTCTTACCAAGGGGGGTCGTCATCGCAGGGCTCGATTAGGAGTGTTGCACACAACCACGGGCGCAAGGCGTCTCAGGTTGCCGCCCTGTTGACAGCGGCATCGGTGAAGGAGCACATTCACCAGTGGCAATCGATTGCCCGTTCCTCATCGCAGGCACGCAATCGAGCACCCACTTCAGGAGGCACCACATGCATCACCGTTCCGGCCAAACATCATGGACCGACAGAATAGCCGCCCGGCGCAGTCCGGCCTCAACGCTGCTCCACATCTCTGCCGCCGCCACCATGCTCTGCGCCACAGCCGCCTTCGGCCAGTTCCGCGCATCCATCACCGGCACGGTCGCCGATCCCACGGGCGCCGTTATTCCCAATGCGACGGTCACGCTGGTCGACGTGGAAACCAACAAAACCCTGACCGCCACCAGCAATGCCAGCGGTGTCTACACCTTCAACGCGCTGCCGTCCGACCACTTCACCCTAACGGCCAAGGCTCCCGGCTTCAACGACAAGGTCATCCAGAACTTCACCATCACGCCGGAACAGGCGAACAATGTGGACATCGCGCTCGCAATCGGTGACCAGAACACGACCGTGACCGTGACCGGCGACGAAATCCCGCCACTGGAAACTTCCACGGCCTCCATCAGCGGCACCATCACCGCGAATGACATTCAGCACCTTCCCTCGGCTGGGCGCGATGTCTTTCAGCTCACGCAACTGACACCGGGCGTTTTCGGCGACGGCCAGCACAGCGCAGGTGGTGGGACGAACAGCCTACCGGGCAACCAAGGCCCCGGCGGCTCGGGCAACACTACCGGCATCTTCCAAACCGAGAATGGCCCGCAGGCGCAATCGAATGGCGGCCAGTATGAAACCAACAGCATCAACATTGATGGCATCAGCACGGTCTCCGCTGTGTGGGGCGGCACCACGGTGATCACGCCCAATGAGGACTCGATCGACAACGTAAAGGTCACCAGCAATGGCTATGACGCCGAGTTTGGCCGGTTCAGTGGCGCCAATACCCAGGTGACAACAAAGAGTGGCACCAATCAAATTCACGGCAGCGTCTTCTTCCGTGTCGCGCGTCCCGGCCTGAATTCCTTCCAGCGCTACAACGGCCCCAGCACCCTGAATCCAGCGCCACTTGGTTCCGGTGTCGCGGATACGAATGTGAACCGCGCTACGGCGCGCGGCCTGCTGCGTGACACTGCCCGCTACAACGACATCGGTGGCAGCATCGGCGGGCCGATCCTGAAGAACCGCGTTTTTGCCTTCTTTGCCTACGAGACGCTCCGAAGCCGCACGAACTCCACTTCAAACAACTGGTACGAAACTTCAGCCTTTGACGCGGCGGCTCCAACGGGCAGCATCGCCAATCGCTATACCACCTTTGCGGGCCATGCACCGGTCAACGCCACCCAGCTCAGCAGCACCTGCAGCATCGCCGGGTTAGTGGAAGGACCGAACTGCCATACCGTCCATGGCGGCATTGACATCGGCTCACCGTTGACCACCCCACGCGGCACGCAGGATCCAACGTATGTCTCCGCCACAAATCCTGGCATCGGCAACGGCCTAGATGGCGTGCCGGACATGGCGCTCTATCAAACGGCAACGCCAGATGTGCTGACGCAAACGCAGTACAACGGCCGTGCCGACAGCGATCTGACCCAGAAAGACCATGTGTCCTTTGCCATTTATTGGCAGCCGGCCAGCCACCAGTTCATCAACGGAGCGGCACGCGGTTACAACCAGTGGAATCACAATGCGATCAATGACGCGTTCTCAGTAATCTTCAACCATACCTTCTCACCCTCGCTGTTGAACGAGGCGCGCGCCAACGCCGCCGGCTACCGCTGGAATGAGGTGATCGACAACCCGCAGGCACCATTCGGTCTTCCACAGGACAATGTCAACGCACTGCCCAACGCGAACATTCAATTCTTTGGTGCTGCGCCGCCCAGTCACCTCAATCAGTGGACCTATGGTTATAAGGATGTGGCTACGAAGATACTTCGCAATCACACCATCAAGTTTGGTGGGGATGCGACACAGTTGCATTACTTGCAGGATTCGGTGGGTGCGGCTCGTCCAAACTTCAGCTTTTACAACATCTGGAATTTCCTCAACGATGCACCTTACGCTGAATCGGGTACGTTCAGCCGGTTTACAGGTATTCCGTTCTCAAACCGTTACGACATGCGCCAATGGATCTATGGAGGCTTTGTTCAGGACGACTGGAAGGCGACGCCGAACCTGACCATCAATGTAGGCGTACGTTACAACTATTTCGACGCGCTCTACTCCAAACAGGACAACCTGTCGCACGTGGTTCTCGGTTCGGGTCCGTCGACCTTCACCGGTCTGCTATTGGTGCGAGGTGGAAAATCGTGGGTACCGCAGAAAGGCAATCTTGGCCCGCAGATCGGTTTCGCGTACAACCCAGATTTCCTGAACCGGAAGCTTGTGCTGCGCGGCGGTTATGGCCTGAACTACAACCAGGAGGAGATTGCATTGTCTGCAAATCAATCCTTCAGCCCAAATGATGCAGTCTCGCC
>CAXTPQ010000078.1:0-11620 GCA_964246215.1 uncultured Terriglobus sp. | reverse complement strand
CCGCTCATTCCTCATCTGAACCCGCAGCAGGTTCCAGGAAACACCAGCATTTTCGACCCAACGAAGTACTTTTTCCAGTACCGGTCTTCTCAGAATTTCTACAGCCCTGAAGTCGATCTCGGCTTTGGAGCCTCCCTCGCGACTACTTACTCACTGGCGGGCCATAGCAGCATTTTTGAATTTGGTGGCCGCTTCCGGAATGAGCACAAATTCATCAATCAGGACACTCGGAATTATTACGCTCCGGGAACGACCTTCGATTCGAAAAGCCGGCCACATTTTCATGGCGAGATTGCGTCGGCGGCTCTCTCCAATTTCCAAGGAGATCTCTCCGACCCAAACTACTATGGCAAGTCTTACACTTTCGGACCGGCTGCAAATGTCGAGCAGCTCCGCAATTACGCGGGACAAACCGACCTGGGTACGAATGACATTGTGGGAAATTCCTTCAATCAGATTGAAAAAGTTTCAGCCGGATACTTGATGAACACGACCAATCTAAATCGCTTCCGTTTCATGGCCGGCCTGCGTTTTGAGAACACCAGCGAGAACAACATAGGATATCTGGGCAGCACCAATGCCAATCGCACTGGAAGCGCACCCATCCGTGTGCAAACCTCCTACCTGGATGTTTTGCCGAGTGCCTCGCTCCGGTACGAACTCGACCCGCGATCAGGGATCCGCCTGGTCTACGGGCGCGGACTCTCGCGGCCAAACTTCAGCGATCTGATCCCCTTCCAAAGCGCACCCTCGGGTGGCAGCGCCCGCAACACTGTCACCCAGGGGAATCCGAACCTCAAATCGGAATACGCGGATAACATCGATCTGCTTTATGAGTACAACCTGACGCACCAGGGCCTGCTGCAGGCAGGATTTTTCTACAAACACTTCACCCATCCCATCTTGCCAACGCAGACCCTTCAGCCAGCAAACGCGGCAATCACCGGAAATAGTCTGCCCTACTACTTGAACCAGACAATCAATGCCGGAACTGCCTGGGTCTATGGCTTTGAGATCTCCTTCCAACAGCACTTCACCTATCTCCCCGGATTGCTGGGCGGTCTGGGCGCGTCTGCCAATTATGCCTACACCAACTCGCGCGCGAACCTTCCTGCATATGTCGATCTAACAGCAGCCAATGTTGCGCCTGGAACGATCAGTGGGCCGAATCGCGGGCCGGAGGGTGCCGGGCCTTCCCTGATCGGACAGGCTCCAAATAGCTATAACTTTTCCCCAACATACGACAAACGGAACCTTTCGGTCCGGCTCGGTATGACTTACAACCAAAGTAATATCTACTCCTACAACTACAGCACGGGAAGCAGCGGTCCAATTACGCAGGGTGGCGGAGGCGGTGGCCTGCACGGACCCAACGGCGACCAATACTTCTATTCACACCTGCAGATCGATTTACAAGGAACCTACAATCTGCCCAAGGGTTTTCAGGCCGTCGCCTATGGTCTGAACATGAATAATGAGGTCTTCGGTTTTTACCAGGGCAGCACCATATACCCCATCCAGCGGGAGTTCTATCGTCCGACTTACGGTGGAGGTCTCCGCTGGTCTCCGCACCGCGAGAAGTAGCATCGTCAAGGCCGACGCATATTGCAGACAGAAATGCCCACTCACCACGAGCGGCATTTCTGTGTCACGGTTGACGTGGGTTAAACGTGTCGAGAAGGCTCCAACCATTGTCAAAAGCCGTGCTCCTCGTGGTGCAGCCGGTCCAGCAGTTCGCTCGAGTCGCTGCCATCTCCGAGCCGCGATTCCTGCGCGGCTGGCCGTGTGAATGCACTCACCCGAGTCCACATGTCCGTGGTATTCGGCTCGGCCATCCATGAAGGCAGCTTGAGCCGCAAAAATGTGCAGAGCGAAAGGGCGTGCGGCTCATACAGAGTGCGGATCGAGGAAAGGCGCTCCCTGGCGTCATCGTCATTGCAGAGCTGCACATGCAGGTCGCCCAACGCCCCACAAAGTTTACGGAACTGGTCAGGCGGCAGGCGATCCGCTCCCGTTTCCAGAGAGGTGGGCCAGTGCTCCGTAACGTTGAAGATATGGCCGAGGTCGACAAGCGCATGCCGGCCAACGGTGAAGGTGAGCTGGGCCTGGCGGACGGCATTGCCATGCATGGTCGCCATCAGCACGGCGCATGTATCCAGCACGCACACCAGCGCTGAGAGCCAGTTCTGATTGTCGTGCTGTGACCGGTAGTAGCAAAGAATCGGATAGGACACGTGCGACTCCAGCAGTTCGGCGGCCCATCGCTCCCAATCCGAAAGCAACTGGATCAAAGCGAGCTCGCCACCGTCATAGCCATGCCGGCGCAGCAGCTCCGCGGCGGTAGGTGGAGAGCCGGCGCGGGCATCCAGCAGGGCCACAAGAATCTCCCGCCGTGAAAAGGCCTGATAGAGCACGGGAACGTAGCCGATCACCAGCGCCACAAAGGCCAGGCCCATGCCGGATTCCAGCACGGTGCATACCCGCGCCGTTTGGTTGCGGGGCGTGACGTCGCCCAGGCCCAACGTAAAAAGCGTTGTGCCGCTGACATAAAAATCCGTGCGCAGCTGCGCCCAGCCATGCTCTGTTGTGTGCAGGGCATCATTGAAGGGAGTGCCAAAGGCGAAGTAAAGCAGGCCAAATCCGCTGGCCAGCAGCGTGGCCCACACTACCAGCAGCAACAGCAGAGAGAGTGGGCCGAAGATGCTGAAGATCTCGTCGCGCATACGGGTATGTTTCGTCCGCTCGGCGAGCGCCACCCAGGGACGCCAGGTTGTCAGGAAAAACATTCGCGTGATACGGAAGCGGCCCTTGGGACGCCGGGGCAGGATGATGGTTTGAAACGCGTCAAGCACGACGCCCGCCACCAAAAACAAACCGAACAGGAAAGCAAGCATGCGCATGGGTAGCCTTTGGACGGCACCAGGGTAGCCGACGATGCGCAATAACGCACTCGCGTTGATTCCGCGCCGTGAGGAGGCGAACAGTCTTGTGGGGATAGCGGTGCCATGAAGAACGCTGGCTAACGGCGTGCTTCAGAATTAAGAAAAGAATGGCGGAGAGTGGGGGATTCGAACCCCCGATAGAGCTTTTGACCCTATAACGGTTTAGCAAACCGCCGCCTTCAGCCACTCGGCCAACTCTCCGCGGCGTTCCGGCCTGTACGCTCGTGCGCTTTGCTGGAACGATTTCGATTATAACGGACGAGTGCGCGGCTGCTTTGCCAAAGACGCGTATGTTGCACTCAGAGCGTGAGCACCCTTGGCCAGAACGCGATGCGGCGTGTACGTATGCTTCACGCCACGGCTGGAAACGCTATTCTCAAGGCTCACCTCCGCTGCTGGGCGGCTCACGTCTGCTATCGCGCGCGAGTGAAGAAAAGCAGAGGACGAAGGATGGCGAACGGGAATGAGCAAGCCGGTTCTTCGCAAGCTGCGCTTGTTGCCGCTGCTGGCGGCGACCTATTTCATGGTCTCCGGCGGCCCAAACGGGCTTGAGGACATCATCGGTGCCGCGGGCTATGGCCGCGCGTTGCTGGTACTGCTGCTGCTGCCACTGGTGTGGAGCCTGCCCACAACTCTGCTGGTGGGCGAACTGGCCTCGGCCATTCCGGAGGAGGGCGGCTTTTACGCCTGGGTGCGCCGCGCGCTGGGGCCGTTCTGGGGATTTCAGGAAGCGTGGCTCTCCCTGGCTTCGTCGGTCTTTGACATGGCCGTCTACCCGACCATCATCGTGTCGTACCTGAGCCACGTGCTGCCGGGCGTCACCGCAGGGCATCGTGGCCTGCTGATTGAAATCGGCATCGTTGCCCTGGTCACACTGTGGAACTTGCGCGGTGCCGTGGCCGTGGGAGAAGGTTCCGTGCTGCTGTGGTGTGTTGCCATCAGCCCTTTTCTGCTGCTCACCGGTCTCGCCGTGTGGTTTGGCATGCACACGCGGCATGCGGCAATGGGCAGGCCCGCGCACCTGGATTTGCCCACCGCCATCACGGTCGCCATGTGGAACTACATGGGTTGGGACAACGCCAGCACCATCGCCAACGAAGTTGAGAATCCGCAGCGGACCTACCCGCGCGTCATGCTGCTGGCGGCGCTTATGGTGACGGCAATCTATCTGCTGCCTGTCGGAGCGGTGGCGTGGGCAGGCGTACCGGCTGAGCGTTTCTCGACCGGTGCCTGGGCGGATGCGGCGCTTCTGCTGGGCGGGGCTGCTTTGGCCGTAAATGTGGCCATGGCCGGTTCGCTGGACAGCCTGGGCACATTCAACGCGCTCACCCTCAGTTACACGCGGCTGCCGTATGCCATGGCCCGCGACGGATTACTGCCTGCTGTGTTCACGCGGCGCAATGCGCGCAACGTGCCATGGGTGGCGCTGCTGGCGTGTGCCACATGTTGGGCGCTGGCGCTGGGCTTTACCTTTGAGCGGCTCATCATTGTGGATGTGGCGCTGTGGGGTCTGTCCCTGCTGCTGGAGTTTGCCGCCCTGCTTGTCTTGCGGCGGAGTGAGCCGGAGCTGCCGCGTCCCTTCCGGATACCCGGCCCAACTGGGCTCGCCGGTGCACTGGCCATCGGCCCGGCGGCGCTGGTGGTGTATGCCATTTACGCAACACGCGCGGAACGCCTGGCGAACATGCCGGCAGCCCTGTTTACAGGGCTCATCGTCCTTCTGGGGGTGCCCATGTACTCCCTGGCACACTGGCGCAGCCGCCGCAGTGCGGAACTACCAGAGAAAATCCAGCCCAAATAATTGCATCAGGGTTGAACGGTTCGCGTCAGAAAGCAAGTCAGTTCGATGTCGAACTATTTAAGGAGAACTCTTATGAGAATCGCCGCCCTGATTGCGCGTTATTTGCTTGGTTTGATTTTCACCGTCTTCGGCCTGAACGGCTTTCTCCACTTCATCAAGCAGCCGCCACCGGTGAATCCACTCGCGATTCAGTTCTTCACGTCGATCTCCTTATCGCACTTTTCCGCGATGTTCTTTGCCGTGCAGCTTGTGGCCGGGTTGCTGCTGCTGGGCGGTGTTTTTGTGCCGCTTGCACTGATCCTGCTTGCCGCGGAGATCCTGAACATTCTCACCTTTCACCTCACCATGGACCCGGCGGCATCGGTGTCGGACTATTTACTGCCCTTCTCTGGCTGGTGTGCTTCGTTTACTACCGCCCGAGCTTTGCGCCACTCTTTCAAGCCAAGTCCGCCACAATTTAGCTGCGGATGCGCAGCGCGTACGCATACGGATTTGGTTTACCGGGCGGCATGGTGACTTCCAGCGCGGCGGCGGTTTGCCGGAAGCGCAGTGGCTTGGTTTCGCCAAATAACTCCACCCGCTGCACCGGCCGGCCAGCGTGCTCGCCGCCTTTTCGTAACGTTTTGATCCGTACAATTCCGTCCATGGGCCATGCCAACACAAAGGCGTACAGCACGTCACCCTTGGTGACGAAGCGGATGTCCTCCGCGGTATGCGGCCGTGTTTTCTCGCTGAAGTTTTGCTCGATCGGCTCGGGCGGGCCTTCCCCAAAGATCGCGAAAGGTCGCGTGCCATAGATTGCCTCGCCATGCTGAGGCACCCAGCTTGCCAGCGCCTGCAGAAAGGCGTGCTCATCTTCATCGATGGTGCCGTCGCCGCGCACGGGAATGCTGAGCAGTAGATTGCCATTCTTGCTGATCACGTCAATGAGCGTGGCAATCACGATTTCCGGCGTCTTGTAACCATGCTGCTCAAAGATGGACCGCTTGTAATGCCAGTCGCCGATGCAGGTGTCGGTCTGCCACGGCTGCGCTAGGATTTCCGTGGACCGGCTGCGTTCAATGTCATAGGTGAAAGCACCTGCGGCCTGGGGTGAAGGGTGCTTGGCAAAGACCACACACTGCTGTGAGCCATGCCGCGCAACGGAGCGGTTGTAGTAATGCGCGGTTACATCCAAGCCCTTCTGGCCCAGCGGCAGGTTCTCGTCGTCGAAGTAGAGCAAGTCGGGGTCGTACCTGTCGAGCAGTTCCTTGCAGCGCTGAAACCAGAGCTCGGCAAAGCGCGGATTCTCCGGCGGGTCTTCCTCGTGCCATTTGCCGTCGTGGTGCTCGTGCCAGTCTTTCTGCGCGGCAATGGTGTTCAGGCCCTCTGGAAGCACCAGGTTGCGCCCCGTGTACAGCACCTGCGGATCCAGGCCATCCCACCACTTGCCCTTGCCGTCGGCTTTCGTCAGGTGGTATGCATCGTAGCGCTGGTTGACCTTCGGTCCGGTCGCGTCATAACCATAGGCCGTTTGAAACCAGTGCCAAGCGTGCGAGCTGTGGTTGGAGACGCCAAACCGCATGCCGTGCGCGCGAGCGATGCGTGCCCATGTGCCCACGATGTCCCGCTTCGGGCCGATGCGCGTCGAGTTCCACGGGTGATAGGTGGAATCATAGTTGTCAAAGTTATCGTGATGATTGGCTAGTGCAAAGAAATACTTGGCACCGGCCGCCTGGTAGAGCAGCATCAGCTGTTCGGGCTGCCATCGCTCGGCCTTCCACAGGTGATCAAGCTCCATGAAGCCGAACTGCGATGGATGCCCGTACCGCGCGATATGCGAGTCGTAGACGGCATCGCCTTGCATGTACATGCGCCGCGCATACCAGTCGCCCTGCTCGGGCACGCACTGCGCTGTCCAGTGCGCCCAGATGCCGAACTTTGCGTCCCGAAACCACTCCGGCGTGCGGTACTGCTTCAGCGCTTCATAGCTGCCGGCAAAGGGCCCCGGCGCGATGCGATCCGCTGCCGGCATTGCCCCTGAACGCACTGCAAAGGCCGCGGCAGCACAGGCAGTGCTGCCCTGTAGAAAGCGACGGCGATTCACGGTTCTCTTCATGGATCAGCATCCTGCCGCGCTCGAACCGTTCTTTGTCCATGCCGCAAAGGCCCTATTTCACTTTGCCTTCTGATCCAGAAAAGCCTTCACCGAGCGCTCGATGACCTCATGAGCATAATCGCGGTCGCGCCAGCCGTTGATCTCAACTTTTTTGTTCTCGAGGTTCTTATAGGTGGAGAAGAACTGGACAATTTCTTTCAGCTTGTGCGGGTGAATTTGCTCATAGCTGGTGATGTCGAAATAGCGGGGATTGGCGCAGCCCACGGCCAGAATCTTTTCATCGCCCTCGCCGTTGTCCACCATCTCCAGCAGACCGATGGGGCGAACCTCCTGCAGGCAGCCGGGAAAACTTGGCTCATCGACGAGCACCAGCACATCCAGCGGGTCGTGATCGTCGCCCAGCGTGGAAGGGAGAAAGCCGTAGTCGCCGGGATAGTGCACGGGCGAGTAGAGGTTGCGGTCGAGCTTGAAGACGTGCAGCTGCTTGTCGTACTCGTACTTCATCTTGCCTTCCAGCGGGATCTCGATGACCGCGTTCACCACTTCGGGCGACCGCGCGCCCACAGGCAATTCCAGGTAATTCGGCATGTGCGTTTGTCCGTCTTCTTGCTCAGGTATTGTGCTGCAGTGCCATCACGGGTGAGGGAAAAGCCGCACTGCTCGCGGATCTTTCCATCACGGCGGCGCAGGTGGCCGGGGTTTGGGGTTCGAATGGCAACCACAGGATACTAAACGCACACGGGCGGCACCGGCAACGTTGAATGAAAGAATGTTCATGGAGCGGCACCGACTTATAATCTGCAGATGCGCGCCCACGTGTATGTCACGCTCAAGCCCACGGTTCTCGATGCGCAGGGCCAGACCATCCGCAACGCACTTCGCCGCCTGCATCACCCCAGCGTGGAGGATGTGCGCCAGGGCAAGTATTTTATGCTGAGCCTGAGTGAGGACCTGTCAGCGGACGCCGCGCGCAGTGAAGTCGAGCGCATTGCCGCGGAGGTGCTGACCAACCCCGTCATTGAGGATTACACCTACCGCATCGAGTAGCAGAGTGACAGTTCGCACAGACTTTATGAGGCCATGAGCATCTTTCCGTCGATCGCCGTGCAGGACCTGCCTCAACACTTTGACGTGGATCGAAGCATCACGAATCTTGAAAATGGCGGTTGGAACGTGATGCCGCGCGAAACTCTGGCGGTATATCTGGAGAAGATCGCGCAGGTCAACCGGCTCAACGTGCACTATGCCCGGAACGGCATTCCCGATTATCCGCTGTATGCGCAGCTTGCCGAGTCCCGCCGCAGCGTGGCCGAGCTGCTGGACGTGCAAGCGGACGAGATCGCCTTCACGCGCTCCGGTACGGAAGCACTGCAGAACCTGATCGTGAACTATCGCGGCCTGCGGCCCGGCGATGCAGTCATCCACTGCGACCTGGACTACACCCACATGATCGCCGCAATGGAGTACCTGGGTACGCATCGTGGCGTGCAGGTCGTCAGCTTTCAGCTACCGGAGCCTGCAACGACGGCGAACATCCTGCAAAGCTATCGCGAGGTGCTGAAGCGCACGCCGCATGCAAAGCTGCTGCTGCTCACCTATGTCTCCAACAAGACCGGCCTGGTGCTGCCGGTGCGGCAGATTGTTGAGATGGCCCGTGAATGCGGTGTGGACACGATCTTGGACGCCGCGCATGGCGTTGGCTGCCTTGCTTTTACCCTGCCCGAGACCGGTGCGGATTTCATCGGCTGGTCGATGCACAAGTGGCTGGCGGCACCCATGGGCTTGGGGGCGATGTATGTGCGAAAGGCGCGGCAATCGAGCATTGGCATCAGCTACAACAACCCGGACTACCCGGCCGACGACCTGCGCACCCGCGTGCCCAGCGGCACGGGCAACTTTGCCGCGGAACTCACCATTGCAACCGCCGTTTCTTTTCACCGAGCCATCGGACCGGCTGCCAAAGAGCAGCACCTGCGCCATCTGCGCAACAGCTGGGTCGACCGCGCTCGCGATATTCCTGGCGTGCAGATTTGCGTACCCAATGATCCGGAGCGCTACTGCGCCATCACCAGCTTCCGCCTGGCGGGCATGCAGACCATGGCCGATGCGGAACGCGTGCAGCGCCGCCTGCTGGAGAAGCACCGCATCCTGACCGTCGCGCGCAGCGGACCGGCCGCCGGAGCCGTGGTGCGGGTGACGCCGGGGCTGTACACCTTCCCCTCCGATCTCGATGCGCTGGTCGTCGCGCTTGAGGCGGAACACGCGATGCTTGCCTGAGTGTGCTTCAGATTCAGCGTAGGCCGCCTTTGAATCGGCCGCGCTAGCATGGTGAAGATGATTTCAGGAACGTTCGGCATTGCACTTGCGCTCACGCTCGGCGTGGTGGTGGGCATCATCTCCGGTGTCGTCGGCATTGGCGGCGGTGCGGTGCTTGTGCCAGCGCTGGTGCTGTTCTACGGCATGACGCAGCGCACCGCACAGGGCACATCGCTCGCCATGCTGCTGCTGCCCACCGGCGTCTTTGCCTTTTGGGAGTATTACCGGGCCGGCCAGGTGCATCTTAAGCTCGCTTTGGTGGTGGCCCTTGGCTTTGCGCTGGGTGGATGGGTGGGCGGTAAGTGGGCGCAGCATCTGCCGGAGCTGGTGCTGCGCCGATGTTTTGCGGCACTGCTGCTGGTGATTGCGATCCGGCTGGTCGCCAAATAGCTCGTCTCGCTTTCATGTGCAAAAGGGTTTACCGGGCGATGCCGCATGTGCATCCGGTCTCTTGCTATGCTCATCTCACCCCCGTATGCGCATTGCTCGCGCCACATTCGCCGCCTTGTTGGGTGCCATTCTCGCCCTGGGCATCTACCTCGCGTGGTTCTTCAGGATCACGCACCACGACAGCCCGTGGAACGGCGCACCCGTTGGCTTCGTCGTGCTCACCGGTTTCATTGCGGCCATTTGCGGCTTCCTGGGCGGGTATCTGGGCGCATCGCTGGCTCCGGCCACGCCGCGCGGCACGGCGGATGCCATCGCCGCACTCATTGCTTTCGCGGCTGCCTTTGCGGAAACGCACACACCCGGCCAGCACCACTTTGCGCAGGCGCTGGCGCTGCTTGTGGCGGCACCGGCAGCTTATCTTGCCGGCCGTGTGCGTAAGCCTGTTCTGGCGTAAGCCGCGTGCTTGCTCAACCGTTGCAGCCGGCTGCTCCACCTTTGTGAAGCTAACGTGGGTCTTTCGCGATCCATGCTCCCGCCAGCTCAGTGCTAGCATTTCCCTCGCATGCCAAATCAACGAATCACCCGGCGAGAGTTCGCCCGCAGCACCGCTTCCACCGCAGCTGCGGCCGCTCTTGTCTCGTTCATCCCATGGCCTTCGCTACTCGCGCAGGACCTGCCGAAAGCCACGGTGCAGCTCGGAACCGGTCCTGCTGGGCCAACTGTCCCGCAGGACTTCATCGGCCTCTCGTATGAGGTCATGCAGCTGGAAGACCCAACGTTCTTCTCGCTGAAGAATATCGGTCTGGTACAGCAGTTCCGTGCGCTTGCGCCGGAGGGAGTGCTACGGCTGGGCGGCAACACCAGCGAATTCTCCTGGTGGAAGGCAAAAGAATCCGACACCGCGCCGGTGCGCAAAGGCAATGTAAATGATCCCGGCGAGCCGCCGCCCACGACGCTTTACGCGGTCACGCCAGAGGCGATTCGTGAGCTGAAAGGCTTTCTGGATGCAACGAACTGGAGCTGCATCTACGGCCTGAACCTAGGCTACGGCACCGTGGAGACCGACGTTGCCGAAGCAAGCTACGTCTACAAAACGCTCGGCAAGCGGCTGCAATATTTTCAGGTCGGCAATGAAGTCGACATGTTCGGCCGGCACCTGCGCGATAAGGCCACCTGGAACCCCGAAGCCTACCTGAAGAACTGGCTGGAGATTGCGCGGGCCGTGCAAAAGGCCTGCCCGGAGGCGAGCTTCGGCCTGCCGGATGTCGCCGTTGACGTGAGCTGGATGAAGCAGATCGCCGCTCGCTGGGCCGCCCTGCCAGACAAGCCGCGCGTGACCACAATCTCCCACCACTACTACTTCAATGGCGGTCCCAGCAATCCCGCGGTGAACATTCAGGCTCTGCTGCAGCCCGACGTAAAGGTCGCAAAAACGGCCGAGATGGCAAAAGCCGCCGCCACCACCATGGGCGTGCGCTACCGCATGACCGAGGGCAACACCTGCTACCAGGGCGGAAAGCCCGGCGTGAGCGACGTGCTGGCCTCTGCCCTCTGGGGTGCCAACTACCTGCTGAACCTGATGCAGGCCGGCTACAGCGGCGTCAATCTGCATGGCGGCTCCGGTCATGCCGTGGCTGTGTCGGTGGGCGGCATGCTGCGCGGCGAGCAACTCATGGCTGACCCAAGCGCGCCGCATCCCAAGCCGTTCTACACACCCATCGCGAATGAGGGAACACTGGCCGGCTCGGGTACGGAAGGCAAGCTGAACGGCACCTATCTGCTGGAGCCGGTGGGCCAGGGCATGAAGTTTGCCGGTGCCTTTGCCGGGGCGACGATGCTGCCGGTGGAGCTTACGACCGACCGCAATGTGGTCGCCTTCGCCGGCAAACGCCGGGACGGCCGCATCATCGTTGCGCTCATCAACAAGGAGGAATCGCAGTCGGTGCAGATGACGGCCCCGGCCTTTGACTCCATCGAAACGTTGACCGGCCCCGCGCTCGACTCACATGAGGCCAAGGTGAGCACCGTTGTGCGCGAAACCAGCAGCCGCCGCACCGGTTCAGGGCAGACGTT
>CAXTPQ010000077.1:8126-11677 GCA_964246215.1 uncultured Terriglobus sp. | reverse complement strand
AAACTAATTTGCGCTCACCACGGCAGCCTCAAAGCGAAGCATGGCGTCTTCGTCCCAGTGGTGGTCGTTGCTGCGCCATCCATTGCGGCCGTCATCCATGAAGTTGGGAAAGTTGGAGCGGCAGGAGCTTTCACGCTTTTCAAAGTCAATCAAGACTTGTGGGACGCCATCCAGCCGCAACGCCGCATGCTGTCCGTCGCTGGACCACTCGATGGTAGCCAGCCGAAGGCGCTCGCCACTGTCCTGCTGGCGCATCGCGTCCACATTATAGACCAGCATGGCATCCAGCACGGTGACGTCGAAATCCTCATCCACGGTGGCGCGCTCGCCGTCGCAGGCGTAGCAGTAGCCCGCGGCACCCTCGTCCTCAAAGACGACGCGCCAAGGCAGCTCGCGTGCCGGTGAATAGCTGGTCAAACGGGCCTGGCCCACGCGAAATTCCAGAGCGTCCATGGCATGAGCATAAACGAGCGCGAGCAGCTATCTGATCCCACGGCTGGGTGAGGCGCACCGCAGCGACCGATACACTAGAAGCAGTTACGCATGAATTTTCGTTTCCACTTTGGCCGCCCACAGGCTGCCGCCGCCCTGCTTCTGCTCCTTTTCTTTGCCGAAGCGCTCTTTGTCATTGGCCGCGCGCCGCTCACTGAAGCGGATTACCGGTACGCTCTTTGCGGCCGCGAGATGTGGGAGAAGCCCTCCCCAGTACTGGGTTATTTCACAACCTGCGGCAACATGCAGGGAGACGGCACGCTGGCCTACCGGGCGGCGGCACTCCCGCTGACCGCCGACGTAATGCTGCTGCGCGTGGAGGACTGGTTTGCGGAGCGAGCCGACGCGCGGAAGCCGCCAGAGCAGCGTACCTACGTTGCCAACCCAGTGAATGGTTCTGTCTACGATCTTCGCCATCAGCTGACCGGCCTGCCCTACCTGTTGCGAGTGCCTTTCGCGCTAGCCGCCGTTTTTCTGGGTGCCGGGCTCTGGTGGGTTTGCCGTCGGCTGTTTGGCAATCTGGGCGGGTTCTTCGCCTTGGCACTCTATTGCCTTTCGCCCGCCGTGCTAGATGCGGCTACCACGGTCAACAACGAAATTCTTGCGGCATGGGGCCTGTACGCCACCATCTACACGGCTATCGGGATCGCCCATGCCATGTACGGTCCGCGGCGCAAATGGCGGCCGCGCATCGTGCTGTTTACCCTGGCGCTGGGCCTGACCGCCTGCGCGCATGTTCTGGCCGCGGTCACCGGTATGGCGTTGTCGACGATCTTTCTGCTCTATGTGGCGGAGCGGCGCCGCTCCGCCGTGCTGCCGCTGGTCATTTTCTCCTCCATTGGTGCACTGTTCATTGTTCTGGCGTCTTATGCCTTCCGTCTGGCACCGTTCTCTTACGTGTTCACCGCCGGTTCGGCACGATTTACACTCTCTCCGTTTCCGGCGCTCGGCTTTGCGAAAAGCGCGACGGAACTGCCGACGCTGCTGGCCATCGCCGTGGCCTTGGTGCTCTATCTTGCGATACGGCGGTCCCGCTACTTTGGCAACACCGCACCCCTGCTGATCTCTCTTGTACTGCTTCCGCTGGTGACCACACAGATCGGCACTGACCCGGTGCTATGGGCTCTCCCGTTTCTGCTCACCTTTGCAGCGGGCGTTTTTGCCGATGCACTTGAGACTCGCAGCCGAAAGCTCTTCCTCCTGCTGTGTGCGACGGTGTTGGTAGCGCAAGGAGTGTTCACTTTCTCTGTGTTGCCCGGCATGCACCGCTGATTCGCTCACGGCGGTTTCCTGCCAGGTGACTTCCGTGTAGCTCCACGCAGACGTGCGCTGTCCTTTTCACGACTTGCTGCATCTGAAGCTGGTACTTACCTTATGAAGACTTCGTATTCCCGCCTGCTGTTCACTGCCGTTCTACTGACTCTGCTGCCCGCTGCCGGCTGCAAAAAGGCCAAGCAACTCGCGGCTCAGGCCGAGAACAAGGCCGGCATCGCAAGTGGGCCGTCGTACACCGATGCCATCAAGACGAGCCTTGCTTCCGGACACATGGACGCGCTCCGCTGGCCGGACATCAGTGATGTGCAGCAGCCTGTCTCCACGTTTTACGGCAGCCGAAGCGGTGCACTGGCATGGAGCAAGGATGGTAAGCCCACACGCCAGGCCCAGGACATGATGCAGGCCTTCTCCAATGCACGCCAGCGTGGCCTTGAGCCAGAGGACTATGACGCTTCCAAATGGCAGAACCGCGTGGCCGGGCTGGGATCCGATGAGGGCAAAGTTCTCTTCGACACGGCTCTGACGGTCAGCTGCGCGCGCTTTCTGAATGCCATTCACATGGGCCGCACCGACCCGCAGTCGTTCGCCTTTGGCATTAAGAATTCCGGCAAGCAGCTTGATTTGCCGAACGTACTGGAATCGCAGGTGGTCAACAGCTCCGACGTGGACGCAACACTTACCGGTTTTGAGCCGCAGGGCGCGCAGTATAAGGCGCTAAAAACCACTTTGCAGCACTACCTCGATCTGGCGGAACAGGACCACACCGGAGAACTGCCAGACCCCGCAAAGGCGTCTATCGTGCTGAGTCCAAGCTACCCTGCTCTGAATGCCCTAACACAAAAGCTTCGGCTCATGGGCGACCTGTCTGGATCGGCATCTAGTGCCGGCAACTCCGCAAATGAGACATCGACGGCATCTGCCTCCAACGCACAACAAGCCCTGCAAGGTGCGCCTGCGGATCTGGGAGAGTTGACCGAAGCTCTGAAGCACTTTCAGCACCGCCATGGCCTGACGCAAGACGGAAAGCTCTCGCATGACGCAGTGGTCGCGTTGAACACGCCCATGAGCACCCGCGCCGCGGAAATCAGCGATGCGATGGAACGCTGGCGCTGGCTCGATGACGAGTACCAGAAGCCCGCGGTCCTGGTGAACCTGCCCGAATTTGAACTGCGTGCCTTTGAGGGCGATGACGAGACTTTCCGCATGCGCGTGGTGGACGGCCAGTCCAGCAAGGACGAGCACCACACGCCCATGATCGCCGACCATATGAAGTATTTGGTCTTCCGGCCATACTGGAACGTGCCGGTCGACATCGCAAAAAAGGAGATCGTGCCGCACATGCAGGCTAACTCCGGCTATCTCTCGTCGCACAATTATGAGGTGGTCAACGGCAAAGGCGAGGAACAGCAGGCTTCCATTGCAAGCATTGAGCATGGCGGTGTAATGGTGCGAGAAAAGCCCGGCCCAACCAACTCACTCGGTTTGGTGAAGTTTATGTTCCCAAATCAGTTCAATGTCTATCTGCACGACACAAATTCACACTCGCTCTTTCAGCGCACACGCCGCGATTACTCTCATGGGTGTGTCCGCGTGCAGGATCCGCCAAAGCTGGCGGAATGGTTGTTGCGCGGCAACAGCAAATGGGATGCCGATGCCATCCACGATGCAATGAGCGACGACACCGCAAACAACAAGACCGTCTCACTCGGCAAACCCGTGCCAATCGTCCTCTTCTATGGCACGGCGTATGTAGACAGCGGCGAGGTTCACTTCTTCAAGGATCT
>CAXTPQ010000077.1:3557-8026 GCA_964246215.1 uncultured Terriglobus sp. | reverse complement strand
GGAAGGACCCTCAGCCACTCCTCCATCATTGGAGACGTTTATGCGCGATGCCGGCTGTGCCGGCCACCATGGCGAACATGCCCACGATTACTCGCCATCAGCATGCGGCGTCCGCCAAATTGCCAATCTCGTACCGGGCCGACATCAACGTGCACAAACTGACTGATAGGATAATAGCCCACGCCACCCATGCCCAGGCTCAGCGCCGCATTGCGCAGTGCCAATGTGCTGACACCAGGGATGCGGATGTCAATTGCTTTGGACAGGATGTGCTGGGAATGCTCCGCCACGCCGGTGAACGATGAACGCGTGCGCAGAAACTGATTCGATTCAGGCGAACGATACCCGCAAACAATGTCGATCACCGCATTGGGTCGACCCAGCCTTACCAGCAGGGTGTGCAGCAGGTCGAACTCAAGCGGATCATAGTTCGCAGCAGCATCTGTGCGATGATCCCGAAGAAAGTGATTCAACATAGCGATACCGCTTGGCATGTACTCGCCATTTTGCTTGTATGCCACGTCGATAGACTCACCCGTGTGCAGGTGATGCAGCCGGAGCCGCAATGTATTGACCAGACCTGGTTCATGATGCATTGCCGGTGTCGTTGGAATGTCATTGGCGCGAACTGCTCCCGCCATGCCGGTCAGCAATGCTGTCACGCCGATAGCGCGACCGAGTACTCCGAATTTCGTGATCTTCGATGTCAAGCAAACTCCTGAACGATCAAGTGATATTCCGCGGTCGGTGTATTTCGGGATTTGTGTATCGTGATTGCGAATGGTCATTCGCCATATCTCAATTCACTTGGACTACCTTACCTTAAATCCAGAGCACAACCAACTCTCCAATAGGTGCATCCCGTACGTCAAACTACGTCATTGCTAGTACAACTTTCGAGTCATTTGCGGAATGATCAGCAAACCCACCGTAAACAGCGGACATCCCTATGTTTGCGGACGAGCATACCCCTCTCGACGCTGCGTGAGAGGAAAGGAAAACATGACGCGACTACAACATGCAATTCTGAGTGCCTCATTATTAGCCAGCTTAGCTGCCCCCTTGGTTGGCACGGCCCAGGACGATGCCTACAAACACCACGGCATTGGCACGGGACGCGGTGCCCTGATCGGTGGAGCGGGCGGAGCAGGTATCGGTGCGCTGGCCGGCGGAGGCAAAGGCGCGCTTATTGGCGGAGCGATTGGTGCCGGCGGTGGCGCCCTGGTTGGCCATCACAATGTTACTGTGCATCACCGCAAATATCGTGAACGCCAGTACGCTCGCAGACACAGATATAACCGATGAACCTGGGAGTGCGTAAGTCACTCAGGATTTGATTCCTGAGCTCAGAGATAAATAGCTACTCAGAACAGGAGGGCACACTCCGCTGTGCCCTCTTAATTGTTAACGTCTACCAGATCTCCTGATTATCATTCCTGATCGGGGTCACAGACGCTTTGGCTCCGGCTGGCCTGGGAGGAATTTGCAGTTTCGTTGCACGCGTCCCAACGGCGGTCGTCATCGGCCGGCTAAGGTCCGCGCCGTTCTGACCCTTCTCGGTCCAGGCTTTCCAAGTGTCGCTTCCCCTGGCAACACGCGAACCGTGCGACTTGGGCTGCAGCGCAAGCCCCGCGACGAGAAAAGATCCATATTGCCGTTGATTGCAGCGCATGCAGCGCAGCGGATAGCGAAGAAGCAGAAGCTCTCGCATGTCGAAAAACCTGACACGAGACCGTCGAAAACGCGTATTGCCGCAGAAATAACAGGCAATCACACCATGAGGAATATCCAGCACCGGTAAGGTGTTATACGGCTCCACCGATGCACGATGAGCATTCTCCGCGACCGTGGTGTCACGCGGTTCCCGATGCGTTGCTGTGGCGGGCGTTTCCATCTGGTTCTGCTCTAAGCTATCGGCTGCGGCGCAGAATCGCAATGCCCGGCCCGGCACTCACCTTTCCGGGAGCGGCTTTTTGTCTTGAAAGAGTTCGGTTGCCGCGGTTGCGGAAGCGGGTCGGCGCTGCGCAATGTGCAGTCCGCGATGTTCAGTCCTGCCGGTGATGCGACGGTCACCCGGCAAAGGACGCGCCAGCAGACCTGCGATCTCCGTCAACTCCGAATGCAGCTTACGCAGCCGCTGCTCAGGCGTTGTTTGATCGTGATGAAACGGCAACTCCGGAGTGTTCTGGCGGGGTTCCGACTTGAGGAACTGTCGCGCGCCCGGAATGGTGTATCCCTTGTCATAGAGCAGGTGCTTGATGCGCAGGGCTGTTTCGACGTCGCGCCGCCGGTACAGCCGCTGGCCCGTGCCGCCCTTGTTGGGGTGGAGTTGCGGAAACTCGCCCTCCCAAAAGCGCAGCACGTACGTTGCAATGCCGAGAAGGCGCGCTACTTCGCCAATGCGGAAATACAGCTTATCCGGGATTACCGGTTCGACCCGTGATCCGGCGCCGGAACTCTTTTTACGTTTGCGGCTTCCGTTGGTCTCCACCACGGCCATCCTCACGCGAACCCCGTTGTGCAGCGTATGTCGCGAATGTTCCACAGTATAGGAGTGGAACTGAGATTTAGATCCCATAGCTTGCGGATGTCTGCAACGTGTCTGACTTACACATTTTGCGGCATCTGGAAAAAAGGGCCCCACCGCTGAGTGGGGCCTCGCTCAATGGACAGGAAACAGCAGACAGGACGGGCAGATGGCGGATGCGCTGTGTGCCTCCGAGGGGTCTCTCCCTGTGAGAACCCGAAATATACCACCGCAGCGCAAGACCTAGTACCCGAAACGTCGGCTACACCGAATGCTGCGCTTGCAATGTAAACATGTCAAGACTTTCCGCAGCGGGACTGAAACAATTTTCGATTTTGGGAACAGATGTGCTTTGCTTGCGTATCTGCTGAAAGACGCTGGAGGCGAGTGCGATGTGGATCAGAAGCTGGATGGGTTCTTCTGCGGCGGCAGCAGCCGTGCTGTTGTGTTGCGTGGGATGCAATGTCAGCAAGCACGATCATCAGGGTAAAACGGACGATGTCTCGATCAACACGCCGCTTGGCGGCTTGCGCGTGAAGACGGACGCGTCAGATGTGCTCGGCAAAGTCGGGCTTCCGCAATATCCGGGATCGACGATCCGGCGGGATGATGAGAGTAAGGATTCCGCGGACGTGAATCTGTCGTTCGGCAGCTTTCACCTGCGTGTGCTGGCTTCCGGTTTGGAAACGGCTGATGATTCGGCGAAGGTGGAGGCTTTCTACAGGAAGGCTTTGATGCAATACAGCGATGTGATTGCGTGCAGGAATCAGCAGCCGATCGGCTTGCCGGCGAAGACTGGAATGGGATTGAGCTGTTCGGATGACAAGCATGTTCATGCGGGCAATCACGAGCATGATGCGGATCGGGACAGCCTGGAACTGAAGGCTGGTTCGCCGACGCGGCAGCATATTGTCGCGATCGACTCGCGGCATGCTGGAACGCGGATGGAGCTGATCTCGCTGGAACTGCCGCGCGACAGCAATGATTGATTCTTGTGAAAGGAGCTCACCGCTTGCGCTATATCCTTCATGCGTAAGTTCCTCATTCCATTGGATCGGTTTCGCAAGTTCCTCATTCCATTGAGTGTGATTTGTAAGTTCCTCATTTCATTGACAACAGCCGTAAGGGATGTACGGCCAAGGCTCTGAAGGGGAACGCTTTTGGGTTCTTTTTTCGGGCAAATGGGAAGGCCAGCCGGGTGGGCTGGCCTTTTTGTTGTTCAGGTCCTACTTCTATTTTAGTGGGTTGGGGGAAATGGTCTGCCAAGTCTATGTCGTTTGATTTGTTGGGGTTGGGTGAGTTGGGGGCTTGACAGGATATTGCCGGGAGAGAAACCCACACATCGCAAGAGCACGAGGTATGGGGCACCCACGTCCACGCGCGCTTGCGCTAACAGTCGGGGCAGTGCTGGCGTTTGAGCTGGGCGTGGCGGGCGACGATGTCTCGCCGGGCGGCGGCGGCGATGATGCCAAGGCTATGGACGGGAAAGTCGCCCAGGTTGGCGAGGGTGTCCAGGTCGTTGTTGATGTCGTCGCAGAGTTCCTGGCAGGAGACTGCGGCGACGGCCGGCATTGCGGCGATGGCGGCTTCGATTCCCGTGGAGGTGTGGTGCTTGACGGTGTGCGTGGCCATGACGGAGGTCCTTTCCTTGCGTGGTTCGCGTCGGTTGTGTGGAGGGGTGGGCAGCTACCGTGTTGGGCGCGGAGCCGCAACGGTTCGGTGATGCGGTGCCACGGTACACCTGTTCTGGTGGGGACTCAATGGAATTCTGCTGGGTTGATGAGGAGAGAGTTGCGGCCTGGCCGGGCGTCTTACTTTCGGAGAAACCCACCTTCATCGCAGAGAGCGCGATGAAGATGGGGCACCCACTTCTGGGCGGTTCCGTCATCTGTGACCTGGCGGGAGCTTCTAGCGCGGGCTTTCAGCCCGCATGTCGAGGGGG
>CAXTPQ010000077.1:0-3457 GCA_964246215.1 uncultured Terriglobus sp. | reverse complement strand
GCTGAGAGCGTCGAGGCCAGCGGCATGCACCAGAACGGCAAGGCGGCGCAGGATGGTGGGCGAATTGCGAAGGGGGCAAGGCTTTCGCTGAGGAGAAGACCGGGAAGAAGAGGGTGTCGAAGGAGAATTACCTGCGTCTGAGCCGAATCTTCAGACTACGAAACGAGGTGAACACTACCGCCGGTGAAGCACACCATGCAAAACGCCACGATGAAGAGGTCTTCCACGGAACAATGTGACATACAGTATGCCCAACTCTGAGAGATAATCACTAGCGGTGTACACCCGCCTGGTCTCAACTAAACGGAGCTGATGATCCTCTTTCAACCACGCATTCTTTCACGACACCTGCAGGCGATGGGCCCTGTTGCGTCTTCTAAGATTGCGACGCTTAATGCATGGGCAAGCAGCCTAAGGCGAGGAGCTTACGACAGCGAGACGCAGAACGATGCAGAATTCATTCAGCGGATATTAATCGAAGTCTTAGGCTATAGCGGCAGCAGTTCCGGAACTGTCTGGACTGTTGCCAAGAATCAGCCGGTCGGTACAGGGAACGTCGATGTCGCCCTCGGCAACTTCACAGCTGACGGCCCGTCACACATCGCAGCTCCGTTCGAACTCAAAGGTGCGCGAACCAAGGACTTAGATGCCGTCATGCCAGGACGGAATAAGTCACCAGTGCAGCAGGCATGGGAATACGCCATGGACGCCAAAGGCGCGAAGTGGGTCTTAGTTTCCAACTATCAAGAAGTCCGGTTGTACGCTGTCGGGTATGGTCGCAAGGACTACGAGAGCTTCGATCTCCTGAAAATGGATGATCCTAATCAGATACGCCGTTTCCTACTTCTCCTTTCAGCAGAGAACCTGCTCGAAGGCCACACTCTCTCTCTTCTCAGAGAAAGCGAAGCCGCTGAGAAGGACATCACCAAAAAGCTTTACGCGGAGTATAAGTCCACCCGTGCTCACCTGATAAAGCAAGTCCTCGCGTGCATCGACACTGCGCATCCGCTTAAAGCTGTCCGTCTTGCTCAAACGATCCTAGATCGAATTCTCTTCATAGCTTTTGCTGAAGATAAGGGACTACTAGCAAAAGAGACACTTAAAGATGCTTATCTCACGAAAAACCATTACAGCCCTCAACCCGCTTGGGAGAACTTCAAGGGTCTTTTCCATGCGATTGACAAAGGCAATGGACGTTTAAACATTCCTGGCTATAACGGTGGACTATTCGCGCGCGACCCAGAGATAGATGAGCTGGTCATAAGCGAAGAAACCTGCAAGCGCTTCGCCGGCCTAGGCGAATATAACTACGACAGTGAAATTTCCGTCAACATTCTGGGCCATGTCTTCGAACAGTCAATCGTTGATATCGAAGAGATAAAGCGGGAGCTTGATCCTGATGCAGCTACAACTGATGAGGTCAGCTCAAAACGCCGAACAGATGGAATTTTCTACACCCCTCCGTTTATAACTCGACACATCGTAGAACAGGCATTAGGAAGATGGCTTTCAGACCGCAAGTCAGAACTAGGCTTTGGGAACATCCAGCCGCTCACTGATAATGACTATCTGTCGATCAAGCTCGTGGATCGGGGTCGTAACAAAGGTCAGGTTATATCGAATGCGAATGTGAGAAAGCACACTGCGCTGTGGGAGGCCTACAAAGCTCGGCTGTCCTCGATACGTGTTCTTGATCCAGCGTGTGGTTCCGGAGCTTTCCTTAACGAGGTATTCGACTTTCTTTTCCGGGAGGGGCAGGTCATCAATACCACCTTGCAAACGCTTTATGGTGGCCAAGGGAGTCTATTCAGATGGGACACGCATATCCTTGCTAACAACGTCTTCGGTGTCGACATTAATCGAGAGTCAGTTGAAATCACGAAGCTCTCATTATGGCTTAAGACAGCCAATCGCAATGAGAAACTGAGCTACCTAGATGCCAACATCAAAACTGGCAATTCACTTATAAAGGAACCGTCCATCGCGGGCGTCTTGGCCTTTGACTGGCAAAAAGAATTCGCAGCAATCATGGGTTCCGGTCGCTTTGATGTAGTTGTCGGCAATCCGCCCTACGTCGACTCGGAAGCAATGGCAAAGTCTTGGGCGAGAGAGCGTGACTTCATCACCAATACATACAGCCAAACAAGAGGAAACTGGGATCTATACGTTGCTTTTCTCGAACTTGGCTGCAATTTATTGGCCGAGAGCGGTTACCTAGCTTTCATTACGCCTGACAAATGGATTTCTAAGGACTTTGGAACAGAAATCCGAAAACGGGTATGGCCGGGGTTAGTGTCTATTCTCCCAGTCGGACGTGGCGTGTTCGAAAGCGCGCTGGTCGACTCTATCATCACCACCATCAGTAATAAGCCTGTCGCGCAGTTTCAGTCTCTGTCCGTTAGCAACGGTGAAGTCGCCGTCGTTACTGGGATCGAGAAAGCAGGACTTAACGGGGAGGATGGCTTTGATCAGCTTCTCTCACCTCACCTTTCTTTGCTACACAAGCTCGAACAAATTGGAATACGCAGGCTTAGCAGCATTACGACAGCTGAGAATGCCTGCGCCACGTCAGACACATATGTTTTGGGCGAAATTCTCGTTGATGCTGGCTTGTCTCAAAACTATGATCCGTCTTTGCACTACAAAGTAGTCAATACCGGAACATTAAGCCCATATAGTTTCCGTTGGGGTTCTCGATCCATGCGTTACCTCAAGAGGAACTATCTCTATCCGATCGTGAGCAAAGTAGATTTCACGAATCGGCTAGGTCCGACCTACCTGCGGCGATCAGCCTCGCCGAAACTTATCATAAAAGGTTTGACGCTACTTGAGGGTTCTATCGATCTTGAGGGAGCATATGTTCCCGGTAAATCGACCATAGTTTTCTGCAATAGCGATCTAACGCAGCTAAAGCTCCTAGCAGGGATCATAAACAGCTCCTTAGCTTCTTTTTACGTCAAGGAGAAGTATGCTAGCGCAAGCTATAACGGAGGAGTCAGTTTTACTCCGGACATGCTGAACTCGCTGCCAGTGCCGCCGTTGCTTGATGAACAGCAAATTGTGAAGCAGGTTGACGTGATCCTAAGTGCCACGATAGGCATTTCGACGGCAGCAAGCGCGTTATTTGCTGCGATCCGCGCCTCATCACCCAATTCGTTCTTGCGGCCGCAGTTTGCCGCCTGGGCTGCACTTTCCACTCCGGTCTTTATCGGCGAGTTAATCAAGGAAGGGCTTACGCTGTCCTTGCGGGACAAGGCCGAATGGGCTGATCTCTTTGAGAGCAGCAAAGCTCAAGCCAGTCAGCACGTCACCGCATCTGCAAATGCAAGTAGTGAAATTGACAAGCTTCTTTTTGCAGCGTTTGAGCTCAATGAAGAAGAGAAGAAGCAAATTATGTTGGCTTAGTTCCTTTCTAAGCGCACCACAGAGATAGAGCAGCGGGAACATCTAGCGATGG
>CAXTPQ010000076.1:7491-12401 GCA_964246215.1 uncultured Terriglobus sp. | reverse complement strand
TGGCCGAGAATGGCCTTGAGCGGAATTGCCGCGGACTGGACACGGTAGCCCTCGCCGGTCGGGTGGAAATTGTCGCTGGAGGTGTAATTGGGAAGCAGAAAGTCCGGGTGTGCTGGATAGGCCAGCGCCTGATCGAAGTCAGCGATGGCGACAACACCCGGCAGTTGGCTACCAGTGGTGCGTATCCAGTTATTCAGAGCGCGGCGTTGAGTGGAGCCTGGGTTTTCCGGGCCAGGTTGAACGTCGCCCTGCCATGGATTGGCGAAGTCAGGCCGGGTCTCCGGGCCCAAATCTAGACAATATTCGGCTGGCGGGATGGTTCCCAGAATCACGCGAACATTTGCGGCGTGAGCCTGGGCGACCATGTTTGTGAGGGATGCCTCAATGCCGGCGGCCATAGCGCAGTCACTGCGAAGATCGACGCCGCCCAAATAGATCACGACCGCTTTTACATTGCTCTGCTGGAGCACATCATGTTTCAGCCGGTCGATACCGGCGAGAGCCGCCCCTGTTGCAGTCCGCGCGTCCTCTCCCGCAGGATCGCCGATCGTCCCGGCGTTCAGAACGCCGATGTTGTAGCCGGCTGCCTGCAGTTGCTTTGCCAGCCAGTCGGAGGGACGCTGATTGTCCTGTCCCGGTATAGGAACGTTCGGCACGGGATAGGCGTTCGTGCTGCCGTAATTCGAGCCGTGGCCGTCGACGGACGAACTGCCGAAGTACGCGACAGTCCCCTGGTAGGGGCCATACACGTCAACGCCCGTGACCATGAACCATTCGGTGATGGGCTGGGTGAAGGCCGCACCCGCGTTGTCCGTGGTGAAGTCGCCCGGTTTCGCGGCGGTATAATTATTGGTGACCTGAGAATCGTGCTGCGTGAGTGGGCCAAAGCCACCTTTCACGTATACCGTGACAGCCAGCCGCTCACCATAGCTGTAACCGACATTGATTGGATCGGAGGTGATCTCCTGGCCAGCGGCAAGGGTAACGGTGGGGCTGCCGCTGAAGAAGATGGGCAGGTCGCGAGTGCTATCGACACCTGGGCCCTGGCCGGTGCCGGCAGCCAGGCGGGCGCTGCCAATGGTCACCGGTGTTGTTCCCATGAGGTTGGAAAAATGTACGCGCTCCTGCTGGCCGGCCGTGGTGGGCAGCAGGAAAAAGCGATAGGTCTGCTCCGCGCCGCCGGGGTTTGCCGCAGTCGGAAGCGCATTCTCCGGAGACGCGCCCCAGGTGGCAACCCAGATAGAGGCAGCGGCGGATGTTGCCGGCGTTCCGGTTGCCGTATTGGAAGTGCCGGTGCTGCAGCTGGTGAGTTCACACATGCCGCAGAGCACAAGCAGCGGCAAAACGGCACGACTGCCAAGGCCATGGACGAAGGAACGCATTCTCATTACAAACGGGAGTTTACGCCGAAAGTTGCGATGCATGCCACGCCACAAAGGTGGAGTTGACGACGGGCCGTTTTATTTCGGCGCGGGCAGGCCCATGAGTGGGATGGACTCCGCTTCCGTTTTGTAACCCAGTCCGTTGGGATGGTAGTTATCGCCGGAGTTGTACTGCGGCAGCAGGAAGCTGGGATGAGCGGGGTCCGTCATTGCTTTTTCAAAGTCGGCAATTCCGCTGACTCCCGGCAGGTTGACCGCAACATTGCGCATCCACTCGTTCAGGGCGATCCGCTGCAGTTCGCCGCCGTTGACCCTGGTGGAGGTCACACCGCCGGCGTAGGGGTCGGCTGCGCTGGGCGTGGGGCCGTAATTGGCTTGCGCTGGATTGGTGCAAAAGGCAGAGGGTGGGATGGTGGCAAGGATCACAGGGACTTTTGCATTGGCAGCGGTGGTGATCATCTGCTGAGTGGCGGCTTCAATCTCGGGTGCGGATTTGCACTCGGCCGAGCGGATGTCGATGGAGCCGAAGTAGGTGACCATGGCAAGCAGATTGGGCAGCGAAAGCACGTCGGCCATGATGCGATCGTTCGCATTTTGTACGTGGGTGGCGGCGCTGCTGGCATCCACGGTCACGGTGTCATTCGGTATGCCTTCGTTGACGACGCCGATGCGGTAGCCCAGCGCGTTCAGGCGATTCGCGAGCTGGTCGGAAAGGCGGCTTCTGTGCTGGCCGGCTACCGGTTGGTTCGGCACCGGGTAGACCTGATCGGAGCTGTAGTTTGAGTGGAAGCCGTCCGTCGTGGAACTCCCGAAGACGGCGATCGTGCCCTGGTACTGGCCGTACACATCGACGCCGTTGATCAGAAGCCACTCGCCGTGCGTGGCGGTGTAGGACGCGCCAGTTGGGTCGGTTGTATGGTCCCCGGCACCGTCGGCCGTCCGGTAGTTGGTGATAAACAAGGAATGATGCCGGGCAATCGCGCCGTAGCTGCCCTTCAGAAAGACTGAAACATCCAGAACCTGACCGAAGTTGAAGGTTACGAAAACTGGATCGGAGGTGACGACCTGGCCGGGTGCCAGCGTGATGCCGGGCTGCCCGTTGAAGCTGAGCGGCTGGTCTTGTGCCGCATCGATGACTGCGGAGCCGGCCGTGCCGACAGACAGCCGTGCCGTGCCGATAACAACGGGTGTTTTGCCGAACTTATTGGAAAAGCGGACGCGCTCCTGCGTGCCGCCGATGGTCGGCGTGATCTGGAAGCGGTAGCTACGGTCGGTGCCGCCATTGTTTTCCGGATTCGGTTCCGCGTTGGTGATGGCGTCGCCCCAGGCCCCCACCCAAATCGAGGGCGCAACCGCCGCCACCGGAGTCGAAGGGCTCACCGATGTGACGGAGCCCCCCGCGCCGCAGCCGGTAAGGCCGAGACTCGCTACAAGGCACAGTGAAGCGATCAACTTCCAGAACGTGCGGTAAGAATGCTGCATAGCTCTTAAAGATAACGGCAGCAGATGAAATCTCTGTAATCAAAGCTGGTGATTGTGCCGTGATTCTTTGGCTGGCCTGTACTCGTTTCAATGCAACGCACAATGTGTCCCACAGGATGGAGCAGGCGGACGCCGATCCGGTGCGGATCGCGGCCCTCAATAGCCGGCAGCCTTGCCATAGCTGCGCCGGCTGTCATGGCCGCCCAGCAGATCGCCGGTTTGGGGATCGACGGCAATGAGTTCGCTATCGCCCCAGACGCCAGGGTTCTTTTCATCGAACTCGCCGGAACGGCGGATGGTGTAACCGCGGGTTTTCAGCACATCGGTGACGGAAGCAGGAAAGTGCTTCTCCACCTCCAGCGTGTCCGGCAGGTACTGGTGGTGAAAGCGCGGCGCATCGGCGGACTGCTGAATATTCAGTCCGTTGTCGACCACACTGATCAAATCGTTCGCGACCGTGCTGATGATGGTGGGGCCTCCCGGCGAGCCAAGCACCAGGCGCAGCTTGCCGTCCTGCGTGACGATGGTGGGCGTCATGGCGGAGAGCGGGCGCTTGCCCGGAGCGATGGCGTTGGCCGGCCCCTGGATGAGACCAAAGCCGTTGGGCACGCCGATTTTGCTGGTGAAGTCATCCATCTCGTCGTTCATCAGGAAGCCCAGTCCCTTGACGGTGACACCGCTGCCAAAGAGAAAGTTGAGCGTGTAGGTGACGCTGACAGCGTTACCATCCGCGTCCACCACGCTGTAGTGCGTGGTTTGCGGAGATTCATGCGCATCGCCGGTGGCCTTTGGCGGATCGGGCATAAAGCCGGCGGGCCGGACGAGTTGGAAGCTGGGTGTGGCGTTCACCGGATCGATGGTTTTGCGCCAGGCGGCGGCATAGCGCGGGTCGGCCATCTGCCGCAGGGGCATGCTGACAAAGTCGGGATCGCCCAGGTAATCGCTGCGGTCCTGAAAGGCGCGGCGGAAGGCTTCGGTGATCAGGTGAACCTGCCCGGGCGAGCGGTCTGTGCCAAGCTTCGGCAGGTCGTAGCCGGAAAGGATGTTGAGCGCCTCAATCAGGACGATGCCGCCGGAGGAGGGCGGCGGCGCGGTCACGATCTCGTAGCCATGGTATGTGCCGGTGAGCGGCTCGCGGTCCTTGCATTCATAGGCGGCCATGTCTTCAGTGGTAATCAGGCCGCCGCCGGCCTGCATAACTTCGGCGATTTGCTTCGCCATCGCGCCTTTGTAGAAACCGGTGGGCTCGGCGGCGATGCGCTGCAGCGTCGCGGCCAGCTCAGGCTGCCGGATGGTGTCACCGCCCCGGTAGAAGTTGCCGTCGCGCTGAAAGATGCGTCGCGACTCGGGAAATTGCGCGAGTGTCTTGGAGTGCCAGGTGGCGAGTTCTTCCTCCGTGGCAACGTAGCCGTGCAGGGCAAGACGAATGGCCGGAGCCATCACCGCCGCGAGTCCCAGCTTGCCGAAGTGCTGCTCCGCATACACCAGGCCGGCCACCGTCCCCGGCACGCCGGAGGCGCGGTAGCCCACCATGCTGCTCTGCTGGCTCGTACCTGGAATGACCTTGCCGTCCTTGTCCAGGTACATGTCGCGGCTGGCGGCGGCCGGAGCTTTTTCGCGGTAGTCGAGGAAATGCGCTTTGCCATCGGCCAGCGTACGGGGGCCGCTGCCGTGGCCTGGCCGGATGAGCATGAAGCCGCCACCGCCGATGTTGCCGGCCTGCGGGTAAACCACCGCGAGCGCGAAGCCTACGGAGACCGCCGCATCCACGGCATTGCCGCCCCTCTTCAGAATCTCGACACCGGCATCGGTAGCGTCATGATGAATGGTGACGACCATGGCGTGGGCGGCGCGCACCGGAGCGGGCGTGGGCACCTGCTGCGCATTCATGGAAGCAGCGAACGCAGGCAGCAGAAGCAGGGCGATGGCGCGCACGGTGGCAGTGGGCATGAACGGCACCTCAGATGAGGAGTTGGGGTCTTCGCAGCATACACGGCGGCTTGCGCTCACGGCGGCCCACGCTCTTGCGGCAGCTCAACGGTCGGG
>CAXTPQ010000076.1:0-7391 GCA_964246215.1 uncultured Terriglobus sp. | reverse complement strand
CCCGCAAAGAAGTCATAGTAGCTCCGGCTGAATCCCTGTGCATGGAAATGCACGGACTGCATTTGGGAGACGACGCCCTCCACATGCCACGCGGGGTCGAGGTTGCGAAAGCCGAGCGTGTGTCCCAGGGCGAACAGGACGATCAGAACGGAAGCGATCCGAAACCAAGTGCGCGCACTCACGCGGCTCCTCCAACAAGCAAGGATTTTCTCGACGCCATTATAGCTCTATCTCAAAACCGCAGCAGATAACTTGCCTTCAGAAATAGATCGCGGCCATCGTTCAGGTACTGGTTGGAGCGTGGAGCGCCGGTGTTGTTTGGGTCGCAGGCACCGCCGGCGGTACGGTTGCACAGGGTGCGGTCGATGTTCTGCAGATCGCTGTTGTAGCCCAGGTAAATGGCGGTGCCCGGGTGCGGCAGCCAGGTGAGCAGCAGTTGCGGACTCACCTGCTTGGTCCGGCTGAGCGAGCTGAGCAGCGGGTTGCGCGCGACCGAGTCGTACTCCACGATGGCGCGGAAGGAGACCGCGCGGGTGAACTGGTAGTTGATCTTGGTGCGGAAGGTCTGGCTCTCGTAACCGTGCGTTCCAGTGCGCGAATCCACGCCGCGGTCGAGCAGATAGGTGTTGTCAATGGTGAGCGGGGCGATGGGCTGCAGCGTCACGTAAGCCTTGATCTGGTTTTCACTCAGCAGGCCCGGCGGAGCGCTGCCGGCGGGGTTGTAGTTCACCGTCGCGCCATGCGTGAAGTTCATGTTCAAAGACAGCTGCGGTATGGGCGCGTACTTGACCAGCAGGCCGCCGTAGTTTTCCGCGTAATTGCTGCGCCGGGTCAGGCTGCTGAAGTCCTGCGGCCCGAGCGAGTCGGAGTTGAGGCCGGCGTAGGGAATAATCAGCCCATTGTGCGGCAGGGTCACGATAAAGTCATTCTCGTTGTAACGGAAGACGCGCTGGCTCTGCCGGTTGAAGGCCATGTTGATGTTGTTCTGCACGCCGTAGCTCTGCACAAGCCGGTGCTGCGGGAACCATGTGTAGCCAAAGTTGGCGACGTACTGGCGCACGCTGGGCACGGTCACAAAGCCCGCATCGGCCTGGTAGCCGCCGCTGAAATCGCGATAGCGCGCGTTGAAAAACAGGCTGTGGCCCTGGCGCGTGATGCTGAGCCGGCTGGCCGGGCCGGCGTTGTAACCGCCGCCCAACTGGTGGGTTGAGCTTTGCACCATGGCACCCTGTGCGGTCCAGTGCTGGTTCAGGTAGGCGTTGAAATCCACGCCGCCCACACGGTTGGCGCTGCCGTCCAGCGTGCGCTGTGCATAGATCACGCCGATGCTCGACTCTTTGCCGATGTCCTGTGAAACGCGGACGACCGTGGTGACGGCCCGCTTGCCGTGAAGCGGGTCAGTGGGCGCGACGAAAATACCGGGGGCGCGATCGTCGACGGCGAGAAAGCCGACGTTGGTGTGGCCAATCTTGCCGGTGGCGCGCGCGCCAAACTCCGGAATCAGGATGGTGCGGGTGTAGAGCAGTTGGATGGGTGTGTCGAAGTAGCTGGAATTCTCCAGGAAGAAGGGCCGCAGCTCCGGGTAGAAGAGAGCAAAGCGCTGATTGACGCGGAACTGCGGCTGATCGGATTCGATCTGGCTGAAATCCGGGTTGATGGTGCCGTCCAGCACAATGGTGTCTTTCACCACGGCCTTGACGTCGCCGCCCACGGTGCCCTGCAGATTGCGGTTGCTGAAGTAGGGGTCGAGCGGATTGTCTGTATTCAGTTGGCGGATGCGGTGTGCGAGTCCATACGGATTGATTTGTATATTGTGCGACGTCGCGCCTTCCATGCCGAGCAGCGCGCCCTCCTGGCTCAGGGTGCCGCTGATGGATTGCGAGATGGCGGGCCAGTAATCGATTTCGCTGTTGCGGGGCAGGTTGCGGGAAAGCACAACGCCCCACTCCGACGCGGTGGAGCGCGAGCGGATGCTGCGGAAGGGAATGGCCATCAGCGCAAGCCAGCCCTGCGGTGTGCGGCGCGCGCTGGAGTTCCACACCTGGTCGTAGCTGTAGTCGGGGTCGTTGTTTTCAGTCCAGTTGGCATCGGCCTGCACACCGGCCGGGTTGAGCTGAAACAAGACGCCGCGGCGGCGGTCCTGAAAGGAATCGAGCAGCAGGCCGACGGAATCGTCGGCGGAGATATTTTCACGCCGGGCGAGATGGCCGCGAATGGTATCGGGCCGGTGGTCGTAGCAGACGAAGACCGCGAAAAAAGTGCTTTCCGTGCGGGCGAGCCAGACCTCGGTGCGCTCGGTGGCGGGTTTGCCGTCCAGCGGCTGGTTCTGCACCATGCTGTCCACGTGGGCCAGGTGTTCGCGCAGCTCGGGCGGCGGCTTCATCTCCGCGAAGTCGTTTAGGGACAGGTCATGGTCGATGCGGGGCACGGTGAGGCGCAGGGCGGGTGCCTGGTTGGGGCCGATGCGCACAGGGTTGCCGGCAACCGTGGCCGGCGGGTCCGGCTGCGGCGCGCTGGTCTGCTGCGCGTGCAGCGCCGCGGGGACGGGGGCCGCAAGGAGGCAGGCTAGGAGAAGACAATGGCGGCGCATGAAGAGAGACTCGATGTGCTATACGCAGGCTTGATGAAGTTTGATCGGTGAAACGTTGCGGCCGCCGCGAACCTGCCCGTTCCAGCGTACCGCGCCTACGACTATTTGAAAAAGAATGAACACTTGCGGGGGAATCCCGGTCATACCTGACAAGAGAGCGCGCATGCCTGTAACGAGTTCAGCCCGGATGCCGCGGCCGGTGGGAGACCTGCTGAGATTGGATCGACCCAGAGCCGCCGAGCCAGCGGACGCGCGCGATGAGATGGAGTTCGCCGCGATGGTGGAACGGAATGCCGGCTTTCTGTACCGCATTGCCTACAGCCTGCTGCGGCAGCGGCAGGATGCCGAGGACGCCGTGCAGGACTGCCTGCTGAAGCTGCATCGCTCCGGCGGCTGGCGCGGCATGCGGGAAGAGCGGGCGTTTCTGGCGCGGACCTGCTGGCGGGCGGCGTTGGACCGCCTGCCCCGGCGTGGCGTCGTGCATGTCGAGGCGGACGACAGCACGGTGCCCGGCAGCGAGAACACGCCGGAGCAGGATGCGCTGCGCAGCGCGAACCGTGAACGTCTGCATGCGCTGATCGATGCGCTGCCGATCAAGCTGCGGGAGGCGCTGCTGCTTTCCGGTTTTGAGGAGCTGAACTCGCGGGAGATCGCGCTGGTGCTGGGCATTCCGGAGGGCACCGTGCGCACCCGGCTGAAAAGGGCGCGGGATCTGATTCGCCAGCAGTGGTTTGCTCCACCGCCCGGGGCTGGACTGCGGTTGAGGCGGTTGTGGAAAGGAGGCGAGAGATGAGCCAGACAGGGAGGAATCATTCAGCGATGAACCCGGACGGACGGGAGCCGGCGTCTTCGCGCACGGAGCGGCGCTCCCTTGAGCAGGTCCAGACCTTGGATGGGCTGCTGGCAGCCGTAGTGCGGGAACGCGCCGGGAGCGAGGCCGATGCGAACCTTGCCAACCGCGTGCTATCGCAAATGGA
Organism: uncultured Terriglobus sp.; assembly: GCA_964246215.1. Lineage (GTDB taxonomy): Bacteria > Acidobacteriota > Terriglobia > Terriglobales > Acidobacteriaceae > Terriglobus. The sequence goes on along the minus strand of CAXTPQ010000076.1, from coordinate 3,824 downwards.
GAACGTACCGGAGCCCATGCCGAAGCGGCAGCCGAGTCCGCGCCTGATCTGGCTATCCGGCCTCTCCGGCCTGGCTGCGGCGGCGGTGGTGGCCGTTCTTTCGGTGCACCATGGGCCGTCGCACTCGCACGATCCCCATGGCGGCCTCTCTGGGATCGCACACCAGCCAGTGGCACCGTTTGCGGTGGACAGCCGCATTGCCCAGCCAACGCAGCGAGTTGGAGCGACCATGCCCCTTCAACGTGCGCCCGTTCTACACACACATCGAGCCGCCCTTCCTGTTCCACAACAGAACGATTCGATACCTGCCAGTGAAGAAGCCGCCCTGCCTAAGCTGGAGACCTTTCCTGCAAGAGAACAAATCGTTACCGAAGGCCAACCGACGGGGACTACGGCCAATGTGGTCGCAGCTGTCGCAACAGAGATCGTCGTCGTGCCCGCTCCGGCATGGGAAACGGCGGAACTCCACATTCAACCCATCTCCATGAAGGCGCTGCCTTCTGAAAAGGACCCTCAATGATTCAGGCCAATCGCCTAACCTTCCGCGTTCTGCTCGCCTCAGTGATGTGCACGCCTGTGCTGCTTGCGCAGACTGGCGGAAACGCCGTGCAGGCGAACCATCTGGAGAAGCTGCCGCCCCTGCACGCGCAAGCTGGCAACGCGGCTGCGGCAGCCGGTGGAGAGCAGACCTCCGCGGACATGCAGCCGCACATCTACGAACTTCACTTCACCGCAAAGGAACTGGATGGCAAGCGGCTGATCAACACCCGTGAGTACAAAACGTACGTCACGATGCAGGGCACTGAACGCGGCTTTGCCACCATCCGCAGCGGCACAAAAATTCCCCTCACCACGGGGTCCAACAAGGAAGGGGGCGTGACGCAATCGACCGTTTCCTATGTCGATATCGGCATCAACATCGACGTACGAGAAGCACGAGTCATCGGCGGCAAACTCGTCACGAAAATTGTGGCGGAGATCAGTTCGGTGGCCGATGCGTCCAATAAGGCCGATCCGGTGATCAGCCAGCGCAAGTGGGAGGGCTCGGTCATTCTGGTTCCGGACAGAGTGATTCCGATCTTCTCTTCCGACGATGTGGAATCCAAGCATACCTTCCAACTGGATGTAGTTGCGCGGGAGATGCCTTAGCCTGCGGCACCTGGCTTGCGGCATAGACTGGTCGGATGGGAGAGCCTGTCGCGGTCCGTTCGTTTTCAAAGATCAATCTGGGCCTGCGGATTGGGCCGCCTCGGGCGGACGGCTTTCACCACCTGACGACGCTCTTTCAGACGGTGGCTCTGCATGATGTGGTGACGGTGCATGCGGAGCCGGCGGCAGCCACGGAGATCACGCTGGAATCGAACGATCCGCGGGTGCCGCGGGATGCGCGCAACACGGCTTTCCGCATGGTCGCGGCGGCGCTTGCGGCGATGAGCTTGACGGCGCGGGTGCATGTGCACCTGCAGAAAAACCTGCCGCCCCAGGGAGGCATGGGGGCCGGTTCGGCCAACGCGGCGGCGGCGCTGCTGGGTTTGGAGCGGCAGATCGCCGAATGGCCTGCTTCTGGTCTGCACTTTGAGGATCGTGGCGAGGAACCCATTCTTCCGCGAAAGAGCCGCGAAAGAATGGGGCACCCGGTTCATGGGTCTCCGGAAAGTCCGGTTGGGCACGGTTCGACGAAACGCTCTCTGAGCGGGCCGGAGCGGCTGCGTTTGGCGGAGTCGGTTGGGTCGGATGTGCCGATGTTTCTGGTGGGCGGCACAGTGTATGCGCATAACCGGGGAGAATTGGTGATGCCCTACCCGGACCTGCCTCTCATGCCGTGCGTGGTGGTGTCGCCGGGGGTGGGGTCGTCCACGCCGCTGGCTTTTCGCGCCTGGGATGAGCACATGGCGCGGTTGGGTGCCGAAGCTGGGCAGGCGCGGCTGGATGAATCGAGCCGGGTGTATGCTTCGGCTCTTTGGGAGGCGGGGCTGGGCCCGAACGGATCGGCAGAGAGTGTGCCCGCAGAGACGTTGGCGGCGCTGGTTCGTTTGGGCATCGCGAACGACTTTGAGGAAGTGGTCTTTCCTCAGCAGCCATTGCTGAGGACGATCAAGGACGCGCTTGCGCTCGACGGCCGGGCGGTGCTGGCGATGCTTTCAGGATCGGGGTCGTCGCTCTTTGGGCTTTACCGCAGCGTGGCGGATGCCGAGGAGGCGCGGGAGAAGGTGCTGGCCCTGGGCGGCGGTGTGCGGGCGTTTGTGACGCATACAGTGACGCGGCAGGAGTACTGGCGGAAGATGTTTGCCGACAGTCGAGGCGGTTGAACCGTTCAGGCAAGTAGCCCATGTCTCAGAAGCGAGACATGGGGCACCCATTGGGCTGGCGGTCGATGTGTCTGGAAGTGGAGGGGGCCTCTGGATTTCCTAACGCAGGGGTCGCCGAAGATTCGTTACACTAGACGCAGTAGTTCCCGTTACCGGGCTGAAATAGCCGGCGCGTGAGTTTGGGCGATCGACTAACGGTAGGTCAAGTGCCTTTGGAGCACTTTGTCCAGGTTCGAATCCTGGTCGCCCAGCCAATACATTCAGAGTCGGTCTTTTTTGCGTTTCTGTGCGGATTCCTGGCACGGGAATCAAGGAGAAGGCAGGCAGGACATCTTCGGCAGCAGCAATCTTTTGCCAACGCTAACCGGCTTGGAAAGGACCCGCACCGCACATGACACCGCAGCAGGAAACGCCCACATTCGCCTCCACCTCCGAATCGCCGAAGGGCCTGAACGGAGCTTCTTCGTCTTCGCAGATCCTAAACGGGAGTTCCCCGGGGAATGCGGGCCAGGCAGCTGTTGTAACCTCCGCGCCGCCGCAGCCGATGCAATCCACCCAGCAGCCCGGAAAGGTGGCACCCCCCGCCGCCGCGCCGGAGCGTAAGCGATCCTCCAAGCTGGCGGATGATAAGCGTTTCAAGATTTTCTGCGGATCAGCCAACCGGCCCCTGTGTGAAGAGGTCTGTGCCTTCCTGGGCGTGCCCATGGGGCAAACCAAGCTGCAGGGTTTTTCCGATGGGGAAATTCACTTCCAGTTGCTGGAAAATGTGCGCGGCGCGGATGTTTTTCTGCTGCAGCCCACGTGCGCCCCGGTGGAAAAGCACCTCATCGAGCTGCTGATTATGATCGACGCGCTCAAGCGGGCGTCGGCCGGGCGCATCACCGTGGTGATGCCCTACTACGGCTACGCGCGGCAGGACCGCAAGGATCGCCCGCGTGTCGCTATCACCTCCAAGCTGGTAGCCGATCTGTTGCAAACCGCCGGCGCGAACCGGGCGCTGCTGGTGGATCTCCACGCAGCGCAGATTCAGGGCTTCTTCAACATTCCGGTGGACCACCTGTTTGCGTCGCCGGTGCTGGTGGGCTATTTCCGCGACTTGAACCTGCCCAACCTGACCGTGGTGTCGCCGGACGCGGGAGGCGTGGAGCGGGCACGCTTTTTTGCGCAAAAACTGGGCGTGCCGCTGGCCATTGTGGACAAGCGCCGCACCGACATTAACGTAACGGAAGTGATGAACGTGATCGGTGATGTGCGCGGCCGGACCTGCATCATCCTGGACGACATTGTGGACACGGCGGGCACACTGACCAAGACGGCCGACGCTTTGCTGGAGAGCGGTGCCGAGGAGGTCTATGCGTGCGCCTCCCATGGCGTGCTGAGCGGCCCGGCGGTGGAGCGCATTGCGAATAGCCGGCTCAAGGAACTGGTCGTGACCAACACGATTCCGCTTAAGCCGGAAGCCGCGGCCATCGGCAAGATCAAGGTGCTGACAGTGGCGGGGCTGCTGGGCCGGGC
>CAXTPQ010000075.1:0-12737 GCA_964246215.1 uncultured Terriglobus sp. | reverse complement strand
CGGCCGTCAGGAGACCAGGTGGGGAAGTCGCATTGGCCGAGGCCGTTGGTGAGTTGCACCCAGGCGCGCGTGGCCACGTTCATCACATAAATGTCCTGGCCGCCTGGCGCGCCTGGACCGTATTTGCGGTTCCATGCGAAGGCCAGGAACTGGCCGTTGGGCGACCAGGAGACGGAAGTTGCATAGCCGCCGTCCGTCATGCGCTGCACGCCCGCGCCATCGGCATCCATGATGTAGAGCTGCGGCAGGGAAGTGCGGCCGCTGATCCAGGCAATCTGCGAGCCGGTCTTCGGATTCCACGTGGGCGACACATCCGGCCCGCGCGAAGTGGTGACGCGGCGGGCACCGTTGCCGCTTGCGTCACCAACGTAAATCTCGGGGTCGCCCGAACGTGAGGACGACCACGCGAGCTGGCCGTTGGCGGACCACGCCGGTGTGATATTCGTGCCCGATGCCGAGGCGAAGTTCACCATGCGGTTGAGCAGCAGCGAGAAGACGCGGATCTGAAAACCGTCTTTGCCCAGCGCGGCAAAGGCAATGCGCGAGTTGTCCGGCGACACACGCGGCGATAGAGCGATCGTGCCAAGGTGCGTGATGGCGTGCGGGTTGGACCCGTCATAGTCCATCGCCCAGACTTCCTTGGTGCCGCCGCCCGCGTGAATGAAATAGATCTTTGTTTCGGCGATGCCAGGGATGCCGCCACCAAGCCGCAGAATGATCTCGTCGGCGAACTTGTGCGCGATGCTGCGGGCGTTCTCATCCGTCGCCGCGTCGGTGTACTGCTTGCCGATCACCTGCGGGTACTGCGGGTTATGCGTGTCGAAGACCCATGCATTGACAGTCGCACGGTCGCCGCTCACGCCGAAGCCGCCGAAGGCGACGTACGCGGCGTTGACGTTCCCGCCGCCCCAGCTGTCCAGCTTGATCTCCTTCGGCGAGCCCGGCTCGGCTTGAGGCTGCAGACTTTTGGAAACCACGTCGAAGACGCCGGCGTTCTTCAGGTCGCTTTCCAGCACGGTGTCAAAGGTTTGCTTCAGCATGCCCGCTTCAGGGGACTCGGCGTGGAAGTTGGCGGCGGCAATGCGCACGCGGTCCACGCCCTTGTTCACGCTGCCGGTCACGGTGTCCTGTGCATGCAGGCCCACGGGCAAAAGCCAAACAAGAGTCGCAAGAGGGAAATGTCGGAGCAGCAAGCCGAAAAAACGAAAGCATCGCATCACTGCCATGGTAGACGGAAGCGCCGCTTGCTTCGCGCCGAGCTGCATACAGAGCGCATCCCGGAGAGTACCTCCTGGAGCCAGGTAGAGTGATGCCACCTGGCCAGAGCCGCCGTTCTTGTTGTCCCGGGAACTTTGCCCTTTGTTATGGATCGTCATCTCGACCGGAGCGGGACAGCTTTATCGTCCCACGCAGTGGAGAGACCTACTTGTTTTTGGAAGCTGTCCCACAGCGCCATGCAGCGGCTTCAGCCAGCGCACTTTTGGATCGTGCCTGTGTAGCACCTGCTTACTCAACACCTTACTGCAGCCTTTCAGGAAGCGGGTTTCTCCACTTCGACCGCTCAGCACCTGTGAACCACTCGAGCAGGGACCCGGCCTTCGGTCGAAATAACGATTCGTAGACTTGGCTCAAGTAAAACTAGATCCAGCCGGATCCACCTTACGTCGGCTCGAAGTAGTACTGCACCGTGATGTAGCTGCCGCTGTACTCGTCCGGCAGCGGGCCAAAGCTGTCGATGCGCTGCAGCGCGCGGGCGGCGCTTTGGTCGAGTGACTGATCTCCGCTCGATTGCACAATGCGGACATCGCCGGGGCTGCCGTCGCGGTTGATGCGGAAGGTCATGTAGACGCGCCGGCCCTGCGCGTTGCTATCCAGCGTTTGCGTGAACCACTGCTGGGCGATGCGTTGATTCATCTGCCGGACGTAATACCCGAAACGCTGGCCGAAGCTCTGATCGGTCACGTTGATGGCCGAGGTGCCGACTTTGTTCTGGATCGCCTGCATGGCGATGCGAATGCCGCCGGTTTGCCCAGTCTGGATGCGGTCCGGCGTCACCTTGGGCGGGTTCACGATCTTGGGCGTGACATAGGCCGGCTTGTCCGCGACCTTCTTCGGCAGCTCCTTCTTTGGCGGCTCTTTTACCGGGACGGGGATGTCCGTGGGCCGTGGCGGGGGTTCGGTGGCTTCGTGCGGCGGTGGCGGTGTTTCGCTGGGCCGTTCCGAGGCGACGACGTTGTCCTGCTTCGGTGCCACCCTGGGCGGCAGCGGCAGGGTCTCGACCATGGTGGCCTGCACAGCGCCGGCCTGCTGGGTGCTGTCACCCCAGTGCTCACCCTTTTTCTGCAGCAGCGCGCCGGAGCCGATCAGACCGCCGATAACGAGCGCGTGCAGGATCAGCGACGCGGCGAACTCCTTCGCCGTGGACCGCCGTGTCACTGCTTCGCGTTCTTCCACCACCGGCATGTCAGGCAATGACCTCAGGGGCTGACGCCCGATCTGTTGACGGTCCTGTGCAGTACGGCTGAAGCCGTGCTCGTCCGAAAGCTGAGAGACTTTTCATCGATGGCCTACTTCTCAAACGGCCGTGTGACGATGCTGATATTGGTCACGCCAGCCCGCTTTACGGCATCCATGACCGCGGCAATCGCCTCGAACGGCACCTTGCCATCGGAGCGCAGATAGATCACCTTCTTTTCCGGCAACTCGCCCGGCTTGAGCAGCAGGCCGGGCAGTTGCTCGATGTTGACGGGCTTGTCTTGAAAGTAGATGCGCTGCTCGGCATCAATGGTAACCACGCTGCGCTCTTCTGTGAGCTGGTTCACGGTGCGGGTCTGCGGCACGGCAACATCAATGCCCGACTGCAGCACCGGTGCGGTCAGCATGAAGATGAGCAGCAGCACCAGCACCACATCCACGAGCGGTGTGATGTTGATCTCGGCAAGGCTGGTCTGGGTGCGTCCGCCGCTGGAGAAAGCCATGGCTAGCGCTCCATCCGCATGCGCTCGGCGGCGCGGCTGAGCGGACTTGCGGCCGGATTGGGCGGCGGAGTCGCTGCCGCCGCGTTTTCGATCGCATTCAGCAGCTCGCGGCCGAAATCGTCCATGCGCGAGCCGAACTGGCGGATGCCGGAGGTGAGCTGGTTGTAGCCGACGACCGCCGGAATCGCAACGACCAGGCCGGCAGCCGTGGTGATCAGCGCTTCAGAGATGCCCGGCGCCACCGCCCGCAAAGTTGCCGCGCCCTGTGTGCCCAGGCCGTGGAATGCGTCAATGATGCCAAGCACGGTGCCCAGCAGGCCGATGAACGGCGCGATGGCGGCAATGGTGGCCAGCCACGTGAGCCGGCTCTCCAGCTCGGTGAGAGCCTCGCTGGAGGCAATGCCCGCCGCGCGCTCGATCGCCTGTGGGCTGCGCGGCATACCGCGGCCGCCGCTCTGCCGCTGGTACTCCTCCACAATCTCTGTAAAGACAGAGACGAGCGGGGAAGGCCGGAACTGTTCGGCAACGCCTGCGATCTCACTCAGGCGCGAGGACTTGCGAAAGGCCTTCAGAAAGCGGTCATTCTGCGTGCGCGCCTGGCGAAAGGCCGTGAACTTTTGCAGCATGATCATCCAGGAAAAGACGGAAAGGCCGGCCAGGATCACAAGAACCGCAAGCGCGGTGGGTCCACTGTTATGAAGCATCTCGCCCAGGCCGGTGCCGCTGCCATGCGGCGCTGTGCTGACCGGGTTGGAAGCGAGGTCGTCCTGAAAGAGCCAAATGGCGGACAGCGTGGTGGAAAGGTTGGCGATCATCCTGCTCGCAGTGTAGAACGCCGCGTCCCACTGCTGGACGCTTTTCCGGGTTGCGGTGAGGTGGTCAGGCAGGTTCCGTACCTGGATTGGGCATTGGATGGAGCCGCTGGCCGTGCTATGCTCTGCGCGAAGAGAAGGCAAAGATCGCCGCCGCATAATAATGCAGCAGCGAGCTAGGAGTTTACGGATGCTGCTGGAGCTTCGCGCGGAAAACTATGCGGTGATTGACCATGCCGTGGCGAGTTTTGGAGCGGGTCTGAACCTGCTCACAGGCGAGACAGGAGCCGGAAAATCTATCCTGGTGGACGCTCTGGCGCTGCTGCTGGGCGGCCGGGCCGCGTCGGACGTGGTGCGCCATGGTGCGGAAAAAGCCGTGGTCTCCTGCGTTTTTGAAACGACCGCGGGCGCTGAAGCCATCCTGGAAGCAAACGGCATCGACGTGGAAGGCGGCGAGATCCTGCTGCGGCGTGAGGTCGCCAGCTCCGGCAAGGGCCGTGTCTTCATCAACAATCGGCCGGCAACGGTGGGCGTGCTGCGCCAGCTTGCACCCGAACTTGCCCTGGTGCACGCGCAATCGGAGACGATGGGCTCCTTCGATCAGGCCCAGCAGCGCGGCCTGCTGGATCGTTTTGCCGGCATTGCCATGCATGCGCCGAATGATGAAGCGGCCAGGCGGATTCGTGAGCGCCTCCTGCAGAAAAAAGAGATGGAGAAGGAGCAGCCGGGTGATGCCATCCGTGCGGCATTCTTTTTATGGCGTGAGGCTCGCGAGGAACTGGACCGGCTCTCGACCGACGAGCAGGAACGGCTGCGCATGGCCGACCTGTGGAGCTTTCAGAAGAACGAGATTGCCGAAGCCGGCATTGCCTCCGACACCGAAGATGAGGAGCTGGAAGCCGAAAAGCGCGTGCTGAGCAACGCGGAAAAGCTTTACACCGCGGCGATGACGGCCAGCGATTTGCTCTATGAGAACGAAGCCGCCGCTGTAACCTCGTTGAATTCCGCGCAGAAGCACCTGGATGAGCTGGCCAGGTATGACGGCAAGTTCACCGAGGCAGCGACACAGATCGCAAATGCGCGCGCTGTGGTGGAAGATGTGAGCGCAACCGTGCGCGATTACGCCGAAAAGATCCAGGCCTCGCCCGAGCGGCTGGAAGAGATTGAGGACAGGCTGGCGCTGCTGGACCGGCTCAAGCGCAAGTACGGCCGCACGCTGCTGGAAGTGCTGCAATACGGCGAAGACGTGAGCGCGAAGCTTGCGGAGATCGAGAATCGCGATGCCATGATTGCAGCCGCGAAGCAGCGCGTGGCCGATGCCGAGCACATCTATGGCTGCGTTGCGCAGGACCTGACAGAGCTGCGCACCTCCAACGCGCGGCGGCTGGAAAAGATGGCCGAGCAGCAGATCAACGATCTTGCCATGCACGTGCGCTTTCGTGTGGAGGTGGCACCGCAAAAGGAGCAGCAATTCTGGACCGCCCATGGTCGGGACCATGTGGAATGCCTGATTGCCACGAACGCAGGCGAGCCCATGAAACCACTGGAAGAAATTGCCAGCGGCGGCGAAATGAGCCGTGTCATGCTGGCGTTGAAGGTTTCGGTCGAGGAAGGCGGACCCGGCAAGACAAAGCGGCGCATCGCGCTGCCGCGCACGCTGGTCTTTGATGAAATCGACATCGGCATCGGCGGCCGCGCGGCAGAGGCAGTGGGTGCCAAACTCAAGGCGCTCTCCACGCATCAGCAGGTTTTGTGTGTCTCGCACCTGCCGCAGATCGCTGCCTTTGGCACACAGCATTTCCTGATCAGCAAGACCGAAAAAGGCGGCCGCACCCGGACCGAGGTCAAGCAGCTGAAGGACGAGGAGCGCGCGCAGGAGATCGCACGCATGCTTTCCGGCGCGACGGTAACGGAGACCAGCCTGCGCCACGCCGAACAGATGCTGAAAGCGAGCCGCTAGAGCATTTCTCGCATAGGTAAAGCTCTGTCATTTCGACCGAAGCGAAGTAGAGAAACCTGCTTTTTTCCGCCCCAATCGTGCTCACGGCAGATCAGCAACGACACTCAAGCTAGAAACGCTCTAACAATGACGCATACGCTGCGGCCGCAGTCGCTCAACGCGTCCTGATGACTGGAGCGTGTTCATCTGGAGCGATGCTGCAGGTGGTTCTAAAGGCATGAGGTGACGCAAAGTCGACGTAGAGTGTCGCCTTGCCAGCTACCACGGGATGGTCGTGTTCTCCCAGCGCGTGAATGTTCCCGTCGGGCCATCCGGACCGAGCAGGGCAACGCGCACCACCTCACGGGACCCATCTTCGAGGGATTGCGTGCCTGCATATCCGTTCAGGTTCGTTTTGGTGAAAGCTGGTGAGACCAGGTTGACTTTGATTCCGGTTGATTCCAGTTCGATCATCATGGCCAACGTCATTGCATTGAACGCGGCCTTGGACGCCGGATAGATCGGGCCATAGTGAGCGCGATAAGAACACTCAGGATCGGCGTTTGCCGCAAGCGAACCGACGCCGCTCGAAACACCTACGATCCGGGCATCGGAAGACTCACGAAGAAGCGGAAGTGTCGCCTGGTAAACGAGGAGTGCGCCAAACACGTTGGTCTCCCACACCGCGCGAATTTCTTCAAGAGGGGCGTTGCTCGCGCGGGATACATTCACATACTCCTGCAGAGACAAGTCGCCCTTGTTCGTGTTGGAAATCGCCGCATTGTTGACGAGTAGGTCCAGGCGGCCAAACTGCTTGCGGATGTTTTCCACCGCAGCGTCGATCGATACTCGATCGGTCACGTCGAGTTGAAGAGCTATCGCGCCCGCACCGATCTGCTCGGCTCCTCTCTTGCCACGCTCGAAATTGCGCGATCCGACGAACACAGTCACCCCATTTGCCACGAGTTCTTTGGCGACCTGAAAGCCGATTCCTTGATTGGCTCCGGTAACCAGAGCGATGCGTTCGTTGGGCACGGTGTTCTCCTTTGTGAGGCGGGCTAGCAGCCTGCTATCCTTGACTGCATAAGCCGGAACTGTGTTCCATATACTACTCGGAACATAGTTCCACTTGCAAGTTGAGCATATGAAGAAACAAATAAAGGTGCATCTGGACCTGCAGAAAACTAACGAGGCAAAGCCTCGGCGGATGCGTGTCGATGCGCAGCGCAAGAAGGAATCTCTGGTGCAGGCGGCGACTGAGGTATCTGCCACGTCCGGAGTCGATGCCCCAGTCCGGGAAATTGCTGAAAAGGCGGGCGTTGGCCTCGGTACGGTGTACCGGCATTTTCCGCAACGGTCGGATCTCATTGCGGCTGTTGTGCAGACACAGGTGGATGCATGCGCGGGTGCAGCATCTACCCTTGCAGCAAAGTACGAGCCGGGCGAGGCGCTTGCCCGCTGGCTGCACCGGCTAACGGATTTCCTGGGAACAAAGCGTGGACTTGCGGCGGCGCTCCACTCGGGCGATCCCGCTTACAGTGCCTTGCCTGATACTTTATGCAACATATGAGTACCGCGCTTAAATCCCTCCTGGATGCAGCTGTTGCAGCAAAGGCGGTGCGTCCCGGTATGGACGCCGACTCTCTCCTGTGGGCTGTCGGGACCCTGTGCCACGGACGCAACGGCGAAGAACCTGCCTATGCCCGGGAGATGGTGAACCTGCTGGTAGATGGCCTGCGCTACGGAACGAAGAAGCAAACGGCTCAACCTTAGTACCCAGCACGATCGGCACGTGATGCAGAGCTGCGCGACAACTCGCCAGCCATTCCACGGCTCCTAGCTTACGGAGGCGGCAGAGCCGCACCGAAGATGAGTTGGAGGAGAGACCGATGGCTGATACGAAGAAATGTGCGCATGATCGCTGCACCTGCATGGTGGGCGACGGTTCAAAATACTGCTGCCAGGCCTGTGAGGATGCTGCAGCCGCGGAGGACACCACCATCGCCTGTGACTGCCCGCATGCGGGTTGTGGTGGCAAGCTGTAGGAAAACGGTAAAGTGCCGTAGCTCTGAGAAGCTCCGGCACTCACCTTGCTTCTTACGGCTCATGCTGGATAGCACCATCCATGATTCGCTTTAGGATGTACCCGGGTGTCCTCCGGTATACTAGGGTTGTGAATAGCCTGGTTGCTGAACCCGTTTTGGATGCCGCATTTGCGAAGCCGGGGAGTGTTTCTCAACCGGCTGACCGTAAGCAGGTTTTGCTGCTCAAGCCACGCGGGTTTTGCGCGGGCGTCGTGCGTGCCGTGGACATTGTCAAGATTGCGCTGGATACCTTTGGCGCTCCGATTTACGTCCGCAAAGAGATTGTTCACAACAGCCATGTGGTTGACGATCTGCGCCAGAAGGGCGCGATTTTCGTCAATGAGCTGGACGAGGTTCCAGAAGGCAAGCGTGTCATCTACTCCGCGCATGGCGTGTCGCCGGCGGTCCGGGAACGCGCCAAGGAGCGCGGCCTGAAAGTCGTGGATGCGACCTGTCCCCTGGTCACCAAAGTCCATGTGGAAGCCATCAAATTCGCCAAGCAAGGTTACTCGCTGGTGCTGGTGGGCCATCGCGACCATGAAGAGGTGGAAGGCACGCAGGGCGAGGCACCGGACGTGACACAGGTCGTTTCAACGGTGGAAGAGGTGGATGCGCTGATTGTGCCGGACCCCGACAAAGTCGCCTATCTGACACAGACAACGCTGTCGCTCGATGAAGCGAAGTACATGATTGACGCGCTCAAACGCAAGTTCCCAAACATCGTAGGACCGCACGCACAGGACATTTGCTACGCAACGGAGAACCGCCAGACTGCTGTGAAAAACGTCGCTCACAACGCAGACGTGGTGCTGGTGGTGGGTTCACGGAACAGCTCCAATTCCAACCGGCTTGTGGAAGTCTCCATGAATTTGGGAACCAAGTCCTACCTGATCGATAAAGCCGAGGATATCCGGCCAGATTGGCTGGAAGAGGCAAGTACCGTTGCCGTCACCGCCGGTGCGTCCGCTCCGGAAGTTCTGGTGCAGGAAGTCGTGACGTACTTGCAGGAACTGGGCTACGGATCGGTCAATGAGGTGGAAGTGATGCCGGAGAATGTCCGGTTTGGCTTGCCGCCGGAGATTGTTCAGGCCATTGCCTCCGCTCCAGGATCGCAGACGCGTTTGTCTGCATAGACATGGGCTGATGCCAAGCCGGTATCTTTGCGGTTGCGCAGGCTGCATCGCCGCACTCTGAGGATCATCGAATCGACATGGGGAAACAAGCCGGTGACACTCAAAGCATGACAATGAGCGCCACTACAAGCTCGCCTGCACAACCACGCTTTGGGCGCATGGACTTGGCGCTGGACCGCGTGCGGCAGGGCATCGACCAGGCAAAAGAGTACCTGCTGCGTCAGCAACACACCGACGGTTACTGGTCCGGCGAGCTGGAAGCCGACTCCATGCTGGAAGCTGACTACATCTTTCTGCACATGCTGTATGGCACCGGCAAGCCGGAGCGCATGCAGGGCGCGGTACAGGAAATTCTGCGGCACCAGAACAAGGATGGCGGCTGGAGTATTTATCCGAATGGGCCGTCAAACGTTTCGCTCAGTGTTAAGTGCTACTTTGCCCTGAAACTGATGGGCTGGTCGCAGGAAGAGCCTGTGCTCACTCTCGCCCGCGAGTGGATACTGGCCAACGGCGGCGTGGTGGAGTGCAATACTTTCACCAAAATCTATCTATGTGCGATGGGCCAGTACGATTACGATGCCGTACCCGCCGTTCCCCCGGAGATCGTCCTTTTTCCTGATTGGTTTTATTTCAACATCTACGAGATTTCCTCGTGGTCGCGCGCCATCGTCGTTCCGCTGACGATCCTTTATGCGACCAAGCCCTTCAAGAAGATCGCGCCGGAGCAGGGTATTGACGAACTCTTCGTGGGCGGCCGGGAAAATGCCGATTTGCACCTGCGCTGGGATCGCAAGAGGCCGCTTGGCTGGCGCAACTTCTTCCTCTTCTTCGACCGTGTAACACATTGGGCGGAGCGCATTTATATTCGGCCGCTGCGCAAGGTCGCCCTGAAGCGGGCTGAAACGTGGCTGCTGGAACGTTTCGAGATGTCGGATGGGCTTGGCGCGATCTACCCGGCTATGATGAACGCCATCATAGCGCTGCGCTGCCTCGGTTATTCCGAGGATGATCCGCAGGTCATTCGCGCCCGTGATGAGTTTGAACGGCTAGGGATCGAGGAACCGGAAGCCCCTGGCCAGCATCCGGCACGCTTCCGGATGCAACCGTGCATGTCGCCGGTTTGGGATACAGCATATGCCTTGTTCGCGCTGGGTGAAGCAGGCGTGCCACGCACCGATCCGCGGATGGTGAGCGCGGCGGACTGGCTGCTGAGCAAGGAAGTCCGCAATAAAGGCGATTGGGCGGTGAAGGTTTCCAACACGCCGCCGGGCGGATGGTACTTTGAGTTCAACAATGAGTTTTACCCCGATGTCGATGACTCGGCACAGGTTCTACTCGCACTGAACTGTGTGGAAAATCCGCGGGAACGCAATCAGCATGAGGCGTCCAAGCGGGCCATCGAGTGGATCTTCGCGATGCAGTGCAAGAACGGCGGATGGGCGTCGTTCGATCGCGACAACACGAAGATGATTTTCCAGTACATTCCGTTTGCCGACCACAACGCGATGCTGGACCCGCCGACGGTGGACATCACCGGCCGTGTGCTCGAAATGTTGGCCGCCTACGGGTACACCCGCCGCGACCCGCGCGTGGACAAAGCCGTGCGCTGGATGTTGAGCGAGCAGGAGACCGACGGCAGTTGGTTTGGCCGATGGGGCGTGAACTACATCTACGGTACGTTCCTGGTGCTGCGCGGCCTGGAAGCGCAGGGTATCTGGAATCACGAGCCCGCGATCCAGCAGGCGGCGGAATGGATTCGTTCCATTCAAAATGCAGATGGCGGTTGGGGCGAGAGCTGCCTTGGGTATGAGGTGCAGGCGTGTTTCGCGGAAGGCCAGAGCACAGCTTCACAGACGGCATGGGCCATTCTTGGCCTGCTGGCAGCTGGCGATATCCGCAGCGATTCTGTTGCGAAGGGTGTCCGCTGGCTGGTGGAGCACCAGCAGGAAGATGGCCGCTGGTTGGAACTTGCTGACGGCCGCGACCGTGAATCCGTCTATACCGGTACAGGTTTTCCGCGTGTCTTTTATCTCGGATACCACATGTACCGCGACTACTTTCCATTGCTGGCGCTTACCACGTATCAGCGCGCCATGGAGCGCGAGGCGGCGGAAGCCGCTTAGCAATGACAGCCATGGCAACTAAGCAGGCCCTGGCACACCACGGTAGAGGAGCAACAAAGCGATGGCAGTTCCTGTTTCGCAGATGTGGACGGTGGCGTCCTACGTCGTCAGCCAGAAGCTGAAAGGCCGCAAGCGTTACCCGCTCGTGCTTATGCTGGAGCCACTCTTTCGCTGCAACCTGGCCTGCGCCGGCTGCGGAAAGATTCAGTATCCCGCGCACATCCTGAAGAGTGAACTCACGCCGGAAGAGTGCTTCAAGGCAGCCGACGAGTGCGGTACGCCAATGGTGGCCATCCCCGGCGGTGAGCCCCTGCTGCATCCCCAGATGCCGGAAATTGTTGCCGGCCTGGTGGCGCGTAAGAAGTATGTCTACATGTGCACCAACGCGCTGCTATTGAAAGAAAAGCTTCACCTCTTCACGCCGTCCAAGTATCTGAGCTTCTCCGTCCATGTAGACGGCGAGCGTGAGCACCACGATTTCGGTGTCTGCCGCGAGGGTGGGTATGACATCGCGATGGAAGGCGTGCGTGCGGCCGTGGACGCAGGCTTTCGCGTGACGACGAACACGACGCTCTTCGACGGTGCCGATCCCAACTCCGTCCGCCGCCACTTTGACCAGATGATGGAAGCGGGCGTGGAAAGCATGATGGTTTCGCCCGGCTATACCTATGACAAGGCGCCGGACCAGAAACATTTCCTTGGCCGCGCGCGTTCCCGCAAGCTCTTCCGGTCCATCCTTTCCAACCGAAAAAACAGCTGGCGCTTTAACGCCTCGCCCATGTTCATGGAATTCCTGATGGGCAAGCGCGAACTCACCTGCACGCCATGGGGCATGCCGACCTACTCGATCTTTGGTTGGCAGAAGCCCTGCTACCTCCTGCAGGATGGCTACGCCGACACCTTTGCCGAATTGATGGAGTCCGTGGAGTGGTCAAACTACGGGACAGAAAGCGGCAATCCACGCTGCGCAAATTGCATGGTGCACTCCGGCTATGAAGCCAGCGGCGTCAACTACACCTTCGGTTCTCTAAAAGGCTTACTGCAGACGGCAAAGGCACTTTTTCTCGATAGCTACAAGGACGATCATGCGCAGAAGTTGCTCAACGACTGGCGGCCGGCGACAAGCCATCAGCAGTTGGTGCAGATTGGCTCGGGCATAGTGTCAAAGGAAGCCGCTGCGGTGAATCATGAGCCGGCCATGATTTCCGGAGACTGAGCAGATGGCCACCGAGCAGCAAGAACATTTGAAAACCGAACAGTTGCAGGAGCAAACGCCTGACGAACTGGAAGTGATTGCCGGCCGCGAACGCGAGAACCTGGAAGGCTGGATTCCCGCGCTTGCCGGCGAGAAGAACACACGTGAGGCGCTGGAAAAAGCGTTTGACTACCGCGGCGACGTGACCCTGACGCTGCGCAGCGGAGAGGCCGTTGAAGGCTACATCTATGACCGCCGCTCCGGGCAGGGACTGGCAGATTCGCTCGTGCGCATTATGCCGAGCAAGGGTGATCGCGCCCGCCGCAGTATTCCTTACGCAGAGATCGCCGCGCTTGCATTTACCGGCCGCGACACCGCTGCGGGTAAAACCTTTGACGCTTGGGTCCGCCGCTATTGGGAGAAAAAAGCCGCAGGGGAAAAGAACATTCAGATCGAGCCGGAGAAGCTAGACT
>CAXTPQ010000074.1:0-12986 GCA_964246215.1 uncultured Terriglobus sp. | reverse complement strand
TTCCCCAACCCGTAACCGCCACGGCCGTCCCTCAGGGCCGCCGTGGTTGGCTGTTCGGATTTGCTCTTACACCGCGTGCGCTGTATTTGCTGCTGGCGGGAGTCCTGCTGGCCATCCCGGCATTCTTTGTGCCGCACACTCTCTGGATGATGCCGGCGTGGGACATCGTCATCCTGCTGCTTGCACTGGTGGACGCTCTGCGTCTGCCCGCGCCGGCCGGACTGCGTGTGGAGCGCCGATTTGAGCATGCGCCCGCTCTTGGCGAGGCGGCACCGGTAACCTTGAGTGTGGTGCAGCACTCCGCACGCCGTCTGCGCGTCGGCCTGACGGACGCATCACATCCGGCGCTCGACCTTGCACCGCGGAACCACTTCGTCGACTGCTATCCGCATGATCCGGCGACGCTGCAGGTGAGAACGCGGCCGGCGCTGCGCGGCGATCTGCCGCTGGGCCAAATCTTCCTGCGATACCGGTCAGGCATGGGTTTGGCGGAGCGCTGGGCCGCCGCGCCTGCCGCGCAGACGGTGCGCGTGTTGCCGTCGGCGATTGGCTCGGAGGATCGCTCCATTTTCCTGCTGCGGGCGCGGCAGGTAGAGCTGGACCGCCGCCGGGTGCGGCGCATCGGCATCGGCCGCGAGTTTGAGGCCTTGCGCGACTATCAGGCCGGCGATGAACTCCGCAATCTTTCCTGGACGGCAACCGCCCGCCGCAGCAAGCCCATCACACGCGTCTTCACCACGGAGCGCTCGCAGCAGGTGTGGACGGTGATCGATGCGGGCCGGCTCTCACGCACCAGCTTCGAACTTCGTGTGCCGGCACTGGCCGCAGATTCCAGGTTCGCCCGCAACAGTGCGGCCTCCACTGCCGCTGAACTGCCGGCAGGCAGAGGCTTCACAGACCTTGCCAACGACGGCCGGCTGCACCTGCAGCAGGTGGACCAGGCAGCCAGCGCGGCCATGCTGCTGAGCCAGGTGGTGGACCGCGCCGGCGACCGGAGCGCGCTGCTGGCCTACGGCCGCGGCATTCAGCATCAAATCGCGCCGGGCAAGGGGGCGCTGCATCTTCGCCGCGTACTGGATGCGCTGGCCCTGGTGCACTCCGAGGCGGCGGAGGCCGACCATCGCCGCGCATCTGCCCGTCTGCGGCAGGTGCAGGGCCGCCGCTCCCTCGTTTTCTGGATTACGGAAATGGCCGAAAGCGCAACCACGCCGGAGGTGGCGCTTGCCGTGGCCGACCTGGCGCGCCAGCACCTGGTCGTGCTGCTGCTGCTGCAACACCCCGAGCTCGATGACTTTGCGGAGAGCCTGCCGAAGAACCCCGAACAGATGTTCGCCGTGACCGCGGCCAACGAGATGCTCGCACGCCGCCGCACCCTGATTGCGCAACTGGAGCGCCGCGGCGTGATGGTGGTGGAGACGAGCCCGGCAAAGGTCGGCGTTGCCGCGATCAACCAGTATTTGGAAATCAAGTCGCGCGGCATGCTGTAGGAATCGGCAGCTATCGTTCAACGAAAATCAGAATGTGTCATTCTGAAGAGCTTGCGACCAGGGATCCGCTTCTTATGTGGGCCTGTGTCGCTCCTGAAAGCAGATCCTCCACTTGGTTCAGGATGACACCACCTCGAGAGTAAGTTGAATGACTCGCTACAGCAGCAGACGATCTTCTTCACGGATTGGCAAATCGTTGATGCTGGCTTCGCGCCGTTGCATTAGGCCGTCCGGCGCAAACTCCCAGAGCTCATTGCCGTAGCTGCGAAACCAGTTACCGCCGTCGTCATGCCATTCATACTGAAATTTGACAGCCATGCGGTTCTCGCGAATTCCCCAAAGCTCCTTCTTCAGCCGATAGCTTAGCCATGGTTCCACTTACGCCGCAGGAACTGAATGATCGCGTCCGTGCCAGTAAAGAAGTCCGTCCGGTTCCGCCATACGCTCTCAAACGTGTACGCGGCGGCGACCTTTTCAGGATCGCGCGTGTTCCACAAATCTTCCGCAGCCTGAACTTTGCGGCGAGCGAGCTCGATAGCGAGAAAGGGTGGCGTGATTGGCTGATTCATTCGATTCCTGTCGTTGCTGGCGCATGAAGATCGTTGCAGAGGGTTTGGGGAAACTTACCACGTTACATCGCTCGTGAAGACCTTTGTTGTGCCGCTGCGGCAATGCGTTTTGGCATGTAGACGCCCAAGCCAAGAAAGACCGCGCCAAACATTAACCCAAAAAGCAGACGACCCAGGGCACTTCATTGTCGCGTGAGAGGTTCTGATCAAGCACGATGACCGACGGGCTAAGGGTAAGACCGCGCTTTTGCCAGCTTCTGCGTACCTCCCCCGGCAAGTCATGCCGGAAGATGGCGGCTGGGCCAAAGCGAACCGGTCGTCCCTCTTCTCGCTCGTCGAGCGTGCGGGGCAGCACGCCTTCGCGCAAGACGTACTGGATGGGCTGTTGCACGTTCCACGCCGGGCTGGTGAACGGGATGTATGTCTCGCTCCGTTCGGAGCCGTTCGTCGTCGTCAGGACGGACGAAATCTCGATCTGCTCCATGCCGTTCACGACGAGTTGATCGGCATGGCCGATGTCGCGGCTCTCTTCGCTCTTGGGATGCAGGAGAGGAGTGCGGTTTTGCATCAGAGCTTTAGAAGGAGAGACTCCAGCAATGATTTGGCGCGGGAAAGGCTGGCTCACCGTTTTCATCCTGGTGGGCTGTCTGTATGGCATCCGGCAGGCTGGCGGTACTGGCAGGGCGAGCGCAACCTGCCCATGTTGTGGGTGAAGCACTACGACAGCACGTTTGCGATTTCGCTCGCCGTTGCAGGCGTTCTGCTCATTTGCATCGGCATGTACTTGAACCGCAATCCGGAACGCCTGCTGTTCGACCCAAGGACAGGACGGAACGTCCGCGCCGGCGGGCAACACACGACCTATTACCTGGCAATGGAGTGGTGGGGCGTGGCCGCGCTGGCTGGCGGCCTGCTTCTGTTCCATAAGTACACTTCGTAAAGTGGGCTGCTGACGCTCGTTGTTGCGGCCCTATATGAGAGATTCTGGAATAAGCAGCGACTGTTACTGCGCTTCGCTACCTTCGCTTGCCTTTTCCCTTTTTGCCGGACAGCTTGGTCTTGCCAGCGGACTTGCGCTTCGGCTTGCCACCGCGATCGGGTGAGAGCGGCTGGGAGTCAGTTCGCGCGACAAGCCCACGGCTTTTAGTTTTGCCTTTGCTTGCGCGCGGCGTCCAGGGGCGGGTGCCGGCCGGTGCGGCGGCATCTTGTCCGCCTTCCGCTAAGACGTTGTCTTCCTGTAGAACGGCGAACTGCAGCCGCCGGTTCTCGTGGTCGATGCGGTCCAGCAGCACGCGCACCGGCATGCCCGGCCGGTAACGCAGGCCGGTGCTGGCGCCGCGGATGTCGCGTTCGCTTTCGCGATAGACGAAGCGGTCGCCGGGCAGTGTGTGGATCGGCACCAGGCCCTCCACAAACAAGTCGTGCAACTCGACGAAGAAGCCGTACTTGGTGACAGAAAGGATGATCGCGTCGAAGTCTTCGCCGACACGGTCCGCCATGAAGCGCAGCTTCTTCTGCTCGATCAGCTCGCGCTCCGCATCGGCGGCACGGCGCTCGGTTTCGCTGGTCTCCTGGGCGATGGCGGCCAGCTCTGAAAACTCATACGGACCGATGATGTCTGCTTCGCGCGATCGCGAACGCCGGCTGTTCCCTGCTGCCTGTTTTTTGTTGCCTCTCTCGATCTCCGCCAGGTTCCGGGCGGACTGCGATACGGTCTCCTCTGCCTCACCCAGCGGTGAGACGCCCTCGCGCAGCAGCGTTTTCACCACACGATGCACGATCAGATCCGGGTAACGGCGAATGGGCGAGGTGAAGTGCGTATACGACGGCGCGGCCAATGCAAAGTGGCCTTCGTTTTCCGCCGAGTACTTCGCCTGTTTCAACGAACGCAGCAGCAGGTAGCTGAGGATGCGCTCTTCCGGCGTGCCCGCGATCTTGGCCGTGAGCTTCTGGTAGAGCTTGGGCGAGATGTCGATGCTGCCGACCACCTCATGCGCTTTGGTGCCGTGAGTCGTTTTGCCGCGTTCCTGGCGGCGCTGCGTTTCGCGGCGATCACCCTTGGTAATAAAGGTCTGCACGGGCAGCGGCCCCACACCCAGCGTGTAGCCAAAGCCGGCTGCCTGCTCCTCAAAGTCGGCGATGCGCTTGGGATCGGGCTGCTCGTGAATGCGATAGATGCCGGGCACGCCACTTGCCTCCACCCAGCGCGCGACGCACTCATTCGCGCAGAGCATGAACTCTTCAATCAGGCGATTGGCCCAGGCGCGCTCGCTGCGCACCACGCCGCGCATCGCACCGCGCTCGTCGAACTCGATCACCGCTTCCGGCAAGTCAAAGTCGATGGAGCCGCGCCGTACACGCTTCGCATTCAGCCGCTTTGCCAAGTCCAGCATGCGCTCGAAATCCAGGACGAAGGGCGCATACTCCTCACGCAACTCCGCATCACCATTCAGGATCTTTTGCACCTTGGTGTAAGTCATGCGACGCGCCGAGCGAATCATGCCTTCGCACACCTCATAGCCGAGCACATTGCCATCGCTGTCGATCCGCGCGATGCAGCTGAGCACCAGCCGGTCCTCATCGGGCCGCAGCGAACACTCGCCGCTCGACAGCTCTTGCGGCAGCATGGGGATGGCGCGATCCGGGAAATAAACGCTGTTGCCGCGCAGCCGAGCTTCCAGGTCGAGCGCGCTTCCGTCGAGTACATACTCAGCTACGTCGGCGATGTGCACCTGCAGCTCGAAGGTACCGTCGCCGAGCTCGCGCACCAGCACCGCATCGTCAAAGTCCTTGGCCGTTTCACCGTCGATGGTGATGATTGGCTCGCCGCGAAAATCCCGTCGCTCCCGCAGCTCTTCCTCGTCCAGCGAACCAACGTTGCGCTGCGCGGCATCCTGCGCCTCCGCAAGCACATCAGCCGGGAAGACATGCGGCAAGTGGTGCTTGCGGATGACGATTTCCACGTCCACGCCGAAGGCATCCGGATCGCCCAGCACTTCGATGACGCGGCCCTGCGCGGGCGAATGATCGGTGGGGTATTGCGTGATCTCCACGTCCACGGCAAGACCGTTCAGGTCGTCCAGCGTGCCGTCCCAGCGATGTTCGGCGGCTTCCAGGGCGTGAACGGCATCCTCGCCCAGGGTGCGGTGCGGCGTAATGGCAGCCGCGGGCAGATCGGCATCGTCCGGAATGAGCACGACGCGGCCCACACGCTCATCCAGCGGCGTCACATAGGAGCCGCGCATGCGAGGATCGTCCGACCGAGGGTCATAGCGCTGCCCGCGCGCACCAGCCACATGAAAGATGCCCACCACCGTCGGGTTGCGCCGCGTGAGGATGCGCAGAACGCGGCCGGCGCGCCGTCCATCCCGCTCCAGCGGCCCGGGATCCACCAGCACCTGGTCGCCCTGCATGGCACCGTTCAGCGCCGGCGGCGGAATAAAAATGTCCGCGTCCTTGCCCTCGGCTCCGCGGCCTCCATTGTTTGCCGCGCCATTGGGCCGCACAAAGCCATAGCCATCACGGTGCAGCGAGAGCTTTCCGGCGATCAGGTCATCGCGGTTCCGCAGCGCACGTTCAGTCTGCCGCTCCCGCGCCTGCGCACGAAAGCCGCGCCGGCCGCCGTCGGCAGCGCCACGAGCATCTTGCGAAACGCTTCGCAATCCTCCGGAAACGCTGCGCAAGCCGCCCACGGTGACCTCGTTCTTCGCCCGCTCCGTGCCGGCCTGCGGCAACGCCCAGCTCTCCCGGTCTACCTTGACCAGCGCACCCCGCCCTGCCATGCGCGTCAGCTGCTCCAGCAGCAAGCGCCGTTCACGCCCGTCACCCATGCCAAGCTCCCGCACCAGTTGCTTGTAGCCCGCACGGCCGCCATCCCGCTCAATGCGGCGGAGGAGTTCACGGTCGGTTTGCGGGTAGGGCTGGCCGGACATCTGTCTTTCAGGATACGACGCACGGCAAAGAACATCCGCAGGGGAAACTCGCCCCTTTGTGATGGCACGACATCAATACGGCCAAATCTACTACCGCTGCGCCCACGCAAGTCCGTCTGGCTCCCGGCCCGCATTGATCCGGCCCACGACTTTCAAGGTGCGCAGATCCACCACGGCCACATCGTTATCCGGGCCGCAGGAAACAAAGGCACGCGCACCGTCCGGCTGAACCAGAACACCGCCGGAACCATGTCCGATGGGCAACCGCTTCTTGATCGAGCGGCTCGCGGCATCCAGCATCACAAGCTCCGGCCCGCTGGAGACCAGGACAGTCCTACCGTCCGGCGTAAACTTCAGCCGATTTGCCCCACGCGCGTTGATGTCGAGAGTCTGCGTGACCCGTTGCGTTTGCACATTCACGATGGAGATGGTGCCGTCCTGAGCGTTTGCCACCCAAACTTCAGCTAGATCCGGAGACACATCAAAGCCTTCCGCTCCGTTCCCCACCTGAACGATGGTCTGGTTCCAATCCATGCGTGCCTGGTGATCCCCACCCGGACCCAACGGTGGAGGCGGCGGCGCATTGCCTGCGTTGCCCGGAGGGCCAGGTGGCGGCCCGGGCATCCGCACCGGCTCCTGTTGAAAGAGGCTAAGGGTGCCGGAGCTTACATTCGTTGCAATGATGATCTTCTGGTCGGGAGAGACGTAGATCATGTGAGTCCGGTTCTGACCTGTGCCCAGGATCAGGTCGACCTTATGAAACACAGGGTCATACCGGCCAATTGCCTTGGCCGCCTCCGCGGTGAACCATGTTTCACCTCCGGCAAAGATCAGGCCATGCGGTCCACGCAACGCTCCAAGATCGACCGGGGCGAGAGGCCTGGCTGCCACCAGATCCACCACGGCCAGGGTGTGGAATGCGCCAAAGCCGTAATTAGAGACATACGCTGTCTTGCCGTCAGCTGAGGCGATGACTTCATGAGGGTCGTCGCCGACCGGCACCCGCGCGACCACATGCAGATTCGCTGGGTCCACGATCGCAAGTGTGTGGTCCTGCTTGGAAAGGACCAGGAGTACCTTCGCGGGAAGGTCCTGAGTGTGAGCTGCTCCGCTCAGCAAGATGAAAGTGAAGAAGGCGGCGATGCGGCCGGCGTGGCATCTCATGCGTTCAGACTACCTGCCCTGTCAAGCGGTGAACGGAAAGCGCATTTACCGTTCATTTCATGCAGACCGCTTAGTGCTTCGCATCGTAATCCTTGACCTGCCCCGTCCGGTCATTCTTGACTTCGTAACTTCCATCCGCATGCACCGTCAACTCCAGCATCTTGCCCTCCACGCCTGGCGTATTGGCGATGTATTCCGGGCCGGTGTTGTGCTCCGGGCTGCCGCTTTTGGCGGCACCTTCTTCTGAGGTGTGAAGCTGCCAGAGGGTCTCCAGGCCAGGGGCATTGCGGAAGACGTCGAGCACCGGGGTGCTGCCACCCTTGGTGGCACCGTTGTCCATGATGGCGATGCGCGGATGGATGGCGTGGATGAACGACGGGCTACTGCTCTGCTCCCAGCCATGGTGCGAGACGATGTCGATGTCCACGTGGCCGATGCGGTTGGCCGGGCAGACCAGCATGCGTTCGCGGTCCTTGGTCAGGTCGCCAAGGTCAAGGATGCGCACGCCTGCAAAACGGATCAGGACGCCGAGGGAGTGGCCATTCTCCGTCTTGTCCTCCGCCATGGCGGGATCGGTGGCGCACTCCGGGTTGGCCGCGCCCGCTGCAGTGCCTGCCTGTAAACCGGCCCCGGCACTGACCGGAGCTCCGGTCGGCCCAAGGGTGCTGTTGCCGTTGCCGATGCCGGCATCGTCCAGCGGCTTGCCGATGACCTGGCCGTCGCTGCTGATGACCGTGGCTTGCAGACTGCGCAGCGGAAACGTGTCGCCCACATGAAGCGTGAGATGCTTCGACTGGCCTGTGGCAAGCTGCTGTTGGTAGAGCTTGTGGTCGTTCGCTGTGGTGGAGTCGCCTGTCTCGTACAGGGCGCCGTGATCCAAAAAGGTGCCCACGGGCATGCGCTGCACTAGCTGCGGCACGCCGCCAACGTGGTCGTCATGATAGTGCGTGATGAGAACGTAATCGATCCGCCGCAGGCCGGCACTGTGCGCCGCAGCCACAATGCGGCCGGCATCCCGTCCATCGCGGCCGGGCCAGCCGGTATCGATAAGCAGCGACTCCCCCGCGGGCGTCACGAAGAGCGTCGCCTGTCCACCCTCCACATCGATAAAGAAGACGCGCAAATCGCCGGCCGGCTTCGGCAGGGTTCCTGCCGCTTGGGCTACAGTCCCAGAAGGTAACGCCGTGAATTGAGCTGACAGTGGTCCTAGAAGGCCAAAGAAGGAAAGAAGTATGGAAGTTGCGAGTACGTTTCGCATCGTTCCAAAAGATACACCAGCGACTGTGCACAAGTCAGGGCCGCAATGGATGCGGCCCTGGCCTGTACAGAACGAAGCAGTCCTCTAGAACGAGAAGCGGGCTCCAAACTCACCGGTGAACGAACGCGGGATGTAGGTGCTTGCGGGATTGATAAAGCCCAACGGAGTGAACGCGGTGGAACCTGGCGCATAGGTGGAGATATTGCCTTGGTAATTG
Source organism: uncultured Terriglobus sp. (assembly GCA_964246215.1). Taxonomy (GTDB): domain Bacteria; phylum Acidobacteriota; class Terriglobia; order Terriglobales; family Acidobacteriaceae; genus Terriglobus. The sequence goes on along the minus strand of CAXTPQ010000074.1, from coordinate 4,359 downwards.
TCTCCATAATTTGCCCGGTTGGTCAGGTTGAAGCCCTGGAAAAACAGGTTCAGGTTGTAGTGGTCGTGGTAGCTGATGGTCTTACCTACACGGGCGTCAAGCTGGATATTCGGAAGGCCACGGGCGCTGTTGTAGTTGGTTTCTTGCAGTGTTCCCGCTACAAGTCCTGCCTTGTAGTAATTGGCCACGCTGCCGCTTGCTTTCGCGGCCTGATACTGGGCGATGGCATTGGTCAAGCCAGCCTTTTGACCTCTGGGCGTAATCACATGCGGGTTGCTTCGTCCCGCACCCACTCCCCACAGATCACTGCTTGACTCAACCAGATCAAAAGGCCGTGCAGACCCAGCCTGCAGAATCGGTGACACTTCGATCCGGAATGGCAGGAAGACCGTACCGGCGGCCGTTACATGATGCGTTTCATTTCCCGGAACCAGGCCGCGATCCGGAGCGCGGAACAGGCCCAGAAAGACATTGGTGGCTGTATTGCGGAAGCTTGCCGCCCCACCCTCAAAAGCGTACGCCGCTCCATAGGTGTAGTTCGCAATCACATTGAAGTGCTTCGTCACATTGGACCGGTAGCTCAGGTTGAGCGCATCGTAGTAGGAACGGCCAATCGACTCTTCCTCACCGAAGCGGCCCAGCACCGGAACACCCGCCGCGGCGAAACCGGCGGTCAGCGGACGCGGACGCCCAGCCGCAAAATACTGAATCGGATTGATGTTGACGGTCTTGTCCTCGTGAATCCCGCGTGCCTGCACGTATTCCGCCTCGAAAACCGAACTCTTGTTGATCGCATATTGCAGGCCGACATTGATCTGCTGCGTGTAGGGATTGCGGAAGCGAGGATTCATGATGCGTCCGGTTGATCCGGCGGCCAGATTTGCGGAAGCAGGAGGGATCACTGGTGCGGGGTCGACGCCATACCGGTAGCGATTGAGCGTGATGTTTGTGCCCGGAATCGTCTGCGTGCATGTGCTATCCGCCGGGCCAGCACAGGCAATACTGTAGGTATTTGCAAAAACTGCCGCGTTGGCCTGCTGAATCATGAACAGCGGAATGTTTTCAAAGGTCTGGCCGAAGTAGAGGCCATACCCGCCACGCAGCACCAAGCGCCCTGTGCCGAAAACGTCTGCGGCAAAGCCCACACGCGGGCTGATGTCCTTGTTGCTGTTCTGTGGCAGGCCCGTGTAACTTCCGCCAATGTAGCCGAGGTTCGGCGTGTATCCCACACCATACTCGTTGATGCGGTTGAGCGGCAGCCCCGTCGCCGTTGTGTTAGACGCCGCGACAAGTTCCTGATGGCTTCGGCTGTTCTGCTGCTTGTCATAGCCGTAAGTGTTGATGTCCCGGTCATATCGTATGCCAAGATTCAAAAGAAGCTTTCTGCTGGCGCGCCAGTCATCCTGAAAATAAACGCCGATCATCTTGGGAGAAAGATTGAAGGTAGGATCGCCAGAGGTGCCGGTTGAAGACTGGATCACACCCGGGCTCGAAAAGCCATTCGGGTACTTTGTTTTGTCCAGCAGATTGGCCGCCGTGTCAAAGAAGTCAAACTCGGGCGTGGGATTGTTCTCAAAGTACCCGCCAACTTGCGGCTCATACACAAAATCCACGCCGGCCCGCAACGTGTGCTTACCTGCGGAGTAGGAATAATCATCCTTGAACTGGAACTTATGCTGGCTTGATTTTTGCGGAACATTTACGTTGGTCCCGAAGCTGACTCCGTCAGGAAAAGTGAAATATGGCTTGCGGATAGTCGAGTCAATCAGGTTATTCCAGTACTGAAAGCCCGCCGTGAAGTTATTCACGGACTTACTGCTCAGGACCGTGCTTAACGTGAAATTGGTGAGAATCAGGTCGTTGATGGTGAAATTGCCTTCTGTTGCGTCCACCTGATTTGTCGACTGATCGTTCTGGCTCTTGTTGTCCTGCGCTGAATAGCTGAGGTAAGCGCGGTTTTTGTCGTTGATCTGATAGTCGACACGCCCGTTGTAGCGCTTCTCGTCAAAGGGCGTGGGCACGGTTGTCTCCGGCTGCGCTCCCAGCGGGACGGCCAGTGTCAGCTCAGCGAGAGTATTGCTGTCCACGCTGATGCTCGAGCGCTCACGCAGTCCCTCATACGCAAAAAAGCCGAAGGCCCGGTCTTTCTTGAAGGGCCCACCGGCGCTCCCGCCATACTGCTGGCGGCTGTAGGCAGGCTTGGGCTGGCCAGCATTGATAGCAATTTGGTTATTTGTTTGAATGGCATCGTTCCGGAAAAACCCGAACAGCGACCCGTGGAAGTTGTTTGAGCCGGCTTTTGTGATCACATTCAGCGCGGCACCTTCGCTTCGGCCATTCTCAGCGGAAAAGCGGGCGCTGCTGATTTTGAACTCTTCTACGGCTTCCAGCGGCAGCTGCATGACCGCGCCGCCAACTGTATTGTCTTTGTTGTCGATGCCGTTCACGGTGGTGTTGTTGTTGCGCCCGGTCGACCCATTTACGGCATAAACGGCATACCGGTTTTTCGTCGGATCATAGCTGTTCACCAGTTTCACACCGGGTGCAAGGATCGCAAGCTGGGCGAAATCTCGCCCATTCAAAGGAAGGTCCTGAATCTCCTGTGGAGTCACATTGGTTGAGCTATCCGTTTTCTCAGCATCCATTAAGAGGTTGGTCGTAGCTACATCCACCGTGGTCGTCACGGAGCCAGCCTGCAGCGGCAAATTGGCCGTCACGGACGCGCCCACCTGCAAAAGCATTGGCTGTGTGTCCGTCGTGTTGAACCCGGCTGCCTCAACATGCACAACGTAGGTGCCGGCGGGCAGCAGATCGAAGCGGTACTCGCCAACGCTGTTTGTCTTTGTCACACGCTGCGCGTTCGTCGCCTTGTCGATGGCCGACACGCTTACATTGGAAATCGCCGCACCTGAAGCATCCGTAATCACACCCACGATGGTGCCCGTGGCCGTGGCTTGTCCGAGCGCGAAACCGCCATTCGTTCCTGAAACCGTCACTGCCGCCGTGGAGAGTGCCACCGCGAGTAGATACTTCTTCATTGCAACTGCCTCCTGAAACGGTGGAGCTGGATGACTGCAATTCAGTGAAGAACCGTATGCGTAAGAGCCCCAGAGAAAGCTCTGCCCCTAATACGGGTCACACTGCTGAAATGGTTGGATTGACGTAAGAGTGCATCAACGCAAGTGGGAAGTCAACTGTTCGCATGGTGCCGAGTAGCGGCTTGGAAGCACACTGGTAACGTCCGCGCCGCACAAGGGTGTAGTCGCGTTTCCCTCTGGTGTTCCATGGCGAATATGCAGCGAATAGACTAGAAACAGCAAGCAAGATGACTCCATGTTTCTTACACGCCCCGATGACTTTTTCGCGTTTCTCCATGTGGACCTGAACAGCTTCTTTGCGTCCGTGGAGCAGCAGTTGCACCCGGAGTACCGGGAGCGGCCGCTTGCCGTGGTGCCGACGTTCGCGGACACCACTTGTGCGATTGCGGCGAGTTATGAGGCGAAGGCGCTTGGCATCCGGACGGGCACGCGCGTGGCGGATATGAAGCGCATCTGCCCGGAAATCGTGATGGTGCAGGGCGACCACTCGACGTATGCGGAGTATTCGCACCGCATTGCCGCGGCCGTGGAGCGGTGCTGCCCGGTGGCGCATACGCCGTCGATCGACGAGATGGTGTGCCAGCTGATTGGCCGCGAGCAGCAGCCACCCAATGCGCGGGCCATCGCGTTGAGCATCAAACAGGCGATTCAGGAGGATGTGGGCGAGACGCTGCGCTGCTCCATCGGCATGGGCCCGAACCGTTATCTTGCCAAGATTGCCAGCGACATGCAGAAGCCGGATGGGCTTATCGGTCTGCTGCCGTCCCAGTTGCCGCGGGCGATTGCGCACCTGGAGTTGCGCGATCTGCCGGGCATCGGCGCGCGCACGGAGGCCATGCTGAACGGCAAGGGCCTGACCACCATGCAGCAGCTGCTGGATCTGGACCGCCACGGCATGCATGCGCTGTGGAACAGCGTGTGGGGTGACCGCATGTACCACTGGCTACGCGGCTACAACACGGGTGATGACGGCGCGCCGCTGCCAAGCGAGATGCAGAAGTCGCTGGGCCACTCGCACGTGCTGAGCCCCCAGCACCGCAGCCCGGAGGGTGCATGGGCCGTGGCGCACAAGCTGCTGCACAAGGCGGCCATGCGGCTGCGCATGGAGAAGTTCTGCGCCGGATCGCTCTCGCTCACGATCCGTTACCAGCTCACACGCGAACAGGCAGACAACATGGAGGCGCAGCCTGGCGAGCCGGATACCTCGAAGAAGAGTGAAAGCAGGCATTCCAAGACGCAGCGGCCCGATGTCCAGCGGCCC
>CAXTPQ010000073.1:9999-13133 GCA_964246215.1 uncultured Terriglobus sp. | reverse complement strand
GATCCCTATAGATTTGGTCATTGATTGATCTTGCAGAGTCACCCGGTCATTGGTCCCTTGATGATTTTGTAGCGTTCGAAACCGTGGTGGGACTCTTGCAAGAACATGTCCCACCAGACAGCTCGAAGAGATGTAGCGCGACGACTTTGATTTTGCTGCCCAGGAATGCCCGGGTGGAGTCTTCATTCCAACCATATTCATACCGGTCTCTTAGACCTGGAGCAGATCTCCGTCACGGCGTTCTCGCTCGACCATGCAAACGAGACCGTGGCCCACGCGGCTGCAAATGCACGCCCGTTTCACTTGACCGTCATCCGTCCATAGATCAGGCCGACTCAGCATCGGGAACTGAAGTGGAGGTCCAACAACCTGTGCACCTGGCCGCCCAGAGATAAAACCGTTCCGACGATTTCTTGCTTCAAGGCATCGCTGGCGTAGTCTCCCGGGCTCAGCTTGACGCTGCCGTTTAAGCTCCTAGCGCGGTAAGAACCAGATCCACCTGCAGTGCGATCAGTCGACGCATGTGTGTTGCGTCTTCTGCGATGTCCTTTAAGCCGCGCATGGAAAAAATCAGCAGACGTGCAAGCTCCTCGGGCGTGGTCTTCAGCTTGGAGGCCGCCACAGCGTCACGGAGCAGGTCTGCCCAGAAGCTTTCCAGCAATGCATACATCTCCCGCACCGGAGCAAAGTCAAGATTGAACACGTCCTTTGCGTCTGGATGCGCTTTTGTCATGTCGTAGCCGACACCCGCCCACTGTTCACAGCAGAAGTGCAGCTTCTGCTTGAGGGTCCGCATCTTTGGCAAAGCCTGTCTGTACTGCTCAAGTTTGTCCTGGATCAGGCGCTCCGTCACGGCGGCGAAAATATCCTCTTTGCGGGGAAATACGAGATACAGCGCTGGACGGGAAATCCGGGCCTCCTCCGCGACATCGTTCATCGTTGTGCGCGCCTGCCCGTACCGCAGGAACACCGCAGTCGCGGCGACAATGATCTGATCCTTTTTCCGGCTCGCCTCTTCAGGCGTTTGCTTCAGTGCCATTCGCACCCACATCATTGACAAGAAAATTAAATAACGTCAAAATCATTTTATGTCATCGCGCCTGCACAGTGCGGTTTCAGCCGTTGCACCCTAAGAGGATGTATATGCCCAACCAAGAATACTTGGCAGTCTGGAACACGTATCCCATCTACGACGGGGCAGGAAAGGTGCTCGGCATCGGACAAGCTGCTCCCGCATCGGGGAAGACGGCCGTTTAGAGCAGATGACCGGCTCTCTTTAGGCCGTCTTTGACATTCTCCATTACGCAACAAGGAAGAGACTCGCTATGCCTGCAGTCTTCATTCACGGCGTTCCTGACACTTACCGCGTTTGGGAACCAGTGCTTCGGCATCTTGATCGGTCGGATACCGTCACGCTTGCCTTGCCTGGCTTCGACAGCCTCATCCCCGACGGCTTCACAGCCACAAAAGAGGAGTACGTCACTTGGATCATCGCTCAGCTCGAACAACAGTCCAGCCCTGTAGATCTGGTAGGGCATGACTGGGGAAGCCTCTTCGTCGCGCGGGCAGCGTCGCTCCGGCCGGATCTGGTTCGCACCTGGGCGGCTGGCAACGGACCTATCAGCAAAGACTACGAGTGGCACTCCCTCGCAAAGATTTGGCAGACCCCAGGTGCGGGGGAGCAGTTCATGGCCGATCTCGATCCCAAGCAGTTCAGCAGCCAGCTGGAGCAGCTCGGCGTACCGCCGGAGTTGGCTGCGCAGGCCACCGAACATGTGGACGAGCGTATGAAGGATTGCATTCTTCGGCTTTATCGTTCCGCGCTTCATGTCGGCAGCGAGTGGCAGCCCGCGTTGGCAGAGATCAGGGCGCCCGGCTTGGTCCTGTGGGGCGCATTGGACGAATCCTGTCCTGTCCGCTTTGCCGGGGAGCTCGCGAAAGACACACACGCCAAACGTGTCCTCACCTTCGACACCGGCCACTGGTTTCCCCTACAGGCTCCGGCGCAAACAGCCAAAGCACTCCAGGAACTTTGGCGATCTGTCGGCTAGCCCCGGAGCTTAGACCCTTACCAAACTTCAAAACCAACACAAGCAACACAAGGAAGAGAAGGAACCTCGATGAACCTTACTGAACTCAACACGCAGGACATTGCGAAAGGCGCTTCAGTTGTCCCTGAAAACACCCCGTTCGTCATGCTGAACCTGCTCCGTTACAAGCAGCAGGCCGACTATGGCGGCAGTACCGAGTTCCCGCCCTGCTCGGGCAGAGAGGCCTACTACCAGCGGTATGTGCCGGCATTTGCCAAGATCGCTGCGCAGTCCGAGAACACCAGGAACTTTAAACCAGCCTTCGTCGGCTCCGTATTAGCGTCGCTAGTGGGGTCTGAAGATGAGCCCTGGGACGATGTCGTGCTTGTCGAATACGGCAACTACGCTGCATTCCGCGAAGTCGCCGAAAGCGCCGACTACGAGCGGGAAGCCGCTCCGCACCGTAAAGCGGCGCTGGAGAACTGGCGGCTCATTGCCATGCAGAAGCAGCCTATCGGCTAGGCGCGGGCTTGATCCAGACGCGCAAAGGAAGCCGGTCTGTGGAGCCGGCCAGGCGAATTCATTGTGGGTGGGTTTGGAAAATGCGGTCTAACGGCCCAGAGTTTTCGAACTCCGCGCGGCGTCAATGAAACCGCTGATGCGAGCTTTTGAGCGTGGCAATCCGTCACCGGTTGCTCAACGGGGCTTGGACGAGAGTTGGCCAAGCTGGTACTTGCCCGCGGCCAGCGCGCCGTAGTCACGGCACGGAACAGGAGTCAGATTGCGGACCTGGTTGAACCCTACCCGGAAGCTGCACTTGGAATCGCACTGGACGTCACGCAACCAGCTCAAATTCATGCGGCCGTCGCGCAGGCAGAGAAGCGCTTTGGACGGGTGGATGTTCTCGTCAACAACGCGGGATACGGATGTCTGGCCGCAGTGGAGGAGGGCGAAGCAGACCAGGTTCGCGCCATCTTCGAGACAAATGTATTCGGCTTGATTGAAATGACAACGGCGGTGTTGCCCGCCATGCGCAAGCGCGGGGCGGGGCATGTCTTCAATATTTCGTCCATTGGCGGGCTGGTGGGTTTTGCGGCGACTGGC
>CAXTPQ010000073.1:0-9899 GCA_964246215.1 uncultured Terriglobus sp. | reverse complement strand
GGCATGCACCGGGGCGGATGCGCAGATGAGTTCTTCAGAACGCACATGCTGCCACAGCATGAAAGCGCAGTGCGGGCCGATGCGCATGCCCGCATCGCATCAGTGCTGCCGGAAGACCTCGCCCGGCACGGAACAACCGGCTCTCGTTATAAAAGTGGTCAACACGCCGTCAATCATCGCGGCCTTTCTACGGAACTCCTTCCTGTGTGAATTGATTCACACAGCGGGTGCGTTCGCGGTTTCCGCAGACCATCCTCCGCCGGAGCCATCTCTTTCCTCCACAAGAGTTCTCAGGGTCTAGTCTCCTCTTCCGCTGTTCGTTCGGACGCCATTGCGTTCGTTTTCGAATCGTTCTGGAAGATGGAGATTGGTACATGAAGACGACCCGTTGCTGGTCAGCCACACTCGGGCTCATGCTCGCCCTGCCTGCTTTTACGCAGGACATAAGCCGTTCTCCGGCGCGGCTTGCTCAGCTCGTTGCGGAAGCCGAGGCGAACAATCCGCAGATATCCGCCGCCGGCCATGCGTGGAGAGCCGCAACGCACGTGGCTCAGCAGGTCACCGCGCTGCCGGATCCAAAGGTGACGCTGCAGCAGTTCAGCGTCGGAAGCCCAAAACCGTTCGCCGGTTACACCAACAGCGATTTCGCGTACATCGGCATCGGTGGCTCGCAGGAACTGCCCTACCCAGGCAAGCTCCAGCTTCGTGGCAGGCTTGCTGAACGCGATGCGGACGCGCGCCAGACCGCAATCCTTGTGACTCGGAAAGACATCGCGGATGCCGTGAAGACGGCATACCTGCAGCTTGCCTCTTTGCAAGAAACACTCGCGATTCTGCAACAGAACAAGGCCGTGTTGGACACGATGATTCAGGACGTGATTCTGCGCTACCAGGTCGGCCAGGGAACCCAGCAGGATGTGCTCCAGGCGCAGGTGGAGAGGACCAAAGTGGTCCGTGAGATTGCACTGCAGCACCAGGATTTCGGTAAAACCCAAGCCATCCTAAAGGGATTGCTCCACCGCGATCAGGCGTCCCCAGACATTGAGCCGGAAGAACTGACCGAGAGCACCTTGAAGTTGACCTCGCCCGAACTGCTCGATCTGGTTCGCCAGAATAATCCTGACGTACAGGCGGGCATCAGCTCTGCGCGCAAGCAGGATGCGCAACTGGCTTCAGCAAACCGGGAAGGTAAGCCGGACTTTGAGCTGGCCTACATGTACCAGAATACCGACCGCAAGTACCGTGACTACTACATGCTCACGCTCAACGTCCGGTTCCCCCGCAAGCAAAGAATCCGCGCCGAAATTGCGGAAGCCGCAGAGATGGTCGAGCAAGCAAAAGCAACCCTCGACGGGCAGCTTCAGCAGCAACTCGCAGCCACGCAACAGCAGTATGTCCAGTTGCAGAGTGATGCCGAACTGTTGAAGGATGACCGTGAAGGCCTGGTGCCCCAGTCTGAAGCCGCATACAAGGCCGCGCTTAGCTCGTACGCCGCCAATCGCGAGCAGCTGACGCGTGTTCTTGAGGCCTTCAACGCAGTGCTGACCCTCAGAATGGAATTGGTCAAAACGCTTGCCGACCATGAAATCGCCATGGCGCACCTGGAATCGCTGACGGAAGCGGACCTGCGATGAACAAATACATCCTCAGAACCTCGCTCGTTTGGCTCGCGATCTTGGCAGCCGTCCTTGGGGTGTTGTCCTACCGCTCTGGATCACTGCGCAACCGCTTCGGCCGTCACTCCACGTCGGCATCCGGCACCTTGCAGCCTGAGGCAGCGGGGCCGCCGGCTGCTGCAGCAGGCCAACCCTCTCCGGATCAACCAATACAGGAGGCAAGTCCAGCTCCGAACCCGGCACCGGTACAGCTCACGCCGGAACGCATGCAGAGCATCGGCGTACAGATCGGTGAGGTGGCTTACAAGCAGGTCGGTGACGACCTTCGTGCCACCGGCACTGTCGACATCGACGAACGCCTTATGTCTTACGTCCAGGTACGCTTCCCGGGGTACATCCGGCGGGTTTTTGCCAACACGACTTACCAGTATGTGCACGCCGGTGAACCCTTGTTTACCGTGTACAGCCCAGAGCTGGTCGCCACGCAACAGGAGCTGCTGCTGGCTCGCCAGAACCAGCGTGTCCTCGGCCGGAGTCCGGTCGATGGCGTCGCATCCGGAGCGGAAGCGCTGGCCGGCGCGGCCGAGCAACGCCTGAAGCAGTGGAGTGTGCCGCAGAGTGAAATCGACAAGCTCACAGCCAGCGGCAAGCCCATTGTCGACCTCGCGATTGATTCGCCCGCCACCGGCTACATCACGGAACGGAATGCCCTGCCAAACATGTACGTGGAGCCATCCACAAAGCTGTACACCATTGCAGACCTGTCACGCATCTGGGTCTACGCCCAGGTCTTTCAGGACGATGTAGGGCGGCTAAAGCCGGGTGACTCTGCGCAGATCACGGTGGACGCTTATCCGGGCCGCACCTTCTTCGCACGCATCGGGGCCATCCTGCCGCAGGTTGATATGACAACGCGCACCGTGCGGGTGCGTCTGGCTCTGGCGAATCCCGGACTGTTGCTGAAACCCGGCATGTTTGTGAATGTCAGCTTGAACACCGGCACCGCCCGGTCTCTGGTCATTCCCAGCTCCGCGGTTTTGCAATCAGGCACTCGGCAGCTTGTCTTTCTGGATGAGGGCAACGGCAGCTTCCGGCCGAAGGAGGTCACCTTGGGTGGCAGAGCTGGTGACAATCTGATTGTTCTAAAAGGGCTCACAGAGCACCAGCGAATCGTCACCTCCGCAAACTTCCTGATCGACTCTGAGAGCCAGCTTCAAGCCGCTGCGAGCTCGTTCCAATCTCAGCCGCCGAGCGGGGGAGTCACAGCATCGCAGAATGGGCGTCCCCCGGGGAATCAGGGTCTTCAGGCCACCATGGAACTGTCCACCGACCCAAATCCGCCACAACGCGGCAACAATCTCCTTCGAGTCAAGATCGCCGATCCTGCGGGAACTCCCGTCATGGGAGCTGACGTCACTGTCAGGTTCTACATGCCTGCCATGGCAGCGATGGGCATGGCCGCCATGGAGATGACCTCAAAGCTGAGCGACAAAGGCAATGGCATCTATCAGGGCACCGGAAAGCTCGACTCCGGCGGCACCTGGCAAGTCACCATCACCGCACAAAAAGCTGGCCGGACGCTTGCCGTCAAGCAGTTGCGTGTCAATGCGGCCGGAGGCATGTAGCCATGATCTCCCGGATCATTGAACTCTGCGCCCGCAATCGCTTTCTTGTCTTTGCCACGGTGTCGCTGCTGGCGGTCGGAGGCTTTTGGTCGCTCCGCCACGTACCGCTGGATGCCTTGCCGGACATCTCCGATGTGCAGGTCGTTGTGCACACAAACTGGGCCGGAGAACCGCCCGATGTCATGGAAGACCAGGTCACCTATCCCATTGTGACAAGCCTGCTCGCCGCCCCGCACGTCAGGGCCGTGCGTGCGCAAACCATGCTTGGCGACTCTTACGTCTTCGTCGTCTTTCAAGACGGTACGGATCTCTACTGGGCCCGCTCCCGCGTCATGGAATACCTGCAGCAGATCAGCGGAAGGCTGCCGGCGATCGTGCATCCGGTCATCGGTCCGGATGCGACCGGTGCGGGTTGGATTTATGAATACGCCATTGTCGACAGGAGCCACAATCTCAGCCTGGCCGAGCTGCGAAGCCTGCAGGATTGGCACGTGAGGTACTCGCTCGAAACCGTGCCCGGCGTGGCGGAAGTCGCCACCATCGGCGGCTTCGTCAAGCAGTACCAGGTGCAGCTTGACCCCAATAAGCTGCTCGCCTATGGCATCCCGCTCTCCATGGTGATTGATCGTGTCAAGGCGAGTACCAATGAAGTCGGTGGCCGCGTTCTCGATTTGAGCGGTGCACAGTACATGATCCGTGGCCTGGGCTACTTGCACTCGGCCGGCGACCTGGCCACCGTTGCGGTCGGCAGCAAAAACGGCACAGCGGTTCTCTTGCGGGATCTGGGCACGGTCAGTCTCGGGCCCGACATTCGCGAGGGAGTGGCTGAGTGGAATGGTGAGGGAGAAACCGTCGGCGGCATCGTGGTGATGCGGCAGGGCCTCAACGCGCTCGATGTCATCAACGGCGTGAAAAAGAAGCTGCACGGCATCGCCTCCTCATTGCCGCCCGGCGTTCAAATCTTTTCGGCTTATGACCGGTCCACGCTGATCGATGCTTCCGTCAAGACCCTCGAGCGCGATCTGCTGGAAGAAGCCGTGATTGTCAGCGTCGTCATCATGATCTTCCTCTTTCATTTCCGCTCCGCGCTCATCGCGATCGTTGCGCTGCCGGTCGCTGTTCTGATTTCCTTCATTCCCATTTACCTGCTCGGTGTTTCGTCCAACATCATGTCGCTCGGCGGGCTCGCGCTTGCCATCGGCGTCCTGGTGGATGCTTCCATCGTCATGGTCGAGAACGGCTATCGTCATCTTTCGGAACGCCAGCAGCGGAATGCCGCACCTGTGCTGGAACCGGAGCGCAGGCACATTCTCATCGGTGCCGCCAAGCAGGTCGGCCCCGCGCTCTTCTTCTCGCTCCTCATCATCGTGGTGTCGTTCCTTCCAGTTTTCCTGCTAGAGTCACAGGAGGGCCGCATGTTCCGGCCGCTCGCCTGGACAAAGACTCTTGCCGTGGGTTCCTCTTCCGTGCTGGCCATCACGCTTGTGCCGGTGCTCATGGTCATGCTGATCCGTGGCCGCCTGCGTCCGGAGCATAGCAATCCCATCTCCCGGTTCACTCAGGCGCTGTACCTGCCGGTGCTCAAGTTCTGTCTTCGAAATCGGAAGCTCACATTGCTCGTCAACCTGGTCTTCCTGCTCGTGACACTGCCTCTTGCCATGCGCCTTGGCAGCCAGTTCATGCCACCCCTCTTTGAGGGCGCCACGCTTTACATGCCGACGGCACTTCCCGGCATCGCCATCGGGCAGGCCAAGTCGCTGCTTCAGGAGCAGGACCGCATCCTCCGCGGCTTTCCTGAAGTGCTCAGCGTCTTCGGTTCAGCTGGCCGCTCAGACAGCGCAACCGACAATGCGCCGCTCGACATGTACGACACGACAGTGATGCTGAAACCGCGCGACCAGTGGCGGTCCGGATTGACCTACGACGGCCTGATTCAACAGATGGACGAAAAGCTGCAATTTCCCGGCCTTTCCAACACCTGGACCATGCCCGTGGAGAATCGTCTTGACATGGAACTCACCGGCATCAAGACGCCTCTCGGGTTGAAGGTTCAGGGCGTCACTGTCGAGGGCATCCAGCAGCTTGCCTCTCAGATTCAAGGCATACTGGCGGGCATGTCTGAGTTGCGGTCCATCTTTACGGAAAAGATTGCTCAGGGCTTCTACGTCAACGTCGAAGTCGACCGGCTGGAAGCCGCACGTTACGGCCTGTCCATCGCAGACGTCCAGACAGCTGTCGCCTCGGGCATCGGCGGAGAAACCATCGCCGAGAACATCGAAGGCCGGGAACGCTACCCAATCAGCGTCCGCTACCAGAGAGACTTTCGCGACAACATTGATGCCATGCGCAAGGTCCTGATCGGCACGCCTGCGGGCGCGCAAATCCCTTTGGGACAGGTGGCTCACATCTTTTTTTCACACGGGCCGGCCATGATCCGCGACGAAGATGGAAAGCTCACCGGCTACATCTACGTCGACTTGAAGACAGCGGACTACGGCGGGTTCGTCAACGCGGCAAACCGGCTGCTGCTAAGCCAGCTCAAACCGTTGGCCGGCTACTCCTACCAGTGGTCAGGCGAATACGAATCCGAGCTGCGAGCAAAGCAAAGACTCAAGCTCATCTTGCCCGTGGTTTTCTTTGTCATCTTCTTGCTGTTGTACCTGGTCTTCCACTCCGTAACGGAGGCGCTCGTCCTGATCTTCCCAACGATCTACGCCCTCTCGGGTGGGCTGCTGCTCCAATGGCTGCTGCATGACAACTTCAGCGTAGCCGTCGCGGTGGGCTACATCGCTCTCTTCGGCATCGCGGTGGAAACCGGAGTCGTCATGGTGCTCTACCTGCATGAGGCTCTTGAGCGAAGGTTGAACACCAGGGAGCCTTTGACGAACGAAGCCATTGAGACTGCGGTCATTGAAGGTGCCGTGCATCGGCTTCGGCCAAAGTTGATGACGGTATGCGCTGTCCTGGCGAGTCTCGCGCCCATCCTGTGGGAGACAGGTGTCGGCTCCGACGTCATGAAGCCGATCGCCGCACCCATCGTCGGCGGCATGATCACGTCCACCATTCACGTGCTGATTCTGGTGCCGGTCTTCTTCGTCATGCTCAAGGAACGGGCCCTGAAGCACGGCACGCTCGCACCCAAACCAACCGCGGCCTGAGTATCGGAGGTGCAACGATGTCCATCAGGAAGTCTTCACGCCTCCCGCCATCATCGTCATCGGCCATCACGCAACCTCGCCAACAGCCTCCGCCTGTATCGTGCGACATAGTGGATGTGCAACGTGCCTGATGCCCATGAACTCCTGAAATCAGACTTCGTCGTGGTCGATGTCGAGCTGGCGAGCCAGGCCCGCGGCTCCATTTGTCAGGCCGGGCTTGCCTGTGTGACGAATGGTGTCCTCGCCTCGTCGCGTTCTTGGCTGGTGCGGCCGGCGGGCCGCTTTGACCGCCGTAGGACCAGCGTGCACGGGCTTGAGAGTGAGGCTGTGCGGCACGCACCTGCCTGGCCCGGCGTCTATGCGGAGCTGCGGCGAGAGATGCATGGCCGAGTCATTGTGAGCCACACCTACTTTGACCGGCAGCACATCTTCGCGGCATGTTGCCGCACGGGCACGGCCATGGTTTCATACCGCCGCTGGTATGACAGCTGTGCACTTGCACGGCGTGCCTGGCCGGGGCTGCCCAGCTATGCGCTGCCCGCGCTCGCTGCGCACATCGGCTTCAGCTACATCGCACACCATGCCGAGCAGGACGCACGCGCGGCCGCCATGGTGTGTCTCGCCGCTGTCCGCGCTCTCCGCGGCGAGGATGGACCGGTACACGAATGAGGGATTGCCGGGCGCGGAGAGCTTGGGGAAGATATTGCCATGCCAACACAACAGCCCACGTCCCCCGCACCCGCCAGCTACTTCCGCTATTGGGGCAAGGCCCGTCCACCCGAACATGCAGCAGGAGATCCGTACCACCTGCTCGCCTTCCACTGCCTGGACGTGGCGGCATGCGCGCACGAGCTATTTGAGATTGACCGCTTTGGGCTGAATCGGACGGCGGCGCTCCTTGGCTGGACACCCGGGCAGTTGCGCAATGTGTTGACTGCGCTCATGGCGCTGCACGATATCGGCAAGTTTTCTCGTGCATTTCAGAGCTTGGCGCCCGACCTCGGGCCGCCACTCGTCTCACCGGACGCGACAAGCGGCACGCAGCGCCACGACACCATGGGTTGGGTGTTGCTCGAACACATCTTCCAAAGCGGTCACTTCCATGGCTTGACCATAACGAACACACGTCCTGCCTTCTGGCAGCAGTGGTTTCGTATCGTCACCGGGCACCATGGTCTTCCGCCGAAGCAGCTCGATAACGGGCTACCGCAGGATGCAACGAAGTACTTCCTTGTATCGGACCAGCAAGCTGCCCAGGCCTTTCTGGAGGATGTCTTCACACTCCTTCACACAAGCGATCTGCCGCCCGTACGCCGGCAAGACACGGACCTCCTGCGCCGGCTGTCATGGCAACTGGCCGGACTCGCCGTGCTGGCGGACTGGCTCGGCTCAGGCCGGCACTTTGCCTACCGGAGCAAGCCACAATCGCTGGAAAATTATTGGAACGATGTCGCGCTGCCCACGGCGAGAGAGGCCATCGCAGCCGCAGGCCTGGCAAATCAGCCCATCCGCACCTTATCATCCGCCAACGACTTCATCGGTTTCGAGCAGCTGACGCCACTGCAGGCATATGCGGCAAACGCAAAGGTCATGAATCAACCCCAGCTCTTTCTATTGGAAGACGTAACCGGAGCCGGCAAGACTGAAGCCGCACTTTTGCTGTGCCAGCGCCTGATGCAGGCGGGGCAGGGCAGTGGCCTGTACTTCGCACTGCCCACCATGGCCACGGCCAACCAGCTCTACCGCCGCGTGGGCAGGATCTACCGCAAGCTTTACGACGACGGTGCGGCACCTTCACTGGTGTTAAGTCATGGTGCACGGGACCTAGTGGAGGACTTTCGCGATTCGATCTTGCAAGACGAGGCGGACAGCCACAAGGAGCGCGATCTTGCCCGGCAGAGTGAAGCTCCGGGCGCGAACGCGCAGTGTTCCGCATGGCTCGCCGACAGCCGCAAGAAGGCCATGCTGGCCGACGTGGGCGTGGGCACCGTTGACCAGGCGCTGCTGGCCGTGCTGCCGGTGCGGCATCAGTCCCTGCGGATGCTGGGCCTGGCGCACAAAGTCCTGGTCATCGATGAGGTGCACGCCTACGACACCTACACCGGCACGCTCCTGCAATCTCTTGTGGAAGCACAGGCCATGGCCGGAGGCACCACCATCCTGCTGAGCGCCACGGTGCCCGCCAGGCTCCGCGCGGAGCTCTTCCAAGCCTACCGGCGTGGCCTTGGCGTGGATGCCGGGCCAAAGCTCGCGCCGGACACCCGCTACCCGCTTGTCACCCACGCGTCGCCGGACGGGCCCGTCGCCGTCGAAGCCTGCCAGACACGGAGTGAACTGGTGCGCAATGTGCAAGTGGAATGCCTTTCCTCTGAAGCCGAGGCGGTCCATTGGGTGTTGGCGCAGGCAAGGGCCGGCCGCGCCGTGTGCTGGATCCGGAACACCGTCGAAGACGCTCGCCGCTGCCATGAGTTGCTGGCAGAGAGCATGGCCGGTGAAGCACGGCTCTGCGGTCCGGACACGCTGCCCCGTCTGCGGCTCTTTCATGCCAGGTTCGCCATGGGGGACCGGCTCGACCGCGAGGCGGAGGTGCTGCAGCGCTTCGGAAAAGACTCCAGCGCGACGGACCGCGCCGGACAAGTGCTGGTGGCCACGCAGGTCGTCGAGCAGTCGCTTGACCTCGACTTCGACGAGATGCTCAGCGACCTGGCGCCCATCGACCTGCTGATCCAGCGCGCCGGCCGCCTCCACCGGCACCGCCGCTCCGCCACGGGCGATCTCTCTCCCAGCGCGCACGGGGACGGCCGTGCCGAACCGGTGCTCCATCTGCTAGCCCCGCCCTACACTGACCAACCCGGCAAGGACTGGTACGCCGCACTCTTTCCTAAGGCGCAATACGTGTATGAAGACGTGGGCAGGCTCTGGCTCACGCTGCGTTCGCTGAGGGAGGCCGGCCGCATCGTCAGCCCCGGCGAACCCGGTGAGCCGGGCAGCGTGCGCAGCCTGATCGAAGCGGTCTACGGCAGCGGCGTGGAGGAAAACATCCCAGAAACCTTGTTAAGAACAAGTAATGAAAAGGAGGGCAAGGACAAGGGCAGGAGAAGTCAAGGCAAGTCCAATTCACTCGATTTGGAAGCGGGCTATACCAGCGAGCATCAGCAAGCATGGGACGCGCGCATAGACACGCCCACACGCCTCGGCGATGAGACGCAAACGGTCTATTTGGCCGTAGAGCGGGACAGTCTGCTGGTGCCGCTGCATGCCGGGAAGCGCTTCGCCTGGCAAATGTCCGCGCTGCGAGTCCGGCACGGCATACTCGGCGTGCTTTCTCCCATTTGGCTCAAGCGCTACCGCGAGCGCATCGCAGCTCTCCGCGCCAGTGAACCCCTCTTGAGCGATCCCGCGGAACTCGTGCTGCCACTCGAGCCGCAGGGCGAGGACTGGTTCGCCCAATGCACCACAAAAGAAGGAAAGACACAGACAGTGCGGTACAGCCGGCGCTT
>CAXTPQ010000072.1:0-13782 GCA_964246215.1 uncultured Terriglobus sp. | reverse complement strand
GAGCACCGGGCTGGGCAGTTCGAGATGGCGCGCGCCGTGGAGCAGGCGCTGGAGGAGAAGCGCCACCTGATTGTGGAGGCCGGCACCGGTACCGGCAAGACGCTGGCCTACCTGCTGCCTGCGTTGCGCATGGCGCGTGAACGCGGTCAGCGCATCATCATCTCCACCGGCACAAAGAATCTGCAGGAACAGCTTTTCTTCAAGGACATTCCCTTTCTGGAATCGCTGCTCGGGCCGCTAAAGGTCTGCTACATGAAAGGCCGCGGCAACTACATCTGCAAGCAGAAGCTGTACGCGCTGGAGAGCACGCCGCTGCTGAGTGAGCCGAAGGAGATTCACGAGTTTCACATCATCCGCGAGTGGGAGAAGGAGACCACTACAGGGGATCGCGCGGAAATCGCCGGGCTGCCGGAACCTTCAGCACTGTTTCATAAGCTCGATGCGCGATCGGAGGCGTGCCTGGGCCAGCAGTGCCCCAACTTTGAGCCGTGCTGGATCACGACCATGCGCCGGCGCGCGCTTGAATCCGACCTGATCATCGTGAACCATCATCTTTTCTTTGCCGATCTGAATATCAAGCAGCAGGCCGCGGGTGCGCCGGATGCGGGTGTGCTGCCGGACGCGGCGGCCGTCATCTTTGACGAAGCGCACGACATGGAGCATGTGGCCAGCGATTACTTCGGCGTGGCGGTGAGCCAACAGCGCGTGGAAGAACTCGCCCGCGACACGGAACTCCTGCTGCGTGCCAAGGCCGTTTCGTCCAGCGGTATTGAAAACGCCACAGCCACGCTGCGTGAGCGCTCACGCATGTTTTTTGGGACTTTGCCCAGCGAAGGCTTCGATTACCATCGAAATGGTGGCCGGCAGCCGTTCATCGACCGCCCCGGTTTCCTGGAGGAGCGTGGCGAGCACTACGCCAGCTTTACCGTCGCGCTGGACCGGCTCTTCGATGAACTGGAGCGGCTGAAGGACGTGGAGGAGGCCGCCGGCCTGAAGCGCCGCGCCGTGGACCTGCGCGCCAGCACGCGTTTTCTGATGGAAGCCGACGACCCGAATACCGTCTTCTGGATCGAGCGGCGCGCCGCTGGCGGTGTGCGGAGCCTTTCCCGCGGCGCGCCGGGTACGCCCAATGCTTTTCATACCTACTTGCAGGCCACGCCCATCGATGTTTCGGAGATCCTGCAGACAACGCTCTTCACCAGCTACAACACCGTCGTGCTCACCAGCGCGACGCTTACCGTGCAGGGTGGCTTTGACCACATCAGCAAGCGGCTGGGCCTGGTGGGTGCGCGTGAGCTCACCGTGCCCTCACATTTTCAGTACGGCAAGCAGGCGTTGCTCTATCTGCCGCCTTATCTGCCCGACCCGCGTGACAACAGCTTTGTGCCGCAGGCCGCGGAACGAATGCGCCGCGTGCTGGAGTGCTCTCGCGGTAGAGCCTTTTGCCTGTTCACCAGCTATGTGCAGATGCGCGACCTGTATGAGCGCATGCTGGTGGAATTGCCTTTCCCGCTGCTGCTGCAGGGCACCGCGCCGCGCAAGGTGTTGATGGATGAGTTCCGCACCACGCCCAACGCGGTTCTCTTTGGCACCAGCAGCTTTTGGCAGGGAGTGGACGTGCAAGGCGAGCAGCTCAGCTGCGTCATCATCGACCGGCTGCCCTTTGCCGTGCCCAGCGATCCCGTGGTGCAGGCGCGCATGGAAGCCGTGGAGCGCGCGGGCGGCAAGCCGTTCTACGACCTGCAAATTCCGCAGGCGGTCATCACGCTCAAGCAGGGTTTTGGCCGGCTGATCCGTTCCGTCAGCGATCGGGGTGTACTGGTTCTGCTGGACAATCGCGTGCAGCGGCAGAGCTACGGCAAGGTTTTTCTGGACAGCCTTCCGCCGTATCGCATCACGCAAGACATCGCCGAGGTGGAACGTTTCTTCCAGCACAGCGGCAAAGATTCCGGCACGGCCACAACAACAGCAGTGGATGCCTCGCGTCACGATAGCTCCATCATCGTTAAATTGGGATCGGTGCGGTAAAGTATCGTCCGCAGCAATGGAAAAACCCACCTTTCTCCGCAAAGAACGCGAGGAAAGGTGGGCCACCACAATCAGGAATCCAGGAAGTCCCTCTCAAACCTGAGCGACCTACTTGTTTGCCGGCTCCATCATCTTCTCCTGCATCTTGGCTTGCAGGCTGTTGGGCGTGATGTTCGCCACCGCCCCCTCGAGCTTGGTCATGAAATCGGCGGCGTAGACGTGTTCCTTGCCGTCAAAGAGTGCATCCAGGCCAACTTTGGCGACCTCCTCCGGTTCGTTGCTCTTTTTGCCATCCGTGCCGATCTTTGTGTCCTCCATGTGCGCCACGCGGAAGAAATCCGTGTCCACCGGGCCAGGCTGCAGTGCCGTCACGTTCACACCGGAGTCCTTCAATTCAAACCGCAGGCTGTTGGAGAGCGACAGCACAAAGGCCTTCGACGCCGAGTAGACCGCCATGCCGGGGGAGGTGGTTTCGCTGGCGATGGAGGCGGTGAACAGGATGTTGCCACTGCCGCGTTGCACCATCTGCTTGGCCGCGTACTTCGCAAATTGCACGGTCGATCCGCAGTTCAGCGCAACGATGGCCATCTCCTGCTCCAGAGAGGTTTCCGTGGCAAACTTTCCGCCCTCGCCAATGCCCGCGTTAATGCAGGCCACGGTCACAGGCCGGCCGGTCAACTCGATCTTCTTCCAGGCCGCTGCGACCTCTTCCTGCTGCGTGGCATCCGCCTGGATCGCGATCACTTCGGCGCCAATTGCCTGAAAGTCGCGCGCCGCACCGGCAAGCCGGTCGTCCTGCGCCGTGATGGCCAGATCATAGCCACGCTCGGCCAATTGCTTCGCCAGTTGATATCCAATGCCGGACGACGCGCCAGTTACAAATGCAAGTTCTTTCGCCATTGCGTTTCTCCTCACTTGGGAAAGATGCCAACCTTGCGGCAATGGGAATGCCCAGGCCCGGCCAGCGGCACGGAATGACATGGGCAGGCTTGGAACGCGCGTGATGCACAGACAAAAAGCCATACCGGGGCCTACTCTGGACTCATGCTGAAGCGAAAAGAAGATTTGACCGAATCCGTCTGGGACTACCCGCGTCCGCCGCGCCTGGAGCCTGCCGCGCGCCACCTGCGAATCGTTCACGCCGGCATCGTTATCGCCGAGACCCGCGCCGCGTTCCGCATTCTGGAAACGAGCCATCCGCCGGTCTACTACTTGCCTCCGCAGGATGTAGCGATGCACCTGTTGCAGCCATCGGCACGCCGCGGCAGCTTTTGCGAGTTCAAGGGCGCGGCCCGCTACTGGGACCTGGCCCTGCCCGCCACGCCAGAGCGCGCGTCCATCACGGTGCCGGAAGTGGCGTGGAGCTATGCCGCACCCGCCGGAGCCTACGCCGCGCTTAAGGATCATCTCGCCTTTTACGCCAGCCGGGTGGACGAGTGCACCGTTGACGGCGAACGCGTGCAACCGCAACCCGGCGACTTTTACGGCGGCTGGATCACCAGCGACCTGCGCGGCCCGTTCAAAGGCGCGCCGGGAACCATGGGCTGGTGAGCTGTTCTGCTTGCGCACAGACCGGTCTTCAGCATTCAGAGGGGCGGCATTCACCCGGGTTTATTGCTTTCCCAGTAACATGCAAGGCGTTGAACCCAACGTAGACCGGTGCCAACGGGCGCAGGTCTAACTTAAAGAGCACGGAGCCTTGCATGCGATACACACCACTCGCACTTCTTCTCGCTACCAGCGCAGTCGCGGCCGGACAGTCTTCTTACCAAATCACCAAGCGGTCACTGCTGGGCGGCGATGGCAACTGGGACTATGTCGTTCCGGACCCGCCGAGCCATCGGCTCTACATTGCCCGCCAAACCCGCCTGATGGTGGTGGATGAGGAGAGTGGCAAGCTGATCGGTGAGGTGGCGGACATCCATGGAGCGCACGGCACCGCGGTCCTGCCAAGTTCCGGGCACGGTTTTGCCACTTCCAGCCTGGATCAATCCGTGAACATCTTCGACTTGAAAACACTTAAGGTCGTGGGCAAAGTACCGGCAGCTGAGGATGCGGACGGCATCATTCTTGACGAGTTCACCAAGCGAGTCTTCACGATGAATGGTGACGCCAACTCCTCAACCGCTATTGACGGGGTGACGGGCAAGGTCATTGGGAACATTGCTCTGGGTGGAAAGCCGGAGTATGCGGCCTCATCCGGCGACGGAATGATCTATGCCAATCTCGCAGACAAGAGTGAGATCGTCGAGATCAATGCAAAGACCACCACGGCCGGCCGCCGCTGGCCGACCGCGCCCTGCGAGCATCCGGTCTCCATGGCGATTGACCCAGTGAACAAGCGGCTCTTCAGCGGCTGCCGCAGCGGCGTACTTGCCATCTCGGACTATGCCGCGGGCAAGGTCATCACGACCGTGCCGATCGGCAAAGGCGTGGACGGTACCGCTTACGATCCAGCCACGGGAGACATCTTTGTCTCGAATGCGGACGGCACGTTGAACATCATTCATCAGGACAGCCCGGACACATACCGCGCCGTGCAGACCCTCACCACGCCGGTTGGCTCGCGAAACCTGGGGCTGGATCCGGTAAGCCACAAAATCTACCTGGTCTCCGCACAGTTCGGACCACCACCCGCACCCGGCAAGCGCCCGGCTCAGGTGCCGAACACCTTTACGCTGCTGACCGTGGAGAAAACCGCCGCTGTTCGATGAGGGCAGCCCCCGGCTCTCGGCGGATGGCTGAGGATTTCACTTCGGCTCCTCAGCCTGGCAGGATTCAGCCAAGCCTCAAACCAATGGGATAGCATAGCTTTCCACAGGAGAGTGTCATGCCGTCTCGCCGTGAGTTTCTGGGCAGCGCCGCTGCCGCGTCCGCCGGTCTTGCCCTTGCCGCCACTGCTTGCAGCTACGGGCAGACGGCTAAAAGCTACAGCAGCATCGCCGGCAGCAACGAGCGCATGCATTTCGCCACGGTCGGTCTGAATAGCCGGGCATATGCGCATCTGTCATCGCTCGAGGCGAACAAGAAAGATGCCCGGCTGGTGGCCGTGGCCGATGTCGATACGGTGATCCTGGAGCGCTTTGCCGGCAAGGCGAACACCGCCATGGGGGAGGCGCCGCATACCGAGCAGGATTTCCGCAAGCTGCTGGCGAGGAAAGACGTGGACGTGGTCACCATAGCCACGCCCGACCACTGGCACGCGCCCATGGCGATTCTGGCGCTGCAGGCGGGCAAGCATGTTTACGTGGAAAAGCCCTGCAGCTTTAACCCGCAGGAGGGCCTGTGGTTGGTGGAGGCGCAGCGCAAAACAGGCAAGCTCTGCCAGATGGGCTCGCAACAGCGGTCCAGCGAGCATACCCAGCAGATCGTGGCCAAAATCAAAGCTGGCCTAGTGGGCAAGGCCTACTGGGGCGAGACCTGGTACGCAAACACCCGCAAGCCCATTGGCGTGGGCAAGCCGGTAGCTGTGCCCGCCACGCTGGACTGGGATCTGTGGCAGGGCCCGGCACCGCGCGAGGCCTACCGCGACAATGTGCATCCGTACAACTGGCACTGGTTCCGCAACTGGGGCACGGGCGAGAGCCTGAATAACGGCACACATGAAGTCGATGTGGCCCGCTGGGCGTTGGGCGTGGACTACCCCACAAAAGTCACCGCCGCCGGTGGCCGCTACCAAACCAGGGACGACTGGCAGTTCTATGACACGCTCGACACTAGCTACGAGTACCCCGACCACCTGATCACGTGGAAGGGTTCCTGCATCAGCGGCAAGAAGACCTACGGCCGCGACCGCGGCATCGCCATCCACGGCGTGGACGGCACCGTCATCATCGACCGCGGCGGATGGGAGCACTACGACCAGAAAGACAAGATGGTGGACAGCTTCAAGGTGCAGGGCCACGCCGCCACCGCCTCCGCCGACCGCGTGGGCGCCGATAGCATGACGGACGCGCACTTCGCCAACCTGATCTCCGCAATACGCAGCGGCGGCCAGGCAGCGCTGAACCAGCCCATCGCCCAGGGCAATGTCAGCACCACACTCGTCCAGCTCTCCAACGTCGCCTACTTCACCCAGCGCGTGCTCACACTCGAGCCCAGCGGCAAGATCACCGGCGACAAGGAAGCCGAGGCGATGACGCGGCGGACGTACCAGAAAGGCTGGGAGCCGAAGGTTTAGGCTGAACTCCGCCGCTGATACATGCAAAGCCTACGCAAAACTCCGTGAAGGCCGCAACGCCTCTTTCTTTGTTTTCAGCAGCCGCTAGTCGCAGACTCTTGCGGCAGAAATGCGCCGGTGTTTCGCAAGCCGCTCAGGCATTGTCCGGGGTGGGTGCAATTCAGGCGTTGGTGTAAGGGCTGCTGAAGTGGGTGGTCCACTGCGGACGCGCGCTGTCGACCCACTCGACGGTGCCCTTTGCGCCGTCAGCCTGAAAGACCATGAAGCTGTTGGGGTCGTAGCGGGTGGCGGCGATCACGGTATGCTGCGGGCCGTATTTGTCGCTGAAGTCGACCCAGCGGTGCCAGTGTCCGGCGATGACGAGCAGCACACTGCCCTTGTGTTTCTGCAGGAGCGGGTAGAGGCCGAAGTCGCGGACCTCAGTCGGGCTTTGCGTCATCATCGGGTAATGGATGAAGACGACGGTCGGTCTGCGATCGGCAAGCTGTGCCTCAGCCCATAGCAGCTGCTCTTCGCCGAAGGAGCCAAGATTGCGTTTCGTGCTTCCCGGTGCCCAGGTACTGCCGAGAAAGTTGTTCATGTGGACGAAGCGGATGCCCTTGTAGTCGATGGCGTAGTAGGGCCTGGTGTGCAGCTTCTGGTCGAAGAGGCGATGCGACATCTCGCGGGAGACGTGGGTTCTGGGATCGCCGTCGTAGTCGTGATTGCCGAAGCCGATGTGGACCGGCGCATCGAAACCGGCCAATATCTTTGCGGCGATGTCGATGCGTGTTTCGTTCTGGAAATAGAAGTCGTAGTCGGCGGACGGGTAGTTGTGGAAGACATCGCCGGGCAGGAAGACCTGCTCGATACGTGTTCCGTCATGGAAGCGGATGCCGTTGACGGTGTCGCGCGTCTTGATGAAGCGCTCATTGGCGTGCAGGATGCTGTCGTTGTCTTCAAAGCCATTCTCCGAGCCGGGGACATAGAACCTGTCGATGACGTGGGTGTCGGAGACGACTGCAAAGTGAAACGGGCCACTGCCCGAGGCGGACGCTGCGGGCGGGGCATGGAAGACGGTCTGGTGTGTTGCGGAGTTGAGCCGGGCCACAGCCGCCTGCTGCTGGGCGAGCGCGGAGGATGGCGGTGCGGGCGGCGCAGCCTGCTGGGCAAAGCCGTCACGGAAGAGAGCAGTGCTCGCGGCACTGTACTGGAGGAATCTGCGGCGATCGAACATGAGAGCTCCGGTGGGTCGTCGTGCGATGGTGACAGATCAAAAGAGGAGCTTCAGCGCAAGTTGCAGCTGGCGCGCGGGGAAGGCCTGCGTGATGGAGCCGAAAGAGCCGTTGCTACGGTTTCCATCGGGTGCCGTATAGTTCACGTGGTTGAAGATGTTGAAGGTCTCGGCACGGAACTCAAGATTTCGCGCCTCAGAGCCGAGATCAAAGGCCTTGTGCAGGCCAAAATCGAGCTGATTGAAGACCGGTCCGCGAACCGCGTTGCGCGACGCGGTGCCGAATGGGCTGGAGCCGGTCGGCAACGCAATTGCCAGTGGGTTGAAGTAGCCGTTGAGCGCGGTCGCGGTCTTGACGCGCGTCGTCCCCGCGAGCGGGTTGCCTACCTTGTTGGGGCGGTAAGTCGGCAGGTCGCTGACCGTGAAGCTGGAATTGATGTTGTAAGTAAAGTTGACCGGCAAACCGCTGGTGGCCTGGTTGATAACCGTGGCCTGCCAGCCCCCGGCGGCGGCGCGGACGAGGTAGTTGGCGTCGTTGCCGAAATGACGGCCTTTGCCGAAGGGAAGATCGTACAGCAGGGAGGTCGTGTTATTCAGCGGCTGGTCGTAGCCAGACGGACCATAATCGCCTCGGGGATTGGCGAGATTGACGCGGGAGTTGTCACCAAACGCTGTTTCGAGATGGCCGGACGCGATGTCAAAACCGCGCGACCAGGTGAAGGAGTTGAGCAGGTATAGCCCGTTGATGTACCGCTTTTCTACCTTGAGTTGGAGCGCGTTGTAATTCGCCGAACCAATGCCGGTGGCAACCTCAATGCCGGCAAAATTGCTGATAGGCCGGCGTGCCTGCAGCGAGGCGCAGCCCGAAGTCGTATAGGTGGGCAAACCACCAGGTGCACTGGGCGCGGCGATCGCGCATGTTGCGGAGAGAGTCTGAGGGACGGCCTGGTTCTGGTCGCCCAGCACCATCAAATGAACGCTATGGCTGCCGACGTAAGCAACGTCCATGACGACCTGCCCCGGCAGCTGCTGCTGGACGGTGAGGTGGTAGCTCTCGACGTAGCCGGTGGGATTGTCCTTCGGTATGTAGCGCGACTGCACCTTGAGTGGGTTGAAGGCCGCCGGCGAGACGAGGTTTACCGAGTAGCCCTGCTGCGTTGTGCGGAAGCAGAGTGTCTGGTCCTGCGTGTCGCCCGTGCACTGATTCGTGGTTTTAGGAGAGACCTGGTTAATGGTGGCACCGACGATATATGGCCCGTTATAGGCCAGCAGATTTTCGCCACCCTCGCGATTGAACTGGGTGTAGCTGATGCCATAGCCGGAGCGAATCACCGTACGTGGCGTCGCACTGTAAGCCAGGCCGAAGCGTGGTCCAATGTTGTTGTATTTCATGTTGACCAGGGCGCGATTGTAGATCGAACCATCCTTGGCCTGGATGAGTGTGTTTGTCGTCGGGTCGAAGTTGGCCTGGTGATTGCCATCGGTGTACTGCGGCGTCACCAGCTCATAACGCAGGCCGGCATTGATCGTCAAAGCCGGCGTGACCTTGATGTCGTCCTGCACATACATGAAGTTCATCTTCTGGCGCAGGCCGATGACGACGAAATTGTTGAGTTGATAGCTGGAGCGATTGCCAAACAGGAAATCAGCGAGGTTGCGCGCCTGTGAGATCTGCGTTCCGGCGAGGCTGGCATTCGCCGGGTCGGTGGGCGTGCCGGCACTGATGGTCGAGTAGGCTCCGCTGTAGTTGTCTTGGCCATAGACGGGGTTGAAGTCATCGATGTCGGTCGAGATGCTCTGAAATTCGTAGCCGGCCTTGATGCTGTGACGCCCGTGCAGGAAGGTGTAGTTGATCTTGGGATCGATGACAAACGGGTTCTGGAACTGCGGGTTCGATGTCTGCGCGCCGAGCTGGAAAAAGCCGCTGATGTTCTGCCCGTTGAGCGTGCGGGAGATGCGCGGGTCCGTGGGAATGCCGTTGGTGATGCCGTTCGCGATGAGCAGGCTGGGCTGGCCGAGACCGAAGGGCGTCTTGCCGCCCTCGTTCCAGCCGACACCCATGCGGGCGTCCAGCAGCGAGGTGGGCGTGATGGTGTAGGTGCCGCCAAAGGCAATCTGCTGGTTGTAAATATGTACGTTGTTGTTGTTGGAGGAGCCGCCA
Organism: uncultured Terriglobus sp.; assembly: GCA_964246215.1. Taxonomy (GTDB): domain Bacteria; phylum Acidobacteriota; class Terriglobia; order Terriglobales; family Acidobacteriaceae; genus Terriglobus. The sequence continues at coordinate 4,200 of CAXTPQ010000072.1, read as the reverse complement.
GCGAGGCCGTCGACAATGGCAGGATCGAAGATGGTGGCCTGGTGACGGGAGAATCGCGCGAAAAGCGAGACCCGGTCGTTGAACTTGTGGTCAAGGCGCAGGTCGCCCTTGTCGTCCGTGATCGTGCCGCGGGGAAAATTGATGTAATTGTTGGCAAAGCCCGTGTTGACATTTGCGGGCAAAGCCGCCAGCACCGCCCGGGCAAAGGGCGTGCTGTCCGTCATTGGAATCACGCCGTTGGCGTAGACGCGGCCGGTGAGCGGGTTCTGTAACGGAATGGGAGCGGTGGTGCCATTGGCGCGGTGCAGCAGAAAAGTGCCGGAGCGCTGCTCGGCGTTGGGAAGCGTTGCCGCGCTGAAGACCTTTGTGATTTGCCGCGTGCCTTCGTAATCGGCGAAAAAGAAGGTGCGGTCCTTGAAGATCGGCCCACCCAACCTTCCGCCGAACTGGTTGCGGATAAAGGTCGGCTTCACGCCGCCACTGGGCTGAAAGGGACCGATCGCATTGAGCGCGGTATTGCGGTTGAACTCCCAGGCGCCACCGTGAAACTGGTTGGAGCCGCGGCGGATGGAGACGTTGATGACGGCCCCGGCGGCGCGGCCGTACTCGGCGGAATAGTTGTCGGTTTCAATGCGGAACTCCTCCACGGCATCGGGCGAGGGCGGAATATTTTCGTTCGCGAAGCCCTGATTGGAGGTGCCGTAGGTATTGTTGTCCAGGCCGTCCAGCAGGAAGTTGTTGAAGGCGGAGCGCTGGCCGTTCACGTTGAACGAGGCCTCGCGGCTGGTGGTGCTCTGGTTCTCGAGGACGGACTTGCGCACACCCGGAACCAGCAAGGCGAGGTCGGCGTAGGAGCGGCCGTTCAGTGGCAGGTTTTCGACCTCAAGCTGGCCGATCACCTGGCCACGCGAACTTGTCTCTGTCTCAAGCAGCGTTGCCGCGGAGGAGACATTGACTGACTCCGTTGCGCCGTTTAGCCGCAGGTTGACATCCACGCGTTGGCGGGCGTTAACCGTCAGCTGGAAGGGCGGCGTCTCCGTATGCTGAAAGCCGGTCGCATCGCTGGCGACGACATAGGTGCCGATGAGCACGCTATCGAACTGATACCGGCCCTCCGAGTCAGCGACGGTGGACTGCGAGACGCCTGTGGCAGTGTTGGTGAGCTTCACCTGGCCGCCGCCGATGGCGGCTCCGGAGCCGTCCCGCAGAAAGCCAAGAACGGAGGCTGCGTCGAATTGGCCGAAACAAACAACGGAAGAGAAGAACAGGACACAGGCAAGCAGCGCCCGTGTCATGGGAACAGCCCGATGGAGCGACGTCGTAGACATCTCGCGAAACCTTGAATTTGAATTTTGCTCAGTATGGAGTCTGCGCGTGATTGTCAGATTGCTGGAATGTAACCAGCGCGTGAATTTGCCTATGTTTCGCCCGTTATCTGCGCTCCAAATTTTGTGTGGACCAGCTCGATCCATGCAAATATCGAACAGAACGGCGACGCCCGTGTTGTAGCACCACGTTGGGGAGATTGCGATCCAGTCCAAAACTGCCTTGCAGTCGCGGATGCCGGTGAGCAGTTTTACTCCATAAGCTTTCTGGTGAGATACACATACGTCTCGGCGGAGGTGTCGGCTTCCTGTTTCAGGTCGGCTCCGGCACCATGGCCGCCTTCGGTGATCTCGTCGTAGAAGTAGGGCTTGTTGTGCTCGGCCAGCAGTGCGGCGAATTTGCGGGCGTGCTGCGGGCCCACGCGGTCGTCCTTGGTGGTGGTGAAGATGAGCGGCTCGGGGTAGGTCACGTCCGGCTTCAGGTTGTGGTAGGGCGAGATGCTGGCGAGGAAGTCGCGCTGCTCCGGGATGGTGACCGAGCCATACTCGCCCACCCAGCTTGCACCGGCGGCAATCTTTTCAAAGCGCAGCATGTCCAGCAGCGGCACCTGGATGACGACGGCGTTCCACAGGTCGGGGTGCTGTTCCATCTCCACGCCCATGAGCAGGCCGCCGTTGGAGCCGCCCAGAATGCCCAGGTGGCGAGGCGAGGTGATTTTGCGTGCGATCAGGTCCTGGCCCACGGCGGCAAAGTCGTCATAGATGACCTGGCGTTTGGTCTTCAGCCCGGCCTCATGCCAGACGGGGCCGAATTCGCCGCCGCCCCGGATGTTGGCCAGCACAAAAACGCCGCCACGCTCCAGCCAGAGTTTGCCGCGCGGCGCGGAGTAGCTGGGCGTGGAGCTAAGCTCAAAGCCGCCATAGGCATTCAGCAGCGTGGCGTTGCTGCCGTCGTACTTCATGTCTTTGCGGTGCACGACGAAGTAGGGGACCTTGGTGCCGTCTTTGCTGGTGGCGAAGAGTTGCTCGACCTTCAAATTTGAGGCATCGAAGAGCGCCGGTTGCGATTTGGCCAGCTTGAAGCTGCGGGGTGCGTCCGCCGTGCCGACCCACAGCGACGACGGCTGGATGAAGCCGGTGATCACCAGGGCGAAATGGTCGTCCGTGTCGCTGACCGTGGCAATGCCGACGGTGGAGTTCTCCGGCACGGGCAGCGGCTCGCGCGCCCAGCCCTTTGCAGAAGGCGTATAGACGTAAGCGCGGCCTTGCACATTGTTCAACGTGGTGACGACCAGCCGTGTTTTGGTGGTGGCGGACGATTCCAGAAACTCCGTCGCGGTGGGTGCGAAGACGATCTCCGGCTTCAGATGCGCGGGGTCTTTCTGCAGCTCGGCGAGCTGGAGGGAGACCAGCGTGCCGGCGGCATAATGCTGTGTGCTGCCCGCGGGCGTCCAGTCCTCACGCACGTGCAGCAGCACGCGGCCGTCCAGCATGCCCTCGAAATTGCTCTTGAGCGGCACATCCAGCGGCTGGTATCCCTTGGGCGTTTCGATCAAGAGCCGCGTCTCAAAGAAGCTGACACCCTGGCCGATATAGGCGAGCCGATGCCCTTGCGCATCGTGCAGCACACCAGGGAAGACGCGTACATCGGCCGGCTTGCCGCGGAAAACTTCTTTGGCGGACGCGAGCGGCGTGCCGCGCTTCCACTCCTTCACGACATAGGGGTAGCCGGAGGCGGTCATGGTGCTGGTCGCCCCATCCGAGCCGCCCATGTGATCCCAGTCGCGCGCAATCAGCAGGGTGTCCTTGTCCAGCCAGGCAATATTCTGCTTGGAGCGTGGCAGGGTAAAGGCACTGCTGCCGGGCTCAACGAACTTTTCGCTCTTCAGGTCGAATTCGCGGGCGGTGGTGGCGTCCTCGCCGCCATCGGACAGGTTCACCAGCGCGTAGCGGTCGCCGGGGTAAAGCATGCTCATGCCTTTGAATGTCCACTTGGCGTGCTCGGCCTGGTTCAGGCCGTCGATGTCCAGCAGCGTGCGCCAGTTTGGTTTCTCCGTCAGGTAATCGGCCAGCGTGGTGCGGCGGTAAATACCGCGCATATGCTGCGCGTCGCGCCAGAAGTTGTCGGCACCGTTGTCGCGGAAGTTTGGCACGGCAAGCCGCGACGGGTCGGAGATGACCTTGAGCGCATCCTGCTGAAATGGGGCAAAGCGCGGATCGGCGCGCAACACCTTCGCGGACCTCTCATTTTCCGCGTGCACCCACGCCATGGCGCGGTCGCTGCTCACCTCTTCCAGCCAGATGTACTTGTCGGGGGCGGTGCCGGCGGGGGTCACCGCCGAGGCGCTGATTGAGGCACTGCCGGGTGTGTCTGTGTGGGGCGCGCTGACTGCCTGGGCGTTTGCGGGTGAGGAAAGGCTCATGCTGATCAGGGTAAGCGCTGCGGCGCACAGGCGTTTCATGGGGCAGGGAACCTCAGGTCGGGATGCGGCTACTGTACAGCGCTGCCGCTGAAAATGACAGGCGGATCCACCGCTCACTTGCCAATTGTTTTCCGCATGCGCTACGATTCGCTTCTCAACTGGTGAGAACCTTTGCGGGCACTTGCCGCGCCTGAGAATTTGGCCGCAAAAGTTTGTGGGAACAAATCGCAAACACGTGGTGTCTACCGTTCAGCTTTACCTCTCGCAGAATTGAGGTTGCATATGTTTGAAGATTCTCTGGTCGAGTCCTCTGGCAGGTTGAAGTCGAAGTCCAATCGTTGGATGATTGTGACGACTGGAATTAACCTTGCCATCGTTGCCACGCTGATCCTGATCCCGCTCTTGTACCCGGAAGCGCTGCCAAAGACGGCAATGACCGCGATGCTGACGGC
>CAXTPQ010000071.1:8570-13879 GCA_964246215.1 uncultured Terriglobus sp. | reverse complement strand
ACCTACTTCGGCACCGGCGTTGCCGCCAGCACATCCATCAGAACGCGGTCAGGGTCCAGGCCTTCCAGTTCGGCTTCGGGCTTGAGTTGCAGGCGATGCCGCAGGCACGGCAGCGCCGCCTGTTTCACGTCGTCTGGCAACAGGAAGTCGCGGCCATCGCGGGCCGCCTGCGCCTTGCTGACATTCAGCAAAGCCACCGCAGCGCGGGGCGAGGCACCGAGAGAAAGCGCCGGCCAACTCCGCGTGCGGCGCACCACAGCCAGCAGGTACTCCAGCAGTTGCGGCTCCACCTTTACGGAGCGCACCACACGGCGCGCCTCCGCAACGGCTTCCTGCGGGACGGACTCAATGGCAATGTCCTCGATCGAGCCCCTTGCGCTGTTATGACGCTCCAGCACGAGCCGCTCTTCGCTCTCCGATGGATAGCCCACGCGTATCTTCATCAGAAACCGGTCCAGCTGTGCCTCCGGCAGCGGATACGTGCCTTCAAATTCGACCGGGTTTTCCGTGGCGAAAACCGTGAACAGCGGATCGAGCGGGTAACGCGTGCCGTCCGCCGTAATCTGGCGCTCCTCCATGCACTCCAGCAGCGCGGCTTGTGTGCGTGGCGGCATGCGGTTGATCTCATCGGCCAGCAGAAACTGCGTAAAGACCGGCCCGCGGTAGAACAGAAATTCATTCCGAGCCGGGACAAAGATATTCGTGCCGGTGATGTCCGCCGGCATCATGTCGGGTGTGCCCTGCACGCGCCGGTAGTCGAGGCCCAGCCAGCGCGCGACCGTCTTGACGGCCAGCGTCTTCGCCACGCCGGGAACACCCTCGATCAAGGCGTGGCCGCCTGACAGCAGCGTCAGAATCGTCTGCTCGATCAGGTCCTGCTGGCCGGCAAGCACTTTGCCAAGCTCGCGGTGTCCATGCGCAAACAGCGCCTCCACCGGCTGTGTGCTGCTCATGGGGTCAGTGCCGCCGGGTTCAATGGGCGGCATGCTCAAGGTGCTCTCAGACACGCGGTCTCTCCTGCAAAGTCGAAATGTTTGGATGTGGTTGCATCTGCTCTGACTCCGGCTGCTCTGACTCCGGCTGACCTGGCTTTGGCTGACCTGGCGAGCGCCCCGCAGCCCGCCGCAAAGCTTCGCGCATACGATGCAGTTCCCGCACCAGATGCAGTGCGCGTGCCGGAGCGATCCGCTCTTCCGACTCGGCTTCCTGCAGCGTTGGAACCAGGGTCGCATCGGAAAATCCGAAGCGCGCGAGCAGTTCCGCCGCAATGCGTTCCGGGCCAGCCCCCACCAGCTCGCGTGGCAGCCCGCATTGCCGCTCCAACAACGTGAAAAGCCGGGTACGGGCTTCCTGCACCGCCGCCTCACCCGCACCAGCCCGGTGGTAAAGCCCACCCATCGATTGCGCAAACTCCAGCGGCGAGGTGCGTGGTGTTACGTTCAGCGTACGCACCGGCCCATGGCGGCGGCCGTACGCCAGTACCAGAAACAGTGCCACAAGCAGCAGTTGGACCTCCATCGCGCGCACCGGCAAGCCCTTCGTTTTGGACCAGGGATCCGCCGGGCGGAAGTCGCGAGCCGACTCGTCGAAAATCACCATGCGGTCCAGCGGGCCGATGCTCGCCAACAGCAACTTCAGGTTGTTTGCCTCATGCAGGCCGCGATTGGTGAGCGGCTGCGGGCTGGCCCACCACACGGCGGTTCCTTTGCCAACATGGTAGGTGATCACCGCCGCGCCATCGGGGCAATTCTGCGCCACAGCGGTCTCTGGAATATCCGCCTTGGCCAGCATGTCCGTCTCCATCCGCAGCGGGCCTGCGCCGGCCAGGGCGCTTGTGCCCTCCGGCGTGGTGGTGCACTTTGGAGGGACATGGTCGGTGTCCGCGTTCTTCCAGTACACGCCGGGCAGAATGTCGCCGCCATACCAGCCGTCCGCCAGCACGCGGCCGCCGCGCTCCAGAAATCCGTTGAGCTCCTTCTGCTCCTCCGGCGTGGAGGAGCCCCACGGCGTGGCCAGCACAAAAGTCGCATGCGGTGCATCCAGCTCGTTCAACAGGCTGAGCGGCTTTTCAAAGCGCTCCGTGCGATAGCCCAGCTTGCCCAGGAGCAGGAAGACGGCTTTGGCACCCTGCGGGCCGGAGTTGAAGGTGCTGGGCTGCGGGTCATCCTCGTCATGCGCCGGCGCAAATACGGCCGTACCCACAATCAACAGCAGCGCGGCAATCACCGCGCCCAGCACAATCTTTTGTTCCGTGGAAGGTCGCCGCATCGTGAGTGGGTCTGACCGGGCCGGTACTGCTCAGGCCCGCAGCACTTCCTCCTGCAGGGTGCGTGCCCGCTGGTAATCCTGTTCGGTGGCGGGAACCTGGCCGTACCAGACCTTTTCCAGAAGCATGGTCTGCTCCCGCAGCAGCGGGCGGGCGGACGAGCCTGGTTCCAGCAGCCGCAGCGATTCCCGCGGTGTGCGGGTGCGGGACACCGACAATAGCCGCCGGCTCTCCAGTGTGCTTATGGTCTGCCAATACAACGCATGCACGGCCTCGCGCCACTCGCCACGGCGGGCGCACTCCTGAGCCACTTCCAGCCAGGGCAGATCGGTGGCTTGTGACGTCCGCTCGGCTTTTCCGCCGGTGCTCTCCGGCCGGAAGCGGTCTTCCCGGGCCTGCCGCAACAGCCACAGCAGCAGCAACAGCAAAGGCGTCCCAAAGAGCACGGCTTCCACCAGAAAGCGCAGCCATTGCCGCGTGCCATGGCTGGGTGCCGGCACATTCAGGCGGTTGGACAGCCACTCCGTAAAGCGGTCCCACTTCTTGGAAAGCCAGCTCTGCTTGCTCTCACTGAACTCCACCTGCGACAAGACTTCAGTCGCAGTGGCACTGGCCTTGGCCGGGTCGACTCTCGCCGCGACTGCACCGTCGTCATCCCCAGATAATTTCGCGAGAACGATCGCAGCGGTCTTCCCGCGATCCTCTGGCTTTTGCTTGCTCATGCCCGCCAGCGTCTGGCGCAGCCAGGCATAGTGAACCTCTGTCTCCAAACCGTTTTGCATCTGGAAACTTTCGTCCGGCCCGGCTTTTTCCGGCTTGCAGGCCCTGGCATCCGCGGCGCACTGCTGCACCAGCGCGCGCAACTGGGGCAGCCGGGCCTCATGCGCCGCTCGCGATGTCTGCGGCAGGCCTTGTGCCAGGAGCAGGCCTTGTGCCAGGAGCAAGCCGCTCGCCGCCATGCACCCGCAGAGCATGGCGGCGCACATTGCTCGGTGACTACGCACCGGGAAACGTCTGGCCGGCGGCACCGGCCTCGGCAATGTTCGCATAGCCGGCACCCGCCCCGGCGTGGGCCATGCCCTGCACGGGAACTCCGGCGGGCATGCCCTGATAGGGTGCTTGCTCAAGCGCACCCGCTGCGTTGGTCTGGGCAGAGCCGCTCTGCGCTTCACTCATCATGAACTGGATGTCGAAGCCCTCCCGCCGGACACGCTCGTCGTAATACAGAACGACAAACGCGGCGGAGAAGAGCGGCTGGATCAGCAAAGCCGACGCAAAGGTCAGCAGCAGCGTGGTTGCCTGCGTCGCAATGAAACTCACCGCCCCGCGCACGCTCATCAGAGCCATTACACCCGCTACCGTACTCAGTGGAAGGTAGAGCGCACCTGCCAGCAGAAAGATAACGAAGACGCGGCCTTTGCGGTCCGGCAGCAGGGCCCGGCTGCGCTGCAGTGCCGGGCGGATCGCCAGGTCTTCCAGAACAGAAGCAGGCATCGACAGAGCGAGCCGCAGATAGCGGAGAATCGAGAAGGGAAAGCTCACAAGCACCAGCAGGGCGCCAATCCCGATGACGATGGCACCGGGAACCGCGGAGTTCCCGCCCCGCGCGGCCAGAACGCCCCCGCCAACTGCCATCACAACATACGCGGCGATCGTCGGCCAACCCGCCACTACCCATTGCAGGATCACCAGCCCCGGATAACGCCACACATGCCGCCGGACGACACTGAGCGCGCCGCCCAGAGTTGCGGCACGGCCAAGGTACGTGCAGCCGAGCCCCCACGTGAGCGCCGCATGCGACAGGCCATACGCCAGCACGGCGATCAGTCCCCAGAAGATCGTGATCAGCGCGATCGGGACGGAGTTCATAAAGCTTGTCAGCGGCGACAGGTGATAGACCTGCAGGTAAATCAGCCGGGACGCGCCAGATAGCAGCGACACAAGCGCTGAAAGTGACGCAATGCCCGTGCACAGCCAGAAGTTCCCGCCGTACAGTGAGATCGTCCGGTCAAGCACTTCGCCGGTGCTGAGCGGCCGGATTTGATAGCGGCGTGGCGCGCCGGCCATTGCTGTTGCGCGTGTGTCTACATCTGGATTCATCGTCGCTCGCCCCTCGGGAACGCGATCGTGCCGCAGAAACCGTTTCCGCGAATACTATCATTCGCGTCGAGCACTTAGCGCCGGCTCACAACGACCGGGCGAGCACATAATCGTGGCACACAGTCCGCCCCACGGTAAACGTGCGTTCGCCAATCTCGCGAAACCCTGCCTTCTCGTAAAACCGGAGAGCGTCGTGGTTCTTGCCATAAACCCCCAGCGTCAGCCGCCGGTAGCCCAGCTCACGGGCTGCATTGATCGCCTGCCGCAAAAGCGCCCCGCCAATTCCAAGCCCTTGAAACCGGTGAAGCAGGTAGATGCGCCGCAGCTCGTAATCTCCCGGCTCGATCGTTTCCGCCGGCAAGTCCGGCGCGGCACACAGAATGTAGCCAATTGCCGCTTCGCCGGGCAGGATCTCGGCGGCATAGGCGCGGTTCTCCTGGACGGCAAGCAGCCGCTCATAGGCCGCGACGGAGTGGTTCTTTGCCGCATGCGCCAGAATGTCGGCGGCATCGTGCGTCGGCGCATAAGTCTGCAGAAACGTGGCACCGCCGACGAGCGAAAGCATGGCGGCGTCTCCAGCGTGGCAAAGGCGGACGCGATACTGCGGCTGATCCTGCGTTTCATGCTCTGGCATATTTTCAGCATATCGCCGGAGCCGTGCCGTGCAGGCAGTCCGCTGAACAGCGGCTGTTTCTGTTCGCTTCGCCTTGCGAAAACAGGCACCGGGCTTCGCTCAACTGCATCCGATAAGCCATGGCCAAAGGGCTGAACACAAAGAAGGGCAACACCGACGCTTTGCCTCCCGGCGAGCCGATGCACGATCCCGCCGCGCCGGGCATCAGTGAGCCGGATCCGAAGCGCATACCGCACCCTGCCCGGGAAAAAGCGATCCGCGCGGCGAACCAGGCCTCGAAAGAAAAGGCCTCACTGCAAAAGGCCGAAG
>CAXTPQ010000071.1:5888-8470 GCA_964246215.1 uncultured Terriglobus sp. | reverse complement strand
GGTATCTCCAACTTTCCGCATGCAAACCTGCGGCACTACGTCTTTCTGAACGAAGGTCTGCGCGATGTCGAAGCGGATCTGGCGAAGCGCAATATCAGCTTCGTTCTGCGCAACGCTCCGCGTGAGGATCGCCTGACCTTCTTCCGCGATGCGCAAGCGGCAATCGTCATCGGCGACGAAAACCCGATGCGCGTGCCGGAAAGCTGGCGGCGGCACATTGCGGAGAACATTTCCGTCCCGTTCTGGACCGTGGATGCCGACGTGATTGTGCCCATGAAGCGCTTCGACAAGGCGCAGTATGCGGCCTATACGATCCGTACGCGGCTTTGGAAGATGCTGCCCGAGTATCTGGAACCGTACGAGAACCTCGCCGCAAAGCACGCATGGCAACGTCCCGTGGGCTTTGTCGCGGATGACGTGCAGAAGGACATGACCGAGGGCTGGACCGATCTGGACCGCAGCGTGGGCAGGGTGCCTGAACTGACCGGCGGCGCCCACGCGGCACAGGCCCGGCTCAAGCTCTTTGTGGACAAAATGCTGCCCGGCTACGCGCACAACCGCAACCATCCCGACGTGGACGGCACAAGTGTGCTCTCGCCTTATCTGCATTATGGGCACCTGAGCCCGGTCACCATCTACCTGGCCATGGAGGAGGCTGCCGGCAAGGACCACCGCCTGCGGGAAAGCGTCGACAGCTTTCTGGACGAGATGGTTACCTGGCGCGAACTCTGCGTGAACTGGGTCAAGTACGACCCCAATTACGACAACCCGGAGTGCGCCGAAGAGTGGGCCCGCAAGACAGTCGACGCGCACACGGCGGACAAACGCGACCACCTCTACACCGTCGAGCAGATGGAGCACGCAGAGACCTACGACGAACTCTGGAACGCGGCACAGCGTCAGATGGTGCGCCGCGGCTGGATGCACAACTTTATGCGCATGTACTGGGCCAAAAAGGTGCTGGAGTGGTCCCGTGACAACGCCACCGCGCAAAAGACGCTCATCTACCTGAATGACAAATACTTTCTGGACGGGCGTGATCCGGGTGGCTACGCGGGCATCGCCTGGGCGGTCTACGGCAAGTTCGACCGGCCCTGGGGTGAGCGGCCCATCTTTGGAAAAATTCGCTACATGAGCGGTGCCAGCACCGGCCGCAAATTCAACTCGAAGCAGTACATCGCGCAAAATGGACCGCTGGACGACTCGTCCGCTGCCGCACCCGCACCATCAAAAATCGAGCGGCCGAGCAAACCTCGCGCAAAAGGCCAGTATGGCGGCTAGAAAGCATCGGATGTCGGGTTAAAAAGTTGAAGTTGCGGCATTGGAAAATCTTTGGCGTTGTCCGTGAAGAGTGGCAAATTCTGCTTCAACGCAACTGCCGCGATCAAACAATCACTGAGTGAAAGACTCACACCCCGGCGTGCGTACTCGCTCCTCAGAAGACCACCTTCGCGACCGATCGTTGTATCGATTGGGTAGCAATGAAACGTATCCAGCAACGCGACCGTTCGCATCAATTCTGCAGGCCAGGCACCAGAGTAGACTTCGCCTATGTTGATTGCTGTGGTGGATAGCAGATAACCCGCGTCAAGAAGCCTTGGCAGCAACTCTCTCCGGAGATTGCGATTCCGAAGAAAGTCGATCAAAACAGATGAATCAACCAGCAGTTCCTTCATGAACTGCTATGACCAGGCCGCTCGATGCGCTTGTCGCTTTCCTGCCGTAGTGCTTTTATCCACTCAGCGCTGCCATTCTCGAGTTCCGGATGATTCGGATCCAGCCATGCCGGTGACAAGTCTTCGCCGATAGCATCAAGCCGTTTTCGTTGAAGTGCAAGGCGCGCACTGTGCTCGATAAATGCATCCCGGTCGACTCGGCCCACCTCTGCATCGATGCGCAGAAGCAGTTCCGCCGGAAGCACAATCTCAACTATTTCCGTTCTCATGCCTTTTTGTCCTTCACGCAGTCTAAGTCTACTCGCCAGCTTGGTAAACGAACATGAAGCAAAGCGAATGAGATCCTGCCATCACCGGCACGGGCTATTGAGTGACTTACGTGCAAGTGGTACGCTTGCAGCCATCAAAGCAGGACAGTTTCGCCCCCTACCTACTCCTCGGGGCATAGACACTTGCTCAAGCGGCCACAAAGTTATCTTTGCATTCTTTCTCTCGGCAAGTGTGAGAGTTTTCTAACCAGGGTCACTGTGTCGTTGGAAGGTCGCATGCTTTGTCATGCGTGATGTTCCCGGCGCACTTGTTCAAGCGATATATCCAATTCGATCCTGCTCGTGCCGGCCTTCTGCGCAACGCGATCCTCTGCGTTTGCACTCTTTTGGCATTGGCGACGCCGGTTGCGGCACACGCCCAGAACGCCTCCGCATCGCAACGCCGCGCGCGGGCCTTTCTGAATGCCCGGCAGAGTTCGCCTGAGGGTGATGCCAACCGGGCAGCAGCGGCGGCGCAGGCAAGAGAACGCCACCTGGAGTTGAGCCGGCAAGCGGCGGAACAGGTCGCCCAGGCTCTGCAACGCCGCGGCGCGGCACTCACTGGCCACTCCCTTGTAAGAGGATCGCGGCTCTTGCC
>CAXTPQ010000071.1:0-5788 GCA_964246215.1 uncultured Terriglobus sp. | reverse complement strand
ACGCTCAAGGATGGATCGACCACGATCCAGAGCGGGCAAAGCGACTTCACCACCTATGAGGGCAACGCCGCGACCGCGGTCGTCTGGAACGCCGTGCGCCAGCGTTTCTATGCAGCGCTGCGTTTTCACGGCTACTACGAATCCGCGGACGGCATCACCTGGACGCGCCTGGCAAACCAGCCGGGCAGCGGACTCTCCATCGCCAACTGCCCATCGCGCGCCGGTACAACGGGGCTGACTGCCTGCCCGATCTTTCGCGGAGCACTCGCGGTGCAACCTGCCTCCGGCGATCTCTTCGCATTGACCGTCGATGGATCAAACAACGACGGCGGCCTTTACCGGGACATCTGCGCGGCGAACGGCGGTAACTGCGCAAATGCCACGGTGCTGTGGGCAAACCGGCTCAACAGCACGCCGCTGGATGACTCGGCGGGTGTGATTGCGCAGGGTGACTACAACCTGGCACTCGCGGCGGTGCCGGCCGCGACCGCGCTCAGTTCCACGGACACGCTGCTCTTTGCGGGCACTGGCGACCTATATCGCTGCCGGCTCTCCGATGGCTGCAGCCTGCGCAATACTACCAATGCCACCACCGGCTGCGCCGCGCCGGCAAAAGTCGCGCCGGCCCAGCACGCCGTCGCTTTTCAAGTGAATATCAGCAATTCCGCCGCTCCGCTGCTCTTTTTCGGCAACGACGGCGGCCTGTGGCGCTCGACCGATGGCGTGAACCAGCAGCAAACGCCGTGCTCTGCCGATGACGCCACGCACTTTGACAATCTAAACGCGGCAGTCGGGTCATTGGCCGAGGTCAGCGGCCTGAGCACGCACCCAACCGATGGCGGCATCGCTCTGGTCGCGTTGGGCGCCCTGGGCAGCGCCGCCGCCGCCAACTCGTCGGCCAACGCCATGTTCCAGCCGGTGTGGATGCAACTGGGCACGGGTGAAAGCGGCAGCGTTGCCATCGACCAGGCCAACCCGTCGAACTGGCTCTTGCAGAACGGCTACGGCGTTTCGCTGCAAAGCTGCGCCAAGGGTGCGGCATGCACGGCAGCGGACTTCACCGGGCCGCCCGCCATCGGCGCAGCGCAGGTGAACGGCGATGCGGAACTGGCCGACGCGCCGCTGCTGCTGGATCCGGCGCTGAACAGCAATGTGCTGGTGGGCACCTGCCGCGTCTACCGCGGTCCGACTGCCGGTGGCAACACCTGGGCCTCCGCCAACAACGCGATTTCGGCGCCGCTGGCCGGGCCATCCGGAACTGCATGCACCGCCGCAAATGGGCTGATCCGGTCACTCGGCGCGGGTGGCGCGGCAAAGCTGACGGGCACCGCATCCACCAGCGGATCGCCGGTGCTGTACGCGGGCCTGGCCGGCACGGCGGATGGCGGCAGCAACGCCTATGGCGGTCACTTCTATAGGACAACCGCCGCAAACCTGGCCAACGGCGGCACAGCCTGGACGGATAGCACCAGCGGCACCGTGACGAACGACACGACACACAACGGACGATTCAATCCATACAATTTCGATATTTCGTCAATCTCGGTCGATTCGCACGATGCAAGCGGCCTGACCGTCTATGCGACGGTGCGCGGCTTCCACTCGCCCAGCGTGTATCGTTCCACTGACGGCGCGGCAAGCTGGGTCAGCATCACGGCAAATCTGCCGGACGCACCCGCCAACGCCGTTGTCGTGGACCCGAACGACAGCCGTGTTGTTTACGTGGCCATGGACACGGGCGTGTACGTCGCCACGGATGTAACCACCTGCACGGCCGGCAATGCCCAGTGCTGGAGCGCCTATGGCACGGCGCTGCCGGGTGCGCCGGTGACCACGCTGGTGGCCTCCGCCGCCTTCGCCGTCCCGGGCAGTGCCGATGCGGGCGTGCTGCGCGCAGGCACCTACGGCCGCGGCATCTGGCAAATTCCACTGCTGACGGCGGGCGCATCGCAGGTTCCCGCGATCAGCTTCTCACCAGCAACGGTCAGCTTTCCTGCTACATCTTTAGGAAACACCAGCGCTTCGCAAAGCGTGACCGTGACCAATAGCGGAAACGCTCCGCTCACCATCTCGCAAGTCTCGGCAAGTGCACAGTTCCTGGAGGCCGACAACTGCACCGGCCAGACACTTGCGCCGGGAGGGCAGTGCGCGGCTCAAGTGAGCTTTGCCCCGAGTGCGGTTGGCTCGCAAACGGGCACGCTGCAGGTGAGCGGCAATGTGCTTGGCGGTTACTCTTCGATCCCGCTCAGCGGCACGGGTTCGGGCATGTCCACGGTGCAGGTCGCGCCGGCTTTGTATGCCTTTCCAGACACAGGGGTGAAGGCTTCCAGCGTGGCGCACGTCTTTACCGTGACCAACAGCGGCTCGTCTACGGCCACGCTCCAAGTTCCCCAGGTGAGTGGCGACTTCCGCATCGGCACGAACAGTTGTGGCGCGGCTCTTGCCGGCATGGCGAACTGCAGCTTTACCGTGATCTTCACGCCGGCGGCAGCAGGGGTGCGCACCGGCATTGCCAGCCTGCAGGACAACACCGGCACGCACTCGGCTGCGGTCAGCGGCAACGGCCTTGCCGGTGAAGTGACGCTCACGCCCACCTCTCTCATCTTTCCAACAACGCCGCCCGGGCAGGTCAGCGTGGGCCGCAACGTTACTCTGCTGAACAGCGGCAACGGCCCGCTGGATATCGGAGCGGTGACGGTCAGCGGGGACTTCGCGGAAACGGACAGCTGTGCCAACCGGACACTTATTGCTGGCCAGAGTTGCACCGCGAACGTCACCTTCCGGCCAACCTCCGGCGGCAATCGTACGGGCACGCTGATCCTGGCAAACGATGCGAACGGCAACACCGCCAACACAAGTGTGGTCACGCTCACCGGCGCGGGGCAGAGCAGCTTCAGCATCGTGCTCACGCCCGCGGCGCTCAACTTCGCTTCCGTAGCCGTGGGCAGCACCTCACCCGTCCAGAACATCACCATTTCCAATACGGGCAGCGGCTCGGGCGCGATTGGCGCGGTCACCGTCTCCGGCGATTACACCGTCAAGGCGAACACCTGCAGAAGTTCTCTGGGCACGCAAACGGGCTGCACCATCTCCATCGCTTTTGTGCCTACGGTCAGCGGAATGCGCACGGGCACGTTCAGCATCACCGACGATGCAGGCACGCAGACCGCCGCGCTCACGGGACTTGGCACAAACCCGGCCACGGACACACTTTCCGCCGCAGCGCTCAACTTTGTGGCGACGACGGTGAACACCGCCAGTGCCGCCCAGACTATTACGCTCAGTAACACTGGTGACGCGGCGCTCACGCTGGTGGCCGCTAAGATCACGGGTGGCGACTTCTCCGTGGTGAACGGCTGCGGCCCGGCACTTGCACCACGGACCTCCTGTGGCATTGCCGTCACCTTCGCGCCAAAGAGCGTGGGCGCGCAAACCGGCACTCTCGAAATCGACGATGTGCAACGGGCGCAGATCGTTGCGCTGAGTGGTAGCGGCAATGCAGCACCCGGCATCTCCCTCACGCCCTCGACACTCACCTTCACGGCGACCGGCGTTGGGAACGCGACCGCGCCACAGACACTCACGCTTGTCAACAACAGTGCCAGCGCGGTGACCCTGGGCGCAGTTTCGGTCACAGGAGATTTCGGCCTGACCTCGGCCGCGGGCAATTGCACAAGCAGCGCAGCTTTGTCCGCTGGGCAGAGCTGCACTCTAAGCGTGGCCTTTGCGCCGCAGGCCGCCGGTGCCCGCAACGGCACGGTAAGCGTGGCTACCGGTTCGGTTACGCAGCTTGTTCATCTGAACGGCACGGGCATCGACTTCAGTTTGGCCGCCAGCGGCAGCACGAGCGCGACCGTCGCCAGCGGCAAGAGCGCCGTCTACTCTATGCTGCTCACGCCGGCCATCCTGACCAACATGCCCGTGACCTACAGCTGCACGGGCGCGCCCAGCTACAGCAAATGCACCGTGACTTCGACCTATACGGATCTGTCTGGCACCAGCGTCGTCGTTGCGTCCATTCTTACCGGCACCACGGCTCAAATGGAGCGGCATATCTCGCCATTTCCCCGCGCTTTGCCGGTGCTTGCCCTGCTGGTGCCCTTCGGCCTGCTGTGCTCTCGCCGGGGCAACAGACGCCAGTTGACTTTGGCATTGCTGCTCCTCTCCATGGCGATGGGGACGGGCGGCTGCGGCTCCGGCCGCCATGTGCCTGACTCGGGCACCGGTACCGGCACCGGTTCAGGTGCCACGGCCGTCACGCCGTCCGGTTCATACAACGTCGTGGTCGCTGCCACCAGTGCCGGCGTGACCCGTCAGGTGCCGCTGACCCTGGTAGTGCAGTAGCCGGGACATCAAAGGAAAATTTCACCGAACTCGCTTCAGGATGAAGTGTCGCCCTGAGGAACTGGCGATGAAGAATCTGTTGTCTTTGCTGGGCATGTATATCTCTTGATAGCAAATTCCTCGCTTCGTTCAGGACCACACCTATGAAAGAACTACTCTGGCCTTGCCCTTGCCATGATCGAGCGATCGTCAAAGTGCCTGTGCGGCGGCAAAGGCGCTGGCCCAGGCCCATTGAAAGTTATGGCCGCCCAGGTGTCCGGTGACGTCCACCACTTCGCCGATAAAGGCGAGTCCGGGCACCGTTTTCGCTTGCAGCGTGGAACTGTCGAGCTCGGCGGTGCTGACACCGCCCGCCGTCACCTCCGCTTTCTCATAACCCTCGTCGCCCGCCGGTACCACCTGCCAGCGGTGCAGCGCGGCTTCCAGCTTCATGATGGACGGATTCTTCCAATCCACCGGCAGGTTCTGCTGCAGCCAGCGTTCGGCCATGCGTTGCGGCAGGCGTGTTCGCAGCAGCGAGTAGGCCGTCTCCGCATCGCGGGCGCTGCTGCTCAGCATGGGCGTAAATACCTCCGCATCCGGCAACAAATCGAATTGGAGCGCTTCGCCGGGTTGCCGGTAGGAAGAAATCTGCAACACCGCCGGGCCGGAGAGCCCACGGTGCGTAATGAGCAGCTTTTCACGAAAGACCGGCGGGGCCATGCGGCTGGAGCGTTTCGCCGGAGCAGTCGCCGTGACCTCGGTCGAGAGGCCCGAAAGGTCCGCCCACGCCAGACGATCCTCCTCGGCAAAAGTCAGCGGTACCAGGGCGGGTCGAGGCGGCACCAGCTTTAAGCCAAAATCGGCCGCAATCTGGTGGCCGACGCCGGTCGCACCCATCTTCGGAATGGAGAGGCCGCCCGTCGCCACCACTACCGTGCGGCTCCGCAGTCCATAGCCGTCCGGATCCTGCAAGGTGTGCACGCGGAAGCCGTCGCCATCGCGCGTAACACGCTGCACGTTGGTGCGCAGGCGTGTCTCCACCCCGGCCTGAGCGCATTCCGCTTCAAGCATGGTGACGATTGCCTGGGCGGAGCCGTCGCAGAAAAGCTGGCCAAGCGTTTTGTGGTGATAAGGAATGCGGTGCCGCTCTACCAAGCGCACGAACTCCCGCGGCGTGTAGCGGGCCAGCGCCGACTTGGCAAAGTGCGGGTTTTCGGAGAGGAAGTTGGCCGGCGTGCAGTGCAGGTTGGTGAAGTTGCAACGGCCGCCGCCGGAGATGAGGATTTTGCGGCCGGCACGCTCGCTGTGATCCAGCAGAAGCACACGGCGTCCGCGTTTTCCGGTCTCTGCCGCGCAAAACAGGCCGGCCGCGCCCGCACCTAGGATGATGCAGTCGTACGGTTAAGGAGGAAGGCGGCTGAGGCATCTGTATCTATTCTAGGGAACAGGGAACAGGGAACAG
>CAXTPQ010000070.1:10380-14722 GCA_964246215.1 uncultured Terriglobus sp. | reverse complement strand
GTGCACATCATGAAGCTCAGGAGACGGCTGAACCGTGTCAAGCCCCAAACACGCCAACCTGTACATTCCAGGCTAGATGCCCTTGGCAGACTAATTCTCCTGAAACATTAGAATAGAAACAGGACACAAAACGTAAGTTCGTCCGTGATCGCGGGAGCTGCCATCTCCGCAAATCTCTGTAACTTTATTTAAATGAGGAACTTGCGCTAAGTTCCGAGATATGAGGAACTTACCAAAAGAAATCAGACCAAGTGAAACAAAACAAGGAACTTGGAGAAACATGGGAGGGGAGGGCATACCCCGCGACACACCAGCCCGCGGCACAGCCCGTTCAGGCGGCAAGCGACGCGAGGATCGCGTCCCAGAACCGCAGCCGTGACTCGAGCGCGAACACAGCAGCCTCTTCTGCTTCCTGCCACTTCACCGTATCGCTTCCGCAAAGCTCCGCGATCATGCGCAACGCCATCGGCCCGTGCTCTTCACCGTCGACTTCGATGTGCCGTTCCAGATACCAGAGAAAGGTCGAAAGCCCGCCCGCAAGCTCTGCGTTCAGGTCGCGCACAAAGCCCTGAAACATCTCGGGAATCAGGTCTTCACGGCCAAAGGTGAACGCGGCCACGGTCACATGCAGCTTGCTCTGCGCAAGGATGGAGAACGTATCGGCAACGAACGCCTGCGCCGCCGCCGGTGCGCCGCAGCGGGCCATCGCGGCCTGCACAGCTGCGCCGCTACGAATCTCAGCGAACGCACCGTCGATTGCGGCCGTGCTTGCGCCGCAGTCTTGCATGGCCAATCGATACAGCTCGAAGTGGCTTGTGTGCCGGCCCTGGTAGATGTCACTTTCTTCGCCCAGCACGATTTCATTGACCAGCCGCCGGCTCTCCGCCAGCGCGGTCGGCAGCCACGGAACGTTCACGCAGGTGAGCTCGCGCTGCAGTGACTTCAGCAGACTCATAAAGTCCCAAACGGCAAAAACATGCGCCTGCATAAACGTGCGCAGATGCTCGATGCTCCGCAGCGAGCGATAGAGCGGATGCGCCGCAAGCCTCGCGTACAGCGGCTGGATGCGAGCCTCCAGAGCGGACAGGTTTGCCGGCATGGATTCAGTGCCACTTACTTCGGTCTTCGCCGGCTCATCCATCACACTCGCCTGGCTGGCATTCCACTGCCCGGTGAGAACACTGCTCATCGTTGCACCTCATCCAACCGACGCAGAAACTCCCACGCATAGATGCCGCTCTCGTGCCCGTCATTCCAGTAGAACTTCACCGCATAGCGGCCCACCGGCTCGGCTTTTTGGGGACGCGCAGCTGGCTTATAGATGGGAAAGACCTGCGCCGGCGCAGGCTTGGGTTCGCCCGGAGCGCGGCCCGTCTTCTCGCGCTCCTCATGGCACGTCGCGCACGGGCAGGCATCGCGCAGAAACGGAAAGCTCCAGTGCGAACGATGCCCATCCTTCCAGTCGATGCTCACGCCAGTACCCTCGGTCAGCGCAATGCGCACCTTGGCCGGCGTCACGGCCTCTGGCGGCAGCACGCGCTCCGCCACGGCCTCGCGGCGGGCCTGCTCCTGGCTGAGGATGCGTATGCCTTCGTGGCTCATGCTTCCATCTTACGGAACCGGCAAGTACGCCGCGCTCTGTAAACTTCGACCGCCGTCGAACAACGAACAGCCTGCGTGTTCTTACAGACTTGGCAGTTCCGGCGTCGCCGCGATCAACGCCTGCGTGTATGCTTCGCGCGGCTGCTCGCAGACCTGCAGCACATCGCCCATCTCCACCAGCCGACCGCGCTGCATCACCGCCACGCGGTCGCACAGGTAACGCACCAGCGGCATGGAATGTGAGATGAACAGACACGTGAGGCCATAACGCTGCTGCAGGCCGCGCAGCAGATTGATGACCTGTGCGCCGACCGACACATCCAGCGCGCTCACCGGCTCATCCAGCACCAGAAACTCCGGCCGCAGCGCCAGTGCCCGCGCGATGTTGATGCGCTGCCGCTGGCCTCCGCTGAACTCATGCGGATAGCGGTCCAGCGCGCTCGCGGGCAGGTCCACCTCCTCCAGCAGCGCGGCCAGGCGGGTGTCGAGCAGCCGGCGCGGTTTGCCTCCCGGCGGCAAGTCCTCTTGCGGAAAGCCGTGGATGCGGAAGGGCTCCGCCACAATCTCCCGCACACGCATGCGTGGGTTCAGCGCGGCAAATGGATCCTGAAAGACAATGCCCATGCGCCGCCGCAGCCGCCGCATCTCGGGCCGCGACGCACGCAGCAGATCAACGCCGTCAAAGTGAACGCCGCCGCCGGTCGGCTCGATCAGCCGCAGGATCATGCGAGCGACGGTGCTCTTGCCGCTGCCACTCTCGCCCACCAGGCCAAGGATTTCTCCGCGCGCAATGTCCAGCGAAACACCGTCCACAACCGTTGCAGCGCCGTACCGTTTCGTGAGTGCATTGGCTTGGACAAGTAGGGAACTGGATTGCATGGCACCTGTCAGGTGAGCTGGCGAGCGCTCAATCTGCTGCCCACAAAATTGTTGTTCACAAATCGTGAATACGCCGCATGCCGGAGCATATCATCGGGCAACGCATCGTTTCCGGCCGGTCCGCATTCCACGTTGCACGGCACGGATACATGCGAATTTCTCTAACGGAGTTCACCCATGGCTGTTGTCGCCCGCAAGCCCACCTTTGCCTTCATTGCCGCCTCCTGGACGGCCCTGCTTGCGGGCAGCCTGGCGTTTCTTGTGGGCCTGTGGCGCGCCACCATGCAGTTGAATGAGAAAGGCTTTTACTTCACCGTGCTCATGTACGGGCTCTTCAGCGCCGTCTCCGTGCAGAAGGCGGTGCGCGACCGGCAGGACGGCGTGCCTGTGACCAACATCTACTACGGCCTCAGTTGGTTTCCGTGCTGCTCACGATCACGCTGCTCATCGTGGGCCTTTGGAATGCGACACTCACGCCCAGCGAGAAAGGCTTTTACAGCATGTCCTACCTGCTGAGCCTGTTTGCCGCCATTGCCGTGCAGAAGAATGTGCGCGACAGCCTGGACACCTCGATCAACGTGGCCGCCGGCCAGCCCTACGACCAGCCCTACGACCCGCCCTTCTCGCGATGAGTGAGTAGTCGGACGGGCACTCCGCCCTTTATCGCGTCGGGTGCCATCCTTATGCACTCACGGATATCTCTGGCGTTCGACGCCTAGCTCAGCTTCGGGTGCTGTTTGTGAAAGTCCGTCTTCGACTGGTATATAGCCGCGAACTGCAGCAGCCGCGCATCGTCATACAGCTGGCCTAGGAAGGTGATGCTGACCGGCGTGCCGGGCCCGCCCACGTTGTCCGCGGCGCCGTCCCCGGTATTCTGCGGCGCTGGAGCATCGCTGCCGCGCACGCCGTTCGGCACAATCACCGCCGGATGCCCCGAGAGGTTGGTCGCCACCAGCTGCGGGCCGCCGCTCGGCGTGACGATCACGTCCACGGTGCGGAAGAGCTCGGCCATGCGCTCGATGAGCACGGAGCGCGCACGCATGGCCTGAATGTAGTCGACAGCGCTGTACATGCGCGCGGTGCGGAAGATGTTCGGCCAGTCATTCGGAGCCTGCGCGGTGAGCAGCTTGTCGCGTCCGCTGCGGGTCAGTTCGTCAAAGGCCGCGGCCGCTTCGGCCTCGAGCACGGGTGTGATGGAGCCCAGCGGGAAATCCGGAATCTTTACCGGGATGAGTTTCACGCCCATGCCGCGCAGCACGTCGAGCGTGGCGCGGTCGTAGCGGTTGTCATAGATGCGGCGCTCGAGCAGCCGTTGCTGCTGCAGCCGTTGCTCTTCGCGCTTCTCCGGCGGCAGCGCGGCGGCTTCGGATTTTGTGGCGCCGGCGTCGGGTGGGCGCTGTGTCGGCACGCTGAAGGCGCTTTCGATGTAGCCGACGCGAACCGTTGCGATGTCCAAAATCGGCGCAGCGTTGAAGGGCACGTCGCGGACGGCTTTATCGTGCCCGTCCGGCCCATGAATCGCCTCCATCACCAGCGCGGCATCCCCGGCACTGCGCGTCAGCGGGCCGAGCTTGTCCATGCTCCAACTCAGTGCCATGGCACCGGTGCGCGGCACATAGCCGAAGGTCGGCCGGTAGCCTGTCACGCCGCAGCGTGTCGATGGCGACGAGATCGATCCCAGCGTCTCCGACCCGATGGCAAAGCCGACGCATCCCGCGCTCACTGCGCTCGCCGAGCCGGCCGACGATCCGCTCGAGCCCTGCTTTGGGTTCCACGGGTTGCGCGTGCGCCCGCCGAACCACACATCGCCCTGCGCCAGCGCGCCCAGCGTCAGCTTGGCCACAAGCACCGCACCGGCCGC
>CAXTPQ010000070.1:0-10280 GCA_964246215.1 uncultured Terriglobus sp. | reverse complement strand
GAAGTCGTCTTTCCCGCACGAAGTAGCGCACCTAGCTGAATCACTGTCGCAAAGGCAAGCTCCTCGTCGGAACCAGGCAGATGCGTGCCTTCGGGCAGCTCACCTACTGCGCTGCTGTCATAGGTGCGCTCCCGCCGCCGCTTTGCGGCCTGCTGGTCAGCGGCAGAAGTCAGCGGCAGCTTAGAACCAATGGGCAGCGGATCAAAGACCATCGCCGGAGCCACTGCGTTCGCCAGATGCATCGCGCGAATCGGCTCCAGTCCATCGCGCAGTTCCTGCACACCCTCCAGCATCATGGTGCGCTGCTCCGCGCTCAGCGTGATACCGACCACGGCGGCAGCCGCCTCCAGCATCTCGGCCGTCAGCTTCGGTACGGCCTGCGTACCTGCGCCGCCGGCAGAACCCTTCTCCTGCCCAGCACCCGAGGCCAGCGCCAGCAGTGCTCCCGGAAACAAAGTCGACCCCAGACCCGCCGCACCGCAGCGCGCCACCAACTGCCGTCTGTTCATCATGCGTTCACTGTAAATGACGTGCGGAAGGCGCGAGATACCAGCGCCACTCGGCAGAATGCGCTGAGCTGGTGAAAGGGCCTGCCGAAAAGGCAGGGTCAAGCCGGCGTAGCGCTGCGTCTAATCCGCAGATGAGACTGCCCACACTTGCTGTATGCTTGGCTGCATTTGCCTTGCTCGTTCGACATCCTGTCAGTGCACAACAAAGCAAAGCCAAGCTGGACGCCACTGCCGCACGCCAGCAGATCGTCGGCTACTTTCCGCAATGGGGCGTTTACAACAACCGCTATCTGGTGCGCGACCTGATCCGCAGCGGGGCCATGCGCACCCTGACGCAGATCGACTATGCGCAGACCAATATCGTTGACAACAGCTGCAACATCGCCGATCCGCAGGCCGACTTGAACATCGCCTTCACCGCGGAGAACAGCGTGGACGGCAACGCCGACGATCCCGCCTCCCTCTTCAAGGGCAACCTGCACCAGCTGCAACTGCTGAAGGCACGCTACCCCAAGCTGCGCGTGCTTATCTCCATTGAGGGCAAGCGCGCATCGTTTGAGGATGCCGCGAAACCGGAGAACCGCGCCGCCTTTGTTCACTCCTGCGTTGCACGCTTCCTGGACGGCCATCTGGCGCCGGGCGTCGAAGCACCCCGGCTCTTCGACGGCATTGACGTTGACTGGGAGTATCCCGACACGAACCACGCAGACGACTTCTACGCGCTCATGGCGGAGTTCCGCCGGCAGATGGACGCTGCGCGCCATGGCATGATTCTGTCCATCGCTTCCGGCGCGTCCATTGAGCAAAACGTCAAACCCATCGACTGGCACCGCGTCGCCGCGAGCGTCGATCAGATCGGCGTCATGACCTATGACTATCAGGGTCCGTGGTCGCACACCACCGGCTTCAACGCGCCACTGCGCTCCACCAATCCGCATGACGAAACCGTTGCGCAGACCATCGATGCCTACACCGCCGCCGGTGCTCCGCCGCAAAAGTTGCTGCTTGGCCTGCCCTTCTACGCGTACCAGTGGCATGCCGTTGCAAGCAGCAGCGCGCATGGCCTGCGCCAGCAGGGCGACCCCGTGCGCGGCAATCTGAACCAGTCCACCGTGACCTCACTGCTGGCCGGCCAGGGTGCCGCTCTGTATCGCGATCCCGCATCGCAGGCACCCTGGGTCTATGACGGCGACAATTTCCTGACATTTGAGGATCCAACCTCACTTCAGGAGAAAGCCCATTACGCGGCGGAGCAGCACCTTGGGGGCATGATGATCTGGGAGCTTTCCGGAGATTCGGCCGACAGCCAGTTGCTGCAGGCGTTGCAGCTGAAAAATCGGCAGCCGTAACTTCGGGCCAAACGTACATGTCGCGGGACCCTTCTCCGGGCGTACAATTCCGGCGCGCGCCGACAGGCCTTGTCTGGCGATCCCTACTGGCGACGCGCAGAATGTGCGACTGTCCCGGAGGACACCCATGCAATTCCGTCTCGCCCTGCTGACCCTGGCGCTGGTGGCGCTTGGAACCACTGGATGCCAACGTCACTCGAAATCCGAACGATATTTCCTCATCGCCGGCAACACCAAAGTGCCCTACTGGAAGACTGTGACGGAGGGCTTCAACAAAGCCGCCGCCGATTACAACGTGAGTGCGCAACTGCAGGGTCCGGAGGAGAATGACGCCGGTGCCGAAGCCGATGCCTTCAGCGCGGCGATCGACAGCAAGCCCGCCGGCATCCTGGTCTCCGTGCTGGATGCGAACCGCATGCGTCCGCTCATCGACCGGGCCGTCCGCTCCGGTATCCCCGTGGTCACGGTCGATTCGGATGCGCCGCAGAGCGCACGGCTTTTCTTCATCGGCACCAACAATTACCAGGCCGGGCTCTTGGGCGGCCGCCGCCTGGCGCAGCTGCTCAATGGAAAGGGCAATGTCGTCTTCTTCACCTATCCCGCGCAACCCAATCTCGCCGAGCGGCTGAAGGGCTACATGGACGTGATTAACGAGCATCCCGGCATGAAGGTCGTGGATGTTTACGACATCAAGAGCGACACAGCCGCGGCTTTCGACAAGACCAGGGAGTACGCCGGACGGACCGGCGCGGCCAAGATCGATGCCTTTGTTTCGCTGGAGTCGGTTTCCGGCAAGGACGTGAGCGATGCACTAAAGCGCGCCAACGTGGGCGACCGCACCGTGATCGCCATGGACGTCAGCAACGATGTGCTGAACCTGATCAAGTCCGGGGAGATCAAGGCGACCGTCTCACAAAAGCCCTACACCATGGGTTACGTGGGCCTGAAGTCGCTCCTGCAGATTCATGACGATGGCCGGACGGGACTGACCGGCCATTATGAAAATGACCCGTTCGCCCTCTTCCCCAATGTGATCGACACGGGGACGTCACTGGTCGATAAGGAGAATGTGGACGCATTCACGCCGAAGTCCAGCACACCCTAAGCAGTGCCACCTTGACGACGGCTCATCGTCGTCAAGGTGGGATTTTCCGAGGCATACAACCGTGAACTCTCTTTACAGTTGAAAGGCTGACTATGTCTGCTGACGATGCCGCCTCAATCGATCGGCTCGGAGGTGCTGTACGCATTTGCGGCCAGCAGCTCCTCCGGCGTCAACGTATCCACCTGGCGCAGCGGCGGGAAGAACACGCTCCACAGCCCCGTCACCATCATGGAGCCGATGCCGCCGTAGACCACCGCGCGTACCGCGCCAAACCAATGCGCCGTCACACCGCTTTCAAACTCGCCAAACTCGTTGGAAGCACCCAGAAAGAGCGAGTTCACGGCGGAAACACGGCCGCGCATCTCCGGCGGTGTACCCAGTTGCAGGATGGACGACCGCACAATCACTGAGACGTTGTCACTTGCACCAATCAGCAGCAGCATCAGGATCGAAAGCGGAATCGACCGCGACACACCGAAGCCCACCGTGGCCGCTCCAAAGATGCCGACACACACCAGCATGAGTTTGCCCGCACCATGGCGGATGGGCCGCCGCGCCAGCGTGAGTGAAATCATGAGCGCGCCAATGGCTGGAGCGGCGCGCAACGCACCCAGGCCGCGCGGTCCAGCATGCAGAATGTCCTGCGCAAAGATCGGCATCAGCGACGTCGCCCCGCCCAGCAGCACGGCAAACATATCCAATGAGATGGAGCCGAGCAGCAGCCGCGCACGCCGCACATACTGCATGCCCACCAGCATGGCGTCGACCGTAAAGCCCTTTTTTTCTTTGGCCTCTTCGCGCGGCTTGAGCGTGCTCACCAGGACCAGGAAACAGAGCAGCGTGGCAAGCGTGAGCAGGTACACCACCGGTGCGCCATTCAGCCGCGATGCCGCATGCGGCAGTGTCAGCGTGAACAGCAATCCGCCCACCGCCGGCCCGGAGATGTTGGAGATTTGGAAGACCGCCGAGCCCCAAGTCATCGCGTTCACAAAGCTTTCCTTCGGCACCAGCGAGGGCAGAATCGCGGAGGACGCCGGCCCGGAAAATGCGCGGCCCAGGCCGATCAGAAACAGCGTCGCATACACGGTAACGATGCTGTGCGTCCCCATCCAGGCTTCCACAAACAGGGCAGCCGTGCAGAGTGTCTGCAGGCCGTAGCAGGTCAGGATGACGCGCTTGCGGTTGAACCGGTCAGCCACATGCCCGGCGGGCAGCACAAACAGCACGCCCGGTAAGAAGAGGGCGAGCCCGGTGGCGCCCAGCAGCAGCGCCGAGTGCGTGATTTGATAAATCTGCCATGCCACCGCGACCGACTGCGCCTCCGCGCCCAGAATGGCAAGAAAGCGCGCCACCTGGTAATTGCGGAAATTGCGGTATTGGAAGGCCGCGTGGACCGGTGCGATAGCTTGTTCGGCGTCAGGCATTGCTGCTTTCATGGTCACACAGGCTGGATGGCCGGCTTCGGTTTACCGGAATCACACTCGGGAACACGGCGGAGCTACTCGTTCAAATAGCTGTCGTACTGCGATTCCAGCACGCCGATATACCTAGCCAACTGCAGCTTGGCCTGATTGAACTGGAAGAGTGCATTCACCAGTTGAGCCTGCGCATTGGTGAGTGTTGCCTGCGCACGTATCACCGGCAGCGTATCGTCCACGCCGGCCCGGTATCGCAGCTGCGCATCGCCCAGCGCGGTCGTTGCCAGGTTCACGTTGCTGGTGGCAAATTTGGCCTGATCGCTGGCGGTCGCCACGTCCAGCATGGCCGAGCGGATCTGCTGCTCCACGTCCTCCCGCAGACTGCTCACCTGACTGCGCAGGCGCGCGAGCTGCGCATCGGCAACCCTCTGGTCGCCCCGGATGCGGGCCTCCAGAAAGATGGGAAGATTTACCCCTCCCTGTGCGAGAAAAACGCCGTGGTAGAGCCCGAAAGTCTCTCCTGCGACGCCGTAGTACCCGCTTCCGGTGGCCGCGGGCAGCCGCTCATAGGCGATGGCTTTGCGCTGCAGCGCGGCGGACCGCACCTGCGCTTCCAGTGAAAGCAGGTCTTTGCGGCGCTTGTACGCAACCTGCTTGGCGGTCTCCAGTGGCAGGCCATCCAGTTCGTGATAGGGCACCGGGTCGGTCAGCACAAGCGTCTGGTCGGCGGCCAGGCCCATGTCGCGGTTGAGCCGGAGCTTGTCCTTGTCGAGATTGTTGCGGTCGGCCACCAGCGTCTGTTCACGCTGTTGGCGAGCCACCTGCGCGCGGATCAGGTCCAGATTCGTGCCGGTGCCGGCATCCTTGCGCGCCTGCGCCTGGCGTTCCAGTTCGCGGTCACTCACCAGCTGCGATTGCGCGTCGCGAATGGAAGCTTCGTCCGCCAGCACGCGGAGGTAATCCCCGGCGACTTTCTGAACGATATCCCCACGGTCGCTCAACGTATTCAGGCGCGTGATTTCCGCCTGGATCTTGGCAGCCTTGTAGATTTCAAACGCCGGCAGATTGAACAGCTGCTGGTTCAGGTTCAGCTGTGCCCGGGTCACGTCCACCTTGACGATCTGTGGAAAGGGCGGGGCACCCGCGGGGAGAAACTTTGTCACCAGCGAGGCATTGAAGCCCTGTGCCGCCAGATTGATCTCCTGCGTGGAGGAGCTGCCTGTCGCCGTCAGAGTGGGTGTCAACGCATTTAACGCATTTAACTGCAAACCACTCACCTGGCGAGCGGTTTGCGCGTCGATGAGGACGCTCAGGTTGTGTTGCAGGCCAAGCTGCACCGCATCGTCCAGCGACAGCCGTAACGGCTCCTTGGTTGCCGTCAATGTTGTGGCACCGCCGGGCAGGGGCATCAGCGGTGCCGCACTCAGGGGCTGCGTGACGGTCAAAGATGGCAATCGCGGCTCCGGCGCAAAGGGCAGATTCGGCGCATCGGCAACGGGTGGCTGCAGGGCCGCGGGCTGGGCGGTCTGAATACGTGGCACCTCGGGAGGAGCCGCCGGCAGTGCAGGCTGTGCGTTTTGGGCAGGCTGGGCTTGCTGTCCAGCCTGCGCGGTTTGAGCAGGGACGGCGGCCTCTGCGGCGAAGAGATATACGCCCAGCAAAAACGGCCAGAGTTTGCCGGCAATGCGGGCCGCGGGCCGATGCTGCTCGTTCTTGCCACAGCATGTACAACCGCTGCCCAATGCGCTTCTCCCGGAGTGCTGATGTGTGCCCAACCCGCAGGCACTTACTTGGATTCAGCTCCGGGACGGCTGGTTGCGGATTTATCGCCGCTTCTCAACCTTCTCCGGGTACCTTCGTGCTTTCACTGCGTCTAGAATCGAAGAAGGCCCACGTTTGCACGTAAGGGGGCCAGGAGACGCATCGTATGATCCGCCGATTTGCTGCCACCTTCGCCGCCGCCGCAGCCCTCACCTTTGCCGCCGTGGCTCCGGCCCAGATCTCCGGGCCACGCGGCGGCGACACCTTCCATGATGTCAGCATCCTGAAGCCGCCCACCGGCCAGCGTGCCGCCATCATCGTCTTTGAAGACATGGAATGCCCGGCCTGCGCACATGCGCACCCGATCGAACAGAAGGCCGCCGCGCAATATCACGTGCCCATCGTGCGCTACGATTTCCCGCTGCAGATGCACGTTTGGAGCCGCGATGCCGCCATCTTCGCGCGCTACCTGCAGGACAGGGTCAACCCCAAGCTGGCCGACGACTACCGCACGGCACTCTTCGCCCAGCAGGTCTCCATCGGCAGCAAGGACGACCTGCAGAACTTCAACCGCAAGTTCATGCAGAGCCATGGGCAGAGCATGCCCTTCGTCGTGGACCCAAACGGTGCACTCGCCATTGAAGTCATGCACGATCAGAAGATGGGCGAGCGGTTGAACGTCTCGCGCACGCCGACGATTGTGATTGCCACGCAGGCCAAATATCAGGTTGTCTCCGGCAATGAGACAGGCGCCAACGATCCCAACGACATGTTCAGTGCGCTGGATGTGGCCACACGGGGAAGCGGTGCCGCCGCCCCGGTGAAGACGGCTCGTGCCTCGACCGTCAAGCATTAGAATGTGAAGAGAAGCGCAGAAGGGCTTCGCACTGTGCGGAGCCCTTCTGCATTTGCAGTAGTTCAGCCTGCTTATTGGGAAGTGATGCAGGTCACTGTGGAGCTGCGGACGTC
Source organism: uncultured Terriglobus sp. (assembly GCA_964246215.1). Lineage (GTDB taxonomy): Bacteria > Acidobacteriota > Terriglobia > Terriglobales > Acidobacteriaceae > Terriglobus. Next base: position 3,169 of record CAXTPQ010000070.1, on the reverse strand, counting down.
GTTGTTGTCGTAGTAGTCTGCGCTGCGGTCCCGGCCTTTTTCGCGGCTTTGCTTGCCTTTTCCTGCTGCTTCAACGCCTTCCGCTGGGCCTTCTCGCTTTTGGCGCGTTCCTTGTTGGCCTTTTCTTCATTCTTCAGCTGCGTCTCCTGATCCTTTGAGGAGACCGCTGCCGTGGTGTCCTGCGCCGTGGAAGAGCTCGTCGCTTGAGCACTGGCGTTGTTTTGTGGCGAGAAAACAAGGGGAACGGCGAGCATGCCGGCGAGGACAAGGGTCAAGGGAGAAAGGGATTTCATAACGGTTCCTCTTCAGCACTAAGATGCGCCCGGAATACGCTCGATTCACGTTCCACACGTCGCGACGCAGCCGTTACTGAATCTGAATCAGCTCGCCATGGCCCGGATGGGAGGCCTGCGCATGCTGCGGCGCGCGCCAGTGGTCAATGTAGCTGACCTGGTGCACGCAAGAGATGGTGCAGTTGGGCGCGCAGCCTTTTTTGGTCAGGAACTCGCGCTTGACATCGGTCCGCTGATACTCGGCGAGCGGCACGCCGGGTTTGCCGCGCTTCTGTGAGCAGTAGTGCACCAGGCCGTTTTCACAGATATAGAGATAGCGTGAACCCGCGCGGCACCGCCAGTCGTTCGGCTCACCGTTCGCAATGGCTTCCTGAAACTGGTTGAAGCGGGAATAGGACCGCCGCGTGAGCTTGCGGACGCGCTCCCACACCGAACGCTCCTCGCCACCCAGCGGCTTTAACTGCCCACTGCCATCATGAATGATGCCGATCGTCGAGGAAAATCCAAGGTCGAGCGCACGCCGGGAAACGATGTAGGCGTCCTCAGGATTGGCAATGCCGCCGCCCACCACTGAGTTGATATTCACGTGGAAGTCGGCGAACTCGGCCAGCCAGATCAGGCGCTGATCCAGCACCTTCAGCGACTTTTTCGACACAGCATCCGGCATGACGTTGTCGATCGAAATCTGCAGGTGATCCAGACCAGCGCGGTTGAGCCGCTCGATGCGTTCACGGTTCAGGTTGTAGCCGTTGGTGATCATGCCGGCGATGGCCCCGTTGTGCCGGATGCGCGCGACGATGCGGTCCAGATCGGGGTGTAGCGTTGGTTCGCCGCCGGAGATGGTGATGACGCTGGTACCGAGCCGGCCAAGATGGTCGATGCGCTGCTCCATTTCATCGATCGGCACGGGGTCGGAGTGATTGTCGAACTCATTGCAATAGGTGCAGGCCAGATTGCAGCGGCGCATTGGCACGATCTGCGCCATGTACGGGTGTGCCGTATGGGCAAGCGCCCAGCCGATGGAGGCCAGTTCGCGGGCGCGCAGCGAGACAAGACGGGCGCGGCGGCGAGCAGTCATGCGACGGATTGCGGGCTTCAATTCAAGGCTCGGCGCGGGCTTCTGTTCCTGTACGGCAACGGGCATGCTACATAAGTTTAACGGATACATTACGAAGGGGTGATGCCGGGCACCACAGGACGCAACTTCCCGGCAGGAGTTGCCGTCCCATCGGCATCGGGGCAGACGAGGGCCGGCTATGTCGTTTCTGGAGATGTTCAAAGAAGGAATTCTTGACCTTGTCGAGGTCCCGGAGCTCCCGCGCGACACCCTGATCGTCAAATTTCCCCGCACTGAAAATGAGATTACAAACGGTGCCAAGCTTGTGGTGCGCGAGGGCCAGGGCGCGATTTTTGTGAATGAAGGACGGCTCGCCGACATCTTCGGACCGGGTACCTTCAAGCTCGAAACGCGCAATCTCCCATTGCTGGCGGATCTGCGTGGCTGGCCATATGGCTTCCGCAGCCCGTTCAAGGCAGAGATTTACTTCTTTTCGACACGGCCTTTGCTGAACCAGCAGTGGGGCACGCAGCAGCCGGTCCTGCTCTCGCTGCCCGGCTTTGGCCTGGCGGAGCTGCGCGCCTTTGGCCAGACCGGTTACCGCATCGGCGATCCCGCGACTTTCTTCCGGCAGATGGTGGGGACAACCGGCGTCCTGCAGGGGGCGCAGCTGCGAGACTATCTCCGCGGTCTGGTTCTGTCGTCCTTCAGCGAAGCGCTTACCCGGTCACAGCCGACGGCCGAGGCGCTGATGGGCAATCTCTCCGAGATGGACAATACGCTGCTGGATCAGTTGCGCGACGGCTTGCGTCCGCTTGGCCTGGAGATGGTGCAGTTCGTGACGGAAAGCATCTCCTTGCCGCCCCACGTGCGCGACGAGCTGATGAAGTACAGCCGGCTCGGCAAGGTTGACCTCAACCGGTACACACAATTTGAGGTCGCGAAGGCCGTTCCGCAAATGGCCGCGCAGGGCGGAGGGCTGACTGCCCAGGCTGTGCAGGTGGGCGTGGGACTGGCGGCAGCCCAGCAGGTTCTGCGTGCGGCCGGGAGTAACTTCGCAGCCTCGCCTGATCTTTCCTCCGCGCATCTCTCCTCGGCCGGTCCGGTTGTGCCGCCACCTCTGCCGGGCACGTCCCCGGTGCTGTTTCATGTTGCGCTGGACGGCAAAGCGCAGGGACCGCTCAGCCTGGATTCGCTTGTGCCGCTGGCCGTCTCCGGTGCGCTGCGGCCGGAGACGCTGGTCTGGCAGCCGGGCATGTCCGGATGGCTGGCCGCCGCGAGCGTTCCCGCGCTGCGGCATCTCTTTCCGCAGGAGCCGCCGCCGCTGCCCGTCTAGCGCGCCGCAAACTTCCGAATGCCCGCCTCTGCATCGATCTCCGAGCTCACCGTCACCTGCAATCAGTGCGGCAGTGCCAGCCTGGAGCGGCTGGACCGCAAGGAGTACCGCTGCAATCACTGCGGTGCCATCACCCTGATCAGCGACAACGATGCCGACCGCATTGAAGCCCTGCTGCGCGATGCCCTCGCGAAGCAGAGCTGGTTTGCGCCGTACCAGGTGGGCTATGGCACACCAGTTACGGCAAGCATGTCGCCGACGCAAAGACGCAGATTTCTTGCAGCTATGGCCGTTCTCATCGGGATCGCTATCGCGGGCCTGATCTTTGTGTCGCGTCCGGCCAACCCGAACGTGACCATCGGCAAGAACGTCTACATCGGCGGCGGTTCTTCCTCAGGCTATGTCGCGCCAAAATTCATTCCTCTCGGGGAGGTGACGCTCTCGCCACTGCAGTGGATCGGCGGCAAAGAAGGGCCGATACCG
>CAXTPQ010000069.1:0-14855 GCA_964246215.1 uncultured Terriglobus sp. | reverse complement strand
GCCTCCCACGCGGTGAAGACATAGTTGGTTTTGGCCGCCAAGTTCACCGTTTCACTCCAGACAATGGTCCCAGCGTTGGGCGATCCATTGATCACCATCATGTTGCCCGTGCCTGTGGTGTGGTCACCGGTGCTGGCAAATGACGGATGCACGTTATGCGGGTCTGTGGTGACGGCGTAGGTGCCTTCTGTCTGGACACTTGCGCTGTTGTAGGTATACCCGGTGGTGAAACCGACGTTTCCCAGGGAGAAGTCGCCGTTGGTAAGGATTGAATCGGCTCGGAGCGTGCCCGCGGCGCAGAGCGGAATGAGAGCGAAGATCAGCGTGGTTCCAAGTCGCCGCAAAGTTGAATGGCGTGTCGTGCCAGCCAGCGAAACAAGTAAATTCATCGAGATATCCTTCAGACCTTATCGGGCCGGTGCCGATCTTCTTTAGTGACCGATCTTGCGCCTTCTGACTCCGACGCACAGGGAAGCTCTGTGATGTCATGCTCCCTCACTCCAAGTGGGAAGGCCATTCCCCATCCGGGTGAGTGCTGTGAAAAAGTCCAGTACTTTGGTGTGGATTGGAGTTCCTTAGTACCGCTCGTGAGTAACTCTGTTCCGGTTGTACGCGCGACTCGGAGCTACTGAAGGGAATGTAGGTAAACCACGCTGCTGGAGACAGAACGCATAAGAAGATAGAGGGTGCAGCCGGGTCATTGCGGGTCCACTGTAAGTCGAGTGTCACGACCGGTAAGGCCAAATTTTTACTGGACACCCAACCCCCAACGGTCGAGGGCATCTCACACTCTGGTCACTGTTGAACGACATGCTTCAACAGCGGCCTGGTTCGACTTCGCGCGCAAGTTTGTTTATTGCAGGGCGAGGTGAGGAGAACAAATGAATCGAATGACGAATCTTTGCTTGAGTGGAGTGCTGTTGCTGGCAGCGGCCGCGCCGGTTTTGAATGGATCGGCGGCTTTGGCCCAGTACGATCAGAATCGAAACCGGGACCGTTACGATCACGGCTATCGCGATACACATCCGTACAACGATCAGTACGACCGCAACCGGTACAGCAACGACAGCCGTTATAACAATGGTGATTACCGTAATGATCACCGCGGCGGCATCGGGCCGGGTAAAGGCGCACTGATTGGCGGCGGCGGCGGTGCGCTACTTGGCGGCCTGCTGGGAGGCGGTATGAAGGGTGCGCTCATAGGCGGCGGCATTGGCGCGGGTGGAGGCGCCTTGCTGGGCAAAGCCAACCAGAACCGGCGCGACAACCGCGATTACCGGGATTACGGTGATAACAGAGATTACCGCGACAACCGGGATAATCGCCGCTGAATGGTGATTCGCGGACCCTCCATGGCAGCCTGAGATGAAGCTTGCAGAGCTGGCCATTGCAGAAAGTTGAAGCCCGTGTCGGTCGACCGGGAGAAAAGGACCTGAGAAAATGATCGGACGATGGCAAGCAAATGCCACCCTGGCAGCCGCTTTATTGCTTACTCCACTTGGAATAACGGCGCAGCAAAATGGCGGCAAACCCGCGCCCAGCGTGACGGAAGCCAACACGGCACACGTTCCGGAGCCTTCCTCAAAGTTACTCGGCATGACAGTGCATGAGGCGTGGATAGAGAGCGGACGTAATGAAGACAAGTTCTTCGACATGGTCAAAGAGCTTGCCGAATACAGCTCCGACAAGCGGCATGTATCTTTGCCGAATACTGAAACAGCCGGACGCACGATGGGCACGCTGATTAAAACAAGCGCCCGCCGAGACCCAGACCAACTGCTCTATGCCGTCGTGGATGCCGCGGTCAAGCAGACTGCGGGCACAACGGCAGGCACAACCGCAAAACGCTGACTGTCTGAAACTTGCGATGCAGAATCAAACGGCCGCCTTGTGCGGCCGTTTGATTTGTCAATTGACGATCGGATGCAATGGCCACTGTTGAATTTTGCACCACGATAACGCCTTTGAGATTACCTTTTCGCTATGGCCCGGCGCCCGTTGCTTCTGCTATATAGATTCGTACTGGCGTATGAAGATCTTTCCTTGCTGTCTTGCCTTGGTAACGATGAGCGCGTGGAATTGCGGAACTGCTCAAAAAGCGGTCGCGAACGCATCTGCCAGCACCTCCTATGCCGGAGAAGCTGCAGTCTTCGAGCAAATTGACACCACTTACAAGATGAAGGCGGACGGTACCGGCACGTCCGTGAAGCACGTCCGTATCCTGATTCAGTCGGAGGGCGCGGTCCGAACCTTTAGCGTGCTTTCGGTGGCCTACAGTGGCGAAAACAGCACCGGTTCCATCGATCATGTGCTGGTTCACAAGCCGGATGGGACCGCGACTGCCACGCCTGCGACGGACGCCATGGAACTGCCCGCACCTGTGACGCGCGAAGCCCCACTCTATAGCGATCTGAAGGAAAAGCAGCTGCCCGTGCGCTCGTTAGCTGTTGGAGACACGCTGGAATACGACTTAAGTACGGTTTATGCCAAGGCAGAAGCGCCAAACCAGTTTTGGGGCGCGGAGCACTTCATCGCGGCGGGAAATGTGGTGCTTGCGGAAACGCTAACGCTCGAAGTGCCGTCATCGAAGTATATCCAGGTCTGGAGTCCCCACCACACGCCGCAAACTTCCGAGAAAGACGGTGTGAAGCAGTGGAAGTGGAGCGCTTCGCAACTGCGGCCGACCTCCGCAAAGACAGCGGACGGCAAGCCGGATTTACCGCATGATCCGGATGAGGATGACGATGGGCGAGCTTTGCCCTCAGTCGCCTGGACGACCTTCCACAACTGGGCGGAGGTGGGCGATTGGTACCGCTCCCTGGCGCTGGAACGTGCACAGCCGAATGACGCATTACGCGCGCAGGCGGAGGCACTGACGAAGGATGCAAAAACGCCGGAAGCGCAGGTGCAGGCGCTCTACTATTTTGTGTCGACGAACATGCGTTATGTCGGCATCGATCTGGGAGCGGGCCGGTACCAACCCCACTTTGCATCAGCCACCCTGGCAAACCGGTATGGAGATTGCAAAGACAAAGACACACTGCTGGAAGCTCTGCTGCGAGCCCGCGGTTTCAAGACGGCACCCGCGCTCATCGGCGCAGGCATCGCGCCGGTTCAGGATCTGCCGTCGCCCGCCATTTTCAATCACGTCATCACCACGGTAGAACTGCCCGCAAGCAATGGTCAGGCTGCTTCCCGGCTCTGGCTGGATGCGACGCCCGGATTCTCGCCCTACCGCGTACTCTTGCCGCCGTTGCGCGATCAGCAGGCGCTGCGCGTGCCGGCGGACGCCCCAGCCAGCCTGGAGCACACGCCGTCCGATCCGCCGTATGTGGCTCATGAAAGCTTTCTTGCGGAAGCGACGCTGGACAACAAGGGGCTGCTCACCGGCCACGTCACCCTGGAGGCACGGTCCGACACGGAGTTTGCTCTTCGAGCGGCGCAGCAGAGCGTGGCACCGGCGCAATGGGACCAAGCCGCGCAGTACTTCTCCAACGCCATGGGCTTCACCGGGACGGTGAGCAACAGCAACCTGCGCCAGACTGATCCGGCGCAGCCAGTTCACATGACCTGGGACTATCGCCGGCCGGAGTTCGCGGATTGGGCCAATCTTCGCATTCTGCCGCTCTTTCCCGCTCTCGAAATCACTGCCGTCGACAAGGAAAAAGCACCGGAGCACGACATTCAGCTGGGAACACCACGCACCGTGGAGGCGGTTACCCGGATCAAGCTGCCCGAGGGTTACCGGCCCAACTTACCGGACGCAACCCATGTTAAACGTTCCTACTCGACGTATGACCAGAGCTACAGCTTCAGCGACGGCACACTGACGGTGAGACGGTCGCTGGCCGTATTGCAGCGCAAGGTTCCCAAGGCCGAGTGGAAGGATTATTACGCGTATACGGCGAGCATCGGTCTGCTAAAAGGTGAGGACTACATTCAGCTCGCGGCCTCAGAATCCGAGCCGGCCTCCAAAGGCGAGAAAGCTTCCGGCCAGCTGAACAATCCTACTTCTCAGTCAGCCTCGGCGGACTCCGTCCGCGAGCTCATGGCCAAAGCAGACCAGCAATACAGAACGAATGATGTGAAAGCCGAGCGCGAGACACTTTTGCAGATCAAGGCACAGGCACCGGACACACCATATCTATGGAGCATGTTGGGATATCTGGCCATGAAACAAGGCCAGTTGAGCGAAGGTATTGAGGATGTGAAGCATGAATTAAAGAATCACCCCGAGGACCATACGAACATTCCAATCCTCTTATCCAATATGTACGTCCAGGCAAAACGCTACGATGATGCCATTGCGCTGTTGAAGACCTACGAGAGCCGGGATGATGTTTCCATCAGCAACGCACTGTCACGTGCGTACCTCCTGAAGAACGAACCAGCTCAAGCCGCGGAAGTGCTGCTCCGCGCCACGGAGAAGCATCCTGAAAATCGTGGGCTGAAGAACGGCTACGCCAGTGCACTGCACAAAGCGGGCCACGACACGGCAGCTGCGGAAGTGAGCAGGAAGAATCTGGAGGGTGCTGAGGATCCCAATGAACTCAATAGTGCCGCGTACGTTCTAGCCCAGATCGGCACCGATCTGCCGCTGGCTGAGACTGCGGCACGGAAAGCGGTATCTCTTTTGGAGAATCGCACTGGTGCCATCCACGTCACTGAAGCGAACGACGCTGCTTTTGCCAGCACCAGTCTTCTGCTTGCCACGTATGACACCTTGGCCTACATTCTGCTGCGTGAGCACAAAGCCGCGGAGGCGGAACCGTATCAACGCGCCGCGTGGTTCGCCCGGCCGGACATCACCGTCGGCGATCATCTGGCGCAGATTCTGGAAGCTACGGGCAAGCCCGACGAAGCGGCGACAATCGACGAGCTTGCTCTCAAGACGGATAACGCCTTCGACATGAGTCAGGAGGACTATGGCGAAGTCGGGCGCAATCTGGGCCGGCTTCAGCAAAGCAAGGCGCACAGCCATGCCGGAAGCGCGGTCGAAACGCTCCAGGCGATGCGAACCTTCCATGTGCCTCGTCCGGGAAAGGTGCAGGGCTCGGGCACCTTTCGTGTCCAACTCGGAGCGGGTGGCATTGTTGAAAGCGATCTGGTGAACGGGAGTCCGGAAGTGCGCCAGATGTCGGTTGAATTGCAGAAAATTCCCATGAAGGACGCGCTCCCGCCCACTTCCAAGGCAAAGCTGCTGCGCGACGGCGTGTTGCACTGCTCGACCGGGGCGACCTGCGAGTTTGTGTTCATACCGAATTCCGGCCTGTGGCAGGAAGCCGTTCATTGATGTTGGCTGCTGTAGTCTGGGCGAGGCGCTGGCGCATGGGTTGCCGTTGACGTGCCGCCAGTCTGGAGCACCCCGGGGGAGCGTTGATTCGTCGTAGCTTGAACCGTCGCGGTGAGGCTTGGGCAGCAAGCTGTTTCTGCGCGGTTTTGCTCGCGTTCTTCGTTGCGGCAAGTCGTGCTACGGCTGAGATGGCGATGAACGATGATTGGTCCTACATGTGGAGCGCCCGCGTTCTGGCGAAGACAGGGTGTGTCGTCTACAACGGCTGGGCGACTGCAATGCTCACCTGGCAGCTGTATTGGGGCGCGCTGTTCGTCCGGCTTTTCGGGTTTCTTTTCTCACGCTGCGGTTGTCCATGCTGATGCTCTCCATGGCGACTGTGGTGCTCATGCATCGGCTTTTGCGGCGATGCGACGTATCGGCATGGCATGCAACGCTTGGGACGCTGACGGTGATGGTATCGCCGCTGTTCTTCCCGCTGGCCTTCAGCTTCATGTCGGATGTGCCTGGGCTGCTCGCCATCCTGTGCTGCTTCTATTGCGTTGTGAGTGCTGTCCAGGCATCCACACCGCGTGCCGCTTTTGCGTGGACCGTGGCCGCTAGTTTGTCCAATGTCGCGCTGGGTTCGGTGCGGCAGATTGCATGGCTGGGTGTGCTGGTGGTGGTGCCCTGTGCGGCGTGGGGGTTGCGCCGGCATGGCCGCGCTTTTCTGCTCGCCACGGCGGCGCTCTGGTTGGGCAGTGCCACGGCTATCGCATTCATGATGCGTTGGTTCGCACGGCAGCCGTTCATCCTGCGCGAGCCGCTGCTGGCTATCTCCCTTGATCGGCGGATGCTTGCGCACACTCTGGTGCCGACGCTGAGCGCACTTGCGCGCGTCGTGCTGACGTTGGTTTTGTACAGCCTGCCGGTGTTGCTGGCCGTGGCGGCGCGGCTGCGTTTGCGCGAACGCCGGGTGCAGGAGGCATTTGCGGCGTGAACGCTGCTTTTTCTTGTGCCGATGGCGTGGGCGACCCTGCATCACCGGCCGAATGGCTGGCTGGCACCCTTCACGTACGACTCGCTCGGGATCCCGGGCTTTCAGGATTTTGTGATGCTGCCCGGCGCGCGGCCGGTGGTGCTTTCCAATGCGGTGCGTGCATTGCTCACCGTCGTCACCGGACTGACAACGCTCGCGCTGCTCCTGGTTTGGTGCCGTACTTCGCTGGTGAAAGCGGCTCGGCGGCTACCGGGCCATGCCGCAGAAACACGTTCGCATGACAATCTGCAGAGCCCAGGGGACCGGACCTTGTGGCTGCTCTTCGGACCGTACACCGTTGTCTACCTTGCGCTTTATGTCACACGCGCTTTTCAGTGGGACCGGTATCTGTTGCCCGTGGCTTTTCTGGCCGTGCTGGCTCTGCTGCGCTGGTACCAGCGCAGCCAACCGGGGCGCCTGCCTGCATGGATGTTGGCCATGATTGCTCTATTTGCCGGCTTTGACGTTGCGGCACAGCACGATGTCTTCGCCCTGTACGGGGCACGGCTGGAAGCGGCGCACATGCTGGAGCAGGCCGGCGTGCCGCGTACGCGCTTCAGTGACGGCTTTGATTACGATGCCTGGACCGAACTGGAGCAGACGGGTTATGTGAAGGATCCGCGGCTTGTGCCGCCGCCAGGCATGGCGGGATACCGGGCCGATGCGCCGCGGCACCGGCCCTGTTTGAACTGGTTCGCTCCGTACACGCCGAGCGTCGATCCGGTGTATAGCGTTGCGTTCACGCTGCCGGCCTGCATGCAGCCGACGCAGTTCGCGGACGTGTCCTATCGCACCTGGCTGCCCTGGCGAAGCGAGACTTTAAAGATAGGGAGATTGCAGCGCTGAACCGGAGATCGCAAGTCGGGCTTGGAAGCCGCCTGTTGTATCCAGCGTCCACCCTGGCAGCTGCCCGGTGATATGTTGGCTTCGCCGACCGGTTCTGCCGATTGGCGCTGTGAGGTGAGGAGCGATGGCGGAGTATGTTCTTGCACTGGACCAGGGGACGACGAGTTCGCGGGCGATTCTTTTCGACCGCGGCGGTTCGGTGGTGGGCGCGGCACAGCATGAGTTCACCCAGATTTTTCCTGCCGGAGCCGGCGGCGGGCAGGGCTGGGTCGAGCATAATCCGTTTGAACTCCTGACCAGCCAGTTGAGCGCCGCGGTGGAGGTGCTTGGCCGGGCCAACGTAAGGCCGCGTGATGTGGCGGCGCTCGGCATTACCAATCAGCGGGAGACCGCCATCGTCTGGGAGCGGGCCACGGGAAAGCCGGTCTGTAACGCCATCGTCTGGCAGGACCGACGCACTGCCCAGATGTGCGCGCAACTGGTGAAAGACGGTGCCGAGGCGGAAGTGCGCCGCCGCAGCGGTCTGCGGCTCGATCCGTATTTCTCCGGAACCAAGGTCGCCTGGATTCTTGACAACGTGCCGGGCGCACGGGAGAAAGCCGAACGCGGCGAGTTGGCCTTTGGCACGGTCGACAGCTGGCTGATTTGGAACTTGACCAGCGGCACACGGCACGTCACCGATCGCACCAACGCCTCACGGACGCTGCTCTACAACATCGTGGAGGACCGTTGGGATGACGAACTGCTGCGGCTGTTGCGCGTGCCGCGCTCCATGATGCCGGAGGTTGTCTGGTCGAGCGAACGGCTTGGACCGGTATCGACCACGCTTGGTCTGGAAGGCGTGGAGATTGCGGGCATCGCGGGCGATCAGCAGAGCGCGCTCTTTGGGCAAATGTGCACGCGGCCGGGCGATGCCAAGAACACCTATGGGACGGGCTGCTTTCTGCTGCAGCACATTGGCAGTACCTTTCGCCAAAGCGAACAACGGCTGCTCACCACGCTGGCCTGCTCGGTGGAGCGCCGGCTGGAGTACGCGCTTGAGGGTTCGGTGTTTATTGGTGGTGCGGTGGTGCAGTGGCTGCGCGACGGTCTGGGCCTGATCGCGGCCAGTGGGGAAGTGGAAGCGCTGGCTCAGAGTGTTCCAGACAGCGGTGGAGTCGTGTTTGTGCCGGCTTTTACCGGGCTGGGCGCGCCGCACTGGGACCCGTATGCCTCCGGCATGCTCATTGGCCTGGGCCGCGGCACTACTCGCGGCCACATTGCGCGTGCCGCGCTGGAAAGCATCGCGCTGCAGGTGACAGATGTGCTGCGGGCCATGAATCATGACACACCCGCACCCCTGAAGGAGCTGCGCGTGGACGGCGGTGCCACCGCTAACGACACACTCATGCAGTTTCAGGCAGACCTGCTGGGTGTGCCGGTCCACCGGCCTGCCTGCCTGGAAACAACCGCCATGGGCGCGGCGTACCTGGCCGGCCTCGCCGTGGGTTTCTGGCCTTCCGTTGAGGACATCCGCCGGGGACAGGGCAGCGGCACCGTCTTTGAGCCGAAGGGCGATCCCGCCGCCATGGCTACGGCATACCAGCGCTGGCAGGAGGCGGTGGAGCGGGCGAAAGGCTGGAACACCCCACGCTGACATGGAAAGCTGGAGTCAAGCAGCGCTGTCCTGAGCATGGCCGCGAATCCCATGTCTCAAAAGCGAGACATGGAGCACCCAGGGTGACGCGTCTCCATGCTTCCAACTTCCTTTGGAGCATTGACGCTGCTACACTGACCAAGTCGCAGGCAACATCGGCCTGCGCTGTGTCGGGACGTGGCTCAGCCTGGTAGAGCGCACCCTTGGGGTGGGTGAGGTCGCTAGTTCGAATCTAGTCGTCCCGACCAACAAACTTATACATCCAAGATACGGGTTTCACTTCTCAGGCCATCGCCTCAGGATGGATGACGGTCAGGCACGGCACCGGATTTAGCGGTGCCACGCATACTCTGCCCTTGAAGCGCCTTGCTTCGCGTATGCTGCAGACATCCTCTTGCGATACTGGTGCAGATGAGTTCAAGGCGTTCGCGGCGCCTGAGGCGCTTTGTTGTTTGCAGTGATTCCGTGGGTCGAGCGTTCACGATGGTGATGCTGCTGGCGGTGTTTGCCCCCCTGCGTGCCCATGCCCAGGCTTTGCCGTCACCCACCGGTGAGCCCGAAATCCTGCGAACCGCCGCCGGCACCACGGAGGTCGGTGTGCTTGCCGGCGCGGAATACCGCATCGATGTGCCCTCCAACTGGAATCGTGGCCTGGTGGTGCTGTATCACGGCTATTCCGAGCGGCCCTTCCGTTTCCGTCTCGATAGTTCCATCGGCGCACAGGCCGAACCGATCCTGCGCCGCGGTTACGCCGTCATTCAGAGCGGCTTTACCCAAAGCGGCTGGGCTCTGCAGTCCGCCTACCCTGACACGGAAAACCTGCGCCGCTACTTCCTGAAAAGCTACGGCAACCCTCGCGAGACCATTGCCATGGGCGGCTCCATGGGTGGGGCCCTGGTAATGGTCACCATGGAGCTCAATACAAAAAATATCTACACGGCGGGCCTGGACCTGTGCGGTGCCATCGGCCCCAGTTACGTTCACCTGAACCGCCGCTTTATCTGGCGGGCCGCTTTCGACTATTACTTCCCGGGCGTGATGCCTCCACTTGACCCGGTGCCGGGCAACTTTGAAGAGAGTGAAGCACTCCGCAACAAGGTGCTCACCGCGCTGAAGGCCAAGCCGGACGGTGCCATCGCCATGCGCAACATCACGGGCCTGCACTCCGACGTGGAACTTGCCCGCGCGATCGGCTACTTCACTTTTGTGATCGGTGACCTGCAGCGCAAGGCTGGCGGCAACCCCTTTGACAATCGCAATTACGTTTATACCGGCACAACCAACGACACCCACACCGATTACGCGCTGAACGACGGCGTACGCCGCTACGCTGCCGACCCCAAAGCCCAGGCCTACCTGCTAGCGCATTACTCGCCCAGCGGCCGGCTCACGCGGCCCATGCTCGCGCTGCACACCGTCTATGACCCGCTGATTCCAGCAAGCAGCCTCTCGCTGTATGACGCGGAGGTCACCGCGGCCGGCTTCTCACAGAACTTCGTGCAGCAATATGTGCACCGCGAAGGACACTGCACCTTTACGCCGGAAGAGATCGGGCGGGCTTTTGATGAATTGGTGCACTGGGCGCATACGGGCACACCGCCCCAACCTGGCTTTCTCAAGTAGGCTGAGCTACTCCGCTGTAATTTTGAGCGGAGCGATGACATGAGGATCACTGAACAGGGCTAGATTAGTGAAAGCGCCCATGCTCATGATCAAATCTGCGACACTCCTGCTCAACCTGACGCTGCTCGCCGCGGCCGGCATACAGGCCCAGACCACGACTGGCCTGGCGAAACAGGGCTGGTACGCCGACCCTGAGATTCACTTCTTCCAGCACCAGTACTGGGTCTACCCCACCAGCTCCGACGACACGCCCCGTGCCGAGCAACCGGGCGACTTCACACCTGCCCAGCAGGCCCGGCGCGCCGAACCGGGGGCCCGCAAAGTCTATCTGCCGCAGACCTATCTGGATGCATTTTCCTCGCCCGATCTTGTCCATTGGACCCGCCACCCGCATGTTCTCGATGTCAAGAACGTCTCATGGGCAGCCTACGCAGTCTGGGCGCCGACCATTACGGAGGTGAACGGCAAGTTCTACCTGATCTTTGCCGCGAATGACATCCAGCAAAATGATCATGCACCGGGCGGCCTCGGCGTAGCCGTCAGCGACTCACCCGCGGGCCCCTTCCAAGATGCACTGGGCCATCCGCTCATTGGCGAGTTCCACAACGGTGCCCAACCCATTGACCCCATGATCTTCCGCGACGACGACGGCCGGCTTTACCTGTACTACGGCGGCCAGGGTCATTGCAACGTCACCGGCCTCTCACCCGATCTGACTCACACCGTTCCCCTGCCAGACGGAACGCTTTACAAGGAAATCACGCCTGCCCAGTATGTCGAGGGCCCCTTCATGCTCAAGCGCAACGGCACTTACTATTTTATGTGGTCAGAGGGCGATTGGGAGAACTCCACTTACGGCGTTGCCTATGCCAGGAGCAAGAGTCCCACGGGCCCATTTGTCCGCGCCGGTAAGATCCTGCAGACTGACCCAAACGTCGCCAACGGACCAGGTCACCATTCCGTGCAGCAAATTCCTGGCACGGACAGCTACTTGATTGCCTATCATCGCCACCCACTCAACAATAAAGAACCCAACCAGCGCGAACTCGCCATTGATCACCTGTATTTTGACAAAGAAGGTACCATCCAACCCGTCCGGATGACTCCGGACTTATCGGTTTCGAGTAAGATGAAGTAAGACTTACTGCCAGACGGCTCGCTTACGATGTGGAGGACTGCGCATGACCGACATAGACCCACATGCCAAACCATCCGGCCACGGCTGCAAGGAATGCGAACAGAGCGGCGGCTGGTGGTTTCACCTGCGCCGTTGCGCGCTTTGCGGGCACGTGGGTTGTTGTGACAGTTCACCCGGCCAGCATGCCACCGCGCACTTCCACACAACCAAGCATCCGCTCATGCAGAGCTTTGAGCCTGGTGAGAGCTGGTTCTGGGACTACCGGACGGAGCAGATGACGGATGGCACGGCGCTCGCGCCGCCGCACCATCATCCGGCGAGCCAGCCTGTACCCGGCCCGGACGGGCGTGTTCCCGCCAACTGGCAATCGCTGCTCAAGCAGTAAGCACGACCGCTCCTGCAGCGCAAATGAATCACAGGTGATGAGCGGCATTGGCGAGGGTGCGTGCCACCGCTCGTCCTTCTACTTCTATGGCTCATGTAGGGGTGTGGGGATGTCAGCGTGTAGGGATCTCCGGATAAAATGAACCATGGTTCCACAGTCCACGGCAAAGACGTCCGCAACCACGGCGTCCGCAGCAATCCCTACCTCCGATTCCGGCCGCGACCTGGAAGCGGCCATGCCCCTGCCCGCGCCCATGTTGCCTGCGGACAGCATCCGGCGTGCGGCATTGTCTCTGCCGGTGAGCAGGCCGGTGGGTGGAGCTCCTGTCAGCAATGCGATGGATGCCGGGATGCTTGTGGCTCCGGCCGAGGCCGACTCTCTCGCCGAGCCCAGTGGCTTGCTGGAAGCTTTGCCGGCCGACAGTTCGGGGGCGCGGGCCGCACTGCAATCCGAAGTGCCGGGCGCGCTCAACAGCAAGGACCCGCAGAACCCCCAATCCGCTGACTACCTCCCCGAGTTTTCCGCCGCACTCACCACTGGCATCGACGCGAACTTTCAGCACCTGCTCGCCACGCTGCACACCTACCGCCCTGCTGACGACCTGCAGATCATTCGCGACGCCTGGCAGTTCTGCCTGCAGCAGCACCAGAACCAGAAGCGCGCCTCCGGCGAGCCCTACGTCATCCACCCGCTGGAAGTCGGCCAGGTGCTCGCCGAAATGAAGATGGACTCGACGGCGATTGCCGCCGGCCTCCTTCACGACGCTGTCGAAGACACCCCCGTCACCAGCCCGGAGATCGCCCGCCGCTTCGGCCCGCAGGTCGCCCACATTGTGGAGGGCGTCACCAAGCTCGACCGCATCAAGTTCGCGAACAAGGAAGACCACCAGGCCGAAAACATCCGCAAAATGCTGCTCGCCATGGTGACGGACATTCGCGTCGTGCTCATCAAGATGGCCGACCGGCTGCACAACATGCGGACACTCAGCCATTTGCGGCCGGAAAAGCAGCTCAAGATCGCCCGCGAAACGCTGGATATCTACGCCCCGCTCGCTCATCGGCTCGGCATGGGCAAGCTGCGCGGTGAGTTTGAAGACCTCGCCTTTCAGTATGTCGATGCACCTGGGTACCTGCGGCTCGCGCAGGATGTGGAGCGGCTGCGCCTGGCTGGCGGTGAAGACTTTCTGGCGGAGATCGTTGCCCGGCTGCAATCCGAGCTCACCCGCCACGGCTTGCCCGGCCGCGTGGAGTACCGCATCAAGCGGCTGTACTCCATTCAGCAAAAACTTGCCGCGCACCTTACCAGCGGCGGGTCAGACGATCTCGCCCAGGTGCACGACCTTTACGCTGTCCGCGTCATTACACAGACCATGCAGGACTGCTACGCCATCCTTGGCATCCTGCACTCCGTCTGGCGCCCCGTTCCGGGCCGCATCAAGGACTTCATCGCCATGCCGCGGCCCAACATGTACCAGTCGCTGCACACCACGCTTGTGGCGGAGGGCGGCCATCAGTTTGAGGTCCAGATCCGCACGGAGGAGATGCACCGCATTGCGGAGGATGGCATCGCCGCGCACTGGAAGTACAAAGCCAATGAGAGCGTCTCCGCCAAGGACGAGCAGCGGCTTGCGTGGGTTCGACAGCTGATGGAATGGCAGCGCGAGATGACCGACCCCAACGAGTTCATGTCGACGCTCAAGATCGATCTATACCCGGAGGAGGTTTACACCTTTACGCCCAAGGGCAAAGTCGTCGTGCTGCCCAAGGACGCGAGCCCGATCGATTTCGCCTACACGATCCACACCGAAGTCGGGCATTCAACGGTGGGTGCCAAGGTCAACGGCCGCATTGTGCCGCTGCGCCATCGCCTGCGCAACGGCGACATCGTCGAGATCGCCACGCAAACCGGCCACACGCCTTCGCGCGACTGGCTGACCTTTGCGAAATCCAGCCGCGCCCGCAATAAGATCAAGCACTGGCTCAACGAGCACCAGCGCGAGCGCGCCATTGAAATCGGCCGCAAACTGCTGGAACGCGAAGCCCGCAAGTTCAAAGTCTCGCTCAACAAGCTCAACGAGGCCGACTACACCCGCACCGCCGGAGAGTACGGCCTGAGCGGCGAAAGCGACCTGCTCAGCTCCGTCGGCTTCGGCAAATACAGTGCCCGCCAGGTGCTCAACCGGCTTCTGCCCGGCAGCACCCGCCTTGCCGACGAAGCCAACGCGGGCACACCGAATGCGGGTGCCCTGCCTTTATCGACAGCCTCATCGTCGATGAAGGTGGGTTCCGAAGCTGCGGCCACCCCCGCCAACTTTAACCCAGCCAAAGCCGGCCTTCCCGGCAATGAGGTCGGCAAACTCACTGACACCGCCCGCAAAATCTACTTCGCCAAAGGTTCCGAGTCCCTCCAGGTCGAGGGCCAGGGCGACCTGCTCGTCTACCGCGCGCGCTGTTGCAACCCCATCCGCGGCGAAGAAATCGTCGGCTACGTGACCCGTGGCAAAGGCGTCGCCGTGCACGCCCGCACCTGCCCCAACGTACAAAACCTGCTCTACGAATCGGACCGCCGCATCCAGGTCGAGTGGTCTCCCACGCCGGAGGACCTGGCCCGCCAAGGAGCCGAAGAAGCCGCGCGTCTCGCCAAGACAAATGGCGTTGTGTCGACGTCCACTCCTGCCGTTCCGGACCTCTCAAGCCAGTCTCCAGCTGTGGGTGCAGCGAAGAAGTCCAGAACCGCCAGAGACCTCACTTACCACGTACCACTGACCACTCCCAACGTGGGCACCCCGCGCCCGGTCCGCTATCCCGTCCGCCTCGTCATTACCTGCGACGACCGAGCCGGCATGCTGAAAGAACTCACCGCCACCATCTCCGACGACGACACCAACATCCGCAGCGTCGACACCCACACCAACCC
>CAXTPQ010000068.1:13299-15356 GCA_964246215.1 uncultured Terriglobus sp. | reverse complement strand
GGCAGGCGGACGCCGGGCACATCAAGCGTCTGCCAGCTCTGGTAGCCGCCGGTCTCCGGCACGGAGATGTTCTGCGTCACGCGCTGGCCATCTACGAGCAGGTGAAAGCTGCCACCGCCCACGCCGCCGGCCACGCGGGCATGCAGCGTGTAGGTGCTTGCCGCGGCCACGTTGACGGTGTAGTTCAGCCAGTCGCCCGGCTGGGTGTTGCCCACGTCGTAGCCGCCGCCGCTGTCCGTGGAGGTCTCGATGTAGACCGTTTCACCCGGACGGTAGTTGGCGCCACCGTTGTTCTGCGCGGCACCGTTCCAGTACGCGGCGGACTTGCCGCCCTTGTCAAAGTCTTCCGCTTCGATCTTGCCGGGAATGCTGTGCGGCGCGCCATTGAAGGACGTGCTTGCGCTGGGTGCCTGCACGGCGAACCAGTTGAAGTTGCCCATGCCGGCGGTCGGGCCGTTGCCGTCAAAGGTGACCTGCATGGTGTGCTGGCCGGGCGAGAGCAGGAAGCTGGGCGACACCATGGTGATGTAGTTCTGGAAGCCGTTGGTGACGGGTACAAAGAGCGTTCCAGTCACGTTACGGTTGTCGAACGAAACATGGTAGTAGCCGCCCGGACCCAGCGAGGCCACGCGCGCCTGCAGGTTATACAGGCCTGCCGCCGTTACGTTCACGGTGTAGCGCAGGTACTCACCCTCCTTGGTGTAGCCCACGTCATAGCCGCCGCCGGTGTCGCCCGTATTTTCAATGCCGACAGTGGTGTCGGGGCGGTAGCCGGGGGCGCTGCCCTGGTCTTTCGTGTCCAGGTTAAAGTAGCCCACGTAGTTGCCGCCCAGGTCGAAGTTCTCCGCCTGCACCAGGCCCGGAAAGACCGCCGGTGTGCCCGTGTACGGAGCTTCCTTGCCGCCCACCGTAAAGTTCACCGTGGAAAGACGTGTGACGCCGCCCTGCGTACCGCTGATGGTGACCGGATAGGTGCCGGCCGGGGTGCTGGGAAAGGTCTGAATCGGCAGCACGAACTCATGCAGCAGGGGAGTTGGCAAGGGCAGAACGCCGCCCACGCTGTCGCCGGGCAGGCCCTGCACGCTCAGGCTTACCGGAGCCGTGTCGCCGCTGTAGCGGTTGGTCTCTCCCTGAAAGTATGTTGCCTGGCCGGGTGCGACGGTCAGCGCGCCGGGACCGGCGGTCACGTCAAAGGTGCGGCCCGTGTAGCCCTGCCAAACAAAGGTGGCCACGGCACCGGCGGGCAGCGCATAGCTGGCCGTTTTGCCGTGCCAGTTCAGGCTGAACTGGCTGGGTGTGCTGCTGGCGTTCAGCACCAGCACGGCAATGGAGCCGTCCGGGTTTTTGAAGGCCACGTCCTCCAGGTTGCCGTTGCCGAAGGTGTTGGAATCGATGCGGTAGGCACCGCTCTGCACGTACTTTGACAGGTGGCCGAGCACGTAATACTCCACGTTGCGCTGCACGGTGGCCGGGCTTGTGCTGGTGTCCACCGTGACCACGCCACGGCACGTGCGGCAGCCATTCTCAATCGTTGGCCCGTTATTCTGGTCCAGCGCCATGTTCCACAGCACAACAGTCTTGCCCCAATTGCGGAGCACGTTGATCAGCTGGCCTTCGGTGATGTTCTGCAGGTTGGAGGAGAATTGCGGCGCGAAGGTGCCGCCGCTGCACTCCGTGAAGTAGATCGGCACGCTGCCGTCCAGGTCGTGCACCGCGTTCTGCGCGTCCGCCGCGTTGCCCGCGTAGCAGTGGAAGGAGATGCCGGCCAGCGACTGGCGGACTGCCGGGTTTTCCGCCAATGTTTCAGCGTATTTGGGGTTGTCCCAGTTGTGCTCATAGCCCAGAATGCCGGGCGTGGCGTCGTTCGGGTTCAGGTTCTGATTGCTGAAATTCCATCCGCCCGTGTTCTTGAAACCGGCACTGCGCAGGGCGGGGCCCAGGTGCTGCGAGATAAAGGTGCCCTCGTCATAGGGCGTCATGAACATGGTGGGATAGCCGCTCGTCTCATACAGCGGCTCGTTCTGCGCGGCCACGTAGTTCACGGGGATGCCGTTGCT
>CAXTPQ010000068.1:9210-13199 GCA_964246215.1 uncultured Terriglobus sp. | reverse complement strand
AGCGCCGACTCAATTGTGACCGCATGACCAGTGCCTCGAATTACAGGGCTGGGTTAACCCGTTTCGTCTTGTCATCGCTTGCTGTAACGTGCTGCTGCAGGATCGCTTCAATCTGCTTCTGCATGGCAGTGAAACTCATGGCCTCATCCACTTCAACAAATCGGATACCGGCACCCTCCACCGCGATCCGCTTGATTCCGTCTCGTCGCGCGGCCGTTCCATCCAAATCGTGCCCCGTGCCCTGAAACTCCAGAACAGCGACGGGATACCCGTGCCGGTCGGCCAACAGGAGATCGCATCGTTTGCTGTTGATGGCACGATGTGCCTGATCGGCCTGCCAAGGCTGCGGCGCATCGGCTGCAATGACCTGACCGAGGCTGACTTGCGGAAAGACGTAAAACGGGTACGGGTCAGCCGGTTTCGGCTGCCGAGTTACATTTAGTGCGGCATAGAACAGATTGAGTTCTCCGCGATTCATAACTCTGCGGGTGAAAAACCTGACGTGTTCCCGCAGCACGGCACCTAACTGCTGCTCCAGGCGTTCGTCCCTGCGTTCTTCCGTGCTTTTCCGAGGCACCGGAGCCGAAAGTCTGGCGACTTCCGCCTGAAGCGTCCGATGCTGGCGGGAAAGTTGGGTGTTCTCTAGAAACAGCTGCCGGTTTTCATGTGAAAGCTCGACATGCTTCGCATTGAGCGCCGTGTACTCGGCGCTAAGGGCCGCATGGGTCCGTGCAAGCCGTTGTTTCGCGTCGTGGAGACGTTTGGCCACATAACCCGCTACCAACATCAGCACGAAGGCAGTTACCGCGAAGAGGATTAGAGCGTTCCAGGTTTGGGCTTCAGCTTCCATCTGCAAAGATGAGATGAGCAGCCTATGTCTCAAGGAGCATTTCGGTCGCCACTTGTATGATTTTCGTAGATGGACACCTCTCCCGAACAGATTGATCTATGGCGATCTACACCAAAGGAACATCAGCGGCTGGAGTTTAAGGAAGCGAAGCATCAATACGACAGCCGCAAACTCTACGAGTACTGCATCGCAATT
This sequence comes from uncultured Terriglobus sp., assembly GCA_964246215.1. Lineage (GTDB taxonomy): Bacteria > Acidobacteriota > Terriglobia > Terriglobales > Acidobacteriaceae > Terriglobus. The sequence continues at coordinate 12,154 of CAXTPQ010000068.1, read as the reverse complement.
GCGAACGAGGGAGGCGGCCATTTACTGCTTGGCATAGCAGACGCGCCGCCCCGCCCAGTCGTGGGCACATCTGCTTTTCCTGACGTTCTGAAGATCACGCAAGATCTCTTTAATCGTATTGGCTTTCGAGTCGACGTAGAGCAGGTGCATCATCCCGCGGGGCGGGTCATTGTTTTCCACGTTCCCTCACGCCCGAACGGAACGGCCTACAACCTTGAAGCGAAATATCTCATGTGCTCTGGAGAGCAGCTCGTTCCGATGAGTGAAGATCGGCTGCGGCGGATTTTCGCAGAGGGACAGCCCGATTGGTCGGAAGAGACGAGTAAAACAGGGCTCTCCAGCCAAGAGGTTGTTGAGCTGCTCGACACACAGACCTATTTCGAATTGCGCAAGTTGCCGTATCCAACAGACCAGATGGCGTCATTAAAAGATTAGAGCAGGACAGGTTAATCGGACACGATAGTCGGGGATACAAGATCAATCGACTAGGTGCATTGTCTCTAGCGAAACGCTTGAACGAGTTCCCGGACATCTCACGAAAAGCGTCCAGAGTCGTAGTCTACGCAGGGACGTCGAAGTTTCCACAAAGCTCGACCACATTCATGAGCCGGGATATGTCGTCGGCTTCAAGGCTCTCGTTCAATTTGTGATGGCTCAGCTGCCACAGAACGAAGTTGTCGAGGAGGCTCTGCGACGCGAGCAAAAGCTAGTTCCAGAGATTGTTATCCGTGAACTTGTCGCGAACGCTTTGGTGCACCAAGACTTTAAGATACAAGGTGCATCGGTCATGGTCGAGATTTACAGCAACCGAGTTGAGATCTCGAGTCCCGGTGAACCCATCATTCCAATTGAAAGGTTCATTGACGGCTACCAGTCCCGCAATGAGCGCCTGGCTGATCTTGCTCGGAGAATGGGTGTCTGCGAGGAGAAGAGTAGCGGGATTGATCAAGTAGTCGGAGCTGTCGAGTTCTTCCAACTTCCCGCACCGGACTTTACCACTACGCACGGGAGAACTGTGGTCATTGTGCATGGACCGCAGCCGTTTGAGGCGATGAGTCGGGCAGACAGGATTCGGGCCTGCTTTCAACACGCCACGTTGAAGCACGTTGTGCAAGAGTACATGACGAATCGATCACTCCGCGAGCGCTTCGGCCTGACGGAGGATAAGAGCGCTGTCATCTCCCAAGTGATTGCCGCGGCAATATAAGAGAGATGGGTCAAGGCAGACGAGACGGTAGGAGAGTCAAAACGGCTGGCGCGATACCTGCCATTCTGGGCCTAGCTGCTTATTAAAGGCTATTCCCGTTTTTCAGGAATCCTTGTCGCTAAATGGTTCAAAACAAACAGTAATTCTATTTAAGCCCAAAAAAACTTTGTGGCATAGAGGCAGGAAGTCATACCCCAGTACCACTATCGCTGACACTGGTGCTAGGGCATGACTCGGTTAGCATAAAGCCTACGCGGCGACGGTTTCGCCCTGCTTGGCCAATTCCTTCACGCGCTGCTCCAGCAGGGTTTCCAACTCTTCAAGGGCTTTTGAAAAGCCTTCGATGCCTTCCTTCAGCTTGTCGTGGGCCATGCGGTCCGCGGCGTGCATTTTTTCGAAGGTCTGCTGGTCCATGGGGATTTTCTCGATCTCCATGTCCTTTGCCTTGGCGGGGTCGAGCTTGCGGGGCAGGTCGCCTTCGGTGGAGTTCAACTCTTCCAGCAGCTTGGGCGAGATGGTGAGCAGGTCGCTGCCGGCCAGCTCCTTGATCTCGCCGATGTTGCGGAAGCTGGCACCCATCACGACGGTGCTGTAGCCGAACTTCTTGTAGTAGTTGTAGATGGTCGTCACGGACTGCACGCCGGGATCTTCGGCACCCTGGTAGTCCTTGCCGGTGTCCTTCTTGTACCAGTCCAGGATGCGGCCGACGAAGGGCGAGATCAGCGTGACCTTGGCCTCCGCGCAGGCGATGGCCTGGTGCAGGCCGAAGAGCAGCGTCAGGTTGCAGTGAATGCCCTCCTGCTCCAGTTTTTCGGCGGCCTTGATGCCCTCCCAGGTGGAGGCGATCTTGATCAGGATGCGCTTCCGGTCGACGCCCGCGTCTTCATACTGCTTGATGATGTCGTGCGCCATGTCGATCGTCTTGGCCGAATCGTAAGAAAGGCGCGCATCCACCTCGGTGGAGACACGGCCGGGGACGATGTCCAGGATTTTGCGGCCAAAGGCGACGGCGAGCGTCTTGAAGGCGGCGGCGGCAACGGCCTTGTCGTCGGAATTGGCGCCGGCCTTGTTCTTGGCCTCTTTCAAAACGTCGTCCACGATGGAGCTGTAGTCCGGCATCTGCGCGGCGGCGGTGATCAGCGACGGGTTGGTGGTCGCGTCGGTCGGCTTGAACTTCTCCATCGACTTCATGTCGCCGGTATCGGCAACCACGGTCGTGTACTGCTTGAGCTGGTCCAGAAGTGTGGCCATTGGGAACTCTCTTTCTTCGCGACGGCCTCGGCGGAGGCGCTCTAATTCGCTGCGGGTAGTGTACCGCTGTTGCCTTTAGATGCGGCGGCAGCGGCCAGCGGAGAGCTACCGGAGGGCGCGCAGTTTTCTCACCAGCAGCCGGTGCATATGGCCGCCCTGGCTGTCGGAAAGCGCCCGCAACGGCACGGCAGCAAACGAGCCGGTGGTGCCGATCAAGACGAGAGAGCTCTTGCCGGTGCGGCGCTCCCGCAGTTCAGCCCATGGGCGCAGCGGGCCGGGCGTCTCCGGAGCGCTGCTCTGCCAGCCGTCTTCGCCCAGCACCAGTTCCTGCTCTTCTTCCGGCATGGCCGGTGCGGCCTTCAGGCGCCGATTGCGGCTCTGGGCCTGGCTGAGCAGGATGAGGCCGCCCGTCAGCACGGCCGCCACCAGCAGAACCGGTGCCAGGGAGCCGGAAAACCGCATGCCCCCGGAACTCCGGACGGCACG
>CAXTPQ010000068.1:3519-9110 GCA_964246215.1 uncultured Terriglobus sp. | reverse complement strand
GTCTCTAATGCGCCGGAGCGTCTCCGCCCTTGGCCGGCTTGCCCACAATCCAGACCAGCGGCACCACGGTAAAGCAGAAGATGGCAAGCACCGAAATGATATCCAGGTAGGCCAGCATGGAGGACTGTGCATGCAGCAGGCCGTAGATGCGGCCCTGGGCGGCGTTCATCGCGTCCAAGCTGTTGCCGGCACCCGGACCGCCTCCGCCTTGTAAAAACCCGGCAAAGGCCTGCGCGCGTTGATCGAAGAATGGGGTGCCCGGGGCCAGATGCTGGACCATGTAGTTTTCGTGGGCCTGACTCCGGCGTGACAGCATGGTGGCCACAAAGGCCGTGCCGACGGAGCCGCCCACGTTACGCGCCAGGTTCGACAGACCGGAAACGTCGTTGTTCTGCGATCGTGGAATGTTGTTGTACGCGATGGTGTTGATGGGAATGAAGAGAAAGGCCAGCGAAACCGACTGAATGATGCGCAGCCACATGATGGATTTAAAGCTGGAGCCAAGATTCATGTGGGTGTACATCAAAATGAGCGAAGTGCCCAGAATCAGGAAGCCGAAGGTGATCATGGCGCGCGGATCGACCCGCGTGATCAGGATGCCCACCACCGGCATCATGAGCATGATGGTGATGCCGCCCGGTGAAATGACCAGGCCGGCCAGTTCCGCCGTGTAGCCGAGCAGCGTCTGCACGTATTGCGGGATCAGCACTGTCGTCGCGTAGAGCGAAAAGCCGAGCGTAAAGAGCATGACAAAGCTGACGGCAAAGCTCTTCTGTTTGAAAAGGGTCAGGTTCAGAATGGGCTTGCTGCCGGCGCGCAACCGAAGCAGCGACCAGACGATCAGCCCCACCAGGCAGGTGACGCACAGGACGGTAAAGAAGGTGATGATGTGCGAGCCGAACCAGTCGTCTTCCTGGCCCTTGTCCAGCACAAATTCCAGCGAGCCGAAGCCGAGCGCCAGCAGGGCAAAGCCGACGTAATCCAGGTTCAGGCCCTTGCGCTTGCTTTCCTCCACCTCGGCGGTAATGTGCGGCGGATCCTCCACCATGCGGGTGGTCAGGATGAGCGACAGAATGGCAATGGGCACGTTGATGAAGAAAATCCATCGCCAGTTGTAGTTGTCAGTAATCCAACCGCCCAGCGTTGGGCCGATGGCCGGTGCCGCCACCACCGCTAAACCATAGAGCGCAAAGGCCTGGCCACGTTGCCGGGGCTCAAACGTATCAGCCAGGATGGCCTGTTCGCTGGGTCCCAGGCCGCCGCCGCCGGCACCCTGCAGCAAACGGAAGATGATCAGAATCGGCAGCGACGGCGCAAATCCGCACATGGCCGACGAAATGCCGAAGAGCACAACGCAACTCATGTAGAACTTCTTGCGGCCGACAAAGGTCGTCAGGTACGCCGACATGGGCAGGATGATGGCATTGGCCACCAGATAGCTGGTAATCACCCAGGTCGCCTCGTCCTGTGAAGCGCCCAACGATCCGGCGATGTGCGGCAGCGCGACGTTGGCAATGGAAGTGTCGAGCACCTCCATAAACGTCGCGAGCGTTACCGTCAGCGCAATCAGCCAAGGATTGTGCTTGGGTTTCCACGGCTGCTGGCTGGCTGCGGCCACCTCGGCCGATTGGCCGGTCTCTTCCATGGTTGAGGATGCCATTTAAAGCATTGGACTGAGCCGGCAACTTCCCGGACGCAAAATCTGGCGTACCACTTCCGGGGCAGCGCTCGCCGTGCTTACGGCGGCTCTTGCAGGTCCCCCGCGTTTTTACAGGCGGTAAGCGGCTGGGCACTTGTAAATGGTCTGTGAATCCGGATAGCCTTGAGCGTTGTCCAAAGAGTTATCCCCAGTGTTGCAAAGGCTTATGCGAAACGATTCCTCCTCCCTCTTTCAGCTGGCGCGTGCGGCTGTGACCGTCAGTTTTGCGCTCACCGCACCTGTCCTGCTGCCTTCCTTGTTGCTGGCGCAGTCTGACAACGGGCGTGTGACGGGAACCGTGACCGACACCACCGGCGCGGCAATCCCGAATGCCGCCGTCACGATCACCAACGTCGAAACCTCCGCGGCGCAGAACGCCACGGCCGATGCTTCCGGCAGCTTCAACTTTCCCGCACTTCCCCGCGGCAGCTACAAGGTCACCGCCACCATGGCCGGCTTTGACACCGCGACACAGACTTTCGATCTGCAGGTTTCCGCCGTGCAGACGGTCAGCTTCAAGCTCGCCATTGGCGGCACCACGCAAACCGTTGAAGTCACCAGCGAGGCTCCGCTGGTAGACGCCGCCACCTCGTCCATCGGCGAGGTGATTGAAGGCCGCCAGGTGACGGAGCTGCCGCTGAACGGCCGCAACTTCACCCAGCTCGCGCTGCTGACGCCGGGTGTCACGCGCGGCCAGTACGGCAACTCCGCTTCCGGCGTGAACGGCGATGCGGAGACCTTCCGCAACTCCGCGTCCGGCGGCGGATCGATCTCGTCCAACGGGCTTCGGCCGCAGGCCAACAACTTTCTGCTGGACGGCGTGGACAACAACGAAGCCCTGGTGAACACGCTGGAGTTCTTCCCCAACATTGAAGCCACACAGGAGTTCCGCGTGAACACCAGCACGGCACCCGCGGAGTTCGGCCGGGCCGGTGGTTCCATCATCCAGAGCTCCATCAAGAGCGGCACCAACAGCATTCATGGATCGGCCTTTTGGTTCGCGCGCTCCAGCCTGTTTGACGCCAGCCCAAACTACCGCTTCCAGGGGGCAAGCGCGACTCCGCCTTTGCCCTTCAAGCAGAACCAGTTTGGCGGAACGGTGGGCGGTCCGGTCTTGAAGGACAAACTGTTCCTCTTTGCGGACTACCAGGGCAACCGCTCCAACTCGCCGTTGAACCCGGAGATCGTGACCGTTCCCACGCAACTCATGCGCTCGGGAAATTTCGCTGAGCTGCTGGGCCAGGGCACCACGCAGGCACCTTCCATCTGCGGCGTGGCCGGAGCAACGACCCTCCCGGTGAACGGCGGCATTTACGATCCGCTCACCTGCCAGCAGTTTGCCGGCAACCAGATTCCCACCAACCGGCTGAATGCCGCCGCGGTCAAGTATCTGAATGCCTTTCCGCTGCCGAACATCCCCGGCGCGTCAAACGGTACGCAGAGCAACTACCGCACCATCCGCAACAACATCACCCACAGCAACACGCTGGACGCCCGCGCGGACTACAACGCCGGTGCCAATGACCGGCTCTTTGCGCGCTTCGCGTATGACAACAGCAACTTTAGCCGGACTTCGCGCTTTCCGCTGCTGCCCGCGGGCTTCGCCTCCGGTGTCAGCTATGTGCACGCGCGCGGCTATGCCGTGGGTGAAACGCACACCTTTGGCCCCAATGTCATCAACGAGTTGCGCGCGGGTTACAACCGCTACACCTTTGCCAACCAGCCGGTGTACAGCAATACGCCCATCTCCGCGAACCTGGGCATTGTGAATGCAAACCGCACCGCGCAACTGGGTGGCGGCGCGCTGATTGGCGGCTACCAGAACCAGCTGGAGTACACGGGCGACTACGGCACCTATCTGGTCCCGGAAAACACCTATCAGATCAACGACGCGCTGACGTATACCTTCAAGCGGCACACCTTCAAGCTGGGCGGCAACGGCATCCGGCGCGATGTGGACTTCTTCCGTCCCATCTCCGGCAAGGGCTATTTCCAAATTGGCAACGGCGACTTTACCGGGTATGAGGTTTCCGAACTGCTGGCCGGCTTTGTGGACAACTACAGCATCGGCGCGCAGACCGGGCTCTTTGGCACGCGCAATTTTGAAGTGGGTGCCTTTGTGCAGGACGACTGGAAGGCATCGCAGCGGCTGACCTTCAACCTCGGCTTCCGCTGGGATCTGCTGACCCTGCCCACGGAGCAGCACAACCGGCAGGCAGCGCTGGATCCCGCGACGGGCAACTTGCTCATCGCCGGGCAGAATGGCGTGAGCCGGTCGATCATCAACAACAACTTTGCCAACATCGGCCCGCGCTTCGGCTTTGCTTATGACGTTGCCGGCCAGGGCAAGACGGTGCTGCGCGGCGGTTACGGCATCTTCTACTTCCTGGACCGCGGCGGCATCGACAACCAGTTGGGCCAGCAGGTGCCCTTCGGCGGCAGCACCTCGTATTACGCGAGTGCGGGCTACCGCATCACCTTTACCGGGCAGAATGCGCAAAACGGCTCGCTGCTGAGCACACAGGCCACCAACCCGCTGCCGCTGCCCACCACCACCAGCCTGACCAACGCCAACGTCTTTGCCGTGAACCGGACGGAAAAGACGCCGGGCGTGCAGCAATTCGATCTGCAGGTGCAACAGCAGTTCGGTGCACGCACCGTGGCGACGGTCGGCTACGTGGGTAACTTTGGCAATCACCTGGCCACTGGTTACAACTACAACACCAAGCCGATCGGGTCCACCGGGCCGAACCTCTTCCCGAACCTGGGGCAGGTCGTCTACAACCTGAACAACGGCGTGAGCCATTACAACAGCCTGCAGGCGCAGCTGAACTTCCGCGCCAACCGCGGCCTGACGCTCACCAGTTCCTACACCTACGCACGCAACCTGGACAACACCAACGGCTTTCTGGGCTTTTATGCCGTAAGCGACGTGGACTACTACAACACGCTCTCCAACTATGGCAACAGCGGTCTGGACCAGCGGCACGTCTTCAGCGGCAGTGCCGTGTATGACTTGCCCTTTGGCCATGGCCGGCAGTTCGCCTCCAACGTGGGCCGCGGCGCCGACCTGCTGGTGGGCGGATGGCAGTTGAACACCATCGTCACGGCGCAAACAGGCACTCCATTTGAGGTGGTCTTCCCGGTCTACGGCGGCGGCACCAGCATCCGCGCGGACCGCGTCAAGTCACTCTCCTACCCGCGCAGCATCAGCGGCTTCTACTTCGATCCAACGGAGTTCAGCAAGACGCAGCCGGTGGGCCGGCAGGGCAATATCGGCCGCAACCAGCTCTTTGGGCCGGGGATCGCGTCGGGCGACGTGTCGCTGTTCAAGACGCTGGGCATCACGGAGCGGCTGAAGACGGAGTTGCGCGCGGAGGTCTATAACGTGACCAACACGCCGCAGTTCACCAACCCCGACAGCAATCCGACGAGCGGTACCTTTGGCAAGGTGCTGGGAACGCGGCAGGCCTCCGAGCGCCAGATGCAGATGGCCATCCGCTTCCTCTTCTAAACGGCCAGGAGTATAGAACTCCGGATAGCCGGGACGGGTAAGAAGTGGGGACCCACCTTTGCCGCGCTCTTTGCGGCGGAGGTGGGAGACCCGCCCTGAACCCTCCAGGGCAACCTCAAAACCCACCTTCACGACGCTGGAACTGTCGTGAAGGTGGGGCACCCGATTCTTTTGACAAATGAGATCGGTGGCGTTCATGTGCGAGTGTCGGTTTCTGGGGCGGAAGACTCCCATCAACGGTCGGAGCAGATGCGAGATGTGCCACCAATTCATGCGACGATCGTGGGGCATGCCAAGCTCGTTGGAATCAAGATACCTGCTGCGTTTTTACCTGCTTCTTCTATGCGCGTTTCTTCCGTTCACGCATATGGCGCTCGC
>CAXTPQ010000068.1:0-3419 GCA_964246215.1 uncultured Terriglobus sp. | reverse complement strand
GTTTTTACCTGCTTCTTCTATGCGCGTTTCTTCCGTTCACGCATATGGCGCTCGCTCAGACACCGAAAATTGGCAGCGTGGAACCGCCGAACTGGTGGGCCAATATGCCGAAGGCCATGCTGCTGGTGCGTGGCGAGAACCTGGCCGGCGGAAGATTCGATACCGGCACCTCCGCCGTGCGGGTCGCGAAGGCGAGCATTTCCGCCAATGGCCACTGGGCCGAGCTGTGGCTAAACGCCGCGCCCGCCAGGCCGCTGAGCCTGACATTGACCGTGACCACGCCAGAGGGACGCGCCGCCATTCCTTACCGGTTTGAGCAGCGCCGGACGCCGGCCGGTGGCGGCTTTGCCGGCTTCTCCAGCAAGGACGTTCTCTACCTGGTCATGCCGGACCGCTTTGCCGATGGCGATCCGTCGAATGACGGCCCGGAAGGGCACTCGGCTGCTTCCAGCCCGGAGGCGGCTGCCCAGCGGGCATTGCCGCGCGGCTGGCATGGTGGCGACCTGAAGGGCGTCATCGACCACCTGGATTATCTGCAGGCACTCGGCATCACCACCGTGTGGCTCACACCCGTGACGCAGAATCACGAGGCCGGCAGCTACCACGGTTATGGCGCGACGGATTTATACGCCGTGGATGAGCACTTCGGCACCTTGGCCATCTATAAGCAGTTGGCCGGCGCGCTGCATGCGCGCGGCATGAAGCTGATGATGGACACCGTGCCGAACCACGTTGGCCCGGCGCACCCCTGGGCGGCCGATCCGCCGGACCCGGAATGGCTGCACGGCAGCAAGGCAAGCCATCGCGTGGCGCAGGGCGACTTCTTGCCGCTCACCAATCCGCACAGCCCATGGCGTGACCGGCGCGACGTGACCGAGGGCTGGTTTGCCGATATCCTGCCGGACGTGAACCAGACCGACCCCGCCGCATCGCAATACCTGATCGAGAATGTGGTCTGGTGGGTGGAGGAGACAGGGCTGGACGGCCTGCGCATCGACACTTTCCCCTATGTGAACCGGGAGTTCTGGCGCGATCTTCACAGTACGCTGCAGGAACTCTACCCGCGGCTGACCGACGTGGGGGAGGTCTTCAACGGCGATGCGACCGTCACCTCCGCCTTTGCGGGCGGCGTGACCCGCATTGGCATGGACACCGGCCTTTGGACGCCGTTCGACTTTCCCCTGCACTTCGGCCTGCGCAACGTCTTTACCGGCAACGCACCGGTGAGCCAACTGGCGGAGTCGTTGCGCGGCGACTCGCTGTACCCGCATCCGGAGCGGCTGGTGCCGTTTCTGGACAACCACGACACAGTGCGCTTTTTGAGCGAGCCGGGGGCGAGCGCCGCACGGCAAAAGCTGGCGCTGGCATGTCTGCTCACCATGCGCGGCGCGCCACAGCTTTACTCCGGGGATGAGATCGCGATGACCGGCGGCGACGACCCGGACAATCGGCATGATTTTCCCGGCGGCTTTGCCGGCATCGGCGGTGCGGGCGCGACACAAAGCGCCTTTGACCCGGCAACGCGAACCGCTCCGCAGCGCGAGATGTTCGACTGGACACAAGGCTTGCTCCGGCTGCGCGCGCAACAACCCGCCCTGCAAACCGGCGAAATGCAGGTGCTGTACAGCTCAGCGGATGCCATCGTCTTTCTGCGCACGCAGGGTGTTGAAAGAGTGCTGGTCGCCATCCATCTCGGTGCAGAGGACGTTCGCGTGCATTTTGACGTGAGCCATACCGATGCAGCGGGCAGGAAGGCTTCCAAAACGCTCTTCGGTGCCGGCACGTATCGGCTCACGGGCGAGAACGCGGAAGTGGAGTTGCCCGCCGATAGCGTGCTGATCGCCGGGCTTTCGACTGACTAGTGAGCTGCCGAGTCTCACCTTCAGGTCTAAAGCTTTTCTCGCACAGCTAGAGCTCTGTCATTTCGACCGAAGCGAAGCGAAGTGGAGAAACCTGCTTTTCTCCCGCCTCAATCGTTTTCACGGCAGATCAGCGCAATCACACTTAAGCGAGAAACGCTTTAAAGGCTCGGCGGATCAGGGGTACTGGACAAAGTCGGCTTTAGCCACAGCGGTCGTCACCAGACTAGAGGCCTGCAATCACCTGAAAGTGGTATGGCAGAATTCTCGAAGTGGTATCCAGCGCTCTCAGCGTTTGCGCGACACTCCCGATCATGATGAAAGTAAGTATCCGAGCAGAGCTAAATCTGATCGCAGATCCTTTCCGGCACCGAAACACTCCGGGGTTACAGGCCCCGGAGTGATCTCGAAGGAAAGGAGCCGCCAATGAGACCTGTACGGTTTTCATGGCGGGGACATCGGGTAGAGATCCCAACTGAGATCTTCCTCTACCTGTTGTTCCGTGTGTTTGCGCATTGGCATTTCTAGCCTTTGCGTAACCGTCTCACTACAACCGGTATTCCTCGTCTGTAGCGGGCGAGGGTACCGTCACGGTGCAGCGGTGCCAGCTTGCAGCCCGTTTCACCGTACCTCAATATCTCACGCAAAGCTCTCGCGAAAGTCAATCAGTTTTCGGCGGAACGCTATGACTTCCGTGCAAGCGGACCATTTTGCCCCGGCCAGTCGGCCAGATGCTGGAAAAGTCCTGCTCGCTGGCCGCCACTCTTCCCCTGTGAAGAGGCCGGTCTGCCAGTCTTTGCACTGCAATGCTAACCTGCGAAGCGATGGCTCGAATTTGTGTGGATATGGATGAGGTGATGGCCGACACGGTGCTGGAGCACCTGCGGCGGTACAACCGGGAGTATGGCGAAACCCTGACCAAGGCTGAGTTGAACGGCAAATGGCTCTGGCAGGCAGTGCCCAGCGACCGTCATGAGCAGTTGGCGGCGTATCTGGATGATCCGGAGTTCTTCGCCGACTTGCCGCTCATGCACGGTGCACAAAGTGTGCTGGAGCGGCTGAGCCGTGAGCATGAGGTGTATGTCGCGTCCGCGGCGATGGAAGTCCCAAGATCGTTCAACGCGAAGTTCACCTGGCTGCAACGGCATTTTCCGTTCCTGCCGCCCTCGCACTATGTCTTTTGCGGCACCAAGGCTATCTTGCACGCCGACTACCTGATCGACGACAACCCCCGGCAGCTCAGGGCATTCAGCGGCAAGGGAATTCTCTTCTCGACGCCGCACAACCTAAGCCTGAATGCAGAAGCCCATGGCTGGCACCGAGCCGATGATTGGGCGGCGGTGGACCGTTTCTTCTCCTGAAACGAGCCCGGCACGCCTGCGGCTCAGGCTTGTTCTCAGTAAGAGATGTCTTGCGGAGCCTGCGAAGGATCCCTTTCCTGGCAGGTGTGATGGCACGGGCAGGAAGCAGATCCTTCACTCCATTCAGGATGACAACCTCGTTGAGCTACGACGCGCGTGCCTGAGGCATGCTGGCCAGCCGGGGGCGGAGCGGACTTTG
>CAXTPQ010000067.1:11666-15956 GCA_964246215.1 uncultured Terriglobus sp. | reverse complement strand
ACATGCTGGGCAGAATCAAGCGAAAACAGCAAGTGCAACAGATCGAGCAGGCCGCGCGTGGCGACGAGGCACAGCCCGCCACCTGCGCATTCTGCCATCGCACGCTTGGCTCGCGCGTGGAGTGGCATCATCCAGTGCCCAAGAGCCGGGGCGGCCACCAGACCGTGCCGGTGCACCCCATCTGCCATCGCGCCATTCACGCGCATGTGTCCAACCACGACCTGGCAGAGAAGTATGCAGACCTGGACGCATTGCGGTCCCGTGAGGACATGCAGCGCTTTCTGCGATGGATCCGCAACAAACCCACCGACTTCCACGCGCCGACGAGGCGCACACACGTAAACTCACCCGAGCGCGTCTGACCTCTCAATGCGCCCCGGGCTAGAAAACCTCGACTCCAAGCCCAGCGAATCCGTCGCCATCACGGAGGAGTCCAACCTGCGGTTCCGTGCTAACTTCTGGCGCACAGAGCTTCCTTACGAGACCGTTACGGCGTACCCGGAGCAAAATCCCGCAACTGCTGCACCGTCTTTCCGTCCAACGACGTCAGCAGCGTCACCAGCAAATCCACCGTCCGGTCGAAATCCTGCCGGTTCACAATGCCGTTGTGCGCATGCGTGTATCGCACCGGCACCACGATATTGATCGTAGGCACGCCGCCGTTCGAAAGCTGCATCTCCGCCGAATCGTCGCCGTACCCCTGCACCAGATCGAGCTGCAGCGGAATGTTCTTCGCCGCCGCCGTTTGCTTCACAAAGGCGACAACCTTGCGGTTCGCAAGCGCGCTCGAGTCGTAGAGGAAGATGCCCGGGCCGCCGCCCAACTTGGCCTGCGTCTCCTCGGGATGCGAGCCAGGCGTGTCGCCGACAATGCCACCCTCGAGCGCAATGCCGATATCGGGCTTCACTACCTGAGAGGCGGTGCGTGCGCCACGCAGGCCAATTTCCTCCTGCACCGTGGCCACATAGAAAAGCTGGTTGGGGTGAGCCAGCTTCGCCGTCCGCTGCATCGCCATCAGCAGCACCGCGCAGCCGATGCGGTCATCCCAAGCCTTGCCCAGGTAGTTACCGGTGCCGTTCATCTCGGTGAAGGGCGCATCCGGCACCACCGGGTCGCCGGGCGTAATGCCCAGCGCGGCCACCTCCGCGGCGGTTTTCGCGCCCACATCCATCATCAGCGCGTCGCGCGGGTAGACCCTGGTCCGCTCATCCGCCGGCACCACATGAATGTCGCGAATGCCCATCACCGCGTGCACCGGCCCCTTCGAGCCAAGGATGATCCACCGCTGGTCCACCAGCGCCTGGTCCAGCCAGCCACCCAGCATCTGCATCGTCACAAAGCCGTTGGGCGTCACCCGCCGCACCATGCCGCCCAGCTCGTCCATGTGTGCGTCGATCATGATGCGCGGCCCGCTGGATCCTGCGCTGGCACCCTGCTGCGCAATCACAGACCCCAGCCCGTCATACTGCAGCGATGTGCTGTTTGCCTTCATCACCGGCACCATCAGCGCGCGCACAGCCTCCTCCGCGCCAGAAGGTCCAGGCGCGTCAGCCAGCTTCTGCAAGAGTTGAACCGTGCTGTCGGGCGAGGCCTGAGCAAGGCCGGCACTCACGGCAAAAGAGGCAACACCCGCCAAGGCAAGGAGGACAAAAAGAGCTTTCCGCATGAACAAAAGCTAACATCAACCTCGAACGAGTGAAGAAGGCCGCCGCGGAAACGGGAAAGGCCGGAGCGGAAATAACGGGAAAGGCCGGTGCTGAAACACGAATAAGCCGGGCTGAACCATGAAGAAGCTGGTCACTCATGATTTCGCGGCTCATCGCAAAACCGTGGGTCAAACTCCACCTTCTACCTGATCCAACTCCTCCACCAAAGTGAACCGATGCTGCAATACGCCATCACCGACCGAACCCTTTACACCGGCTCGGAAGAGGAGCGCCAAACCACCCTGGTGCGGCAAGCGGAGCAACTCGCCCACCAGGGCATCGACTTCCTGCAACTTCGCGAGAAAGACCTGAGCGCAACAAACCTCATCGCGCTCACAAAACGTATGCACGCAGCAATCCAAACCATCGAAGGCAAAAAGCTGCGCCTCCTGCTGAACGCGCCTCTTCACCTCGCGCGCCAGGCAAGCATCTCCGGCGTACACCTGCCCGCAACGTCCCCCGAACTCACTTTGCTCAAACCCCAGCGGAGCGGAGGCAATCTGCTGGTCAGCATCGCCTGCCATACCACGCGGGAAGTCGAGCAAACTGCCGCCTTCGCCGACCTGATCCTCTTCGCGCCAATCTTCGAAAAACACGTTGCAGGCTCACGGGTACAGCCCGGCAAAGGCCTTCAAGCCCTGCAGCAAGCATGCCAGGCCGCCGGCGAAGTTCCCGTGCTGGCCCTGGGTGGCGTCACCGCGGCAAACGCGCCGCTCTGCCTGCAGGCCGGCGCATCCGGCATCGCGGGCATCCGTCTCTTCGCTCTCCCGTGAACAAACAAAGGTCATCATGCTACGCTCACACCATCATGCGCCTTCTCACCGTTGCCGCAGCCATGGCACTGCCTATCTCTGCCTGCTTGATCTCCACTCCTGGCACAGCTCAGGCTCCGGCTGCGGCAACCGCCAGCCCGGCTCCCAACCCCGCCGCACAGCAGCGCCTCGACACGCAAAACAAGCTCTTCGACGACTACTTCGAGAACGGCCTCCGCGAATTTCCCACCCGCGCCACTGCCATCGGCGACTACCGCTATAACAATCTGTTGCCCGACTTCTCCCTCGCCGCCATCGCGCAGCGCCACAGCACGGCCAACGCCTTTCTTGCCCGCCTCAACAGCATCCCCACCGACGGCATGCCCGAGCAGGACGCCCTCTCCCACGAGCTGCTGAAACGAGCCCTCGAGCGCGCCAACGAGGGTTACGCCCTCAAGGATTACGAGATGCCCGTCGACCAGCAGGGCGGCACCCACACCCAGCTCGCGGACCTGCCCCGCGCCATGCCCTTCGACTCCGTCAAGCATTACGACGATTACATCGCGCGCCTGCACGCCATCCCCAAAGCCCTGCAGCAGACGACCGACGTCCTGCGCGCCGGTCAGAAGGACGGCCTCATGCCCGTCAACTTCCTGCTCGCCAAAATCCCCGCGCAGTGCGACGTCCTCATCGCCGCCAACCCCTTCGAGCTGCCTTTGACCAAGTTTCCCGCCGGCTTTTCCGATGCGGACAAGCAGCGCCTCACCACGGAAATCAACACCGCCATCACCAACGAAGTCGTTCCCGCCTACCGCGCCTTCGCCGCCTTCATCAAGACCGACTACGCCCCGCACGGCCGCACCACACTCTCCATCGAAAGCCTGCCCGACGGCAAACGCCGCTACCGCGCCGCCGTCCACAACCAGACCACCACTGACCTGACCCCGAAACAAATTCACGAACTCGGCCTGCAAGAGGTCGCCCGCATCACCGCGCTTGAGACGGACATCGCCAGGCAGCAGGGCTTCGCCGACCTCGCCAGCTTCCGCACCGCGCTCGCCAAAAATCCAAAGTGGACTCCCACCTCCTCCGAACAAATCCTTGACGATTTCCGCAAATACATCGCGCAGATGCAGCCCAAGCTGCCGGAGCTCTTCGGCCTGCTGCCCAAATCGCCCGTCACCGTGGAAGCCATCCCGGCCTTCCAGGCCGCCACCAGCACCCACTACCAAACCGGCACGCCCGACGGCAAACACCCCGGCCGCGTCTCCGTCGCCACCTCCAACTTCGCGCAGCGTACCCTCGTCGACGACGAAGCCGTCGCCTATCATGAGGGCATTCCCGGCCACCACATGCAGCTCTCCATTCAGCAGGGGCTCACCGGCCTGCCGCGCTTCCGAAAATTCGGCGGCGGCGGCTCCACCGCCTACGTCGAGGGCTGGGCACTTTACGCGGAAGAGCTCGGCAAGGAGGTCGGCTTCTACCAAAACCCCATCAGCGACTACGGCCGCCTCAACTCGGAACTCTTCCGCGCCGTCCGCCTCGTCGTCGACACCGGCCTTCACGACATGGGCTGGACCCGCCAGCAGGTCGTCGATTACATGCTCAGCAACGACGTCAACGAGCCGCTCGCCCAGTCCGAAACCGACCGCTACATCGCCAACCCCGGTCAGGCTCTCGCCTACAAACTCGGCCAGCTCAAAATCCGAGAACTCCGCGAAGAAGCTCGCGACCAACTCGGCACCCGCTTCGACATCCGCACCTTCCACGACGAAATTCTCAACGCCGGAGCCCTCCCCCTCGACCTCCTCCAAAGCCGCACCGAACACTGG
>CAXTPQ010000067.1:3636-11566 GCA_964246215.1 uncultured Terriglobus sp. | reverse complement strand
CGGAACCCCCGGTAAGCGTTCGCGCCGGACGTATGCAGATGCCACACCGTCTGGGGTGTTGCCGTCGGTGTCACCTCGAAGACATCGGAGTCCGTGGTCGGCGTCGTGGAAGACAGGTCATACTCGATATTTCCGTTCCCCAGCAGGTCGGTGCCGCCGCCAAAAAAACTGTACAGGTTCGGCGGCAAAATCTGGTGAGAGATCAGTGTCGCGGTCTTTGCCGCTTCATCGATCTGGTAAACGGGGACCGTCGTGTAGTGGCACACCGGTCCGCCGCTCACGTCGCATTGCACGCCTGTCGGAAACACGCGATCATCGCCGTTGTCCATCAAACCCAGTGAAAACACGCCGGCGCTCTGCGGTGTAAAGAGCGTGGGCATATGCTGCGCATATTCCCAATCGGTCGGGTCCACCCCATTCAGCAGAGTCAGGTCGCCCTGGTAGCCAAGCCGCCAGAGAATACCGCCGCCGCCGGCACCGTTGCGGTAGTCCACCTTCACCACCCAGTTCTGGTGCCGCATGGAAACGAACATGTTGCCGTCCGTCGGCGAATACGTGATCGCGTTCGTGTGCGTCAAATCCGGAAAGTTGTACGGGTGCCGGTTCACGTCCAGATGATCGAACTCATCCCAAACCCACACCGGATTCATGTTTTGGTCCAGGTCGATCACGGTATCCGCTAAAACCCTTGTCGTGCCCGGATACCCCGGCAGATCTGTATAGGACCGGCTGGTGTTGGAAAGAACCAGCAGGTGTCCGTTCGGCAGCGGCGTCACCTCATGGTGAAACTCCAGCAGGTTCAGGTTGTAACCCGCGGCCTGCATGCGCCGGTTCAACTCGGCGATGGGCAGTTCCTGCACCGTATTGCCGGCCAGGTCGACCTCGCGGATCGCCACCACCACGCCAGCGGGGTTGGTTCTGTTCTGCAGCGGGAAGCCATTCCCTTCGCCGATCGACACGATAAAGTGCCCATTCTGCATGAGCTTGGCCCCCTCAATCACGGAGCCCACATTGTTCGGCGTGAACTGGTACGTCCAGATCGGCCGCCCCGCCAGATCGGTCACCGCGACTCCCAGAAAGGGAAGCGTCACAAAGGTCAGTTGCTCCACGCCGGGCTGCGGTGTCATGCCGGCTGTCGTGCTGGCGGAAATCTTGGGCACGTTCACCGGTGTGCCCGTCGTAAATGTGTGATCCGTATCCATCACGGTTGAGCCATCGGTGAAAGTCACCGTGGCCTGCATGTGATAGGTCGTATTGGCCAGCATGCCCGCCACCTGAATCGGAACGGATCCGGCGGCGGTGGCCGCCTGCGACCAGGTTTGACGGCCATACGACGTATCCGGGCCAAAGCGGACGGTCACCGCGCCGGCAGCCGGAACGGGCGTCGTGTACAGCGCCACCTGTGGGTTGCCGGTCGGGACCACCGTCCCGGACGGCTCCGCATAGCTGCCCTGAAATTTCCACTGCAGGTTCGCCGGGTTGAACGCGAAGCGGCGGTCTTGGCGGATCACAAATGTATCGCTGCTGGTCACCGTCGTCTTCGCCGCCACGCCGCCCACCTGAACCGATGCTTTTGTCACCAGCGTCTGTGTCGAATTGCTGCTCACCGTGGCAACAACGCCCTGCTGCGCCGCCGCGCTGTTCACCACATCCACGGTGTAAACAAAGTCGGTCTGGTATGTCGAAACACGCGTCGTGCTCTGCACGTGGTAACTGCCGATCGAGAGCTGCGCTACGGCAGGTATTCCCGTTGTGCCGAACGCAAGTGCGATCAGAAGCAGAGAAAGAGTGTGAAGGCGTTGGTAAGCGTCAAACAGGCGGGACATCATGGCTCTCCATGGCCGTGGCCAAACTTCAAAGTTCACGTTCAAAAGCTGGCGTACATCTCGCATATTTGCAGCGGCGACGCTCGTTTTATAAATTCGCAACAACCTAGCCCGCGGCTTGCAATCTGCGGCGCACCAGTGGAAGCAGTCCAAGCGCAGCCGTTCCCAGCAAGGTGAGCGATCCGGGCTCTGGAGTTGCGAGGATGGACGCCGTGCTGCCGGGATCGGCGTCAGCCGCTGGAGTCGTCGTACCGCTGGACACGAGGTTGAATGCCGAGTCGTAAAGCTGAAAGGATTGCGCCCCCGGCACCCCACTGTTCAAGGACAGAAAAGAAGCGCTGAATCCCTGCTGCAAGCCTGGATTTCTCACGTTCGCCACCGCATCGAACTCACCATCGGCCGGTAGCAGCGCATCCGGCTGCAGCACAAAGGTCATCCAGTCCGCGTTCGTGGTGCTTGTGTCCGTCAGCATGGAGGAACTGCCATAGGGGAAAAGAATGGCAAGGTCGTCGCCAGCGGAAAAGTTTCCTGACAAGGTGTACGCGTATTGCCATGTCGAATCCGCGTTTTGTGAAACCGTATAGGTCACCGCGAAAGAGTCGGCTCGCGCGGAGCCGGCGTGCAATAAAAACAGAAGCACAGGTAAAAGACTCAGAAAGCTCCGCCGGGCAAAAAGGCAGCGCGTCCAAGGATTTGAGGGCAAGAGAGACAGTTGCTTCGTCATGGCGAAGGGGCGTATCAAAACTTTTCTGCGCATACTTCTTTCCGGAAAGCGGGTGACGTGATTTGGCGTTCGTTCATCTAACTGTAATGTTGAAATGGCTAGATCAGGACTCCTCGCTGGCGTTCGTCGTCGGCAAACGACACGCAACCCCGCCTGTAAACGCCTTGCCTCCATCCACGGTCTAACTGGTCTTGCCTCCGTCAAATGCATCTGGAGTTTGACCCTCATCGCAGCCGACCCTATACTTATGCCTGGTTCTGTGCGGGTCCGTGTGCCGGGGAGAGCGTCTCCTTCGCTCGTCCGGTCTCTCAGTAGAATCTGAGGCAGAAGCCCGGTATCGGCGCGGTTCGCTCGGCACCAGGAGCATGACCCGGCAGCCGGAGCGGCGTCCAACAGATGCCCCCAAACATTTCAAGGAGCTTTCCCATCCACATGAATCGCCTCGCTACCGTGCCGACGCTCGCTGTCGCCGCTCTCTCTCTTGCGCTGTCTTCCGCGTTGCTCGCCCAGGCCGCCGCACCTCAAACGACCGCGCCCAGGACACCCGCTACCGCGCCGGCACCCGCCGCCTCGGCACCAGCCACAGCGCCCGTGCCGGAGGCCATTCCCGCTAAAATCGCCCTCGTCAGCTTTGAAGCCGCCGTCTTCGCCACCAACGAGGGACAGAAGGCCATTCAGGACCTCCAGGCGAAATACCAGCCGCAGAAGGCCAAGATCGATTCCGAAGGTGCCGACGTCGATAGCCTGAAGAAGCAGCTGCAAAGCCAGCCCAACCTCTCGGATACCGAAAAGCAAAACCGCGCCCGCACCATCGATACCAAGGAAAAGCAGCTGCAGCGCGATGGTGAGGACGCCAGCGCCGCCTACCAGACCGACCTGCAGGAAGCTTACGGCCGCATCGCCCAAAAGGTGAACGGAACCATGCAGACCTACGTGCAGCAGAAAGGCTTCACCCTCCTGCTCGATGTCAGCGGTCAGCAAAGCAACGTCCTCTTCGCAGACACCAAAACTGACATCACCCGCGCCGTGATTGAAGCCTATAACACCGCCTCAGGCGTAGCTGCTCCCGCTGGCGGCGTCTCCACCCCGGCACCGCGCACCACGCCGCGTCCGGCCGCCCCGCGCCCTGCAACACCACGTCAGTAATCGCTCAACCCGCACAGAAGGACGGCAGGCTCCCTGCCGTCCTTCCGCCGTTTCCGCTCATCGGTTGTGCCTGTGGAAGCTTCTGTGGATTTCCGGAGACACATCTCGGCAGACCGTGCCATTCACAGTCCCTTTGCACAATTGAAACATTTCCTGCACGCTGCAACTCGAATCGATACAACGGTTTACCTGCATTCCTGACTGAGTCTCTGTGCAGGAAACGCACCGTGCCCATCCGGCGGCGCAATCGGGGTTTTGCACAAAAGGCGCAAATCATTCTCCGATTTCCACGCTTGCCAGCAAGGCCGATTTGCATTACTGCGCACTCGGAAACTGCGCTTCATTCAGGACGTAGCTGCATGTTCTTCGGGCTGAAAGCCGTGTTCCCCTAGCCTCGGGCAACGCCCAGGTCTAACTTAACTGGAGGAGAACGCTTCAAGTAGATGTACATACAGAGGAGGAATCGCAAACCAGCAGCGGTCCCAGGCACAAGCAATCCTTCATGCATCTTTTCCTCGAAAGCGAACTGTTCGCCCCAGGCTGCAGCCTTCTCCCTATATTTTCGGTCCACGAGCTGCCGGCTCATCGCACTCCTACTCATCGCCTTTCCTGCACCTTGCCAAACATCCCAACGGCAGGCCCCGCAGACTGTCGGCCAGCGCCTCGCCGCCGACCTGCAGTGGACACAGCCGCAGCGCGAGTGGCGTTTCGCCCACATGGACCGCCTCTTCCCCACGAACCGCATCGCGCACAGCCCACACCCGTACCTGCTGCCTCCGGGCAAGCGCATCGCTTTGCAAGTCCAAGGCCAGCCGCTCCAGGCATTCATGCAACGCGATCGCCTCGCCGGCGTCCTCGTGCTGCAGGACGGCCGCATCCGCCTGGAGCAGTACGGTCTGCATAGCAATCGCAGTACCCGCTGGACCTCTTTTTCCATGACCAAGTCGGTCACCTCCACACTCGTGTGTGCGGCCCTGCGGGACGGCCATATTCGCAGCGTGGACGACCCGGTCACGGCCTACCTTCCGCAGATGCGGGGCAGCGCCTACGACGGCGTCACCATCCGGCAGCTTCTCACCATGACCAGCGGCGTCCGCTGGGTGGAGAACTACACCGCGCCGGACAGTGACAACGTCCGCCTCTACAGCACGCCCGCCGTCCCCGGCACAGACACCGTCGTGGACTACATGCGCAAACTGCCGCGGCAAAGCACACCCGGCACCCGCTGGCTCTACAACACAGGCGAAACCGACTTAACCGGTGCGCTCGTACGCGCCGCCACGGGCCGGTCCCTCAGCGCTTACCTGACTCAAACCGTATGGAATCGTTTCGGCATGGCCGGCGACGCCACCTGGATCGCGGAAGACGGCCGCGACTACGGCGGCTCCGGCATCAGTGCCACCCTGCAGGACTGGGGACGCTTCGGCGAGTTCGTCCGCCTAGGTAGGGAACAGGGCAGGGAAGGCATCCCGTCCAACGCGCCGCTCGATGCCACCTACCTGAAGGAAGCGACGCGCACGCAGCAGCCCACCGGCGAACCTGGCCGTGGCTACGGCTATCAATGGTGGACCTACGCCGACGGCAGCTTCGCCGCACTCGGCATCTTCGGCCAATCCCTCCTCATCGACCCGGCAAGAAAGCTGGTCATCATCACCCTGGGCGCATGGCCCCAGGCCAGCAGCCCAGGCCTCATCGCCGGCCGCAACGCTCTCTGGTCCGCCATCCGCACCGCAGTGGATGCACCGCAGGCCCCCCTAGAGCATGTCTCGCATCGGTAAAGCTCTGTCAGCTCGACCGAAGTGAAGCGAAGCGGAGAGACCCACTTCCTGCCAACCACGACGAGCCTGAACAAATCCAACCAGCTCAAAACCGGCACCGATGTAGCCAGAAGGCGTCACGTCTGCGACTTCTGTGGGAGAAGCCCTGATTTGGGCCTCCCGCTTGCACGTTACACCGGCATGAAACAGACAGAGTTCGACGAAATGCTGCACGCGGAAGAAATGCCGGTCTGCACGGAATGCACCATTCTGCTCAAAGAATGGGCCGAAAGTGACCCCAGACTAGGCCGGGACCACTCTGCCTGGCTCGCGTTTGTCTCGCACCGCTATTCCTGCCGCGAGTCTGCGGGTCTGGTGCCTGACTTCTACGCGCACCCCATTGACATCCCGGGAGAACAGCAGCGTCCAACCTCAGGTAATTTGTTCCTGGTCACGGAAGAATCTTCCATTCGCGCGCGCCGCCGGCAAGAAACTCTCAAAGCCGCCTGACCAGCCTTCGGCAAAGAACACAGCTGACCTCAGCAACCCCCTCACCGCCGCTTCTTACGCCCGCTCGGCCCACTCCCGCCACGCGAAGCGCGCCCCGAACCAACCCGAGCTGAACTGTGAGCGGCTCCTCCCGAGCGGGACAGAGCCGGGCTCATCCGGCCCGCACCGGAACCCCCCCGTCCTCTGCTTGCCACCACCCGGCCATGTCCACTCTGCGACCCGGCACGGTACGCCGCGGCCCGCACACCCCTGCCGCCACGCCCTCGCACCGCATACGACCGTCCCCGTCCGCGCACATGTCCGCGTGCCGTCGGCGGCAGCCGCACCGGCTCCGCCACATACAGCGTTGAACCCGCCTCCACCTCCTGCGACCCTAGATGGTTCCACGTCCGCAATTCTTCCGTCGACACGTTGAACCGGTCGGCAATCGTCACCAGCGTGTCGCCGCTATGGGCCGTGTACTGCAGCGGCCGCGTGCTCGGTGACGTCGGCGAGCTCACCGGAATCACCAGCTCATCGCCCTCGCCCACCGGATCCGTATCGGCCAGGTCATTCGCAACCCGGATCTCCTGCCCGCTCACGTGAAACAGCTGCGCCACCTGCTCCAGCGACTCCCCCGCACGCACCTCATGAAAGCGCCACGCAGCACGCTTTTCCAGCGGGATCGCCGCGATCCGCTGCTGAAACTCCGCCTTCGTCCCTTGCGGCAGGTGCAGGTCATACGTGATGCCCGCCGGCGTGCTCAGCCGCAGCAGCGCCGGGTTCAGCAACACCAGATTGCTCAGCGACGTGCCCGTCACATCCGCCGCCAGCCGCAAGTCCATCGCATAGTCCACCGGAACCGTCTCAAACTCGATCGGCGGCTGCGCTATCGCATTGGTCAGCCCATACTTCATGGGATTCTTGGCCATGATCACCGCCGCCAGAATCTTCGGCACGTAATCCTTCGTTTCCTTGGGCAGGGCATTGCGCCGGTATAGCTGCCAAAAGTCCGCATAGCCCGTCCGCATCACCGCCCGCTGCACATTGCCCGGACCCCAGTCATACGCCGCCATCGCCAGGTACCAGTCGCCAAACTGGTTGTAGAGCGTTTTGATATAGCGCGCATATGCCCGCGAACTCTTCTCCGGGTCGAACCGCTCATCGAAATACCCATTGCGCTGCAGCCCATACGCCCCCTGGAACGGCATGAACTGCCACATGCCCCCGGCACCGCTCTTCGGGTTCACCACCTGCAGCTGAAACCCCGACTCCGCCACCGCCAGATAAATCAAATCCTGCGGCACGCCCTCCTCTTTCAACGTCTGCTGAATCAGCACCCGGTACCGCCCCGCCCGCTCCAGCGAACTCCGCATGTGCGCGCTGAACGACCGCGAATTCGCAAACGCATTGATGTACCCCGCCACCTCATCGTTGATCAGGAGCGGCAGGTCCGACTGCGTATTCAGCTCGCCTTTCAACCTCGCCGTCAACGCGGCGTTCGGCGCAAAGGTCAGCTCGTCCGCCACCTCAATCGGCGTCTCTTCCGTCTTCGGACTGAAGCCGTTCCCCTGCTTCAGCGCATCCATCTCCAGCGAATTCACCGCATTCACCGTGCGCTCAAACTCGTCGCTCAGCGTCGGGTCACCCTTGATGTCCATGCCGCTCGTCAGCATCAAATCCACGGCGAAATCGAAGTCCAGCCGTGCCGCATCCAGCCGGCCCGCGCGATAGTTCTCCACGCCGCTCTTGTAGCTGCGATCCATCTGCTGCATCAGCGCCTGCACCCGCCGTGCCTGATCGGGACTCACGCGCGCCGCATCCGGCTGCTTGGCCGTTACCGCCTCCGCGCCCACAGTATTGGGCAGCGCCGGAGCTGTCTGCTGCACGGGCACCTTACCCGCGGCACCCGCAACCGGCTGCTGCGGACACCCCGACAGCAACACCAGCGGCAAACACCCCATCAGCCCGCAGAAACGGCGAAACAA
>CAXTPQ010000067.1:0-3536 GCA_964246215.1 uncultured Terriglobus sp. | reverse complement strand
GTCATTTCGACCGCAGCGCAGCGAAGTGGAGAAACCTGCTTCACCTCCCAGGCTGGCCCGGCCAGTCCCAGCCAACACAACCGGAGAAGCCACGCGGCTCATCCTTGCTGCAACCCGGCAAAGGACGGGCCGCAACCACCTCACACCGCCCGCTCCACCCTCGCCAGGTAACATCCCTGCTTCGCCGTATGCACCTGCACAGAAGCAACGGCCTCCACCGCCAGCATCCGCTCCACCACCGCCTCCAGCGCCACGCCCTCCACCACATCCGCGTCCACCATCCTGCCCGCCGGGTCAAATGCCCGCACGGAGAGCAGCCGGCACCGCAGCATCGCCGGCACCTCGCCTACCGCCGGCCGCGCCCGCACCGCATTCCGCCGCACATACACCGCATGGCTCGCATAAAATGGCGTCTCCGCCGGCTGATGCACCCAGTTCACCAGCAGCACCTCCTCCCCACCGCCGCATCCCGCAAACTCACCCGGCAAGGAAACCCCGGCGCATGCGTTACCCGCTCCCGCACCGCCCGCCGCGCCGCCAACTCCGCCTCCCCCAACCCAAACAACGCCGCAAACGGCTCATACGCCAACCCCAACACCTGAAAACCCATCACCCCACCTCCTTGCCCAAACAATAAACAAACGCCAACTCTCAAACACTCCGATTCCTGCTCCGCAATTCCCAGCACAGAACCACATCGAGCCTGCCAGGGCAAACCCAGCGCCGGAGCGATACGATACTCCCGATGCCCCTTTCCGTAGCAGACTTCACCAACCGCTGGAAGATTGCCGCGGCCAACGGCTCGGAACGCCAGATCTACCAGCAGCATTTCCTCGACCTCTGCCGGCTCCTCGGCCAGCCCACCCCGGTAGAGGACGACCCAACCCACCAGAGCTACTGCTTTGAGCGACACGTCACCAAGGCCGGCGGTGGCAAGGGCTTTGCCGATGTCTGGAAGCGCGGCTTTTTCGCCTGGGAGTACAAGGCCGCCGACCGCGATCTCAACGCCGCCTACAGGCAGCTTTCCGCCTACCGCGACGCACTCGACAATCCGCCCCTGCTTGTCGTTTCCGACGTCAACATCATCCGCATCTACACCGCCTTCGAGAACGCACCCCAGCGCATCTACGAGTTCACCCTCGACGAACTCAAACTGGAAAAGGCCACCGCGAAAAGCGTCCTGCCGCCGCTGGAACTCCTTCGCGCCCTCTTCACCGATCCTCGTAAACTCCATCCCGGCAGCACGGCCGCCCGCGTCACCGAAGAAGCCGCAAAAAAGTTCCTCGTGCTCGCCCAAAGCCTTGAGTCCGGACGCCTCGACTTCGAACGCCGCACCGAGCGGCCCGCCAAGGAACAAATTGCGCACTTCCTCATGCGCATCATCTTCTGCCTCTTCGCGGACAGCATCGGCTTGCTTCCCCAAAACGTCTTCCGCGACCTCATCCGCAACAGCCGCTTCCTTCCCACCAAATTCCGCAAACAGCTGCGCTCCCTCTTCCGCGCCATGGCCGATCAGGACGAGGGCTACTTCGGCGAACACACCATCAGCTGGTTCAACGGCGGCCTCTTCAACGACGACACCACCATCGAGCTCAACAGCGCCGACCTCGGCATCCTCGCTGAAGCCTCCCTCAACATCGACTGGGCCCACATCGAACCCGCCATCTTCGGCACCCTCTTTGAGCGCTCACTCGACATACAGAAGCGCTCCCTCATCGGTGCCCACTACACCTCGCCCGAAGACATCCTCCTCCTCATCGAACCCGTCATCATGCAGCCCCTCACGCGCCGCTGGCACACCGTTCGGGAGCAGGTGCTCCAGGCTTTGGAGCAAGAGCGATCCAATCCTCGGGGAACACGTCTTCTGGGCGAAGCGCGCGCTTCGGAGGATTTACTCGCCAGCTGGATCACCGAACTCACCGCCATCCGCATCCTCGACCCCGCCTGCGGCTCTGGCAACTTCCTCTACATGGCCCTCCGCCGCATGCTCGACCTCTGGAAAGAAGCCAACGACTTCGCCCGCGAACAGAACATGTCCCTCGTCCTGCCCGGCATCGTTTCCCCCGCGCAGCTCTACGGCATCGAAACCGACTTCTACGCCCACGAGCTCAGCAGCATCGTCGTCTGGATCGGCTTCCTCCAGTGGAAACACGAGCACGGCATCCAGGACGAGGAACGCCCCATCCTCCGCAAACTCACCAACATCCAGCACAGCGACGCCATCCTCCGCTACACCGAAGACAATACCCCCTACGACCCCGAATGGCCCGAAGCCGACTACATCGTCGGCAACCCACCCTTCCTCGGCGGCAAGTTCCTGCGGCGGGAACTCGGCAACACATACGTTGACGACCTCTTCTTAACCTACAAAGATCACGTCCGCGCCGAGGCCGACCTCGTCGTGTACTGGTTCGAAAAGGCACGCATCCAGCTTGAAGCCGGGCGCATCCGCAGCGCCGGTTTGCTCGGTACACAAGCCATCCGCGGCGGTGCCAATCGCGACACCCTGAAGCGCATTGCCGAGACGGGCCGCATCTTCATGGCCTGGTCAGATCGTCCGTGGACCCTCGCCGGTGCCGCAGTCCGCATCTCCATCGTGGCCTTCACGCAAGACCCAGAGCCGCCACCGATCCTCAACGGGGAACCCGTCACCGTTATCCACCCAGACCTCACCTCCGGCTCCAACACCACCAGTGCCCAGTGCCTGAAAGAAAATGAAACCTTAGCCTTTCAGGGCCCCGTTAAAGTGGGCAAGTTCGAAATAGATCAACGCGTCTCGGAACTCTTACTTGCGCAGCCTACGATGAATGGACTGCCCAACTCCGACGTGATCAAGCCTTGGCTAAACGGACGCGACATAACTGGCAGGCCAAGGCATTTTTCTATCATCGACTTCGGTTCAATGACACACGCGCAAGCCATTCTCTATGATGGACCGTTTGAATACCTCAAAGCCACAGTGCGGCCAAGTCGTCTCAATAACAGGGACAAGCAGCGCAAAGAGAACTGGTGGCGGCTAGGACGGCGAGGAAGCGACCTCGATGAAGCGAAAGCGCAATTAAATCGCTTTATTATTACGCCCAGAGTAGCCAAACATCGACTATTCATTTGGGCGGATAAAAAGCTCTTACCCGACTGCCAGATCGTTGCCATTATGCGCGACGACGATTACTTCTTCGGCGTCCTGCACTCCCGAGTTCATGAAGTCTGGGCGCTTACACAAGGCACGCAACTTGAGGATCGCCCGCGCTACACACCAAATACCACCTTCGACACCTTCCCCTTCCCCTGGCCACCCGGCACCGAACCAAAGGACGACGCACGCGTCCAGGCCATCGCCGAAGCCGCAAAGAACCTCGTCGACCTCCGCGACCGCTGGCTCAATCCGCCAAACACCCCGGAAGCCGACCTGAAAAAACGAACCCTCACCAACCTCTACAACGCTCGCCCCCAATGGCTCCAGGACGCCCACCAAACCCTCGACCAGGCCGTCTTCGCCGCCTACAACTGGCCCCCCACCCTAACCACCCAACAAA
>CAXTPQ010000066.1:0-16100 GCA_964246215.1 uncultured Terriglobus sp. | reverse complement strand
TGTATGCCGAAGGGCTGCAGGGGATGAACCGGCGGCTCTACCGCGTGGAGGGCGAGAAGTTCGAAGCCATCTCTGGCGCCGCGGGCACGTTTCAGCGGCTGAGTGTGGCGGACCGTGGCGGTGCCATGCTCTTCACGCACTCCGGCATCTCTGAGCCGACGCAGGTTTATTTCGCCTCGGACGCGGAGAAGCTGAAAACTGGAGAGCCGGTTACCGCGTTCAACCTGATCTTTAACCAGCGCGCCAAACCGGAGTGGCAGCCCTACCAGTGGACCTCAGACGACGGCACCAAGGTGGAAGGCGTGCTGATCTATCCGCCGGGCAAGAAAGGCGCGCAGCATCTGCGGATGTTGACGCTGATCCACGGCGGCCCGGCCGATGCGGATGGCGACCGCTTTGGCGCGAACTGGTATGACTGGGCGGGCATGGCGGCGTCGCAGGGGTGGCTTGTCTTCCGGCCGAACTACCGCGGCTCCACCGGCTATGGCGATACGTTTCAGCTGGGCATCATGCCCCACCTGGTCTCCGCGCCGGGCAAGGACATCCTGACGGGCGTGGATGCGCTGGTGAAGCAGGGCATCGCCGACCCGGACCACCTGGCCATTGCCGGCTACAGCTATGGCGGCTACATGACGAACTGGGTGATCACGCAGACGACGCGGTTCAAAGCCGCCATGACCGGTGCGGGCGCGGTGGAACACGCGGCCAACTGGGGCTTTGACGACCTTTCGTTCGATGACGCGTGGTACCTTTCCGGCGCGCCGTGGGAGAAGCCGGAGATGTACCAGAGCGAGGCGGCGCTCTTCCGCATGGACAAGGTCAGCACACCCACGCACATGATCGGCGGGGATGCGGACAACCGCGTGAGCTTCTTTGAGCAGATCGTGTTTGAGCGAGCGCTGCAGCGGCTGAATGTGCCGCATGCGCTCCTGCAGTTTCCGGGGGAGAATCATCCGCTCGCCAAGAATCCGTGGCATGGCTATGTGGCGCTGCGGGAGGAGATGAAGTGGCTGGAGAAGTATGCGGCGAAGTGAGCATCGTCACGCGCAACGAAGCGGGTGCCCCACCTTCACCGCGCACCTTGCGGTTAAGGTGGGATTGAAACATTTCGGCGCAGACAAACCCACCTTAACGACGATAAAGCCGTCGTGAAGATGGGGCACCCGGCCTTGACGGCGGGCATAGAGGTTACAGGATGGGACAGATTGACGAATCGCAAACACACCTTCTTTGCCGCCGCCCTGCTGTGCAGCAGCTGTTTATTAAACGCTTCCGCACAAACGCCAGCGCCTGCCCCTACCGAATACATCCGTACCGGCAAGATGTTCGACAGCCGGGCGGGCAAGTATGTTGACGGTGCCGTGCTGGTGGTGGAGGGCCAGCGCATCCGCAGCGTGGAGCCGGCGGGCTTTGCCGTGCCCAACGGGGCCGATGTCGTCGACCTGAGCAAGATGTATGTCTTGCCCGGCTTGATCGATTGCCACACGCACCTGACCGCGCGCGCCGATAAGTACGACGAGGTGAATGCCTTCAAGTCGACACCGTTTACCTCCGGCATCAACGGCGTGGTGAACGCGAAGAGGACGCTGGACGCGGGTTTTACCACGGTGCGGGATGTGGGTTCGCCGCCGTTTGCCGCGGTGGATCTGCGGAACAACATTGACGACGGCTTCATCCCGGGGCCGCGCATCGTTGCGTCTGGACCTGGCATTTCCATCACCGGCGGCCATGGTGACCTGAACAACTTTTCGCCGGAGGTCCGGCCGCAACTCTACCCCGCGGACCGCAACTTCGGCATCGCCGACGGTGTGGATCAGGTGCAGCAGACCGTACGCGCGCAGGTGAAGTATGGCGTGGACGTGGTGAAGATCCTGGCCAGTGGCGGTGTGCTGAGTAAGGGCGACCAGCCAGGCGCGCCGCAGTACACCGAGGCCGAGTTGAAGATGGCGGCCGACACCGCACACCAGGCAGGCCGCAAGATTGCCGCGCATGCTCACGGCACGCTCAGCATCAAGTGGTCCATCGAGGCGGGCATCGATTCCATCGAGCATGCCTCGCTGGCCGACGATGAGGACATCCGCCTGGCGAAGCAGCACGGCACCTTCTTTGTGATGGACATCTACGACGACGACTACATTCTGCAGGAAGCACCAAAGTTTGGACTGAAGGAAGAGCAGCTGGAGAAAGAACGCGGCGTGGGCCAGAAGCAGCGCGACACCTTCCGGCGGGCGTGGAAGGCCGGCGTGAAAATGGCCTTCGGCACGGATGCCGGCGTTTACCCCCATGGCGACAATGCGAAGCAGTTCCACTACATGGTGATGTATGGGATGACGCCGGCGGAAGCGATTCAGGCGGCCACGGTACGTGCGGCCGAGCTGCTGGGCCGTTCCAACGACGTGGGCGAGCTGACGCCGGGGCACTACGCGGATCTGATCGCCGTGACGGACGATCCGCTGGCGCATGTGGAGAGCCTGGAGCATGTGGCGTTTGTGATGAAGGGCGGCGTGGTGGACAAGCCGGCAAAGCCGTAAACGCCGTCTGGCGACTGCCTGGCTGCGGCCAGGATCCCACAAAGGATGTAGACCCGGGCGCAAGCACCGCCGGGTATTCACCCTCTTTTCTTTGTAAGCTGAAAGAGCTTCCCTACCGAGCTGTGTGTTGTGGCGGATAAGGATCGGAGCGGCCTCCAGGTCGTTCAAGCGACCCAGAGACTGCTGCCGAGGTAAGGAGGTGATTCCTGATGAACCCCGAAAAGGATGAGCAAACATCCTGGTTCAGGTTGTTCATCACAGTCGTGCTGGATTGGCGACTGGTGATGGCACTGGTTCTATTGGTGATCGTGCTGCTGATGAAGTAGCACACAACCCCGGGAGGTCACAGTCCCTTCCGGGCTAATTCATCTCCTAAAGGATCACGCTGATTGCGTGGAGAGTCAAGACCCAAAGTGAGACAAAGTCCTGTTGAGTGACTCAGGGCGATTCAAGCCTACTTCGAGTCATCGGAGGCGTCGCTTGAACGTTGGGTGTGCCTGGAGCTGAAGACGTCTGCCAACGGAAGCAGCGAGTGCAGGTCCGGAGCCTGCAGAGCGTAGCCGGCCAGCAGAAGCACGGGCGCGGTCGGCATGGTGAGCTCGTCCAGCTTCTGTAGGGTGCTGGTGCGGACTTCCTGTTGCGGCGTGGCGGCTCTTGAGATGGCGAGGCAGGGCAGGTCCGCGGGCAGGCCCGCGGCACGCAGCTGCTTCGCGACCGAGGCGGCGTTGCGGCCCGGCATGTAGATGGCAAGCGTAGCGTCGTGAGGCAGGGGGCCGCTCCAGATTGGCTGCCGGCCGGTTTTGTCAGCGGCGTGGTGGCCGGCGATCAGGATGAGCTTGGAGGCGGAGCGGCGGTCGGTGAGCGGAACCTGCAACTGTGCGCCCGCGGCGAAGACTGCGGAAACGCCGGGCACCACTTCGACAGGGATCGAAGCGTGGCGCAGGGCATGCAGCTCTTCCGCGGCGCGGCCAAAGACGAGCGGGTCACCGGATTTTAGGCGGACGACGCTTAGGCCGTTGCGCGCGGCATCGACCATCATGGTGTGGATTTCCGCTTGGGTGGTGCGGGCACGGCCGCAGCGCTTGCCCACGCTGGTGCGCAGTGTGCGCGGGCCGCACAGCTCCAGCACGGCTTCGGGAACCAGGTCGTCATAGAAAACCACGTCTGCTTCCGCGAGCAATCGTGCCGCGCGCAGGGTGAGCAGCTCCGGATCGCCCGGGCCTGCGCCGACCAGGTAAACGGTGCCTTTTTTGGGGGATGGCCGGCCCGCGCTTTGTGACTCAGTGGCCAGTGGTACCCCCGTTGCGCTCCGGGTAATGCTGCCGCGCGTGGGCGCGGGCCATCTGGCGGGAGGGGCATGCCTCGGCACCGCAAACCTCCCGGCTGGCAAGCTGGTGCAGCAGGGATTTGCGCGGCTCGCCGAGTGGCTCCATCTGCAAAACTTCACGGCGCAGGCGTCCCAGTTCCATCAGCCACGGCCCAAGATCAAGTGGTAGCTGCTGGTTCAGTTCCTTGCGCAGCTGCTGTGCGAGCGCCGGGCTTTCACCGGCGGTGGAGATAGCAATCTGCAGATCCCCGCGGCGGACGATGGAGGGGAAGTAGTAGTCGCAGTAAGGCGGGTCGTCGACGGCGTTGACGAGGATGCCGCGCTGCTGAGCCTCCGCAAAGACGGCGCGGTTCACCTCCGGCACGTCAGTTCCGGCAACGGCAAGAAACATGCCGTCCAGATCACTTGGCACAAACTCGCGCTGCTCCAACCGGAGCACGCCGTGATCGGCAAACTGAAAGACGCGGGCGTTCACGCGCGTGGCGACGACGGTGACTTCGGCCTCGGCTTCGATCATGCTTTCGATCTTGCCTTCGGCAATGGAACCCGCGCCGACGACGAGGCAGCGGCGGCCCGTGAGCTTCATAAAGATGGGAAAGAGGCTCATGCGTCAGCCCACATTCGCCGGGGTTGGCTTGCTGGGCAGATCGCGCTCAACCGGGGCAACGGCGGTGCCCGCAAGCTGTCCGCGTAACTCCTCGTCGCTGTGGCGGCCGAAGTACATGCGCAGGTTTTCGCCGTCACTGCGCTGCTTCAGGTAAGTGGTCAGCAGGCGTTCCATCGCGTTGGGAACTTCGGTCGCCGGGACGCGGTAGCCGACTGGCCGCGCAAAGCGTGCATGCTCGCCCACGGCACCGCCGACGCAAAAGTAGAAAGCATCGACCATTTGGCCGTCCTGCTTGATCTTTTTACCTTCCAGGCCAATGTCGGCGATCCAGTGCTGGCCGCAGCTGTTGGGGCAGCCGGTGACGTTGACGCGGAGTTGCTGGTCGAAGCCGGGCATGCGCTCCTCCATCTCATCGGTAAGCCAGCGGGCAAAGCCCTTGGTTTCCACGATGGCCAGCTTGCAGAACTCCGTGCCAGTGCAGGCGACGGTGCCGCGCCAGAAATTTGTGCTCTCCACGTGCAGGTCCAGCTCGCCCAGGCGCTGCACGACCTCGGCAACGCTGCTGTTTGGAATGTTGACGAGTAGTATATTCTGCTGCACGGTGGCGCGCAGCTCGCCTTTTGAGACACCGTCATCGCCACGCGCGCCAAACTGCTCGGCCAGATGCGCGAGCGAGCGCAGTTGATGCGACGTGAGCCGGCCGCGCAGCACCGAGATCCCAATGCTGGACAGGCCGGGTTGCCGCTGTGCGTTCACACCGGTGTGATCGCGGTAGACGTCACCGGGAACGGCCTCGTCCGGTGCCGGATCAAACTTGTAGCCGAGGCGGCGCTCCAGTTCGGCAAGGAAGCTTTCCGCCGTCCAGCCCTGGCGCATGAAGAGGAACTTCATGCGGGCGTGATTGCGGCTCTCACGCAGGCCTTCGGCATCGCGAAAGAGGCGTGCGGTTTCAATGCAGACGGCCTCTGCCTGCTCCGGCCGGATGAACGCGTTCAGGCGCAGCGCCATGTGCGGCTCTTTCGAGAGGCCGCCGCCCACGCGGATGCTGTAGCCCACCTCGCGCTGGCCGTTCGTTGTTCCGGGTATGGTGCGTTCCACGCCGGTCAGGCCGATGTCGTTGATCTCCGGGTAGGAGCACCACAGCGGGCAGCCGGTGATGCTGATCTTGAACTTGCGCGGGAGGTTTACGAATTCGGGATTGGCCGTGAGAATGGCGGCAACGCGCTGAGCGAGCGGCGATGCATCGAGGAGTTCGTGCGCATCCGTGCCGGCAAGCGGGCAGCCGGTGACGTTGCGGACGACATCGCCGCAGGCACCCTTCGGGCTCAGGCCGACGCGCTCCAGTGCTTCCACGACCAGCGGCAGGCTTTCAATCGTAAGCCAGTGCATCTGAATGTTCTGGCGCGTGGTTACGTCACCGATGCCGCGGGCATACTTCTCTGTAATGTCGGCAATGGTGTACAGCTGCGGCGGCGTGAGAATGCCATTGGGAACGCCGACGCGCATCATGAAGTACTCGGTCGCCTTGCCCTCACCGCCGACGCCGCCCACGGCACCGACGCCGTCGCCCTGGGTATAGATGCCCCACCACTTGAAGTACACGCCGGCCCACTCCGGCAGCACGCTTTCGCGGCCCTCGGCGGCAAAGCGGCGCACATCCGCCCAGGCTTCCCAGGGATTTAACTCCTGCTTCAAGCGCTCGACTTTTTGCGCCTTGGTCTCTTTCGCGGCAGCGGGCGGGGACGCGACCTTGTCCAGGCCTTCGGCGGCATCGCCCAAAAATGATTCGTTCGCATCCGGCATGGTGATCGGGACCCCTGTAAAAACGTTCTCTTTAGGATAAAGCGGGCCGCGGTTTCGATTCAGCCACGTCTGCGCCCTCGTTCAGCGGATGAATCGATCCGCGCGTTCATCGAACGACAGTACACGCCGCACTTGCCTGCACGAGGACCCGGAAAGCCAGGCGCGCCGTCAATCCGCCTTGCCCGCCGTGTGTTCGGCATAGGCCTTCTCCACGACACTGAATCCGAGTTTCCGCTCCATCTTTTCCGAAAAGAGGCCCTTGCGGTTGTACCCGTCCTGCAGCTTGGGGATGTTGCGCGTGGACGAGCGGAAATCCATCAAGACCCAGGGAGTGATGCCGCGCACCTGCGGAATGCGGCGGATCATGGCGAGCTGATGCTGCAGCACGTTGGCCTGCTGCTCCTCTGACCAGCGCTGGTGATCTCCGCCGTGGATGCCGAACTTCGCTTCCGCGCCGAACTCCGAGAAGATCACCGGCTTTTGCGGAAATTGCCAGGTTGCGGTGTCGGCCGACTCTGGCGTTCCCTCATACCAGCCGATGTATTCGTTCTGGCCGACGACGTCCAGCGCGGGGATGAGTGGATCGTCCTGGTTGTAAACATCACCGTTGCGCCGCGGCCCCAGCAGTGCGCTGGTGATTGGCCGGGTCGCGTCCAGCCGGCGCGCTTCGTTTGCCAGGTCCGTCAGAAACTTCTTCCGCTGTTCGGTACGCGGCGTTTCGTTCGACACCGACCACAGAATGACCGAGGCCTTGTTGCGGTCGCGCCGGATCATCTCGCCCAGCATGGTTGCGGCTTTTGCGTAGACCTCCGGCTTGTCAAAGGAGATGCCCTGCCATAGCGGAATCTCCGACCACACCATGATGCCGCGGCGGTCCGCCTCACGGGTCATGCGCTCGTCATGCGGGTAGTGGCACAGCCGGACGAAGTTGGCATGCAGATCGGCCAGCATGGTAAAGATGCGAGTTACGTCCTCGTCGGTGTTGGCACGGCCACCGCGCATGGGTGCTTCGGCATGCACGTTTACGCCCTGCAGAAAGACCGGCTTGCCGTTCAGCAGAATGCGCGTGCCGTCCACGCGGATGTCGCGGAAGCCGATCTCTTCGCTGACCAGATCGGTGCCGCTGGTCATCTCGACGCGATAAAGCTTGGGCTGCTCCGGCGACCACAGTTCCAGGTGCCGCGCGACCACCTCGAAAGCGGCCCGGCCCTCCCTGTCGGTCACCGCATCGACGGCCAGGCGGGCCTCGGGAATGGTCACCTTCACCGCCATGCCGGCCGGCGCACCCTCCACATGCACATAGCCGGTGATCGCCGCTGCGCGCCCGGCAGAGAACGTGTCCTCGCGCTTGAGGTGCACGTCATAATCGTCGATAAAGTGCTCTGGCACCGTGACCAGCGCCACGTCGCGCGTGATGCCGCCGTAGTTCAACCAGTCGTAGCTTACTGAGGGAATGTCGTCCTGGTGCCGTGTGGAATCCACGGCAATCACGACGGCGTTGCTGCCTTCCCGCAGGGCCGCCGTCGCATCGCAATCGAAAGGAGTGAAGCCACCCTCATGCTCACAAATGCGTTTGCCGTTGACCCAGACGAAAGACCGGTAGTTGGCCGCGCCCACGTGCAGAAAGCTTCGCATGCCCGGCTGCGGGACGAAGTCGAAATCCCGCTCAAACCAGACGACACCCTCGAAGTGAAAGAGCGTGGGATCCTGGGTGTTCCAGTCGCCGGGAATGTGCATCACGGGTGCCGTGCTGAAGTCGTACTCACCATTGTGCGGACCGCTGCCGATGTTGGGATGGGTGTTCTGCGCGTACCCCGAATCGCGCACGTGGCCATCGCGGTCGTAGAGCTCGCGGGCCGGCGGCTGCTCCACCAGGTAGTGCCAGTCGCCGTTCAGGCTGGTTGTGTGCCGCCGGTCCACACCGGCCAGCAAAGTGTGCGGGGGAGACGCAACAGGCTGCGCGGTGAGCGAAACTCCACTTCCGGAACAGAAGGCGAACACGAGCAACAGCGAACGAAGAAGGAAAGGATGAACAGTCGGCATGATGATTTCGCAATCCAAAAGCGGCGCACGATCGATTGCACATCAAGCTAACAGACCGAATGGATGTTGACATGGCGCACGCCCACCTTCACGACGATGGAGCTGTCATAAAGGTGGGGCACCCGGCGTTTTCAAGAAAATCCGGCCTTAGAAGCTGAAGCCACTCTTCTCAAGAGCTCTCTGTGAAATGTCTGAAGCTATGCCCTTCCAAAAGCAACAGCTTGGAGCGTGTCTCGCACAGGCAAAGCTCTGTCATTTCGACCGAAGCGAAGCGAAGTGGAGAAACCTGCTTTAGAGCCGCAATCGTGCTTACGGCAGGTCAGCCTAACGACACCCCAGCGAGAAGCACTCTAATTCTTGGGCTGCTTGTCGACGCCTTTGGCGGGGTTGGAGGCGTTGACCAGCTCTGGTGTGGAGACGGCGCTTAGAGTTTGCTTCTGGGCTTTTGTGTCGATCCGCTTTGTTCGCGTGAACGGCGGCAGCTTGACGGAGCCGCCGGACTTGAGCGCCTGCAGGATGCCTTCCAGCACACGCATGTCGGCCAGACCCTCTTCGCCGTCCGGCTCGGGATCCTTGTTGTTCAGGATGCAGTCGGAGAAGTACTTCATCTCGCCGCCGAAGTGATCGGTGCTCTTGAAGCTTTCCTTGCTCTTGCTGTCGCCGATGGCCACCGTCTGTTCGATCGGCTTGCCGAACATGTAGCAGGGATCGAGCAGGACGCTGCCTTTTGTTCCAATGGCGACCAGGCTGTTGACCGGACCACCGAAGTAGCCGACGTTGAACTGCGCGATGCGGTTCTTCGGGAAACGCAGAGTGACGGCGACGGTGTCGTAAAAGTCTTGCGGGAAGCCGGATTCCGGATGCTTGATGCCGTAGGCGGAGACGACTTCGTCGGGCTCGTCTTCAAAGACGTAACGCGCTGCATTGACCGGGTAGGGTCCCATGTCCAGCACCGAGCCGGCGTCTTCGCCATGCTGCGTGCGATGGTTGGCGGGGTCCAGCGGCTGAGCAAAACTGGAGGCAAAGGTGTGCACGGTGCCCAGTTTGCCGGAGCGGATTGTCTCGATGGTATCCAGCGTGCCCGGCTCGAAGTGGAGGCGGTACGCGACCATCAGCTTGGCCGTGGAAGTCTTGGCGGCGGCGACGATCTCCTGCGATCTGGCGACAGAAACCTCCAGCGGCTTCTCAGTGAGCACATGAATACCGGCCGCGAGCGCGGGAACAATGAACTCGGCGTGGCGCCAGTTGGGCGTGGCGAGATAGATCGCGTCAAAGGTGCCGGAGCGGACGGCCTCGCCGAACTGCGCGTAGGTGTAGGTCGCCTTGACGTCATACTTCTCGGCGAGCTTTGAAGCCTTTTCCGCATCGTCGGTAACGAGCGCCGTAAGCTCCGAATTGCCCGTGTGCTCCACGCCCGGCATCATGTCTTCCTGCGCGATGTCGCCCAGACCCACGATGGCGTAACGCACCTTCTTGTCCGATGAAAGTCCCAGTGATTCCAGAATGCTCAAGTGATTCTCCCCTTGCCGGTGTGTTCGCGGCTCGGGTATTGAGATGCCTAGCGGGAAGAAGCGTGTTGCGGCTTCCACAGCAGAAACGCGCCAAGAAATGCGTTGTCGTTGGAGCCAAGCACCACGTGCTCCGGCAGGTGCTTCACGTGCCGCGCGTTGCCGCCGCCCAGCACGGTGTACTCACTTTCCAACGCTTCTGACAAGGCTTCGATGGCGGCGTGCACATGCTTCTCCCAGCGTTTGCGGCCGGAATGCACTAGTGCCGCTTCGCCCAGGTATTGCTCGTAGGTCTTGCCTTTCTTCCACGGCAGGTGCGCCAGTTCCATGGCCTGCACCACACCGTCCACCACCATGGCCGAACCCAGGCCGGTGCCCAGGCCCAGAAACAGCATGCGGCCGCCTTTGTAACTCCCCAGCGCCTGCATGGCAGCGTCATTGACCATGCGGACCGGGACGGGCTTGAACGCCTCTTTGTACCGGAACTTGACCCAACCCTTGCCCAGGTTGAACGGCTCATGCAGCGGGTGGTCATGGATGACGGGCGCGGGAAAGCCGATGGTCACGCGATCATACTTCCAGCCCGAAGTGTGCTCATGGATGGCCGACATCATCATGTCCGGCGTGAACTTGGGGCCGGTGACAATATGCAGAGCTT
The DNA here is from genome assembly GCA_964246215.1 of uncultured Terriglobus sp. GTDB lineage: Bacteria > Acidobacteriota > Terriglobia > Terriglobales > Acidobacteriaceae > Terriglobus. Next base: position 5,623 of record CAXTPQ010000066.1, on the reverse strand, counting down.
CGGCCTGCCTCTGGCTGCGCACCTTCAGATGGGTGCCGCCCACGTCGACTGCCAAAACGTTCATGCTTCCTCCAGGGAGTGCCAGGTAAAGCCCGAGCGGGCCAGCAGATCGTCCGCCGCGGCCGGACCCATGGAGCCGGAGTCGTAGTTCGGAAAGGGCTCTTCCGGGGGCTGCTGCCAGGCATCCAGCAGGGGCTGCACCAGCCGCCAGCCCTCCTCCACGAAAGCGGCGCGCTGGAACAATATCTGGTTGCTGGTCATGACGTCATGCAGCAACCGTTCATACCCTTTGGCATGGTCGCCGAAGGGGCCCTGAGCAAACTGGAAGCGCATGACACCCTGCCGGACCTCGTCGCCCAGGCCGGGCACGCGTGTGCCGAACTTGAGCAGGATGCCGGGATTTGGCTGCAGCTGAAAGACAAATTGGTTCGGCGCGATGGTGTCGGCATCGGCATGCGGAAAGAGGCTGGCGGGCGGCTGGCGAAAGGTGACGACGATCTCCGTTTTCGCTACGCCGAGGTGCTTGCCGGTGCGCAGAAAGAACGGCACATCGGACCAACGCCAGTTGTCGATATCGACACGCATGGCCACGTACGTTTCCGTGTTCGATTGCGGGCTGACGCCGGGCTCGTCGTGGTAGGCGTTCACGGTTTTTCCGGCGACCTGGCCGGGGCCGTATTGCCCGCGGACGGCGTTGTCCTTAACCTGATCCGGCGTGATGCGGCGGATGGAGCTGAGCAGTTCCACCTGCTTGTCGCGCATGTGGTCTGCGTTGAGCGAAACGGGCGGTTCCATGGCGATGAGCGAGAGCAGCTCGGCCAGGTGGTTGGGCACCATGTCCCGCAGTGCACCAGCTTGCTCATAGTAGGCGGCGCGCTTTTCCACGCCGACGGTTTCGACCGCGGTGATCTCGACGTGATCCACATAGACGCGGTTCCAGAGCGGCTCGATGATGGCGTTCACGAAGCGGAAGACGGAAAGATCCTGCACGGCGTCCTTGCCGGCGAAGTGATCGATGCGGTAGATCTGGTCTTCGCGCAGGCTCTTTTGCAGGTCGGTGTTGAGCGCGATGGCCGAGGCGAGATCATGGCCGAAGGGCTTCTCAATCACCAGCCGGCGCCAGCAGCCATCCTCTTCAGAAAGCAGGCCGACACGGCCAAGCTGTGCCGTGATGGGCGCAATGAAGCTGGGCGCCACCGCCATGTAATAGAGCGTGTTGCTGGATTTGACCTCGGAAGCTTTGCCGCGGAGGTGCTCACCGAGCCGGTCGAAGTCGGCATCCTGGCCGAAGTCGACTTTCAGGTAGTCGGCATTGCCGGTGAGCCGCGCGATGGTGGCATCATCGGCATCCTGGCCCCAGAACTGCTTCAGTGTGTCGGCGATGTGCTTCTGGAATGCCGGGGCGTCCCAGTCGTCCACCGCAACGCCCAGCAGCCGGAATTCGTTTGGCAGCACGCGCGCCGCCACCAGGTTGTAAATGGAGGGCAACAGGAGACGCTTGGTCAGGTCTCCCGTTGCTCCAAAGATGACCATCAGGCACGGCGGCGCTTCCGGCACATTTACGGCACGTGCTGGGCTCATGCGTTAGGCCTTCTTCTCGTGGTGGCCGCCGAACTGGAAGCGCATGGCAGAGAGCAGCTTGTTGGCAAAGAGAGCATTCTGCTGCGAGGTGAAGCGCGAGAAAAGGGCTGCGGAAAGCACGTCGGCCGGCACACCTTCGTCGATGGCGGCAATGGTGGTCCATCGGCCTTCGCCGGAGTCGGAAACACGGCCGCTGTAGTCCTTCAAGTCGGGCGATTCGGCGAGTGCCGTTGCCGTCAGGTCCAGCAGCCAGGAGGCAATCACGCTGCCGCGCCGCCAGACTTCGGCAATTTCGGGAATCGGCAGGTCGTACTTGTAGTGGTCGGGCTCGCGCAGAGGCGCGGTTTCCGCGTCAAAGGTTTCTTCCGTGTTCCCCACGTTGGCGTGCTTGAGGATGTTCAGGCCTTCGGCATAAGCGGCCATGATGCCGTACTCAATGCCGTTGTGGACCATTTTGACGAAGTGGCCCGCGCCGGCCGGACCGCAATGCAGGTAGCCGTCCTCCGCCGTGGTGGTGAGATTGGCGGATTGATCGCGGCCAGGGGTGCGCTCGATGCTGCCCACGCCGGGTGCCAGCGTCTTGAAGATGGGGTCGAGGTACTGCACGGACTCCTTGTCGCCGCCGATCATCAGGCAGTAGCCGCGGTCCAGGCCGAAGACACCGCCGCTGGTGCCCACGTCCACCCACTTCAGCTGCGAGGCGGCCACGTCTTTGGCGCGGCTGATGTCGTCCACATAGTAGGAGTTGCCGCCATCGATGATGATGTCGTTCGCTTCGAGGTGCCCGCGAAGCTCCGTGACGGTCTTGTCGACGACGCCGGCGGGCACCATGAGCCAGACGGCGCGCGGTGTTTTCAGCTTTTGCGCCATGTCCTGAAGGGAGGTGCTGCCAGTTGCGCCCTCTTTCGCCAGAGCGTTCACGGCGTCCTGACTGCGGTCGTACACCACACACTCATGACCACCCTTCATCAGGCGGCGCACCATGTTGGCGCCCATCCTGCCCAAACCCACCATTGCTATCTGCATCGTTTGCTCCCCGTTTCGAAAGGCTTGGATGCGGGATGCGTCCGGACTGCTGCCTTGCGGAATGGTTTGGGCGGTTCGGAAAGGATCGTCGTCGATACGAGGTTTCTGTGTCGATGGCTTTGTGTTGATGGCAAGGCTCTGTCAGAACTTTTGATCTTCGTCGCCGATGGGCATGCCTGGCGGAGCTTTAATCGGCTTCTCCACGATGAACCTTTCCGGCTCGCGCTGCCACTGCGCAATGCGGGCGGCCAGGGCAGCACGATGCGCGGCTTCCGCCGGGTCGGCAGTGGCGCTCTGCAGATGCTGCTCGAGGCCGATCAAGCGAGCGCGCGTAACGGCTCGCGCCTGAGTGGAGGCTTCCGGGTTCACAGAAAGGGCGAGCAGCGCCTCCACCGCGCGAAACTCGACGGCACGGGCGACCTCCGCGGCAAGTGGACTGTTTGCTGGGCGATCCACCACCGCAGTGAGCACGGCATCTTGCACGTCACCGAGGGAGAGCGCACCCGGCACACGGCTGGAGTACTCCACCAGACGGCTGGCGCGGCCCGGATCCAGGAGCACCGCGAGCGTCAGGTCGGCGGCGGCCTCCGCGGCGGCAACTGGATCGAAGGTGAGACCGGTGTGCGCGGGCAAGGACTCGACTGAGCGTGGCGATCCCGGTGGACGCGGCGGGAGCTGCGCCAGCAGGCTTTCCGGCAGGGTGAGCGTTTCCGGCGAGAGCGTTTTGAGGACAGAGACGAGCGCGCGCCGCTGGTCGGCCACCGGCACGATGGACGGGCCAGGCTGGCCATCGCCACGCACCTGATAGCGGTAGTCCAGGCCACCGATCATCTTGATGGCCGCCTCGGTCTGGTAGCGGTGCAGCAGATAGAGCGGCACCAGCGTGTCCTCCATCCGCGCGACGGGCGTGCCCTGGCGGATGGTGTTTACACCGAAGCGCGACAAAGCAGCGGATCGAACCTGCAGGATGCGGTCCAGCTCGGTGGCGGGATCCCCGCCGTTGTCCCACAGGTGCGCATGCGGGTGTGCGCCGTCGAAAGGCCGGGCGTCTTCGTCGGTGATGTAGACAAGGCCGCTCTTCTCGGAGCCGCGCAGGATGCGGTCGAGCGCCGGGTTGTCTTCCACGGGCTTGCCGTCGCGGTCGAACTCACGATAGCCGTAGTCGATTGCGATTTTGTCCCACATGCCAATGCCAACGGGATAGGCGTGGCTCAGGTCCGGCACGCCGTTGCGGTCGAGCGCGATGTAGGGGTGCGGATAGTCCATCACGGAGACGGTCGTGTCCGGGTTAGCGTGCGGAAAGGCACTGGCGGCGAAGTTGTGCGCCAGCCCGAGGGTGTGGCCGGTCTCATGCGCGGACAGCTGGCGGATGCGCTGCAGCACCATGGCCAGCGCGGGATCGTGCGCGGCATCGGGAGCTTTGCCATCTTTGTACGGAGCGAGCAGAGCTTCAGCGATCAGGTAATCCTGCCGGCCACGCAGGCTGCCCAGCGTCACGTTGCCCTTGAGGATCTCGCCGGTGCGCGGGTCGGCCAGGGCCGCGCCATAGCTCCAGCCGCGATTGTAGCGGTGCACCCACTGGATCATGTTGTAGCGGATGTCCATGGGGTCGGCACCGGCAGGCAGCGGATCGACAAGGAAAGTGCCGGGTGCCCAGCCGGCGGCTTGAAAGGCCTGGTCCCACCAGCGTGCGCCTTCCACCAGCGCGGTGCGGATGGGCTCGGGCGCGCCGCGATCGACATAGTAGTGAATGGGCGTGACCGCCGCGCAGGATTGCTTGCAGTGCGGATCCTTCTTGATGAGCCGGTGACGCAGGATAAACTGCTGCTCCGTCGGCTCGCCGAGCGGCGTGTTCATCTCACGATAGCTCTCAGGAAAGTAGCCCGCCCGCGGCGAGAAAGCGCGCGGCGTAAAGCCCGGCGGCGGCAGCTCCAGAAACGACTGGTGCTCATGTACGGTGACGGCGTGCACGTCCGGTGCAACGTTGCGCAGCAGGTTCGGCTTGCCGCCTTCTGAGGTGAAGGTAAGCATGGCCTCCAGCTCGGTGTTCTTCGGGAAGGCCTTGGTGCTTTCCAGCGCGACGGCGGAGCGCAGGGGATCGACTTTATAAGTGCCCTGGTCGGCGCGCGCCAACGCTGTCGCCACGCCATGCACATCGCGCAGCACAAGGTCGGTGACGTCGAGCAACACGGTGCCGTCCGGCGCTTCCGCCTCCACCTTGAAACCGGCCAGGACTGCCGACGGAAATGACTGCTCTACGGCTTTCCGTTCGGCGGGATCAGTGGAGGCGGTGCGGAACTCAAGATTTGGTTGGACGAGAAGCACCCTGGGCCCAGTGCGCTCAAAATGCACCATGCGCGGGCCACCGGCCTCACCCACGCCGCCAAGCTGGCCGCGGTCCAAGCCGAGATCGTTCTGGCCCACGCCGCCCGGCAGCGAATGCGTCCACAGGTAGTCGGCCGAGCGGGTCTTGTCCCCCGCCGTGAGCGGCACTTCCAGGTAGAGCTTGCCCGCCTTCGGGTCCCAGTCGATGGGCAGAAGGCCCGGCTGGTGCTGCATCCTGGCGACCTGTTCGGCCAGTGTTGCAGACGCGGCTTCCATGGAGCGCGCCGGGCTTTGCGCGGCGGCAGAGATCGCCAGAAGGAGCAGGCACAACAAAGGCCGGTAGGGCATACGCCCTTTGTAGCAGACGAGGCGCACGGCATTCACCACGAAGATCTTCATGGCATAGCGGCGACACGCCCATGGCCCGAAAAAACTACAGCAGCGCCATGCACTTTTCCGTTGACGAACGCGGCTGTTGGGCATCACATTAGAAACAAGCCCGGAACGCGGTGGACGCCGCGCCCCGGGGTTGAGTGGAGCAAAGTACCAGGCTACCTGTGAAGCCTGTCGAACAGAGTTAGGATCTGTCCGGCGAGCGACACAAGTTTACCTAGGACCACGATCTTTACCCACGATCACGATCACGCGGTTTGCGCGATCCATCCAGGCAGGTCTTGTCATGTGCAAGTCC
>CAXTPQ010000065.1:10613-16996 GCA_964246215.1 uncultured Terriglobus sp. | reverse complement strand
CCGCTTCCGCATCTCGCGATCGACTACAACATGGGTCGTTGCGCCATCGCACAGCAGCACGCCGTCACTCACGCGCAGCACACGGTAGCTCATTTTAATGATCGGACCACGCATGGCGGTGATGGTGGTCTGTATGGCAATCTCGTCGTCGTAGCGTGCAGGAGCACGGTACCGGGCCTGAGCCTCGACAACCGCAATCAAGCAGCCATGATCTTCTTCCAGCCGCTTGTACTCCAGCGACAGCGCACGCATCAGTTCAACGCGGCCCACTTCAAACCAGATGAAATAGTTGGCATGGTAGACGACACCCATTTGGTCGGTTTCCGCATAACGGACGCGGAGACGCGCCTCGGTGTGATCTTTCGGCATGGAGCGAGTGTATCGAAGCGCACAGCTTACTTTTCGAAGGATGCAGCTGGTTACTCTTCGAGTGGCAGGTCCGCTTCCTTGACGTTTATTCCAACGGCCCGCAGCATCTGCTGCTCACGCTGCCGTGCCTGCACCGCCTGAAGCATCACCCAACCCGCAAACAGCAGCGACACCGCCGAAACGATTCCGAATGGCCGCGTCCACATAGGCTCAGGATTGATCGCGGCGCACGTCACTGGATCCGGCACCGACGCGCAACGCTGCATAGCGTTGGCACGGTGCACCAGGACAGGTGTTCCCAACAGGCTTGCTAAAAGGAGAAGCAGGACGATGCGATATCGCATGGCTTAGGTCGCAGAATAGCAGGAGTCACACGCCTTCACTTAACATCTGACGTATCAGCCGGAAAACTCCGAATGGAACAGGACCGCAAAGGACGCAGCGCCATGACGGACAAAAGGCCGATCGACACCAATGATGTTCTGATCGTCATCGACATGCAGCAGGATTTTCTTCCCGGCGGATCGCTCGCCGTCCCTGCCGGTGACGAGATTGTCCCATTGATTAACCAGCTCGCCGCGCGCTTCGACAACGTGGTTCTTACGCAGGACTGGCACCCGCCCCGGCACATCTCCTTTGCCACCACGCACGGCCGTCAGCCGTTCATCGACACAGTCCAGGCTGGCTATGGCACACAGTCACTGTGGCCGGATCACTGCTTGCAGGGATCGCCAGGGTCGGCTTTTCCCGCTGCCCTGGACCTGCCGCATGCCGGCCTGATTGTGCGCAAAGGCTTCCGCCGCGATGTCGACTCCTATTCGGCGTTTCTTGAAAATGACCATCTTACGGGCACAGGCCTGGCCGGCTACCTGCGCGAGCGCGGCATGCAGCGTATTTATCTTTGCGGTCTGGCATGGGACTACTGCGTGGGCAACACGGCACTGGACGGAGCCGCACTCGGCTTCGATATGACGGTGCTAATCGATGCGACGCGCGGCATCTCCCCCGATTCCATGAACGCCATGACGGAACGGTGGCAGCAGGCCGGCATACAGCAGCGGGAGAGTACCAGCCTGCTTTCCATCCCCGGCTGAACAGACTTTGCGGCAGATTGTTGACCAGCTTGGTTCCTTCTCTGGCTCGGACAGCAAAGAAGCTAATACTTAGGCAGATTCCTCTTGACGCATGAGTTACGGGAGTTGCATTCTAGGCACATCGCATTCGTTCGTTATCGGACGTGTGCGGTACGGGGCCCTGCTCTGGCACCCGTCCGCTACACACAACTATGGCAACCATGATGGCACCGGTGGAACAGCGTGAGGTCCTGCGCTGCGATCACTGCCTTCTTGTGCAATTCCGCACCGCAAGCAGCGCGTGCCGGAAGTGCCGCAAGCCGCTCGACGTGGAAGAGCCCAAGGCCGCAGTGCCCGCGCTCACCCTCGTCCCCCCACCCCCACCTAAAGAAGAAGGCGGACTGCAGGTCAGCAAGGCCGTGCGCGATTTGCGCCGCGTCCGCAACCTAAGCCAACGCCAGCTTGCGGGCCGCATGAATGTGCCGCGCACCTACATCTCAAAGATTGAGAATGGCAAGGCGATGCCGACGCTCGGCAGCCTTGAGCGTTTGGCAAAGGCCCTGCAGGTCGACATCAGCGCCCTTCTACGCGATGCCAAAACCCGGCACAGCAATGAGACGGCCCTATTGATGACCGATCCGTTTCTGGCGGAAATCGCCGGCTTCTGCAATCAGCTGGATGCGGTGCAGAAGTCGATTTTCCTGAACCACGTGCGCGAATTGGCCTCAGGCCGGCGCCGCATGGCATAAGTACGGCTCCTGCTCCTCCTTCTCCTCTCCGCGTGTGCCGCGAGACCGGTGCAAGTGCTTTTGCATCGGCTTCGCGGGACGTGCTACGGTCAACTGCGGAGACACTTCCACTTTGCCGCTCAATCAGCCGCTGCGAACACATGAGCTCTCGCCCGACGAGGCCTTGCTGTACCGCACGCTGAGCCCGGACCGCATTCCTGAACACGTCGCCATCATTATGGATGGCAACGGCCGCTGGGCCGGCAAACGTGCCATGAAACGCTTTCTTGGCCACCAGCAGGGTGCCGAAAGCGTGCACTTTGTTGTGGAAACAGCCAGCCGCATCAATCTGCCCTATTTGACGCTGTACGCCTTCTCGCTGGAAAACAACCTGCGCCGGCCCAGGAACGAAGTCAGCTTCCTGATGAAGCTGCTGCGCAACTTCCTGGTGGGCAACGTGCAGCGCATGAACGACAACAATGTCCGCATGCGCTACATCGGCCGCACGCACGAACTGCCACCAGACGTGCAGGAAACCCTGCGCTGGGCCGAAGCGGAAACCGTTCGCAACACCGGCACGACACTGACGCTGGCACTGAACTACGGTGCGCGTGCCGAGATTGTCGACGCCACCCGAGGTATCCTGCGGGACCTGCTCGCCGAGGCGCTTTGCCGCGGCTGCTCCGTCGATGACCTGCTCAGCGTCAACGGCGGCGTGGACAGCATCAATGAGGAGGCTCTGAGCCGGCAGATGTACACCCGCGATATGCCCGATCCGGATCTGCTTATCCGCACCAGTGGCGAAATGCGCATCTCCAACTACCTGCTCTGGCAGATCGCCTACTCGGAGATCTTTGTCACGGAACGCCTTTGGCCCGACTTCCGTGGCGTGCACCTGCTGGAAGGCATCGCCGCTTTCCAGCAGCGGAGCCGCCGCTTCGGCGGGCTGCACGGTGAAAGCACGGATGAAGAACTGCCCGAACCGCTCATGCCAGAGTTGGTGCGGGGGTAAGAAGTCTTGACGGCCCTATGGAAAGCCTCTACCCTAAATGAAGGGTCGGGAGCGCTGGGCATTCCTGGTGCGCAGGATACTTTACATCCTCCTGGCTCTCTAATCTCACTCGAAAGGGCTGCTTCGGCGGCCCTTCGGCTTGGTCGTCAATGTATCTGCTGTATGCCGATGAGTCCGGCTCGATTGCCGATCCAACCCAAAAGTATTTTGTTCTTGCTGGTGTAAGTCTATGAACGCGGCACACACTGGATTGAGATGGAACTGAATCGAATCGCTGCGCGGTTCGCACCGGATGATCCACATCAGCTCGAACTTCATGGGTCTCCGATGCGTGGTGGTTCAGAAGGTTGGCGTAGACATCTCTTTACGGATCGGCAACAGGCAATGCTCGATGCGCTCACATTATGTATCTGTGGCAAGTATCCGCACGATGTGCGGCTCTTTGCAATCGTCTTGGAAAAGGCCAATTTTAACGGGCAGGACATTGCCAAAGTCGCTTTTGAGCAGTTGAGCAGCAGATTCGACCAGTTTCTTGGCAGACTGTACAGAAATAAGCAGGCTCGAACCGATGACAGAGGAGGTGCCCAGCGCGGGCTCATTCTCTTCGACGAATCTGCCACTGAAAATCGTATCCAGAACTTGGCACGCGAGTTTAAGTACTCGGGCCATTCCTTCGGAGTGACACGGAACTACGCCGAGGTGCCCGTCTTTCTAGATTCAAGAGCATCAAGACTCATTCAACTTGCGGACTTGGTCTCTTACGCGCTTTTTCGTCACTTTGAACATCATGACAGTACGTATTTCGAAGTTATTCAGCACTGCTTTGACCAAGAGGGCGGTGTCCAGCACGGGCTGTATGTGAGGTAAGGTGAAGCGCATTCTTACCGCGATCGTCCTGATCGCCGTTGTCTTTTCCATCATCTTCTTCGGCAACCAGCTCACGCTTGCGATCTTTGCCTGCATCGTTGCCCTGTTGGCTGCGTACGAATATGCGGCACTCACCCGTTCCGGCGATGCGGGTGTGCCCGTCTGGTGGTTGCTGCCCGCCATTGTGCTGCTCTTTGCGCAGAGCCAGTTCCGCCCGCTGGACGGCCCGCTTCCTCTGCTCAGCTTTCTCGGCCTCACCCTGCTGACCTTCTCGGCCTTTTTGGAGGCTCGCTCCAACCGGTTGGATCGCACACTTCCCCTCACCGCGCAGGGATTTTTCGGACTCATCTACATCGGCTATCCACTCATGTTGCTGCCGCTTTTCTTTGCCGAAGAGAATGGCAAGGCTCTGCTGATCTTCCTCATGCTCGTGGTCTGGACCGGCGACATCGCCGCGCTCTACGTTGGCAGGGCCTTTGGCCGGCATAAACTCGCCCCGGCGCTCAGCCCCAACAAGACCTGGGAAGGTGCCATCGCCTCGCTCGCCGGAAGCGTCCTCATTGCCGGCCTGCTGTCAGTGATTTGCATGTGGCTGGGAACCCACGGCACCACCCTGCTGCACATCTCTGAGCCGCTCTGGCAGACTCTGCTGCTGGCCGGGCTGGTCAATGTCGCTGCGCAGGTGGGTGACTTGGTCGAGTCCGCCATGAAACGCGGAGCGCGGGTGAAGGATTCCGGCTCCCTGCTGCCCGGCCACGGCGGCATCCTGGATCGCATCGATGCCCTGCTCGTCGCCAGTCCCGTGCTCTGGTATCTCCTGCTGCTGAAACAGTCGGCGGGGCTGGGCGGATTCTGAGCGGCGGCTCACTGCGGAACAAAAGCTTTCCGAAGCGGCTCGCCAGGAACACGGGGACCCGTAGCTGCATCTGAAATGGCAGGAGAGAGTCATGAAACACCTATCTTCGCTTGCTCTGCTGGCACTGCTCTCGTTGAGTCCGCTCGCCTCCAGTCAGGACCAATCCAACACCGGAAGCCAGCCCGTAAAGCAAAAGCATGGCCGCAGCGGTGGTGGTGACATTGGCAGCGGCACCGGAGATGTAGGAAAGGGCGTGGGCAAAGGTGCCGGAAGCGCAGCCGCAGGTGCTGGGAAAGGCGCGGCGGATGTTGTCACGCTGCATCCCGTGCAGGGTGCCGGCGAAGTCGGCAAGGGTGCCGCCGGTGCCGGTAAGAATGTAGGCGTCGGCACGGCAAAGGGCACGGGAAAAGTCGTGAAGGGCACCGGTAAAATCCTGAAGAAGCCCTTCTAAACTCTTCTTTTCAACACGCGCAGCTTCAGGCACCTCGCAGGATCGGTGCAACCTCCTCGCCCAGCCGTTGGACACTCTCCAGCATTTCCGCATGGCGCAGGCCGGCGACGCTCATCTGCATGGAGACTCGCGCCAGCCCGCCCAAGTCGTCACTCGCCTCCTGGAGTTTGCGGGTCACCGTCTCCGGCGATCCCACCATCAGTGCTCCGCCAGGCTGCAGCAGTGCGTCGAACTGGCCGCGTGTCACGGGCGGCCAGCCGCGCTCCTTACCGATCTTTGTGAATTCGGCCGCATAACCAGGGAAGAAGTCGTTGGCGGCGCTTCGGTCATCCTTGCCCACATACCCCAGAAAATGCACACCGACAATCAGCGATTCTGGCGCATGACCCGCCTTTTGGCCGGCCTGCCGGTACAAATCCACCAGCATGCGGAAGCGCCGTGGCTGCCCGCCAATGATCGCGACCATGAGCGGCAGGCCGAGCAGGCCCGCGCGCACAAACGACTCCGGCGTGCCGCCCACCCCCAGCCAGATCGGCAGCTTTGCCTGCACGGGCCGCGGGAAAATGCCGGCGTCCTTCAATGCAGGCCGGAACTTGCCGGACCAGGTGATCGGGTTCTGCTCACGCAGCTTCAGCAAGAGGTCCAGCTTCTCCGCAAAGACAGCGTCATAATCCTGCAGCTTGTAGCCGAAGAGCGGGAAGGACTCAGTGAACGAGCCGCGGCCCGCTACAATCTCCGCGCGTCCATTGCTGATCAAGTCCAGTGTGCTGAACTCCTGAAAGACGCGTACCGGGTCCGCCGCGCTCAGCACCGTCACGGCCGAGCCAAGCCGGATGTGCTTGGTCTGCGTCGCAGCCGCCGCCAGGATTACAGCTGGCGCGGAGTCGAGAAATTCGTGCCGGTGGTGCTCGCCCAAACCGAACGAATCCAGTCCGACCTGGTCCGCCAATCGAATCTCTTCCAGCAACTGCTGCATGCGCTGCTGGTTGGGCGTCATTTCCCCGGTGCGCGGGTCCGGGCTGTTCGC
>CAXTPQ010000065.1:0-10513 GCA_964246215.1 uncultured Terriglobus sp. | reverse complement strand
GCATGCGCTGCTGGTTGGGCGTCATTTCCCCGGTGCGCGGGTCCGGGCTGTTCGCAATAAAGCTATCAATGCCGATTTGCATACTAGTTCGATGTCGAAATAATGTGTGCGGATTCATGGCAGGACCTGTGTCGCGCGCGACTTCCCAACATCACGAACCGTCTTTCGACCGGAGCGCCCAGTAGATATTTTCAAACAGGTACTCAGGCGAAACCCGCGAAGTGGAGAATCCTGCTTTGTTCTCTCATCCGTGTCTCAGCTAGAAAAGCTGGTTTCTCCACGTCGAAGGCGCGGTAAAGCCAAGCCTTCTCCGGTCGAAATAACGAACTGATACTTATCAGTTTTTGCTCCTAGGAGAATCTTGCCGTTCCCCCGTGCTAAACCGGAAAGGCTGCCACTTAAGGCAGCCTTCCTGGAGGAGATTGGTCCATCCTACTTCTGCGCAGTCTGCTTGTTGCCGGTATAGGTCACGCGCCAGACGGTGTTGGCACCATCCTCGACGACGATGAGCGCGCCATCCTTTGCCTCGGTGACGCCCACCGGCCGTCCCCAAACCTGGCCATCGGATGTGACAAAGCCGGTAAGGAAATCTTCATACTCTCCCGTAGCCTTGCCGTTTTTCAGAAAGGCGTGCACCACCTCGTAGCCGGCGCGCTTCTGGCGGTTCCACGATCCATGCTCGGCGGCGAAGATATCGCCATTCAACGAATCCGGCAGTGCACCAGCCTGCTTCACTGGCGTGTAGAAGGTCATCTCCAGCGACGCCATGTGCGGCTGCATCAGGATGTCCGGGGTGAGCGTTTTGGCCTGAAGCTCCGGGTGCTTGCCGGGGTGGCGCGGATCCTGCACGCCGCCCTGCGGACCGCCCATGTAGAACCAGGGCCAGCCGTAAAAGCCGCCTTCCTGCACGTGGGTGATGTAGTCGGGCACCAAATGATTGCCAAGCAGATCGCGCTCATTGGTGGAGCACCACAGGTCACCCGAACCGGGCTGGATGGCCTCGCCCACGCAGTTGCGAATGCCGGCAGCGTAGATCTTCACAAAAGTGCCGTCCGGCTTGTACTCCAGCACGTCAGCACGATGATCCTCTGCCGGACCGTCGTCCACATTGGAACGTGAGCCGACAGAAACAAACATCCGGCTGCCGTCTTTTGAGAAGACGATATCACGTGTCCAATGACCGCCGCCACGCAGCTGCGCAAAACCAGGCAGGTCCTTCACGACGACTTCCGGGCCGCCGGTCGCGTGCAGGTCACCCGCCTTGTACGGGAAGCGCACAACGTTGATGGTATTGGCGACATACACCCACTTGGGGTTCACCGCGGGGTAAAAGTTGATACCGAAGGGAAGCGTCTTGCCCTTCTCGTTGTCAAACTGCTCTACTGAGGCGAAGACTTCCTTCTGCTGTGCCTTGCCCTCCGGGCCGACGCCGCGCAGCACCCAGATCTTGCCTTCCTTCGAATCCGAGATGAAAATGTCGCCATTGGGCGCGGTGCGGGCAAGGCGTGGGTTCGTCCAGTCACCTTCAGCGTAGAGCTCAACCTTGTAACCGGCGGGCGCGGTCGGCATGGCTCCAGCGGGCCGCGGCACGATATGCGGCCCGTTATCGACGGACTCCTCAGCATGCGGCTGTGGCAGGTCGGCTACGGTGATGTGAATGCGGTTACCCGGCTTTTGCTGCAGGGCGTCCTCAAAGGCGGATTGGCCGGTGAGCGTGGTCTGTGCGGGCACGGAGAGCGCGGCTGTCAGCGCTCCAACTCCAAAAACGGCGGCGAGTGAAAGATTGCGGGCCATGTTCTATAGGATGTGCGAGCAAAGGCCGGAGATATGCCTTCGACGCAAACTATTTCGAGTTGGCATTGGCTCGCAAAAGTTCCACCGGAATTTCTGCGGTCAACACCACACGGGAAAGCTTCTGCTCCACCTTCATGGACTCAAACGCGCGATGCAGCGCACGGTTATTCTCCGTGCCGTCCGACGGCACGAAAAACCGCAGCAGATTACTGATGGCGGTGAGGTTTTGCGAGGTCCGCGCCGCGTCCGTTTCCGTGGGCAGCAGGTCCTCCACACGAAGGTGAATAGAACCGCGAAAGGTCAGGGAGGCGATCAGGTCCGTGTCCTCCGGCAGCGGCAGCTGCACACCAAAGACCTGAATGTGGCCGTTTTCAGAAAACGGGAGGCCCACGTGGCCGATGCCCCACGCCAACGAGAAGTACGGCACGTCCCGGTAATGGGCGGCCAGGACGGAAGATCCGCTGAACGGCGACGCGCCTGCCGTGTAGCGGTCCAGAATCGAATGAATCTGCTCCGGCGTTGGCATGTTGGAGCCGGCCATCAGATCGAAGCCAATAGGCGCGATGCGCAGCGTGCGGCCTTCCTGCCCCGGGATGACATAAATCGTGTGCCCGGCGTAGCTTTCCTGCGTGGTGCTGTTCGCCTTCAGGTATGCCGTGAGTTTTGCGGCATCGAAGCGGCCTTCCGCGACCGCCGAATACGCCACTGGCCCGTTCGGTCCCCGGGGTTCGGGCATGCGGTGCAGCGCGATGGCGATGCGGTCCAGATCGCGCTCCCAGCGAAAGCCCGTGGCCTGCAGGAATTGAGCGTACTCCGCGGCAGGGCCGACCGGCTTCTCGTCAAAGTGCGTGGCCGCGCGGACCGGCTTCAGGTTCAGGTAGAGAATTGCGTCGGATTCAGGCAGGAGCCGCGCGACCTCCGGCGGTGCGTGAAAGCGCAAAAACAGCACAACGCCCAACGCAATGACCAGCGCCAGAACACCGAGCAGCGAGTACAAAGTGCGTCTTGAAAGCGTGCGTCTGGCCATGCCGGTTCCGTCAAGAATAGAGCATGCCGGTGCCGCAGCTAGTACGCATTTTCAAAGACGGCCAACGCAACACCCACGCGCTCTTTATGCTTGCGCTCCCGTTCCACCACGCTGGGTGGAGGCGCGCCGCCCACCCGGCCAGGCGTGAGCGGTGCCTGCATCAGGTCCTGCAGAGCGGTCATCGCGTCTTTCTGCCCGGAAGCGCGCATTCGTTCGATCTCCGGGCGAGCAGTTTCCGGGTGGTATCCGATGCGGTTGCCCGTCTGCATGAGCCGGATGACGGCATCGGGAACGGCGCGCGTCCCCGGGAAGTCCGCCGAAAGCTGGTCGTATGCCTCGCGTGCGCGGTGCATGGTGTCGGGAAAGCCCTGCAACTCTTTGCGTGCAACCAGCGAACCGGCGGAGCGGCGCACCACAATCGTCGTCGGCCGGTGAACATCGGCGGCCGTCACCGGGATCACGGTCGTGAGCGTGTTGCCCTCATAGCGCCAGCCCGGCGCGCGCGCATCCAGCGTGAAGTTGAGAGAGACTCCGTTGGCCGTAACGGATGCGGGCGGCCAGTCGAATGGCAGCCGCAGCTCATAACCGCGGCGCTGCGCCATGCCCGGGTAGCCGCCGCGCACCGGTGCTACCGTCACCGTCAACTCATCGCCGTGCTGCGTGGCGGAGATATCCGTCCACGCCGTGCCGACGTTCTTCTGGTAATCCTCGGCATGGCCGTTGTCCTCGTAAAGCGTGTAGCGCGAAGCCTGCGCGTCAGCCAGCGGATAGACATTCAGAATGAGCGGATCGACCGGTTTCTGGCCGGTGTAGCTCATGGACGGCTGGTTGGGAACGATCGCACCGGCTTTGACGAAGACAGGAATCTGATCGATCGCATAGTTGCGGTCCTGGCTAGACGGCCCGTGAAAGACGGTGCCCGTTGGCTGCTCGATCCAGTCGCCTTCCGGCAGCCAGACACTCTCAACCGCGTGGTGAGCGGGGTTGTTCGACGGCTTAGTCACTGGCGCGACAAGCATGCTGTCGCCAAAGAGGTACTCGCCGTTGTGCGTGTAGGCATCAGCGGCCCGCGGAGAGTCGTAGTAGAGCGGACGCAGGAAAGCCACGCCGGTGTCGAAGGTGCGACGCGCCTCCGTGTAAAGGTACGGCTCCATCGCGTAACGCTGCTGGAAGGCCTCGCGCATCAGGCCGCTGTAGGGCTCGGGGTAGGCCCAGATGCGGCGCTCCGCCTCGGCATTTTTAGTGGTGTGCGTACGCAGAATGGGGCTGTAGATGCCGAACTGGATCCAGCGTGTCAGGATCTCCGGGTCGACCGCGCCCGGCATGTGGCCGCCAATGTCATGGCTCCAGTAGGCATAGCCCACGTTGGCGGCCTGCGCCGTGAAGCCCGGCTGAAAGGCGAGCGAGTCCCACACGGACACCGTGTCACCGGAGAAGCCGATCTGGTAGCGGTGATTGCCCAAGCCGCCCCAGCGGTGGAAGAGAAGCGGCCGCTTGCCCTCGCGCTCCTGGTCAGTGAAGTGCATGTAGTTTAGCCACCAGGTCGGGTTTACGCCAGCGACTTTGGTATCGCCTTCCTGCTGCCAGTCCAGCCACCAGAAATCCACGCCCTGCGCCTCCAGCGGATGGTGCAACAGGTTCATGTAGTTCTCGGCGAACTTGCGGTCGGTCAGGTCAAAGGGGACGTACTTCTGCGTCGCCGGATCGATGCCCATGTTCTTCGCAAACTGCGGGTAAGCGTCCTCCCACGGCTGCACGCCGCTGGCCGGGTGCAGGTTGAGCGTCACCTTCAGACCCTCATTGTGTAGTTCGGTCAGAAAGTCCTTGGGATCCGGGAAAAGATCGTTGTCCCACGAGTAGCCGCTCCAGCCCTTGCGATGGCCGCTGGCGTCATCCACGGCGAAGTTGCGGCCAAAGGTCTTGTGCCAGTCCATGTCGATGACGAAGACGTCGTAGGGCACATTGTTCTGGTGGAAGCCGGTGACCAGATCGCGCAGCTCCTGATCGCTGTAGGCCCAGTAGCGCGACCACCACGCGCCGAAGGCAAAGCGCGGCGGTAGCGGGATGCGGCCGGCCACTTTGACGTAATCGCTGAGCGCGGCGCGGTAGTCGTGACCGTAGCCGAAGAAGTAAAGGTCCTGGCGCTTGCCCGCGGGCCGCTCCAGCACCCATGGCTGCGTCGCGACGGTATTGCGCTGCATGTCGAAGTTGGCGGAGCTGAAAAGCGGGCCGCTGTCGTCCACAACAGCCCAGCCGTCGCGCGAGACCAGGCCGGGGCCGATGGGCTCGCGCAGGTTTTCCGCGCCTTTGGCACCATCCAGCGTGCGTGTGGTGCCCATCAGGTTGCCGGTGGGCGCGTCACCCGGGTGCCATGTGGTCTTCTTTCCATCAACGGTGAATTCGATGCTGAGGTTTTGGGCGGTGAAGCCCGTGTCAGCTTCGCTGCCACTGTAACTCAGCTTCAGCTTGCCTGTATCGATGGTGACGTTGCCGTTGGCAGCACTTTTTGAGAAAGGCGGAACGGGCAGCCTGCGGTTTAGAAAAACAAACGAGGCGTGATCTTCAAACTTGTCATCGGCGGCCCACTCCATGCGGATCAGTTCCGGCGCGAGCACGGTGAAGCGCGCATGGTCGACCTGCACTACGGCCTTCGGGTCAGCGATGGGATCGATAGCGGTGGAGGGCGCAGGTGTCAACGTTTTAGCACTTTTATCGGCAAGTCCGGCGAACGACGATGCAGTGAGAAAGACCGAGAGTACGAGCGGACACAAAACCTTTAACATGCGGGCAAGTCTACTTCGCCGGCTACGCGATGGGAAATGGCCACCACTACCTCAAGTCGTTACCGACTTTGAATGACTAAATCATGGGATTTCTTGGTGTATTGGCTACTTCTACATTCACCGGCATGGAGAAGCTCTTCTATGCTTACATTATTGCGAGTCGATCGCGAACTCTTTATGTCGGCTTCACTAGTGACCTGTATGTCCGCGTTATGCAACATCGTGCGGGAGCTTACCAGGGCTTTACTACTGAGTATCAGTGTCATCGTCTGGTCTGGTATGAGCGCTATGGCTCGCCGATTAAGGCAATCTCGCGGGAGAAGCAGATTAAGCGGTGGAACAGAGCTAAGAAGATTACGCTCATCGAACGTGACAACCCGACTTGGGTCGATTTAGCGGCGGAATGGGGAACGCGGATTCAACTTTATGGCGAGGCTTCGACCTAATCTCGAGTTTGTTCGCCCACTCACAGATTGTCATTTCGACCGGAGCGACTCGCAAGATCTTGCATTGCCTGGGTTGCTGGCGTCGCGGAGTGGAGAAACCTGTTTTCTTTTTAACTGTTGCGGCTGCCGAAGAAAGCAGGTTTCTCCACTACGAACGCACGATGAAGCCGTGCCTTCTCCGGTCGAAATGACGGACTTGTGGCACAATTTGCTTCTGAAGCTAAAAAGCTCACGCATCACTCGCTGATGCTGAAGGTGTACACCTTACCCGCATGCGCAATCCCCGGCTGCGCCGCCGATCCTGGGGCCAGCACGCCGAACTCACCTTTGGTGATGTCCATGGGCACGTTGAAGCTGAAGATGCGTGACTGGACCTTGTCGATCGGGATGTTGACCGAGTCGCGGTCGGCACCTGTCTCGGAGTGAAAAACATTGCCCGTCTTCACGCGGAACTCGCGACGATCGGACTTCTCGTGAAAGCGCAGGATCACATACTCGATCGCGTCGGTCTGGCGGGGCGCGACGATCATCATCTCCGTGCCGCGATGAACGCGCAGCGTTGACTTCGGGCCGCTGACTTCGCCGTTCAAATCTTTTTTGACAATGTCGTTAGTGAAGACGCTTTTCAAAGCGCCGCCATCCCGGTACTTCACCAATTCAGGCGAAACCGGCTCCCACTGGCCGCGCTCATTCTTGAAGTAAACGCCGGGGTCATCGACCTCCGGTGAGAGCGGTGCGACTTCAATTTGTTTGGGGTCGGGCCGCTGCGCCAAGCCGCTGTTCTTGGCCAACATGGCGCTGATCACTGTCTCGGAAACGCCCGCGTTTTTGAGCGCAATCAGGTCATCCGGGCCTGTCTTGTAAGTGCCGGGTTGGGAACGCACAGCCTGCACGATGATGCCATCGCCCACCTGCGCCTTTGTCATGCGCAGGACTGTGTCGTTGGTCATCTCCTGCGCGCCTTGCATTTTGGCGGCGGGCCGGGGTGCGTCGTCCTCGTCCTGCTGCGCGGCGGAACGATTCAGTTGAGGCAGTGGACCTTCCTGCGCGCCTTGCGCGAATGCCGCCGGTGCGGGAATGCCAAGCAGAAAGAAGAAGGCAGTGAAGAGCACTGCACGCAGCGATACAGACATGGAAAAGCCTCTCCTTCGGTCAGACGGCATCCCCGCCAAACCGCCTACGCACGCTTCGTCGCAGTCGACGCCTCGCACTCGAAGCCTACAGGAAATCGAAGCCGAAGCTGCCGCATTTGCCTCACCTGCTAAACCGGCCGGGGAACGGGCGCACGAGCCACGGCATGCTGCTGCATGAACCGCTCCCGCCACATGGTTTCCACCTGCTCGTCATGTGTTGCGTCCGGGCCGGCGGTGATCGGGGCAATCTCTTCCACGGGCGCCTTCGGCGTGCGATCTGCGTACAGCAGTCCATTCGCCTCCTGGTAGGTGTCAGTGAACTGCGTGTAGCAGAAGCCGGCCAGCGCCGGCAGCGCGCACACCGTCTCCAGCAGGGCGCGGTAGCGTGTCAGCAGATCGTCGGCCGTCTCCGTTTTCGTGTAGCCCCAGGTGCCCTCGCCGCGGCTCAACGCGATGCCGCCAAACTCCGTGAGCACAATCGGCTGGCTGTCGCCCTGCGCTCCGCCCAGCAGCAGGATGCGGCCTCCTGGCCGTTCGCGTTTTAACAGATGCGACTCGATCTCCTCCAGCCCATAGCGGCGGCCCATGCGCTCCGGCTTGCTGTCGTAATCGTGAATGCCGATGATGTCGGTTGCCACGCTCTCCCAGCCGTCGTTGCCGATGACGGGCCGGCTGCCGTCCAGCGTTTTGGTCAGGTGATACAGGCTCTGCACGTAATGCCGCTGGCCGGGACTGTCCGGCAAATCGGGCACGCCCCAGGACTCATTGAACGGAACCCACGTCACAATGCAGGGATGGCTGCGGTCACGGTCCACCACGTCGAGCCACTCGCGGGTCAGCCGCTGGATGGACTTGGTCGTGTAGCGATAGGCGCTCGGCATCTCCTCCCATACCAGCAAACCCATGTGATCGGCCCAGTACAGAAAGCGCTCCGACTCAATCTTCTGGTGTTTCCGCACGCCGTTGAAGCCCATGCGCTTGGCCAGCAGCACATCCTGCAAGAGCGCATCGTCATCTGGCGCGGTCAGGCCGCTCTGTGGCCAGTACCCCTGGTCCAGCACCAGCCGCAGCGTAAGTGGACGTCCATTCAGCACAAAACGATCACCCTGCACGCCCACCGAACGCAGCGCCGTGTAACTCTGCACGGTATCCAGCACCTCGCCCGCGCTGTTCTTTAACTGCAGCACGGCTTCAATGATGGTGGGCCGGCCCGGCGACCAAAGCAGATCGTTGCGGAAGTCGTCAATGCCGGGGTCGGACAGCGCAATCCGGCGATGCACCTCGCCGGCGATGACCGCGTACGTATCCTCAGCCAGCACCTGCTCGCCCGCCTGCAGACGGACAGAGAGAGTGAGCCCCGGCTCATGATCGCGCTTCACCATGGCCTCCAAACCGATCTCCCACCGCTCCAGGTTGCACGTCCAGCGCAGCGTGTGCAGGTGTACGGCCGGCACCACCTCCATCCAGACCGTCTGCCAGATACCCGTGGTGCGCGGGTACCAGATGGAATGCGGCTCCAGCTTCCAGTCCTGCTTACCCCGCGGCTTTGCCAGGTCAAATGGATCGTCCTCGACGCGAAGCACGATCTCCTGCGGTCCGGTATTGTCCAGCGCGTCGGTGATGTCCGCGTGAAAAGGGGTATAACCGCCCTCGTGGAAGACGGCCTGCTTGCCGTTTACCCAAACCGTTGCGGCCCAGTCAACCGCTTCAAAACGCAGCAGCAGGCGCTCGCCCTTTGCCAGTTCCGGTATATCCACCATGCGCCGGTACCAGACCGTGTCATAAAAGCCGCGGTCGTTGATCCCGCTCAGCTCCGTCTCCGGGCTGTAAGGCACCTGGATTGTAGAAGGCCAGGTCGCCTCGGCCGGATGCTCAAAGCTTCGCTCCCTGCCATGGTTAAACTCCCATGTGCCGTTCAAGCTCCACCAGCGCTCGCGACGCATCTGAGGCCGGGGGTATGCGGTTTCAGCTTGCAGGGACTGCGGCGGCTGCTCTACATGAATGCTCAACGCGTTCCATCTCCAACCAGGGGCTACGCAGGGCCATATTGGCGCTGGCCATCAAACCTGCCACTGTTGGGACAGCTTACGTCATCTTCGCTCGTACTTTCTCACGGTGCCACACACGTACGTCTTGAGCGCCAGCTTTACTCTGGCACAGGAGCCTACTTTGAACGACTTCGCCAGCATCCCCCGCACCAACTGGTCCAAAAACCTTCGCTACAGCACCGACCGGGTCTTCGCGCCCACAGGGATGGCGGAGTTGAAGGACATTGTGAGGAGGACGCCGCACCTGAAGGCGCTCGGCTCGCGGCACTGCTTCAACGACATCGCAGACAGCACGTACGCGCAGCTGAGCATGCGCGCACTCAAGGGCATCGAGATCGACGCGACGGCAAAGACTGTCACCGTGGACGCCGGCATTGCCTACGGCGAGCTGGCACCGGTGCTCGACAGGGCCGGCTTTGCGTTGCATAATCTGGCCTCCCTGCCGCACATCACGGTCGCCGGTGCGATTGCGACGGCAACGCACGGCTCCGGCGTGTACAACGGCAACCTGGCCACGGCCGTGCGTGCGCTGGAGTTCGTCACGGCCGATGGCAGCACCGTCCGGCTTTCCCGCAATACGGACGACGAACGCTTAAAGCTGGCCGTCGTACACCTGGGCGCGCTGGGCGTGGTCACGCGCGTGACGCTGGATTTGGTGCCGCGTTTTGACATGAGCCAGATGGTCTACCAGAATCTTTCGTTCGACGAGCTGGAGCACAACCTGGATGCGATCCTGAGTGCCGCCTACAGCGTGAGCCTGTTCACTGCCTGGCAGGGCAACCGGGCGGATTACCTCTGGATGAAGCAGAAAGTAACTCCGGGCGAGACGCGGAAACCGCTCGCCCTCGACTTTTATGGTGCGACGCTCCAAACGGCCAAACTGCATCCGGTGCCCGGCATGCCCGCGCAAAACTGCACCGAGCAGATGGGCAGCATCGGCCCCTGGTACGAGCGGCTGCCGCATTTTAAGATGGACTTCACGCCCTCCAGCGGTGAAGAGTTGCAGACCGAGTACTTCGTCCGACGCAAAGACGCCTACGCCGCCATCCGCGCCGTGCAATCGCTGCGCGACCGGATCACGCCGCACCTCCTCATCACGGAGCTGCGCACCATCGCCGCAGACGACCTGCCCATGAGCATGAACTACCAGCAGGATTCGCTGGCGCTGCATTTCACCTGGAAGCCGGATGAGGCCGCCGTGCGCCCGGTACTGGCCGCCATTGAAGCCAAACTGGAACGATTCGGCGCTCGTCCGCACTGGGGCAAGGTTTTCGAGATGCCC
>CAXTPQ010000064.1:15673-17273 GCA_964246215.1 uncultured Terriglobus sp. | reverse complement strand
GCATCTGCTTTGGGAGCAGAGGGCCGGGGGTTCGAATCCCTCCGCCCCGACCAAGACTCTTTCTTCGCTGCACCCAAGATGACACTGGCGAAACTGTTTCCCGCTAACTGCAAAGCAGCACAGGGGGAGCATTGCATTTAGGCCACTGAAGCAAGGCCTAAATGCAAAGATCTAAGCTAAATGCAAGAGCTTTGGCCCGGAATATCTTAGGGATTTCACGCGAGCCCAGGGCTGAGGCCAACAGGCTCTCCAGGGGCCTGATGGCCCCTGCTCCCTCCCTTCCGTGCTTCCTCATTTGGCACTGCTCCCTTCACGTTTTCTCTTTGCACGGGGTATCCACAGAAGCCCCTCCCTGCACTTTGCGATTGCGGCAGACTGTGCGGGGCACTCCAATTGGCATGGGGCAGTGTGCAACTTGCGAGTGGCGCTCCCCGAGGAGGCCGACCATGGCGGCAGAGCAGACAGGTGCACCGCGCGGTCCTGGCGACCGCAGGGAGTTCAGTGAAGAGGTTCGCCAGGCGACCGCACGCGCGGAAGAAGAGCTTCAACGGCTCATCCGCTACATGAACGATGAAGTGGTGCCGGATGTGCGCCGCCACAGCTCCACCGCGCTGCATGCGGCGGCGGACAGCCTGCACAAGCTGGCGCGAAAGATGGATGACCGGCGCCCTTGAGCATGGGGCGTCGCGCCGTTCACGCTCGTTCTCTCCTCCAGTCTGAGAGCGAAGAAGGGAGTGTGTCCGGCACCACCGGCAGGGGGAAATGGCTGCCATGTGTGAGTGGCCTCGCGTGGGTGATGCCCACCGCCTGCTCCATGCGATTTGTTTGCCACCGGACGGTGTTGCGGCGTTTGGGCATCGCGGTTGCGGCACTGTTGGTGCTGGCCATGATGGAGGGCTGCCACAAAAGGACCTCCGTCAGCCATCGCAGCACGCCTCCTCCGCCCCCAGCGCGCCGCTCCGGCGGCAGCACCACGGCGCGCCGCGCGCCGCCGCGCACATCCGCACCCACCAAGCCCCCAGCGGATGACAATGTACCGGCTTTCGGCAAGGCCAGCTCGGTGGAGATCGGCATGGCGAGCTGGTATGCGCCCAACGGCCGACGCAGCGCCAATGGCGACATCTACGACGGCAACTCGCTCACGGCGGCGCACCGCACGCTGCCGCTGGGCACCACGATCCGCGTCACCAACCTGAGTACGAACCAGTCCGCCACCGTGCGCGTCACCGACCGTGGCCCGTTTGTGCGCGGCCGTGTGCTGGATCTTTCCACGGCCGCCGCCAAACTGACCGGGGTCTATCGCATGGGCGTGGCGCAGGTCCGCATCGAGGTAATGGCGGAGCGGCCGGATGTGTCGCCGGTGGGCCGCTGGTGCGTGCAGATCGGTGCCTTTGTGCAGGAGGAGCATGCGCTGCAGCTGAGGGACGACCTGCTGCGGCGGTACAGCAGCGGCAGCAAGGTCATCGAGTTTCCCGGGGCGACCGGCTACTGGGTCCGCATCAATCCAGTGCAGAGCGACCGTGCGCACGCGTTGAGCATTGCGCAGACGGTGCGCGTGGCGGAGCCGGAGGCGCAGGCGTATCTGGTGCGGCTGGACTGA
>CAXTPQ010000064.1:0-15573 GCA_964246215.1 uncultured Terriglobus sp. | reverse complement strand
GTGGTAAGTGGTAAGTGGTAAGTGGTAAGTGGTAAGTGGTAAGTGGTAAGTGGTAAGTGGTATTGTACGATTGCTGGTTTGTTAGGGT
This sequence comes from uncultured Terriglobus sp., assembly GCA_964246215.1. GTDB lineage: Bacteria > Acidobacteriota > Terriglobia > Terriglobales > Acidobacteriaceae > Terriglobus. The sequence continues at coordinate 15,485 of CAXTPQ010000064.1, read as the reverse complement.
CGACCGTCTTGTACTTCTCGCGTTTGCGTGAGATCCGCCACTGCGGCTTTGGTGTGATCTGCGGACGCTTGCCGGCTTCCCGCCGCCGTCTGTGGCAATGCGACCACGTTGCTGAGTTCGCCTTTCGCGCTTACCTCTGAGCACGCTTTCCCTGCATCCTAGCCCATCATGGCCGTACTGGACTGGTTGCTGGGCAAACCTCTTTCCTCAGAAGAAGATAGCGAACAACGCGTTGGCGTGCTTACGGGTGTGCCGACCTTTGGGCTCGACGCTCTGGGCTCCGCCGCGTATGGGCCGGAGGCGGCGCTCACCATCCTGATTCCAGCGGCGGCCGCCGGCATTGCCTATGTGATGCCCATCAGCCTGACCATCATGGGCCTCTTGCTGATCGTCTTTTTCTCATACCGGCAGACCATTACGGCCTATCCGCGCGGTGGCGGATCGTACACGGTAGCGAGCCAGAACCTGGGCGAGAACGTGGGCCTGCTTGCGGCAGCCGCGTTGATGCTGGACTACCTGCTGGATGTGGGTGTGGGTATCTCCACGGGTGTGGGCGCGTTGGTCTCCGCCGTGCCTTCGCTCGGGCCGCACACGGTGGCAATCTGCCTGGTAATCCTGGCGCTGCTCACCCTCATTAGCCTGCGCGGCGTGCGCGAAAACGGCCTCATCTACACGCTGCCAACGTACTACTTCGTGATCTGCCTGCTGGTACTGCTCGGCTGGGGACTGCTGAAGGTCTTCAGCTCCGGTGGACATCCGCAGCCGGTCGTCGCGCCGCCTCACCCCTCGGGCCATGCCCTGGCCGCGGTGGGTGCATGGCTCATCATTCGCGCCTTTGCCAGCGGCTGCACCGCGCTCACCGGGGTAGAGGCCGTGAGCAATGGCGTGATGGCCTTTAAGGAACCCAACGCCCAGACCGCGCGGCGCACACTTACGGTGATCGTGGTGCTGCTGGCGACGTTGCTCGCGGGCATCGCTTACCTGACGCGCAGTTATGGCATCATCGCCACCGAGCCTGGTTCGAAGGACTACCAAAGCCTCTTGTCGATGATCGCGGCGGCCGTCGCCGGCAAGGGCATCTTCTATTACGCAACGATGGGGTCGGTCCTGGTACTGCTGTCGCTCTCGGCGAACACGGCCTTTGCGGACTTTCCCCGGCTCTGCCATGCCATTGCCGAAGACGGCTATCTGCCCAGCTTCTTCACCATTCGCGGCCGCAGGCTGGTCTACACCGAAGGCATCGTCGTGCTTGCCGTGCTCTCCGCACTGATTCTGATTGCCTTTGGCGGCGTGACGGACCGGCTGATTCCGCTCTTTGCCATTGGAGCATTTCTGGCGTTTACCCTCTCGCAGGCCGGCATGGTGCAGCATTGGCGCAAGCAGGGTGGCGGCAAGTCGCGCGTGTACATGGCGATCAACGGCATTGGTGCCCTGGCTACCGGCATTACAGTGCTGGTTGTGCTGGTGGCCAAGTTCAAGGAGGGCGCGTGGATCACGGTCCTCTTGATTCCCGTGCTTATCCTCTTCATGCGCTCGGTGCACCGGCATTACGCGGGTGTCGCGCGCCAGACAAGGATCCAGTCGGTCGACATCCTGCCGATGGAGCAGCCCGTGGCCGTTCTGCCGGTCTCGAACTGGAATCAGGCATCACAGGCGGCGCTGCAGTTTGCCTGCGTGCTCACGCCGGACGTCCGGGTGCTGCATGTCGAGTGCCCGGATGAACATGGTGAGGTGACGGCCAACACCTGGCAGCGTGATCTGGACGAAGCCGCCGAACGTCATGGCCGCAGCAGCCCCCGGGTCATCTCCGTGCCGTCACCCTTCCGGTTCATTACTTCGCCGATCCTGGACCATGTCACGCGCATGCAGGGCGAGTTCCCCGGGCGCAAGATCGCCGTGATCATTCCGGAACTGGTGGCCAGCCGCTGGTACCAGTACCTCCTGCACAATCACCGCTCGACCGTGCTGAAATCCCTGCTGCTCCTCAAGGGCAACCGCAACGTGATCGTGATCAATGTGCCGTGGCACCTGCACGGTTGACGGCCCTTTACAATAAAGCCGTGGCGCCCAGCGCGGAATTGATTCAGATCGATCTTTCGCCCCAGAAGCCGGCGCGCAAGCCGGAGTGGCTGAAGGCGCGCGCGCCGATGGGCGAGACGTTTCATGCGCTGAAGCAGCTCACACGCGAACTGGGTTTGCACACCGTGTGCGAGAGTGCGCACTGCCCCAACATCGGCGAGTGCTGGAATCACAAGACCGCCACGTTCATGATGCTGGGCAACAGCTGCACGCGCCGCTGCGGTTTTTGCGCCGTGCCCAGCGGCAAGCCCGATCCCATCGATCTGGATGAGCCGCGCCGTGTGGCGTATGCCGTGGCTTCGCTCGGCCTGCAGCATGCCGTCATTACCAGCGTGAATCGCGATGATGACAACCTGGGCGCCGGCCGGGCTTTTGTCGAGGTGATTCAGGAGATTCGCCGCCAGGCACCTGGCTGCCAGGTGGAAGTACTAACGCCGGACTTTCAGGGCACCGAAGAGGCGATCCGCATGGTCGTCGCTGCTGGGCCGGAGATCCTGAACCACAACATTGAGACAGTTCCGCGGCTTTATCGCGTGGCGAAATCGGGTGGCCGCTACGAGCGCTCGCTCGGCTTTCTGCGGCTGGCAAAGGAGTTGAACCCGCGGCAGGTGACCAAGACCGGCATCATCGTCGGCATGGGCGAGGAAACGCACGAATTGCTGCAGGTTTTCCGCGATCTCGCCGCGATTCACGTGGACATCCTGACGGTCGGGCAATACCTGCGGCCCAGCAAGGACCACCTGCCCATGAAGCGTTATTACACGCCGCAGGAGTTCGCCTTTCTGAAGGAAGAAGCTCTGCGCATGGGCTTCCGCCATGTGGAAAGCGGACCACTGGTACGGTCGAGCTACCACGCGCATGAGCAGGCACAGTCGACGGGCCTGGCTTAGGCTGCACATTCAGGCAATCTCTAATCAAGTCTGGATCTCGGAAGGCGTAGCTTTAGCCAGACTGAAGTTATTGAGAGCGATCCGGGCTGTAGCCCCTGAGGTCGTTGCTGGCCTTGCATCGCCTAAGATCAAAACCCCTGTCGCTGAACTGAACCAGACAAACCTCTCCCGGCTTGGACGAATTCTCCGAGTTTCCCGATTCGGTCTGATTCGTTCCTCTTGCGCTTTCAGAAAGCAACAATGTCCTGGCACACACCACTGCCCCCATGAAAAGAAAGAGGCAGGACGGCACATGGCAGGCTAACCGAACAGCCGCGCGTTGCCGAAAAGGTGACTGAGGCCGATGCTTCTTCCAAGCCGCATTCCGAATCGCTTCGCGCGGCGCAGCCTGCGTGCAGGGCTGACGACACTCTCTCTGGTTTTGACGTTCTGTTCACTGATGGCGCAGCAATCAACCGCGGCAACCCTCAACACAGACGCGCAAAACACAATGCATATGGTGCAGTCGCTGAACGCAAGCCTCGGCACACCGGCGCGCCGCTCCGGCATGCACGCCGCATTGAACATATCAGAGCGGTTGCTGCTGCAAGAGCGCGCGGCACTCATGAAACAGCTAATTGAGCAGCACCCGGAGCAGGTGCGTGCCGCCATGCTTCCGACTGAAATTGCAAGCGCATTGGCCGCAGCCGACCCGCAATCGGCACCGCTGCTGGAACGCGAAGTCTCCGCCACGGGAGAACTCACTCGACAAGTCTCCGATGACTTCGACCACGGCACACACCAGGAGTTGCTGCAGCTGCATGTGACGGAACAGGTGGGTGCCGATTTGCACGTCTTTGCGAGCATCGCTGCCATGGGCCGGCATCTGCAACACCGCCGTGTGACGGTGACGGGCATCGCGCTTGGAGACAGCCTGGCGGCGGAAGCCATTGCGCCGGCGAGACCCGTGGCAAGTCTTGCCGCAGAGCGTGGAGGCACGCGCCAGCATGCTGAGCTGGCCGCGGCGGTGAGCAACGCACGAAGCTGCAACCTCACCGGCGAGCAGAAGACGGCCGTGCTGATGCTGCAGTTCCCCGGCAACAGCCCGTCCTTCCCCAGCACGTATGCCGCAAGCAGCTACTGGCAAGCCGCCATGACTGGACCTCGCCTCTCCGTCAACGACTACTGGACGACGCTGTCCGGCGGGAAAACCACGGCTTCCGCGGATATTTACAACCCGATCCAGATGCCGCAAAGCTACAGTTGCCAGGACTATTTGTCGCTGCGGACCGCCGCGTTGCAAGCGGCTCAGGCCTCGGTGGATTTGACGAAGTACACGCGCATCGTTCTTGCCTTTCCGGTGGGCGATTGCAGCTACGGCGGGCTGGCGGACGTGGGCTGCAACGCGGCGGATACGCTGGTGAATCATCCCTACTCCGTGGTGTGGCTGCCGGTGCTGACGCGCTATGGCCCGAACGTGGCGATCTGGGGCGGGCTGGCGCATGAACTGGGCCACAATCTTGGGCTGAATCATGCAAACTCACTCGACTTCAGCAGCATGGCTCTTGGCCCACTGGACTTCCAGTCCACCAATCCAGGCACGGTGAACGGCTCGGGCGCGACATCCGCCTCGGGCAGCATCACGGCCGTGGACACCGAATATGGCGACGACTTCTCCGTGATGGGTGTGCCATGGACGGGCGGCCCGTACTCGGCGGATCACCGCGCACACCTGCTCGGCTGGATCCCTTCCAGCGGCACGGATGCCGGAGCCGCCACCGTGCGAGCCGCCGGCCGCTACCTCTTGCAACCGGCTGAGAACAGCAGCGGCCTTCGTGTGCTGCGTGTGTTGCGCGATGCCGTTTCGAGTTCCTGGCTGTGGGTGGAATACCACCAGCCCGACAACAGCTACACCAGCGCAAACCTGGCGCAGGTGCCCGGCCAGAACGCGACCGCCGGTGCCACCATCCACTACGAAAACGGCTATGGCGACCCGGACAAGACATGGCAGCTCAACATGGCGCGTACGCCTGCTTCGCCGGGTAACAGCTTTGCCAATGCCGCGCTGCTGCCTGGCACGAGATGGTCCGATCCGTATTCGCCCCTGACGATCTCCGTGGAATCGGCAAACGCCGCGGGCTTGACTGTAGATGTCGCCTACGACACGTCCTGTTCCACGTTCACCGCACCACCGAACGCAATCCCGGCAACGGGCGGCAGTGGAATGGTTGCCGTACATGCACCCGCGGATTGCGCCTGGAGCGCGTCAACGAATGCCACATGGCTGGCAATCACCGGTGCTGCAAGCGGCACGGGCAACGGCAGCTTCAGTTGGACAGCCGCGGCTAACACCGGCAGCGCCCAACGCGTGACGTACCTGACGGTGGGCCGGCAAAGTAAACGTCTGCTGCAGACAGGTACGGGCGCGAGCGTTGTGTCGCTGCTGCCGCAGAACGGCTCAGCTGCCCCGGGTGCCAGCACCGTCTTCACGCTCGACGTGAACGATAGCCTGGGTGCCGCCAATGTAGGCGATGTGGAGATGGACATCACCGGTGCGGGCACCGATCCGTGCACGGTGCTTATCCATCCTGCCGCGGGTGCGCCGGTCTTCTACCTTTACGACCGCACCAACGATGCATACACGGCAGGCTTGACCGCCGGAGCCCAGGGCACGCTATCTGTTCCGGGCTGCACGTTTTCTGGAGCGCGCAGCGGTGTCACGGTCATTGGGCTGGCATTTCAATACACACTCGACCTGGCTTTTCCGGCGGATGAGCCGGGCATGCGCAGCTTCTTCGCGGCCGTGGGCACCGCCGATTCTCTGCCGGTGGGACTCTTCGACGCTGGTCAAACTGTGACGATTCCGCCACCGCCACCGATGGTCGTGACTTCCGTATCCGCGCTGAGCAGCAGTCAGGCAATGACGCCTGCTGGATCTTCAGTCACCCTCATCGCCAGGGTGACCGGCGTGGGCAGCAATTTGGTTCCAACCGGCTCGGTTCGCTTCCTTGAGAATTCGGTCGTGATCGGCGCGTCCGCGCTGGACGGCAACGCGCGGTCCACACTTGTGCTGAGCAACGCCACACCGGGCGTGCATACCGTGGTCGCCGCTTACCCCGGCGATGCGGTCTTTCCCGCGTCCGTTTCCGCCGCTCAAAGCTTCACCGTCGGTAAACGCATGCCAAATCTGACTGTCGGCACGAACGTGCTAAAGGTGTTTGCAGGTGTGCCGGTGGCGATCACGGTGACCGCGAATGCACCTGCCGGCGGCCAGCAGGCAATCCCCACCGGCACTGTTCTGTTGCAGGATGGGTTGAACGTCCTGGGGAGCGTGGTTTTGTCGCCGGCCGGCACAGCGAGCCTCACCGTACAAACGCTTGCAGCAGGGAGCCACATGATTACGGCCAGCTACTCAGGTGACGCATTCGACGCTGCGGCCGCGGCAACCAGCGCACCGCTGCAGGTGATGGACTTTACGCTCAGCGTACCGGGTGGGCCGCTCGTCCTGAAAGCGGGAACAACGGTGAACGACACCGCGGTAATGCTGCTTGCCCCGGGTGCGGGTGGATTTTTCAGCAACGTGACGTTCAACTGCAGTGGCGCTCCGGCTCAAAGTACATGCAGCGTGCTCCCCGGCACAGTAACGCCGGGCAGCACCGCTGTCCCGCTCACTGTAGTGGTGCAGACAACGGCTGCGTCCACCGCAACGGCAGTCCGGCCGCCCCGCCGGTCAGCGGATCGCCGTGCACTGGATCACAGCATCGCCGTGGCCTGCTGCTTCGTGTGGGGAGTCCCGCTTGCAGGTCTGTTCGCCTCCGCGCATCGCCGCCGTAACTGGGGGAGCGCGTTGCGCCTGCTTTCCTTGCTGGTGATCTCCATTGCTGCCCTAAGCCTGACCGGATGCGGCTCAGGAGCCAATCTGACCGGGCCAGCCGCGCCGCCGAGCCCTGGCAACAGCACATCCGGAACAACCGGTACGCCCACGGGCAGCTACGTCCTGACCATTACGGGCACCGCGTCAGACGCAGGCATGTCACTGAGCCGCAGCATGTGGTTGCAGGTAGACGTTCAGTGATGCAGACGCCCTGCTCCAGGCAGCCATGGTTGCAGGCACAAACCGCGCTTACTCCTCCTGCAACAGCTCCGCCAGAAAGTTTTCGCGATGATTTATGAAGCGGCGCATGATCTGTACCGGCGCGCAGCCGTCATACGTCACTTCATGAATGGCCGCGCCGTCGAAGGAGAGAATCTGAGCGCCGGGAAAGCCCAGCAGGACCGGCGAGTGCGTGCAGATGACGAACTGCGCAGAGCCATGCGCGCGCAGCACGTCATGCATGAGTACCAGCATGGAAAGTTGCCGCTGAGGTGAGAGGGCGGCCTCCGGCTCGTCCATCAGAAACAGGCCGTTCTCTCGCATGCGTGTCTCCAGCAGCGCAAAGAAGCTTTCGCCGTGTGACATGGCATGGAAACCGCGGCCACCCAACGCCAACGCCGCGGGCCGGCGCGCGCCACGCACCGCGTTCCTCTCCTCCATCTCCGCTGCCAGATTGAAAAAGCTTTCCGCGCGCAGAAAAAAGCCTGCACCGGTGCGCACGCTGAAGCTGAGCTTCAGCGCATCGATCAGGGGGCTCACATCTGTCTGTTCGCGCTCCTCACGGAAAGCGAAGTTGCGCGATCCACCCTCGCGCCCAAAACCGTAGTGTGCCGCAATTGCCTCGAGCAGGGTGGACTTGCCGGAGCCATTTTCGCCGGTAAAGAAGCACACGCGCTCACGCAGCTGGAGCGTGTCCATCGTGGCGATCGCGGGAACGCTGAACGGGTAAGCGCTCCAGTCGCTCACCAGTCCGTGGTCCAACGTAATGCTCTTCAACATCCAGCGATGTTAAATGGCATCAGGTTAGCCGCTTCAAACTGCTCTGAACCCTATATAGACAGGTATCGAAAGATTATGGGACATCTCGAGAAGGCCGTAGGCGGCTTGGGGGCTGATTCGTTCCGCTTTCCATGGCGGAGCCACAACCCTGACGTGCAAAGGCCTGCTCCCCAGGAAGCAGGCCTTCGCGTCCAACCCCATTCATTCCTCTTCAGGAACGGACGGCGTTAGATCTTTGTGTAGCGGCGGCGAAGCATGCCCGCCAGACCCAGTACACCCGTGCCCAGCAGGGCGAGGGAGCCCGGTTCGGGCGTTGTTGCCACGGTGTCGGAAACGGTCACGCCATCCAGGAGCGCAAATGGCGGTTCACCACTGGGTGTACCCAGGGCAAGGAAACTCAGCGTTTCACTTGTGGCCGTGGGTGTAAAGATCAGATCGGCTTTCTTCCAGCCGGTAAAACCGTTGCTGACGTTGTTCAGGATGGCAGTGTTGATCGTCTGGCCGCCGAGCGTCACCTGGAAAGCATCTGTCGTGGCGCCGTTGTAGCCCTTCTGTTGTGCCCCTGCATAGTAAAATCCGACATCGGTTTTCGCGCCAATGGTCAAGCCGGACAGCATCTGAGAGATACTTCCCGACTGGTAGACACCGTTCATCGCGACAAAGTTGCCGCCGTCTGGACTGGCAGAAATAGGTCCATACAGCACGACACTGTTCTTTCCCTGCGGATTGGTGTACTGGCTGGCGGAACCGGTGGTATCAGCCGTCGCCGGGTTGAAGACAAAGTTGTAGCCGTTATTGTTGTTCGTCCAGCCAGTGAGCGAATAACTATTCAGACCAAGTTCGGAGGGAGCCGCGCTGGAAGTCTGGCTGAAGCTGCCATTGACGACGTTGATGGTGTTGGCTTTGGCCACAGATGCGCCAAAAAGCAAAGCTACTGCTGCCGCAACGGCGGCCAGACCGGGAGTGCGAAGAAAAGCGTTCATGGGAAGACCCTCAAGTGGAGTGGAAGAAGTCACCCCAGTTTGAGGATTGTTAGGACTTCCTTTCGTGTCATAACAAGGCGCAATCTGGCGTGTAAGCGCATCATAGGGCCTACCACTTTTGGGGGATACAAGTGATTCGCTCGAGTCTGTCGCTTGCAGCCGATGTGAAATCAGCGTTTAACTGGCACGTAAGAGCTTGAAATCTCGCGATGCCAAGTTTTGCGGTACCTCGGATTGTCGGACGCACGCAGGAGGCATGATGCCGCCGCCATTGAACCTGCCGCAAGACACATTGGATTGCTGCTTTTGAAAACATTCGATCTCCAATTGATGCACGGCTGGACGATTGTGCACATCCGGCACTCGGAAGCGAGTCTGCTTAGAACTTCGCTCTGAAACACATCGAATTTCCAGGAAACGAGAGCCAACAGTGGCGATCTACGCTGACGATGATCTCGCAATGGCTGACCCTGCGCTGACGAGGAAAAGTGGCGGATTCCGCCTATAGATACTTCCAAGCAGATGTCAGCCGAGAGGGACGTGGTGTCGCTACTCGGACCAGGGCAATAGACTGGGTCAAAATGCTCGTCACCATCTCAACGGCTTACGAACCTGCCACCGACCTCGGATATTTGCTCCACAAGCATCCGGCCCGCGTTCAAACAGAAGAACTGCCATTCGGGAAAGCGCATGTTTTCTATCCGGATGCGAGTCCGTCGCGTTGCACGGCCGCTTTGCTGGTCGAGATCGACACTGTAGCTCTCGTCAGGGGGCGAGGGCCGGCGGGCGAGGGTGGGCAGTTGGATCAGTACGTGAATGACCGGCCGTATGCCGCGAACTCTTTTTTGAGTGTCGCGATGGGACGCCTGTTCACCACTGCCATGAGCGGACGCAGCAAGGAGAGGCCGGAGCTGGCCGAAAAGAAGATTCCTTTGGAGGCTCACCTTCCGGTCATTGCTGCTCGCGGAGGAGAGGAAATGGCGCGTCAACTCTTCGAACCGCTCGGCTACGAAGTCGAAGTCCAGGGATCAACTCTTGACGATCAGTTCCCAGCATGGGGAGCTTCGCCCTACATGTCGCTGACACTCTCAGGAACAACTCGTCTTCAGGATCTGCTCACGCACCTTTACGTGCTCATTCCGGTGCTCGACAACGAGAAGCACTACTGGGTTTCGGACAGCGAGATTGAGAAGCTGCTGCGGCGTGGCGAGGGATGGCTGGCGGCACATCCGGCGAAGGATTTGATCGTGTCCCGATACCTAAAGCGCCAGCGCAATCTCACACGAGAGGCGCTGGACCGTTTGCTCGCCGGTGAACCCGACAGCGAACCGAGCGCGACACGGACGGAGCACAGACCAAGCTTGCACGATGCACGCCCTCCAGACCGTCGTCGCGACTCTGAAAGGCACAGGAGCCAGGCGCGTTCTCGACCTTGGATGTGGAGAGGGAAAGCTCCTGCGGCTGCTCCTGGGGGATGACCAGTTTGCAACCATTCTCGGCATGGATGTGTCCTGGCGTTCGCTTGAACTTGCGAAAGAGCGGTTAAGACTCGATGAACTGCCTGAGCGGCAGCGGGCGCGCATCGGGTTGGTACAGGGATCGCTCACCTATCGAGACCAGCGCTTGAGCGGTTTTGACGCTGCGGCGGTCGTTGAAGTGATCGAGCACCTGGACGCTCCCCGGCTCGCCACCTTTGAGCGCAATCTCTTCGAGTTCGCCCGCCCGCAGCACGTCGTGCTGACCACGCCGAATGCCGAGTACAACAAGGTCTTTGGCACGCTTGCAGCCGGTGAGTTCCGCCATGCTGACCATCGCTTCGAGTGGACCCGCGCACAGTTTGAGCACTGGACGGCAGAGGTCGCCAGCCGCTACGGTTACACCTTCCGGATCGAACATGTAGGCCCTGAAGAGCCTGGGCATGGAGCACCGACGCAGATGGCTGTCTTCGCCAGAAAGGTGGTTACGGCATGAAGATCGGCATCCCTGAACTTGCGCTCGTGCTTCTCATCGGGCCATCCGGTTCCGGCAAGTCCACCTTCGGCCGGCGGCACTTTCTGCGCACAGAGGTTGTCTCGTCAGATTTCTGCCGGTCGCTCGTTTCCGACGACGAGAACGACCAGACGGCAACGGACGATGCGTTCGACCTGCTGCATGCGATCGTCCGGAAGCGCCTGGCACGTGGCCGCCTTACCGTCGTGGACGCCACGAACGTGCAGCCGGAGGCTCGCAAATCCCTGATCGCGCTCGCGAAGGAGTACCACCTCTTCGCGATCGCCATCGTCTTCAACCTGCCGGAACGACTCTGCCAGGACCGCAACAGCAGCCGTCCTGACCGGCAGTTTGGTCCTCATGTCGTTCATAACCAATCCCAGCAGCTTCGAAAATCTCTCCGAGGGCTGGAGCGAGAGGGCCTCCGGTACGTCTTCAAGTTGTCGTCGCCCGAGGAGGTCGAAGCCGCTACCACTGAACGCCAGCCGCTCTGGAACAACCGCAAAGCCGAGCACGGGCCGTTCGACATCGTCGGAGACGTGCATGGCTGCTTCGAAGAACTGGTCGCACTGATGCGGGAGCTGGGCTATGGGGTCGAGCCTGAGGGTGATGCATACGCTGTCTCTGCTCCTGGCGCGCGCAAGCTCGTCTTTGTGGGAGATCTCGTGGATCGTGGACCGGATGTCGTGAAGGTTTTACGGCTTGTCTCAAGCATGGTTCAAACGGGTCAGGCGTTCTGCGTTCCCGGCAACCACGATATGAAACTCGTCCGTGCGCTCCAAGGCAAGGAGGTGAAACGGACACATGGACTTGCGGAGACCATGGAAGCTCTGGAAAAGGAGCCTGCCGACTTTCGCACGGGCATCGCCAGTTTCCTGGATGGGTTGGTGAGCCACTACGTCTTCGACGATGGCAAGTTGGTCGTCGCACACGCGGGCCTGAAAGAGTCCATGCATGGCCGAGGCTCCGGCGCCGTCCGGGAGTTCGCTTTGTTCGGAGAGACGACGGGAGAGACGGACGAGTTCGGACTGCCTGTCCGCTACAACTGGGCAGCCGACTATCGCGGAAAGGCGCTGGTTGTTTACGGCCACACGCCCGTGCCCGAAGCGCTCTGGCTGAACAACACCCTGAACCTGGATACTGGCTGCGTCTTTGGCGGCCAGCTCACCGCATTGCGCTATCCAGAGCGGGAGACTGTTTCCGTCGCTGCATACCGCACGTACTACGAGCCTGCACGGCCCTTTCTGCCTGCGGCTCTAGCGTCAGGTTCGGAGGCGGAGCGCTCGCCGCAGCACGCGCAGGATGACGTTCTGGATCTGGCAGACGTCACGGGAAAGCGACTGATCGACACACGACTGAAGCCGAAGATCACGATCCGCGAAGAAAATGCCATCGCCACACTTGAGGTGATGAGCCGCTTCGCAGTGGATCCCAAGTGGCTGATCTATCTGCCACCCACGATGTCGCCGACTGAGGCCAGTAAGCATCCGGACCTGCTGGAGCACCCTGACGAGGCGTTCGCGTTTTACCGCAAAGAAGGTATCCCGACGGTCATCTGCGAGCAGAAGCATATGGGCTCTCGAGCGGTCGTTGTACTGTGCAGAGAACAATCCGTTTCCAAGACGCGCTTTGGTGTCGTGAAGCCTTCCATGGGGATCGTCTACACCCGGACTGGGCGGCGCTTCTTCTCCGACGAGGTGCTCGAACAGCAGTTCCTCAGCCGCCTCTCGCAGGCTGCAGAGCGCGCCGGCCTTTGGCAGGAGCTTGGGACTGACTGGATGTGCCTGGACTGCGAACTGATGCCGTGGTCCGACAAAGCGCAGGAACTGCTGCGGAATCAATATGCGCCTGTGGGCAATGCCGGCACTCACGCTTTGGCGGCTGAGCAGGAGATCCTGGCACGGGCCATGCAGCGGGTGGAAGGTTTGGATGAGCTCGCCGACCGTACCCAGCAACGGGCTGGCGCCATCGATCGATACATTCGTGCTTACCGGCAGTATTGCTGGACGGTGAACTCGCTTGAGGACTTGAGGCTCGCCCGTTCCATCTACTGGCCACCGAGGGAGCCGTTCATAGCGACAAGCCGCATACCTGGCATTTGGAGACCCTCACGAACTTTGTACGACCGGTAAGGAACTGTTGATGTCCACACCGTTCCTGCTCGTGAACCTTCAAGATGAGCAGAGCTGCGCCGTTGCCACCGCGTGGTGACCGAGATGACCGCGCAAGGGCGGGAAGGCATGGTGGTCAAACCGCTCAACTTCATCTCAGAAGGCCGCCGTGGGACCACTCAACCGGCCATCAAGTGTCACGGGGCCGAGTACCTGCGCATCATCTATGGGCCTGAGTATCTGCTGCCGGAGAACCTGGAGCGGGCTACGATCCAGGAACGTGGGAGGAAAGCGATCGCTGGCCAGCCGGGAGTTTGCGCTCGGAATCGAATCGCTGGAGCGCTTCGTGCGCAGAGAGCCGCTACGCCTGACGCACGAATGCGTCTTTGGAGTGCTTGCGCTGGAGAGTGAGCCGATTGACCCCCGATTGTAGAGATGTTTCGACCGCCACTGGCCAAACTCACCGCGGTATCGATCAGGAGTGGCTCGACAAAGATGCATGGGACAGCTTGCTGTCCATCATGACCTGGAACTGGTAACTACCTGAGTGGCCGCACCTCACCGAAAGCGCGAGCCTTTGGAGCATTCTATCCGGGATATTCTTCAAGGTACTCACGCCTGGAGATATACATGGGTACGATTCAAACGGTCACACAGATGGATGAGCCTGGATCACTCTTTCGAAGCGACCTGCCGCTTGAAGCAAAGCTTGAGACCGCGCGCACAGAACTCCTGGATTTATCCGCCAGAAATCGCCTTCTAAATACCCCTCGCTCCTCAAAAAGCAGTCGAACGATTGAGATCATCGATGAGAAATCAACCGAAGTTTTTCGTCTGCTTGTCCGGGAGGAGAGAGCTTTCACGTTTTCAGCCGGTCGGTCGTCCTTAAAGCCTTCGGCCAAGAACGCCTTCGAAATAGAAGAGGAGCAGGATCAAATCGCCGATTTAGCGCAACCAGAGGACGAGGCCGTCGACGCACGAGGGATCCCAAAGCGCCATGCTGACACAAACCTCCAGACCAGACTCACCTCGAAGGGTCTTCAAAAGCGCCTGCTGGAGCTTTACTCCGATTCAATCACCTTGGAGCAGGAACAGGGTGTCAACATCCTCTTTCTCGCAATGGGAATGCTGCGCTGGATCGACCCAAAGAACGCGGCCAATGTTCGCTACGCCCCGCTCATTCTTATCCCAGCTTCCTTAGAGCGCACAACGGCGGCCGACAAGTTCAGATTGAAGTGGCGACACGAGGAACAGGCAGCAAACTTATCGCTTGAGGCCTACCTGGAAAGAGAACACCTGATTCGGTTGCCGCACTTCGAAGGCGGTGAGGATTTTGAGCCCACAAGTTATACGGCTGCCGTGGCCAAATCGATCGCTTCCAAGCCTGGATGGGAAGTCCTGCCCGACGACATGGTCTTGGGCTTTTTCTCTTTTTCCAAGTTCCTCATGTACCGTGATCTCGACCCGGAGTGCTGGCCGGCGGAAGCGAGCTTAGCCTCGCAGCCCCTGATTCGCAGCCTCCTTACAGACGGCTTCCCCTACGTGCAGGATGCGATTCCGGAAGAAGCACAGATCGACGCGTATATCCATGCGCAGGATCTTTTGAATGTCGCGGACAGTGACAGCTCACAAAGCATCGCAGTGCATGAGGCGCGGATTGGCCGCAACCTCGTCATTCAAGGCCCGCCGGGTACGGGTAAGTCGCAGACGATTGCAAACATCATCGCTGCTGCCATTGCGGATGGCAAAACCGTTCTCTTCGTCGCGGAAAAGATGGTCGCTTTAGGCGTCGTGAAAAGTCGCCTGGACCGCGCCGGTGTAGGAGATGCATGCCTCGAATTACACAGCAACAAAGCAAACAAGCGTCTGCTGCTGGACGAACTGCGACGCACCTGGAATCTGGGCTCGCCACGCGTCGAGTTTCCCTCAACGCTGAACGCGAATCTCCAGCAGGAAACCGACGCGCTCAATGTGCATGCCGCCACCTTGCATCAAGAGCATCCCGTAGCCCGGCTGACCCCCTATCAAGTCATAGGCGAGCTCACCAGACTCGTCCGTCAGGGACGCGCCCCGGTAGACTTTGAGCTTTCCGGAGTGGAGACCTGGACGCCCGACGAGCGCCGGCAACGGGAAGAGTTACTTGACGAGTTCGCCCACCGCGTCCTGGAACTGGGCACTCCCAATCAGCACCCCTGGGCAGGAATCGGCCTCAGCGCCATGCTCCCCACAGATGTGGAGCGATTGATTCGGCGTATACGCGAAACGCGCACAGCTCTAGAACGCCTCTCCACCGCGAGCGACACGCTGGCCGAGACTCTGGGCGTGCCCGATCCTGAAACCACCATCGATTTTGCAACGGTTGTTTCGCTCGCGCGACGTGTAGCCGAGGCCCCCAACCTGACTGCCGCGGCACTCACCGCCGCCGATTGGCACGATTCCGCGAGCCTGCTTGAACTCGAAGCGCTTCTACAAGATGGGGCCAACGCTGCAGCTCTTACGCAGCAGCTTGCGGCAGCGCTGCAACCGGATGCGTGGAATGCTCCAGTCGAGCAGGATGAGCAGCTCATGACGGCCTTTCTGC
>CAXTPQ010000063.1:0-17442 GCA_964246215.1 uncultured Terriglobus sp. | reverse complement strand
TTGCCAGCGGTGTTGCCATGGTGATTAGACCTGCCTTGTTGCCTTTGGTTTATCAATCGTGGAGTGAGATTTAAGCGATAAAGGTCATTTGTGAAGACAACTTCCGGTGATTCGGTGCCATTGTTTGATCATCCGGCTTTTCAACCCATCTCTGGTGGAAAAGCATCTAGAACGAAGATTTAGTCAGCAACGCCAACACTACCTTCTTACAGTCGTGCGTGAGAGCCAGATACGGTGTGTTTGGGCTAATGTATCTTCAGCCCCTGCGGAATCCGAGTGCCCACCGTGATCTCGACGAGATCGGTTCCGGTTTGCGCTGCGATGACCTGTATCAGCAGGCTTGGAATCTGATTGGGGCGAGCACCACCGTAACGCGCCGAAAGCTTCGCATAGTTCAGGCCCAATGTGAGCCTAAGTAGATCAGCAAGCGTGGTGCATCCGCGCGGGAACGAGCGTGCGAGGGACGTAGATGCTCTGACCATTGCGATACAGGTAAGGCTTGAGATCACTAATGAAAGCATTAGCTGACGTAAGACAAGAAACCAGAAGGCCAGTCCCGCTCCTATAGCTAAGACAAGGATCGCCAGAAGGAGCCAAGCAGAGATCGCGAGACGAGGAAGCTGCACAGCTAGCGTTTCCTGGATCAGCAGCCAGCTTGCCCTTCGCTTTTTCCAGGGCAGCAATGCCACTAGTGATGTGCTCGGACGAACCGCAGACTTCGTTACACCAAGGTGTGATGTGAGATCCTTCCGCAGCAGGTAAAACAGCACTGTCATTGAACATGTATCGCCGATGCAAGTCGTCGATTGTTGTGCGAGGAGTTCAGCAAGCTCCTGAACTGTCTTCCCAAGCAGGGCTTCATAATCGAGCGTGACACCAAATGATTCCTCAATCACCTCGAACAACTCCCAAGTATCCTCGCCAATTTTGCTTGGTGTTGACTGATCGTAAGCGTCCAAGAGCATCGTTCTCTCCAAACCTCAGGTCGTCGATTGGTGAAATCCACCCTCTTGCGTAGAGGTAGCCTGGAACAACAGGATGCTCATACACCAGAGCTCCATGCTATTCGTTTGGTCTTGTAAATCGGAGTGTGTTGGCAACAGCAAGTTATCGCGACACCGAATTCGCTCCCAGTTGCAGGATCGGCAGGTAAAGCGACAGCAAAATGAACGCGACAAGGACACCCATGCCGATGAGCAGCGCTGGTTCGATCAGGCTGAGCACGGCGGTGAGGGAGGTTTCTACATCTTCCTCGAAGAAGGCGGCGACGGAGTTCAGCATCGTCGGCAACGCGCCAGTGGATTCGCCAACTTCTACCATCTCGATCGCAAGCTCCGGGAAGACGCGTGTGCTTTCCAGCGATCGGGACAAGCCCTTGCCCTCGCGCACCTGGGTGACGGAAGCAAAGACCGCGTTGGAGACCTGGCGTGAGGAGATCGAGCGTGCCGCCGTTTCCAGCGACGGCACCAGCGGCAGGCCGCCAGTCAGCAGCGTGGAGAGCGTGCGGGAAAACAATGCTACTTGGTAGCGCAGCCAAATGGTGCCGAGTGACGGGATGCTGAGCCGGAGCTTGTCAATGGCGTTGGCACCGGCATCTGTTTTGGACCAGCGGTACAGCAGAAAGCCAAGGATCAGCAGCGCTCCGCCGGCATACAGGCCGTAGTTCTGCGCAAAGTTGCCGACCGCCAGCATAAAGGTTGTAATCGCGGGCAGCTTGGCATCCAACTGGTCATACAGCTGCGCAAAGCGCGGCACGACGAAGGTCAGCAGAAAGATAAGCAGGCCCAGCACCAGGGTGATCAGCAGCGCCGGATAGACCAGTGCGGAGGTCAGTTTCTTGCGCGTGGTGAGCGCAACGCGCTGAAACTCTGTATAGCGCTGCAGAACCTCTTCCAGGTTGCCGGAGCGCTCACCTGCCAGCAGCGTGGTGGTGAAGATGAGTGGGAAGCCGCCCTGCGCGTCGAACGCCGAGGAAAGCGATTCGCCGGTCTTGATGCGCGCCGCCACGTTTTCCAGCTGCGCTTTGAAAGTCTCGTCCTTCTGCCGCCGCGCAAGTAGCTCCAGTGAGCCGGGGATGGGCAGGCCCGCCTTGATCAGCGTGACAAACTGCTGGTTGAAGACAAGGAAGCTTTGCAGCTTGACCTTCTTGCGCTTGCCGATGTTGGAGGCCAGACCGCGCGGCTTGACCGAGTAAACCAGGTAGCCGGCCTGCGAGAAGCGCGCGCGCAACTCCTCCGCCGTGGCCGCCGGATGCATCTGCTGCTGCACGCGGCCGCGTTCATCCGCGAGTTTGACGACGAAGTCGGTCATGAGGGCCTGCCTGATTTTAGACGGATGGCACTGGGGCCCGGTTTTACGCTTCAAGAACTTAGCAATTCAGGCAGAGCGGAGCATACTAAGGTTATGACGACCGTCCACGCTCTCTCCGAAATCGTAGCGGCCACTATGTCGGTGGACGAATACCTTCACTCGGTCTTCGAAACCGACATGGATTTTGTAGACGGCGTGCTGGAGGAGCGGAACTTGGGTGAGTGGGAGCATGCCGACCTGCAGTCTCAGATTGTCTATATCTTTCGATCCATGCTGCCGGAATGGCACTGCCGCGCAGCTGTCGAGTGCCGGCTCCAGGTAGCGCCTACTAGCTTTCGTATTCCCGATGTCATGGTGCTCCATCCGGGTCAAACTGCGGCCAAGATCATCCGGCAAGCACCTCTGGTGTGCATTGAGATTCTTTCACCGGAGGACCGCTGGAGCCGCATGGAGCGAAAATTCACCGATTACCTCCGCATGGGTGTCGAGCACGTGTGGGCCATCGATCCGTTCAGTCGTGAGGCTTTTACAATCAACGCCGCAGGTAAGCGAGCCGTGCAGGACGGCATCCTCTCAGTCCCGGGCACGCCGATTCAACTCGACCTGAATGCGATTTACAGCACACTCGACCAGGCGTCATTGCAGGCCTGACCAGATGCAGGAAGCTCAAAAAACCGTTTCCCTTTTTACACGGCCAAGAATGCTGAGCTTCGAAGAAGCTCGGGCGGAGCAGCGCCGCTACTGGGCCGGCCTTACCATGGGGGAGCGTATTACAGCAGCGGGCAAGCTCACGGCTCAGCTGCAACGCATCCGCGGAATCGACCCGAATGACCGATCAGCAGAAAGCCGTGCTCGCTTCGTTCCTTTCAGGAAACGTTGAATACGCAGTCGTCGGAGGCGTGGCCGTTAACGCGTACGGCTATGTCCGCGCGACCCAAGATCTCGATCTTTTTATCCGGCCCAGTGTAGAAAACGCGCACGCGGCATTTCAGGCACTATTGCATCTCGGCATACCACTCGACGAAGGCATGGAGGCTACCGATCTGCTGAGTGATGTGGATCACCTGCGATTTGGACCAGAGGAAAGTCACGTTGACATTCTGTCATCCATAGGAGACATGGATTTTGATCGGGTTTGGACGAATCGCGTCTACGCAACGATTGGAGGATTGCCCATACCGTTCATCTCAAAAACAGACCTCATGGAGAACAAGAAACAGGTGGGTCGGTTGCGTGACCTTACCGATGTAGAAGAGCTCCTTTTGATCCCGGATGTTGAGCCGGGACACACAAGATGAGCAGAAAAGCAAAGCCCCGCCGCAGCGGGGCTTGAGATGAGTAGCTACAAGCTTTACACCGAGAAGGAAGATCCGCAGCCACAGGTGCTCTTCACCTGAGGATTCTCGAACTTGAACCCGGCAGCTTCCAGCGTCTCTACATAATCCACGGTGCAGCCGTTCAGGTACATGGCGCTCGTCGCGTCCACAAAGACCTTCAGATCGTCAAAACGGACGACCTTGTCCATCATGCCCTGCTGATTTTCAAAGCTCATGGAGTACTGGAAACCGGAACAGCCACCGCCCACCACGCCGATGCGCAGACCGGCCGGCAGCGGATCCTGCGTCGCCATGATTTCCTTGACCTTGGCCTGAGCGGAGACGGTCAGATTCACCGGCTGCGTCGGTGCGGCACCGGTTACCACTTCCGCACCCGCTTGGGGCGCGGTCACAACGTCAGGAACGGAAACGGCAGTCGCCATAATCAAATCTCCTCTACAAACTCAGTCATAAGTCTATGCCGCCAGGCAAAGTCGGGCAAGCCAGTCTACGTTTCAGATGCATGCAGGCGGTACGCGATGCAGCCTGCGGCAAAAACAGCAGCGGGATGCGACCGAAGACCGCATCCCGTTCCTGCCTGATTCCCTGCCGGTCAAAAGGAGATCCTGCCGCCAAGTGAAATGAGTCTTGGAAAATTGATGGTGCCGGTTCCGACATTTCCGAACTGCGAATTGCCGAGCCGCAAACCGGGCGCGTTGGTGGCTGATGTGGAGTTCAGAGCGAAAAGCGGTGTGTTGAAAACATTGAGCGCCTCTGCCTGAAAGCGAAAGTGCACGCGCTCGGTTTGGAACTCCTTGAAGACGGAGGCATCGGCCGTCCGCAGACCCGGAGCGCGGCAGGCACCCGTCGTCCGCGGCGCGTTGCCAAACTGGCCGACACCGGGCTGCGTGGGTGAGAAGGCAGCCAGGTTGAAGTAGTTTGTCAGCCGCTGCTGGACTGATCCCGGCGTACACAGGTTAACGCCGGAGAGCAAGTTAGGCCGTTGCACGGCAGAGCCGAGCGGAGAAGAATTCTGGTTGACGTCAAGCTGCAGGGGAACGGGCCCACCATCCTGCGCCACCAGGGTCATATTGATGCTCCATCCTCCCACCGCTACGTCCATGAGCTTGCCCTTGCTCAGCAAGGCACGGCCGCGGCCAAAGGGCAGTTCATAGGAACCGCCAAAGGTAAAGCGTTGCGGAATATCGTTGATAGCCAGCGCGTACTCGCCGCCGGGGCCGTTGATGTTGAAAACGTTCTGCGGACCGTTCGCACCCACATTCAAATTGCTGCTCTGGCCAAAGACACTGTCCATATTCTTGGACCAGGTATAGCCAACGGTGAGCGAAAAGCCATTCGAGTAACGCTTGCGCGCGTTCAGAATGAGCGAGTTGTAGTTGGAACGGGAAGTGCTGGGCTGGACGTTGACCGAGCTGAATTGTGGAAATGGCCGGCAGAGCTGGCTGTTGGCAATCGCCGAAGCATTGATGACCCCTCCATTGCCCGCGTATGGGTTGCGGCTCTTGGTGTTCAGAAAGGTGGAGAGCGAAAGGCCGCCCGGGTTTGCCGGGCAGGCACCCTGGCCGAAGGGTACAGCGGCCGGATTGATCTGGTCGATGTTGTACGTGCTGCCGTTGCCCGGCAGCAGGTTGCGGCCGTGGGCACCCACATATCCCATTTCAAAGGTTACACCCGAGCCGAGCTCCTGCTGGATATCAAAGGAGTATTGCTGAATGATCGGGTTCCGGCGATCCGCATCGATGGTGGTTAAGCTGCTGCCGACACCCTGCTTGAGCCCGGCTGAATTGGCGCTTGGCTGGCCAAGACCTGCTGGGAACGGATTGCTCAAAGAATTGGCAGGCGTTTTGTTGCCGTCGTTCGAAGCAACGTAGGTCGATGTTTGAGCGTACCCGGGCGCGAGCGATGCACTGGTACTGTAGTAAATCGGCGCGTAAAACACACCATAGCCACCACGGACCACCATCTTTGGCGTCGCCGCAAAGGAGAAGCCCACGCGCGGAGCGAATTTAAGAACGCCGTTATTGCAGCAATGATCGCTGTACCCATTCTGGCCGGCAAACTCAATGGCACCCTTGGTCGCCACACCCGAAGTCGCCTGCAGTGGACTGGTCACGTTGCGATCAAACCCGACCGCGTAGTGATTGCTGCGCTCGTGAATGCCAGGCTCCAACTCATAGCGCAGGCCGGCATTGACCGTGAGCCTGTTGTTCAGGCGGATGTCGTCCTGCACGTAAACCGCGTTGTACTTCACGTTCAACGCGAGCGGCGTAACAACCTGTACCGAGCCGCTCGTCGGATAACCCAGCAGCAGGTCTGCCAGGTCTGCCCCACCAACACGCTTGGTCGCCGTCGGGTTCTGGCTTGTGAAAGTGTTCTGAAAGGCATAGTTCCCGTTGCCGAGACTTACATTGGTGAAGTCGACGGAAATCGTCCGGAAGTTGTAGCCGGCCTTGATGGAATGACGGCCCAGACTCTTTGCCACGGCCGCTACCACATTGCGCGAGTAAAAGACTGCGGGGCCGGAGTTGTTTGTGCCGAAAGAAGCTGCCGATTGCATGGTTATGGCCGGGAAAGCCGCCTTTTGAAGACCCGCGGCATAGGCGGCGGGAAAGCCCAATTGCGTGGCCTGGTTGTAGCCGCTGGTCAGGTCCAGCGTGTTGTTCGGGAACCGGTTCTGCCCATAGGAGACCGTCAGAACAGTCGTAGGATTCAGCGTGAACACGTTGTTCTGGTTCAAGCTGTCGACCTTGCGGTAGAGCAGGTATTCCGTTGTCCCGCCGGCGAAGGAGCCGAGTGGATTACCGCCTGGCTCCTTCGATCCGTAGTGCAGGTAAGAGGCATTGGCCAGCCAGAAGTGTGTCACCTGGTGATCGATCTTGCTGATGAATTCGTCGGCACGGTCACCCAGCGAATCGGTGGGCCGGAAGTTTACCGCGCCATATGCCACATTCTGATTGCAACCGGCACCGCAGACAGGCAGCCCCGCAAGGATGCGCGCGCCAACGGCGTTGATCCGGTTAGCGGGAATCACGTTATTGGCGAATGGCTGCCGGTTGCCATTGGCGTCCGTTGTGGCAGGGTCATAAACTGTGATGCCCGATGCGGAGAAATCTCCGGAGCGCTCGGCATTTGAGGGCAGGAAGTAGTTCTGGCTCAACGGCGAACGCTGGCGGTAGCCCTCCTCCAAGACAAAGAAGAATGTTTTGTCCTTGCCATCGTACACATGCGGGATGCTGATGGGTCCGCCAAGCGAGCCCTCATAACTGTACTGAGTGGTTACTGGCCGGCCGGTGCCGTTGAAGTTGTTCTGCCAGGTATTCGCGTTCCAGTTCGATTGCCGTGTGGATCCATACAGCGTCCCATGCAGTGTATTTGTGCCGCTCTTGAGCAGCGTATTGAAGACGCCTCCGCCGGTGCGGCCGGCTTCCGCGTCATAGGTGTTGGCCTGAGTCTTCATTTCCTGCACGGCTTCAATGGATGGAATGATGACGGCCCGGTTGGAAAAGTCGGTGATTGGCACGCCGTCAATCAAATAGTTATTCATATTCACGGGCCCGCCCGCGATGGAGATGGCCGACGATCCCGACTGGTCCTGAAAGCGGTTGAAGCGCGGATCACCTGTAGCAGTGACGTTGTTGTTCAGCTTGGTCAGCAGAAACGGATTGCGCCCAAGGTTGGGCAGGTCCACCAGCTTTTGTGAGTCGAAGACCTGGCCGTTCTGCGCCGTGGATGTATCGATCGCCGGCTCCGCGCTTGTTACTTCAATTACCGTTGTGGAACTGCCCAGCAGGAGCGGCACATCGATCGCAACTGTTTGCTGCGTGGCAACGGTCACGCCCTTGCGCTCGTATTCGCTGAACCCTTGCTGCGTGACGCGAATGGTGAAGGTGCCGGGGTCGAGCGCGTTGAAGACATACTCGCCGGCGCCGGTGGTGACAGTCTTTCGCTCGATCTTGGTTGCTTCCTCGACAAGGATGATTTCCGCATTCGCGACGGCGGCACCCTGTGGATCTTTGACCAGGCCTTTCAGCGTGCCGTAATAAGACTGTGCCTGCACCGGCACGATCAGCAGTAATGGTGCCGCCGCTGTAACAGCAATGGCGAATGCAAGGGAAGAGCAATGCGAGATGCGGGTCAAACAGGCCTCCTGCGAAGTGGGTGCTGTGAGAAAACATTCGATAGCCGGTGTTCTTCTATGCTCCTGCTTTCACGAAAGCGGACAAACTGAGCGCGAAGGCACGGGTCTGCAGATGCCCGGCAGCGAAGTGCTGTGGGCCGGCTTGCACATTGATCAGCGACGCATCACCGCGGCTGTCATGGTGCATGGCCGCCGGGTCAGAATCAGTGAAACAAGTTGAGAACGGATCGAATCAAAGCCGACACCCGGATCTTTGAGCCCGGGTGCCCACTGCCTGTGCTTCAGCGGAGGCGTTGTGCCTCCAGAGGAGTACGGAGTTGTGCGTCTGTGCAAACTGCAAGTACAGCGACTTCGATCGAGAGGGTATCTGCCGTGTGCAGGGAAGCCTCATCGGCCCGCCGGGATGTTGACCCTGGGCCGTTTGCTGAAGTTCGATTCACTTACTCAGAACCAGCGGAACAGCATTGAGATGTGGATGATGAAGCCGATATTAAGAGCAGGGCAAATTTGTGTCAAGTCGAAACTGAGAAACTCACTCTTTTTTACTAAAAGTGACTACTTACTGAGTAATTAAAAGAGAGGGACGGTTTAGCGGTGACTTATTTCTGAGCAAGCCCATGCGCACCCACCCGCTGCTTACTTACGCAGCAGCCAAACGGCTCTTGAAGATGCTTTTACCTGCTTAGAAACCGGTTTACTTCGACTTCACCGCAATTACTTCCACCTCGATCAGCGCCCACGGTGCAGCCAGCGCGGCTACCTGCATGGCGGAGCGGGCCGGCTTATTCGGCTGATCCTTTGTTCCGAAAAATTGCGTGTAACTTGCCTGCATTCCCGGAAAATCGAGCTTGCCAAGCTTGGGATCAGCGGCGAGAAAGACGGTCATCTTGACGACGTCTTTCGTGTCCAGGCCCTGCTCCTTCAACGCGGCCTGGATTTTTGTAAATACGCTGAGAGACTGGGTCTTGGTGTCGCCATAATCGGCGGCGGTGCCCTTGGCCGTGTCCGCGGGAGTTACTGGGCTGGCAAGCTGACCGCTTAGGTAGAAAGTGTCACCCGCCCAGACACCCGCCGCAATGGGGCTTTTCTCACTTTGGATGTGACGGACATCGACCTGGGCGTAAGCCGCTGCACTTACAAACATCCCGATAAAGACAACCTGTGCCGCCAACCCGCTCTTCTTCATGAACTCTCCATGTGTCTGTACCGCGTTGCAATGCAAAAGAACTTAGGCGTCCTGATTGATATATGCGCCGGTGAGCCGGGCTGTCTTCACGCGGTCGCTGATCATCTGTACGGCGCGCTTACCGCTCAGGGCTGCGCCTTCCTGCCAGCCCACAATGTGGCTGGCATGGTCCCCCGCAAAGTAGATGGGACCGTCCGGCTGGATGATGGTGTCATACCCGCTGGGGCCGCCGCCGTAGGCGCGTATCCACGAACCCTCATTCCACTTCACCTGCCGCCAGCCGCAAAAGATGGGCTGAGTCAATTCATGACCATGACCGGGGTGAATGCGCTCTAACTGCGTGCGTGCCTTCTCGAATTTTTCAGCAGTGCTGAGCTTGTTAAATCCCCAGTTATTCTCTTCCTCGTAACCGGTGACAAGAATGCCCTTCGGAGCCATCAGGTTCGCAGAGGGATACCAGACGATGGTTGTAGGCCCTGGACTCAGGAATGAGAGGCCGCCGTAGATGTTGTAATCCTGTTCCCAGAAGCGCCGCGATTGCCAGGCGATTTTATAAGCACCCGCATACACAGAGCCATCGACTGCGGTTTTGTAAGCCGGTGAAAGGTCATTGGGAATCGCCTTCAGCTGTGTGAGCGGCATGGCGCAAATCAGGTAATCGGCGTCGATCACTTTGGAGCCGGAGCCTTGCTGATAGGTGACCTGGACACCTTTGTTGGTCTTCTTGATGCCCGTAACTGGCGCGTTGTAGATAACCGTCTTGCCCAGGCTCTTCGCAAAGGCATACGGAATACGGTCCATGCCCCCCACCGGCTGCATCATGGTCGCCTGCCAATCCCATGTTTCCTCATACAGGATGCCGCTCCAGAAGTTCGCATCCAGCAGCGTGTGCATGTCCATTGGATCTTCGAAGACGCCGACCTGGGCACCCGCACCTGCTTCCGTCTTGTAACCCGCCCTGTCTGACCCGACGTATTTGTTCGACTTATCGAGTGGGCCGTAAAGCTTGAGGAAGCTGACCATGCGCTCGCGGTCTTCCCTGGTCAGATCCTGGTCCAGCGCGCCACCAGTGATGGACTTTGCGAGTAGCTCGCTTACGTGGCCGCGGGTATCGTTCACAGCCTTGCGCTGCACCACCGGCTTGCCGCCATTCGCATTGTCATTCTGCAGAAAGGTCGAGCGCGAGGTGTTGATTTCCACCTCCAGCGGCACATTCAGCTCGCGGCAATAATTCAGCATCGTTCCATGGACGGAGGGCAAACGGCCGGGGCCAAGGTTCTGATAGCTTCCCTCGTCCCAGGTACACTTTTGCGTTTCGCCGTTCATGAACTCGACCTTCACGCCATTGCGGGCGCTGAAGTTGCGGCCGCCGGGCCGCTCACGCGCTTCCAGCAACGTCACCTCGTAGCCGAGCTTTCTGAGTTCATATGCGGACACCAGGCCACCGATGCCGCCCCCAGCCACTACAACCTTGACGCCTTTGCCCGAGCCCGCTGCCGCTGCAATCGGTTCGGCCAGGCTGGCCTTCATCGGCATCAGCCCAAGTGACTGCATGGTGGCGAAAGCGGCGGAATACCCACCAGCCTGCCCAACGCGCGTCAGGAAATTGCGACGGGTCATCGACATCGAAAGCGCTCCTTCGGTTCAGCAAAGCGACACGGTTCCAGCGGTCTCGGCACTGAAAATAGAACAGCGCCGCTCCGCAGCGGTGAGGATTGCAGCAAGTCCAACGAACGGTTGCGACAGGGCCGCGGCTCCGGGTTGGGAGCATCCAGCCGACAGATTTTTAGGGGTTGCATGGACAGTATGCCAGATTTCACGCGTTTGTCACGCGTAAAGCGCAAAGACAAGCGTTGCGCGTCCGAATTGCGCAACCACCCCTCACAACTGAGCGCTCGCTCGCTTAGCCGATCGGCGTTTCCGGACCGACCGGCGGCGGTGTTTTGTAGACATAGCGCGTCAGCAGAAAACCCTGCACGGGCCGCTCGACAAAGCGATACGCACAATACGTAGTCAGCAGAATCGCCACGTAGGAAAACCAGGGTTCCATGGCCTGCAAGTGAAGCGACTCCGACACATGGTGGTCCTGCAGAATGTTCCACAGATTGAAATGCAGCAGGTACAGGCAGAAGCTTGCCCGCCCAAAGATGCCGATAGGGCCCCAAGAGACGGCGCGCGAAAACCAATGTACACCTGTAAGCCCCACAATGAGCGTGGCAAACACCGGTGTCAGCAGGCCACCATGCAACAGCACGTACGGCAGGTGCGGCACCGCCAGGTAGAACACGAGCAGGATGAACGCTCCGGCCGAAAGGCCCATCCAGAGCTTGGTCCGGTCTTGCAGCTTACAAACATTGTTCAACCGGCCTAAAGTCACGCCTGCCATGAAGATGGGCAGGTATGCCAGCGGCGTGTATTTGTACAAGCGCAGCCAATATGCGGAAGAATAACGGTCGATCTGGTGCAGCCCATCCGGGTTGAGCGCCATGTAAGTAATGGGCAGTACTAACTCGCAACACCAGCAAGCCAGGAACAGCGCCAGCAATTTACCCTGGCTCTTCGGCCACCACTTTGCCCGATTGATAAATGGAAAGGCCAGATACAGCATCGCCTCCGTGGAGAGCGTCCAGGCGACCGTATTCCAGAAGGTGGCAAGCGTCGGGCTCCAGCCTTGCAAAAGCGTCAGAGTGAGCGCCGCACCGGTCCAGAATGCCGCATGCGACCGCGCCAGCCACTCCGCATGCAGCATACCGAAGGACACCAGCAGGCTCATGAAATAAACGGGATACAGCCGCGAAGCACGTGCCGCGTAGAAGGTCCCTACCTTCAGTGTCTCCGCCCGGTGCGCATAGTTGTAACTCAGCACGAACCCACTGATCAGCAGAAAGCAGCCAATGTAAGTGAATCCCGCCTCGATGATAGGCCGGACATAAGTGGCATGCGGCGGCGTGTAATGAAAAAACAGGATGCCCAGCGCCAGAAACGTACGTACGCCAGTAAGTCCGGGCAGGGGTGGCTTGCGGCCGGGGGCTAACATGTGCGGAGGCTTAGAGTGAGAGCCGGGCATACGCAGCGGCCTGAGAAGAGGCATGCTGCTGCTAGCTCACAACCTGGCTTACGACCAGCGTTCCAAGTTGTTCACCGTTCACCACACGCACGATATTGCCCTGCTCACGCATGGAGAAGATGATCATCGGCATGCGATTGTCATTGCAAAGGCTCACGGCGGAGGTATCCATCACGCGCAGGTCCTTGCGGATAATGTCCATATAAGTGATCTGTTCGAAGCGCGTCGCGGTCTCATCCTTCTTCGGATCGGCGGTGTAAATCCCATCCACACTCGTCGCCTTCAGCAACACATCCGCGCGGATTTCCATGGCTCGCAGCGCGGCCGCGGTATCCGTTGAAAAATAGGGATTGCCGGTTCCCGCACCAAAGATCACAACGCGGCCCTTCTCCAGGTGCCGGATGGCGCGCCTGCGGATGTATGGCTCCGCCACCTCGTGCATCTCAATCGCGCTCATCACGCGGCAGGCCACGCCCAGCTTTTCGATCGCGTCCTGCATGGCAATGCCGTTAATCACCGTGGAGAGCATGCCCATGTGGTCGGCAGCGACGCGGTCCATATGAATGGCCTGCTCAGCGACACCACGGAAAAAGTTACCGCCGCCCACAACGATGCCCACCTGGCAGCCCAGCGTGGCAAGTTCGACAATCTCGGCAGCGACACGGCTGACAAAAACTGCGTCGATGCCAAAGCCGCGGCCGGCCGCAAGGGCTTCGCCCGAAATCTTGAGAAGAACACGTTTGTACATTGCCGTCGCTCAGTATCTCATGCGATCCGGCGGGCTTTCCTGCTCGTCAGGCTGTCGCGGCAGTTGCTTTGTTCAGGAACGAATCTTTCACCTTCTTCGTGCCGCCTTTATTGAAACGGACCACCATCGTGTCGCCGTCCACATCCTGCACGCTACCCTCACCGAATCGCTTGTGCCGTACTACATCTCCGGCAACAAAGCGCGATGGCTGCTCAATCTGCGGCAGCGTTTCCGGCGCGGTCGTCATGATTGTCCCGGTGATCGTCTCGATCCGGGTTACACCATCCTGCTCCTGCTGCTGGTTGAGTTCCACGGCTTCAAGCTGCTGCGTCGAGTGATTTACACAGTTGTCGCACTTACCGCAGGCTTCGCCGGTGTCCTCAGCAAAGTATTCCCGGAGAATCTGCTTGCGGCAGGTGGCCGTCTCGGCGTAGTGCATCATCTCGTCAAGCCGGCTCTTGTCGTTGTCGGCGCGTTCGGCATAGCCGGAAAGCATGGCTTCTACTTCGGAATCGGAGGCCTCCGCGCCACGCCGCACAAAGCCGGCAGGCTTGCGCACGGCCAACTTAGCTTCACGCAGTAAGTAAAGGATCACCTGTGAGTGCCGGCGGCCCACACCCGCCTTTTCCGCCAGTTCCGCCAACGTCAGCGGCTCATCCGTGCTCAGCGCATCCAGGAGCTTGCGCGCTTCCTCCGCCTTGGGGTAGCGGCCACGCGTAAAGAAGCTTTGAATGCGCTTGTCCTCCAGCCGGAAGAGCAACACCGCCTGCGCCGGTTCGCCATCGCGCCCGGCACGGCCGGCCTCCTGGTAGTAGCTTTCCAGCGAGTCGGGAAACTCGTAGTGGTACACGAAACGGATATCCGGCTTGTCAATACCGAGGCCGAAAGCCTTCGTCGCGATCATCACTCGATGTTCGTTCATCATGAACGCTCGTTGAAGATCTTCACGCTCCCGCTTGCTCATGCGTCCGTGGTACCGGCCCACGGAGACACCGGCTTCCTGCAGCCGGTCGTGCAGCTCATCCGCGCTCTTCACAGACGCCGTGTAGATGATGCCGCTGCCCTCCTGCTCGTGGGCGATCATGCGTGTCAGCCGGTCCAGCTTGGCACGGTTATTGACCGTGGCATGCACGGCAAGAAAGAGGTTCTCGCGCTCCGATCCGGCACGGATGATCGTTGCATCCTTCATATGCAGCTGCTGCTGAATTTCCGCGATCACATCTTCCGTGGCGGTCGCCGTCAAAGCCAGAACGGGCGGGTTGCCCAGCTTCTCGCGCGCGTAGCCTAGACCCAGATACGCCGGCCGGAAGTCATGGCCCCATTGGGCTATGGTGTGGGCCTCATCCACTACAAACAGAGACACACCGGACTGAATCAGCTCTTCCAGAAACTCCCGGTTTTCCAGCCGTTCCGGTGTCACATAGATCAACCCGGCGCGGCCCTCGCGAATGATCTCGTCGGCTTCTTTCGCCTGCACAGCGGTCAGCGTAGAGTCCATCTTTTCAACGGCAATCTCCGCGTCTTCAGCATGTTGACGCTGGTCCTGCATCAGCGCAATCAGTGGCGACACCACCACCACAGCTTTGGGGAGGAAGATCGCGGGCAACTGGAAGGTCAGGCTCTTGCCTGAACCTGTCGGCATGATGGCCAGCGTGTCGTTGCCCTGGAAAACGGATTCCAACACCTCGCGCTGCGCGGAGCGAAACTCACGCACGTTGAAGCGTTCCTTTGCTTCGCGCTTCAGGGCTGCCCAGGGTATATCCGGCTTGGTTGTTGATACAGGAAGGCCAGCACGTTTTCGGGCCGGCCTTTGATTCTTCTCTTGCCTTGTCTCTGAACTCACTTTGGCTTGGATGCCGACGCAGCTTGCTCGATCTCCTGCCACTCCGCGTCGCTCAGAGTCACGTCGGCCGCTTTTACGTTCTCTTCCAGGTGTTCCATGGATGAGGTCCCAGGAATGGGCAGCATCACCGGACTGCGGTGCAGCAGCCATGCCAGTGATAATTGCGAAACGGTTGCGCCGTGCCGTTTCGCGGCCTCGTCCAGCACGCCACCGGGCAGAGCCAGCTTGCCAGCTGCCACGGGAAACCATGGGATGAAGGCAATGTCGTTCTGCTCACAATACTGCAGCACCGCCTCGCTTTTGCGGTTGCTGATGTTGTATTCGTTCTGGACGGAGACAATCTTGACCACCTTGCCGGCCTGCTGGATCTGCTCCACGTTGACCTCTGACAGGCCCACATGACGGATCAGACCCTGCTTTTGGAGCTTCGCAATCGGTGCCAGCGACTCCTCCACCGGCACCTTTGGATCGAACCGGTGCAACTGCCACAGGTCAATGACACTTGTCTTCAAGCGGCGCAGGCTCATCAGTGCCTGCTGTTCAAGATATTCGCGGCGGCCAATCGTGCGCCAAAGGTGCGGGCCGGTGCGCACAAATCCACCCTTTGTGGCGATGACCAAACCTTTGGGAAACGGCGAAAGCACCTCGCCGATCATCGGCTCGCTCACATCCGGGCCATAGCTATCCGCAGTGTCGATGAAATTGACACCCAGCTCGACTACCCGCCGCAAGACTCGCTTTGCGTTCTCTGGATCTTTTGGCGGCCCCCAAACGCCTTCCCCGGTCAGGCGCATCGCGCCAAAACCCAACCGGTTCACTTCCATGTCGCCGCCGATCTTGAATGTCTTCGCCACAGCCATCTCGTTCGCCCTCTTGCTTCCAGCACGATCAGATGCGCCGGGCGGTGTTCGTGGCGCATGCCGCTGTGCGAAGGAATGGCCGCGCGCAGGCTGCTACTCCGCCAAGCCGCACTGCGGCGTCTAAGGAAATGTGGCTACGTTCCGCACCGTTCTCCTCGTACTCTCACTACTGTTGCCGTGTGCCCTGACGATGCCCGCGCAACGGCAAAGCCTGCCCATGGAATCTTCCGCCGGCAACGGTTTGCAGAGAAGCCGCCTTTATCTAAAGGATGGCTCGTACCAGGTCGTGCTCACCTACCGTGTAGAAGGCAAGAACGTCATCTTCCGCTCAGCCGAGCGGGCTGGTGAAGAAGAGGCGATCCCTCTCAAGCTCGTCGACCTCGATGCGACGCACAAGTGGGAGCAGCAACGTGATGCAGCCGCCAGCGGCAAGCCCGCTGTTACTCTCGATCCCGAACTTGCCCGTGAGGAGGCCGACCGCGCCGCGCATTCGCCGGAAATCGCGCCGAACCTGCACTTGCCCGACCAGGACAGCGTACTCGCGCTGGACACCTACCAGGGCCAGCCTCAGCTCGCGGTATTGCAACAGAGTGACGGTGAACTGAACCGCCAGACAGCACACAACATCCTGCGCGCCACGGTCAATCCGCTCTCCACGTCACACCAGCTGGTGGAGATCAAGGGGGAGCGCTCCGCCGTGCAGCTGCACGTGCCCGATCCTTCTCTCTACATCCGCCTGGACGATACCGATGACAGCAACGCCGCGGACACACGGCCGGGCGCTCTGGTTGTCGATACTCACGGTGCCAAAGGACCGGTCCGTGACAAGTCCTCCTCCAACAGCCAATACGTGATTGTGCGTGTGGATGTCCGGCGCGACCAGCGCATCGTCACCAGCTTCTCCATCAACGTTCTTGGCTCTGCAAAACGTCAGGCCGACGTCATTGAAACGACGAAAACAGTGCTGCCGGGCGGTCATTGGCTCAAGATCGCACCGAAAGAATCATTGACCTTCGGGGAATACGCGTTGATGGAGGTGATCGACGAGCGCAATGTGAACACGGGAGTTTGGGATTTCGGCGTTCATCCCACCGCCGGCCCAAACCGTGATGCCATCCTTCCGGAGGAGCGCAGGCCCCCGTCGTTGGAGCGTCGCAAGGCACAGCCCTGAACAGAGCAGGAAGTTAGATCAGTGCTGCAGCAACGATGCTGACCGTACGGAAAGCCGTTCCGGAGAAGACTGGGAATAACTTTGCGGATCGAAGCGGCCATCGCGAAAGACAAGACCACGGCCCGCTACGGCAATGTTGTCCCGCGTCGCTTCCTTCGCCTCGTACATCACGCGATCGGCACTTCTGATGATGTTGTCCATGGTGTCGCCGTCTTCGGGATACGTCGCGAGGCCAAAGGATGCTCGCAAATCCAGTGCCATGCTGCCAAGGAATCGATGGCTGCGAAGCCGCTGAAAAAGCATCTTCGCCATTTCCACGCCGCCATCCTTGTCCTGCCCCGGCAGCAGCACCACAAACTCGTCACCGCCGTAACGGAACGCCGGATTACCCGGTCCCATCGTCTTGCGCACCAGCGTGCCCGCCTCATTCAGCAGGCGGCTCCCAATCAAATGCCCGTGTACGTCATTCACCCTCTTAAAGTGATCCAGATCCATGAACATCAAGCTGAACGGAGTCAGCGGATCCTGCCGGATGCGCTGATCCAATGTGTCGTATAAATACCGTGCGTTGAACAGGCCGGTGCAATCGTCCGTAATGGACAGCTCATGAATCCGTTTCATGTCCGTCGCATTGCGGATGGCCACGGCGGAAAAGTCGCACAGCACGCTCAGGAACTGGAGTGCGTAATCCGACAAGAGGTCCACTTGCGTGTTGAGCAATTGGACTACGCCCACCACACCATCCTCCGAACGCACCGGCACACAGGTGATGGAACGTACAT
>CAXTPQ010000062.1:15052-17878 GCA_964246215.1 uncultured Terriglobus sp. | reverse complement strand
CTGAACTGCACGGACATCTGGCGGCGTGGCTTGATCTGGATCGCGTTGTCCAGCATGGTCTTAATCTCGTCCCACGTGAGTTCGTGGACGAAGCCGACCTGGTTGGCGTCCATGAAGCACGGATCGCACATCATGTTGCAGCGATTGGTCAGGTCGATCGTCAGGACCGAGCCGCGGCCGTGGGTCACGGTGCTGGTGCCGTGGTTGTGCAGCTTTTCATCGTTGTGCGCGCGGATGTCGCGGCCCGGGAAGACCTCTTCCAGATGCTGCATCATGGGCGGATCGATGGACATCACGTCTTCAAAGTGGCCGTGGATGGGGCAATCCTTCACCATCAGGATCTGGCCGTCGCGCTCAATGATCTGTGCCTTGATCTCGCCAACTTTTTCATTCAGCAGGATCTCGTGGGGCAGCTTGCCGTCCACGATCTGCTGGCGGATCTCCGGGATGCACTTGGGGCAGAGCGAATCGGTCGTACGCGGCCAACCGAGGGGAGGCTTCTCCTTCTGATAGCTTTTCAGCAGCGGCTTGTCGCTCCACTTGGGGGTGAATGAAGCGTTGGGGCTGATGCTGTTCAGCTTGTCAAAAACCACCCATCCCGCGCGTGCGGCGAGAGTGAGGGTCTTTTCTGCGAGCTTGGATGCCTTGGCCATGCCTTCTCCTGAGAAGTAAAGCTGTTGCGAAGCGGCTGTCCAGATACCGCTGTCCGCCTGAGCTTATGTGATAACGAATGGATGCGGAAGGTAATCATATGGATGCGCCTTCTCGCGGCCAACCTGTCCGGATAGAACAGCTTACGTTCCAATAAGGCTACCTGCAGCGATGGCTGCCGCCACCCCGGATTCATCGAACAGCAATATCGGGCAGCGAATGGTCAAAACGGGGGATTGAACGGCAGCGGCAGATGTGCTGCCACTTGCCGGCACCGGCCGGAGACAAGCGCCTTCACCTGCATCCGCCGTCGTTGGCGGCGCACGGACGCCCGACACAGCACCAGGATCACCGGTCTCCTCGGGCAAGTTGACTCAGCGAACGGAAGCTTCGCAGCAAACGGCGGCACCGGTTACCGCGCTGAGCTACCTGCAGATTGTTGCTGGTTCTGCTGTCGCGGTGCAAAGGTATAGCGCAAAGGGGGCATGGACCGGAGCAGGCTGCAGGCCTGACTATCCGTAGGCAGGACTGATCCGTTATAGTCGGGGCGTTCGGTAAAGCAGCAACACCGGGGCGGCAATCTGTATGCATCGCATGCACAGCAGCTGAAACGGCGAGCTGGCGGCACCGCATTGGCAATGATGTACCACCGAATTGAGGGTCGCAAATGTTGTCTTTTTTGAACCGCGACCGTTCCGTCGCGGCACCGGGATATAGCCGTTGGCTGGTTCCGCCGGCCGCTCTCGCGGTGCATCTTTCCATCGGTCAGGCCTATGCGTTTTCCGTTTTCAAGAATCCGCTGCTCGCCCTGCATGGCGCGGACGGTTCCAGCTGGAGCTTGAAAGAAGTCGGCTACATCTTCTCCATTGCGATTGCGTTTCTGGGTATCTCCGCCGCGATCTTTGGTGCATGGCTGGAGAAGGCCGGCCCGCGGCGAGCCATGTTTTATGCGGCGGTCTGTTTCAGCTCGGGCTTTTTCGTATCGGCGCTTGGCGCTCAACTGCATAGCCTTCCGCTGATCTACCTGGGTTATGGCGTGATCGGCGGCATTGGACTGGGACTGGGGTACATATCGCCCGTGTCCACGTTGATCAAGTGGTTCCCAGACCGGCCAGGTCTGGCGACCGGACTGGCCATCATGGGCTTTGGCGGCGGTGCCATGATCGGCGGACCGCTGGCGAACAATCTGATGGCCTACTTCAAGACGCATGGCCAGGCCGTGCTGCCCACGACATTTCTGACAATGGGCGTCCTGTATTTCATTTTTATGATGTACGGCGTCTTCACCATTCGCGTCCCGGAGAAGGACTGGAAGCCCGCGGGATGGACCGCGCCGGTAAAGCAATCGGCGCTCATCAGCACGCACAACGTGAATGTGGCCACGGCCTGGAAGACGCCGCAGTTCGTCCTGCTGTGGATCGTGCTCTGCACGAACGTCACCGCGGGCATCGGCATCCTGGAGCAGGCCTCGCCGATGATTCAGGATCTGTTCAAAGGCGCGATCGGCCCGGCGGCGGCGGTGGGCTTTGTGGGCATCCTGAGCCTGTTCAACATGGCGGGGCGCTTTTTCTGGGCTTCCGTCTCGGACTACATCGGCCGCAAGGCGACTTACTTCTGCTTCTTCGGCATCGGCGCGGTACTGTACTTCTTTCTGCCCACGCTACGGGGAAGTGTTGTGGCCTTTGTTGCCGTGGCCTGCGTGTTGCTTTCCATGTACGGCGGCGGCTTTGCCACGATTCCGGCCTACCTGCGTGACCTGTTCGGCGGATTCAATGTGAGTGCCATTCATGGCCGGCTCTTGACGGCCTGGTCGACCGCCGGCATTGTTGGGCCGCTGATCGTGAACGGCATTCTGGACCACTATGTTGTCACCGGCCGGCCCAAGGCACAGGCATATCCGGTGATCCTGCACATCATGATGGCGCTGCTGTTGGTGGGCTTTGTCGCCAATCTGCTAGTCCGCCCCGTCGCGGAAAAGTACTGGATGCGCGACGGAGCCGCCTGAACGCTGGAACGAGAGAGGGATTCCTTGGCGGAACGAAAAGAAACTTCCATAGCGCTCATTCTGGTGGCTTGGCTGGTCGTCGGCATTCCCGCGGCATGGGGCGTGTACAACACGGTGCTGAACGCGCGAAAGCTGTTCACCGCACCGGTGGCGGCCAAGACCGCCGGTCC
>CAXTPQ010000062.1:0-14952 GCA_964246215.1 uncultured Terriglobus sp. | reverse complement strand
TGCTGAACGCGCGAAAGCTGTTCACCGCACCGGTGGCGGCCAAGACCGCCGGTCCGTCCGCGCCCGGCGGCGCAGGTACGGCCGGTCCGGCTTCGCGAACTCCCTGAGCGTTGCACTGGTCACGCGCCAAGTGGGCCACTGCTTGCCTTTGTCCGTTACCCGGTCCACTGGTCAGCAGGCTGGCTGGCCGTGCCTGGCGAGGTGCGCCTGTCTGCTCGCGTCCAGATGGCCGTCCGGCTAAAATCATGAGCATGCGCTCCCTTCTCCGGTCGAAGCGTTTCCGCCATGGCAAGCATGATCGCGGCCGCATCCGTTAACATGCCCCAATTCCTTTAATACCAACGCTTGCCGCCGGCCGTCGCGGCGTTATCGCGTGTGTATCCCGCGAAAAACTCAGGAGATCTTGATCATGGCTATGACCGTTCCCTCACTCGACAGCTTTGGAAGCCGCCAAACACTTCGTTCCGGCAGCAAAAGCCTTACCTATTACCGGCTGGACACGCTGGCAGAGCGCGGCATTGAAGTGAACCGGCTGCCATTTTCTTTACGCATTCTGCTGGAAAATTTGCTGCGCCGCGAGGATGGTGTGACTGTCACGGCGGCTGACATCGAATTTCTGGCGCGCTGGCAGCCCATGGCCGAGCCCAGCCGGGAGATTGCCTACATGCCCGCACGTGTGCTCATGCAGGACTTTACCGGCGTGCCCGCCATTGTGGACCTGGCCGCGATGCGCGATGCCATGAAGCAGCTGGGGGGCGACCCGGAGCGGATCAACCCGCTGCAGCCCGCGGAACTGGTGATCGACCACAGCGTGCAGGTGGACGAGTACGGCGTTGCAAATGCCTACGACATGAATTCCATGCTGGAGTTTCAGCGCAACCGTGAGCGCTACGCCTTTTTGAAGTGGGGACAGACGGCCTTTCATAATTTCAGCGCGGTCCCGCCCGGCATGGGCATCTGCCACCAGGTGAACCTGGAGTACCTGGCGCGCGTCGTGTTCACGGTGGAAGGCACGGATGGCAGCGATGCCATGGCTTACCCCGATACGCTGGTGGGCACGGACAGCCATACCACGATGGTGAACGGTCTAGGCGTGCTGGGCTGGGGCGTTGGCGGCATTGAGGCAGAGGCTGCGATGCTCGGCCAGCCGGTGAGCATGCTGGTGCCGCAGGTTGTAGGCTTCCGGCTGCTGGGCAAGCTGCGGGAGGGTGCCACGGCCACCGACCTGGTGCTGACCGTGACGGAGATGCTGCGCAAACACGGCGTGGTGGGCAAGTTCGTCGAGTTCTTCGGTGCCGGTATCGCGGAACTGCCGCTGGCCGACCGGGCCACCATCGCGAACATGGCACCGGAGTACGGTGCGACCTGCGGCATCTTTCCCGTGGATGCGGAGACGCTGAACTACCTGCGGCTGACCGGCCGTGGCGAAGAGCAGATCCGGCTGGTGGAGGACTACTACCGCGCCCAGGGGCTGTTTCACACTGCGGACGCACCCGAAGCGGCCTACTCCAGCACCGTCGAGCTGGACCTGGCCACGGTGGAGCCAAGCATTGCCGGACCGACGCGCCCGCAGGACCGCGTTGCGCTGTCGGCAGCGGGTGCGAGTTTCGCGAAAGCCCTGCCGTCGCTCTATGACCCGAACCGCAACGTGAAGGGCGACCGGCAGATCACGCGCTGGCAGGGCGAGGGCGGCCACTCCTCCGCGGATGGTTCGGTGGAATCGAACGTTGCCATGCCGGAGCCGGGCAAGGAAGGCCATCTTGCCACCGGGCTGGAGCCGATTGCGAGTGTGAAGGAGCGGCTTGGTGTCGATGTGGACCCGTATTTGCAGCATGGCAGCATCGTCATCGCCGCCATCACTTCCTGCACCAACACCTCCAACCCGTTTGTCATGTTGGCCGCGGGCCTGCTGGCCAAGAAGGCCGTGCAAAAGGGCCTGCGCACGCCGCCCTGGGTCAAGACGTCGCTGGCACCGGGCAGCCGCGTGGTCACCGACTATTACGACAAGGCGGGCCTCTCCCCCTACCTGGACCGCCTGCGATTTCATACGGTTGGGTACGGCTGCACGACGTGCATCGGCAACTCGGGCGCGCTGCCGGCGGACGTTTCGACGGCCATCGAAGAGAACGGTCTTGTGGCCGTGAGCGTGCTCAGCGGCAATCGCAACTTTGAGGGCCGCATCAACTCCGACGTACGCGCAAACTACCTGATGTCGCCGCCGCTGGTGGTGGCCTATGCGCTGGCCGGGCGCATCGATCACGACTTCGACACGGAGCCGATCGGCCTGGGCAGCGACCGCACGCCGGTCTATCTGCGCGACATCTGGCCCACGCAGAAGGAGGTCTCCGACGCGGTGCATGGTTCGATCGACGCCGAAATGTTCCACAAGCAGTACTCGACCGTCTCCGATGGAGACATGAACTGGCGCAATTTGAAGTTTTCGCTGGGCGACACTTACCACTGGGAACCGGCATCGACGTACATCCGCAAGGCTCCGTACTTTGATGGCATGCCACCCGTGCCGGCACCGGTGGAGGACATCGCGCATGCCCGTGTGCTGGCCGTGCTGGGTGATTCGGTCACCACGGATCATATCTCGCCGGCGGGCTCCATCAAGCTGAACGGCCCGGCCGGGCGCTATCTTATCGAGCACGGCGTGAAGGCGACGGACTTCAACAGCTACGGCTCCCGGCGCGGCAACCATGAAGTGATGGTGCGCGGCACCTTTGCCAACGTGCGGCTCAAGAACAGGCTGGCCCCCGGCACGGAGGGCGGCGTCACGCGGCTGCTGCCCGAAGGCGAACAGATGTCCATTTACGACGCGTCAGTCGAGTACGCGAAACGCGGCGTGCCGCTGGCCATCCTCGCGGGCAAGGAATACGGCTCGGGGTCAAGCCGCGACTGGGCCGCCAAGGGTCCACGCCTGCTCGGCATCCGCTTCGTCCTGGCGGAAAGCTACGAACGCATCCACCGCTCCAACCTGGTGGGCATGGGCATTCTGCCGCTGCAGTTCCAGTCCGGTGAGAATGCAAAGACGCTGCAACTCACCGGGGAGGAGATGTATAGCGTGCCCGGCCTGCGCGACATGCTGGAAGGCAGGTTCAGCAACGGCAAGCAGATCACCGTGGAGGCTGTCCGTCCCGGTGGTGAAGTCGTGGCGATACCGGCAACCGTCCGCATCGATACACCACAGGAGATCCTCTACTACCAGCACGGCGGCATCCTGCAATATGTGCTGCGCCAACTGGCAGGGCGGGCGTAAGGAGTTGTTTGTGACATCCATCGCCTTGGTTCATTGCATGCGGAACGACCAGTAATCAAGGCGCCGGTCAGGCCTGCAGTTCCTTGCTTACTTTCGCCGAAGTTTTCTCGCGGGAACAGGTAAGAACTACCGGGCCCCACCTGTCACGGAAGGCCGTACGATGGAGCGTCGTCCGGCATCTTAGACATCAGGAGTGCACGCCATGGACCACATTGAAATTCCGCCAGAGCAGGTTGTGCCGATGGACGGCATTGCGCCCGGCCTGATCGGTCTGCGTATTATCTTTGTGAATGTCTTTGGCGTCACGAATCCGGGTGGCTCATGGACGCTGGTCGACGCCGGCATTCCCGGCACTGCACCGCTGATTCGCCGCTGGGCTCAAGAGCACTTTGGGCGTCCACCCGCCGCGATCGTGCTGACGCATGGGCACTTCGATCACGTGGGTGCGGCGCGCACGCTGGCCGATGAGTGGCAAGTGCCGGTGTACGCGCACATGCTCGAGTTTCCCTATCTGAACGGGACGCAGTCTTACCCGCCGCCCAACGCCAGCGCGGGTGGCGGCATGATGACACTGCTTTCGCCGCTGTATCCGCGCAGCCCCATCGATCTGGGCGGGCACCTACGGTTATTGCATGCCGACACCAACGACGGCCTGCCCGAACTGGACGGCTGGCAGATTGTGCACACGCCAGGCCACACCCCCGGGCATGTTTCCTTCTTTCGCCCGGCCGACCGCACGCTGCTGGTGGGCGATGCTTTCTGCAGCACCAAACCGGAGGCCTTCTTCGAAGCTGCCCTGCTGCAACAGCCGGAGTTGCACGGGCCACCGTCTTACTTCACCTCAGACTGGGCAGCGGCAAAGCAGTCGGTTCAGAAGCTGGCAAAGCTTTCACCGTTGACCATGGCACCCGGCCACGGCAAACCACTCATGGGTGACGCTGTTGCCGGCGAACTCCGCCAGCTTGCCGCACGGTTTGACGAGATCGCCGTGCCAGCCAAGACCGGTCATTCGTGATTCCGGGTTTGGCTCTCAACAGAGTGATCCCGGTGCTTTTGTAATTGAATGTGCTTCGGGTCTAACCTCCACGAAGACGGAGCTGTCGCGGAGGCAAAACCATTTATTTTGTGAGCGTTTATAGGATGTAGCGGCTCAGGTCCTGATTTTTGACGATGTTGGCCACTTGCTGGCGCACATACTCGGCATCGATGGTGACGACCTTCTCGGCAACGTCGCCATTGCGGCGCTCGATCACCGGCAGCGGCGTGGTGGCCTGAATTTGCGTATCTCCCGGTTTGGCGAGGGTGGTGCTTGCCTCCACCTGCGCGATCACGCCGCCATTTTCGCTGGCCGGCTTGCTGTTCTTGACCAGATCCGGCGCCTGAAAGCTGATCTCGTCCAGCACACGTTCCATGATGGTGTGCAGGCGGCGCGCGCCGATATTTTCCGTGGTTTCATTCACGTTGAAGGCGAACGAGGCCATCTCTTCCAGGGCCTCGGGCTGGAACTCGAGTTTCAAGCCTTCCGTTTCCAGCAGTGCGATGGACTGCTTGACGAGTGAGGACTTCGGCTCGGTGAGAATGCGCAGGAAATCCTCCACCGTGAGCGGCAGAAGCTCCACGCGGATGGGAAAGCGGCCCTGCAACTCGGGAATCAAATCGCTCGGCTTGGAGACGTGAAAGGCACCGGCGGCGATGAAGAGGATGTGATCCGTGGAGACAAAGCCGTACTTCGTGTTGACGGTCGTACCTTCCACAATGGGCAGAATGTCGCGCTGCACGCCCTCGCGGCTCACATCTGGGCCGTGGCCGCCCTCGCGCCCGGCGATTTTATCGATCTCGTCCAGAAAGACGATGCCCGACTCCTCGACGCGGTCGATGGCAATGCGTGTGACCTGGTCCATGTCGATGAGGCGCGACTCCTCTTCCTCGATCAGGTACTCGAAGGCCTCGCTGACTTTCATCTTCTTTTTGCGGGAGCGCGGGCCGAAGAGGCCGGGCAGGATATCTTTCAGGTTGACATCGGAATCCTCGCCCCCACCCACGCCGACAATCTCAATATTTGGCATGTTGCGCTCACGGGCGTCCAGTTCCACGGTGCGCTCATCCAGCTTGCCCTCGCGGAACTGCTGACGCAGCTTCTCGCGGGTGCGGTCACTGGAGGTATCGTCGTTGGGCGTGGGTGCCCCATGTCCCGCTTCCGGAGGATAGGTCTCGGAAGTGATATCCGCCGGTGGAGCCGGACTCCCAACGGAACTCTGCTCCCACGTCTCAGATGCGAGACGTGAGGCACCCAGATCCTTTCCGGCATGCTTAACGGCGTCTTTGGCCAGGTCGAGCTTTTTCTCCGGCGCGGGTGGCAGCAAAAGGTCGAGGATACGTTCTTCGGCGCTCAGCTCCGCCTTGTCTTCCACCTCTTCCAGCTTCTCTTCACGCACCATTTCGATGGCGGTCTCCACCAGGTCGCGCACAATGGATTCCACGTCGCGGCCCACATAGCCGACCTCCGTGAACTTGCTGGCTTCCACCTTCAAAAAGGGCGCGTTGGTGAGCTTGGCCAGGCGGCGGGCGATTTCGGTCTTACCCACGCCCGTGGCACCGATCATGATGATGTTCTTGGGCATGATCTCGTCGGCGATTTCAGGCGGCAGCTTTTGCCGGCGCTGGCGGTTGCGCAGCGCAATGGCCACGGCCCGCTTGGCCGCATGCTGGCCGACGACGTACTTGTCCAGCTCGGCGACAATCTCGCGCGGGGTGAGCTGTTCCAGAGAAACGGACTGATCTTCGGCGATGCTGGGGAGAAAAATAGCCATGCTACGAAACCTTGCTTTCTTCAGGCCATGCCTGTTCCTGCTCAATTTGGATCGCGATTACCTGCTCCGGAAAGACGGCGCGAATTTCTAGTTGACCGCCTAACTTGTGGACATATGCATTCAGCGCGTGCAGGGAGATTTTGACGTTAGTACTGAAGCAGGAAGTTCCCTTGTCAGCTTTGGTTTGTTTCGAGGCGAGCGCGATTTGGGTCTGACGCCGCTGCCTGCGCAATCGATGCAGGGTCATCAGCTCCAATGTAGCCGCGACCTTCGCGTCAGTCCTCGCCCGTTCCTCGGGGGAGCTTTTATGAACGATCTCTGACCATTTAGTTGCCATGGCATTCTCCCGTCTCTCAGCGCTCGCGCTCAGCGTTCACTCTGCGTGGAACTCAGGCCGCCAAGTTCCTCCACCACAAAATGGTCGTTCGTATAGATACAGATTTCCGCGGCGATCTTCATGCTGCGCTCCACGATTTCCCGTGCAGACATTTGCGTGTTCTCCAGCAGCGCCTGCGCCGCGGCATGGGCAAAGCTGCCGCCGGAGCCGATGGTCATGATGGCTCCGTCGTTTGTCTGGTCCGGCTCGATGACGTCGCCGTTCCCCCCCAGCATCAGGATGTGGTTCGGGTCGGCGATGAGCAGGAGTGCGTCGAGCTGGCGCAGCAGCTTGTCAGTGCGCCAGTCTTTGGCAAGTTCCACGGCCGCCCGCGGCAGATTGCCGGCATACTGCTCCAGCTTGGATTCAAAGCGGCTGAAGAGGGAAAAGGCATCGGCGGTGGAGCCAGCAAAGCCCGCCAAAATTTTTTCGTTGTAGAGCCGCCGAAGCTTGCGTGCACTTTGCTTCATCACTGCCGAACCCATGGTGACCTGACCATCCGCCGCCATGACCACCGCTCCGT
Source organism: uncultured Terriglobus sp. (assembly GCA_964246215.1). GTDB lineage: Bacteria > Acidobacteriota > Terriglobia > Terriglobales > Acidobacteriaceae > Terriglobus. The sequence continues at coordinate 7,981 of CAXTPQ010000062.1, read as the reverse complement.
TGCGGCGCACGCACAGAACAGTGGTGGAACGGATCCGCCGGCGGGTTCCGTCCGGGTAAAGGCCGAGATCGTAGGGTTGGGCCGTTGTGCGTGGGGAACGAAGGCGATTCAGGGATGGAGCGCGATGTGCACGGTCTGAGCGGGAATGCATCACGTTTCAGTATAGCGGCCAGGACGATAGGACGGATCAGGTGCGGAGTGCGGACTGAGCCAGGCAGCTATGTGCCGGCAAGCAAAGATTCAGTTCGATCAGCACGCTGCCATGGCGCTGCTCACCGCCAGGCAAAAGGCTTCAGGAAGGGCGGGAGCCTGCAGCAAGCAGTGAAAAGCGGCGGCTGACATTTCTTCCCCGTTGGAGAAGCGAACGATGGGCGGAACATGTGTGTGGGTCATCACCGCCATGGCAATTGCGTAGGCTTCGCCGGGCGAAATGCTTTGGCAGAGAACGATCGCCCTGTAGTCCAGGTCTTCCGTAGCTGCCCAGAACTCCCGGCGGCTCTTAATCTCCACCTGATAGCCGGCTCGCCGCAGTATCAGCCGGCGCGAGTTGGCCAGGTTCAGATCGTCACTGATCTGCAAAACGCGCGTGTGCGCAGCATGCGGCTCCGGCATGAGCGATGCACCATCGGCACGGTGTTCTGCTGGGAAGTCGAAGCCCTTCTCCAGCCTGTGCGTTCCGGATTGCAATGCGGTCGACATGGCATACATCCCAATCAAAGTTGCGTTTCCTGCCGTGCTCCAGAGGGAGTGCCTGGCCGGCACGGAGCTGAAAGTCTTTACTCAGGGCATTTTGTTTGAGCGGGCCAATGAAGGACCTGCGTGCCTCGCTTCGTCAGAGAGCGTGGCAAGGCGAGAAACGTTCCAGGAATTCAGCGTTACAAGTCCCGCATGAGTTCAGAGAGGGAAACTTGCAAGCCAAGCGCCATTACTTCCAGCATTGGCAGGGAGATCGACTTGCGCCCGCGCTCCACATCGCTGATAAAACTGCGATCGATGCCGAACTCCTTCGACATGCGCAACTGAGTCAGATTCCGCTCGCGGCGGAGTTCGCGCAGCTTCAGGCCGAACCGGCTGCTCACATCGCGTGGAGCGAAGCCGCCCGTTACTGAGGAAATTGCCATGACCGGAGGAACTGGCTGGGTACCTGGTACAGAGACGAACGGATGTGGGGAAGTCAAAGGGTCTCTCCTATGCCATCAAAACTGCATTGTGCGTAGCGCAAAATGAGTTAAGCCATTGGGCAGGGTTTTAAAGGCGCGTCCGCCCCGCAGTTTGCACTGTATACGTTTGAAATTACGCACCTTGAGAGAGGTCGCCAACTGGTAATAACCCTTATTGGGGAACGATCAATATTGTCTGGCCGGTATTCGTTTTCTATACAGGCCCACGCTCTTTGGGACATGGGCGTCGCAGAAAAAACCAGCAATTGTTTGGACGTTTCATCTGGCCGGCCCTTTTCTGTACGGAACCATACCCACTTGACACAATCGGCCCTGAGGCTACGAGCTTGCGCCGATTTCCGCCACTTTCCGCAAGTGTGTCGGTAGAAGTCGATACCTTACAGAACGTTCATAAACCTTCGCCGATACTTATCCTTATGGTTCTTTCCGGCAAACGCTTGCTGCCAACGTCGTTCCTGGCAATGCTCTACGCGTGCGCTACTCTGCAATTTGTGCGGTATTACGCGCGAACGACGGACTTCTACCTGAAAATGCCCCTGTATCTTTCGGGCCATGAGCGTATGCCGTTCCAGGAAAGGGTCCTGCCGATCCTGCTGCTCCGGCCCATTTTTCACTCGCACTGGATGATGAGTCACCTGGTGCATCCGAACGGCGTGGCGGACTGGAACCGGGCACCCTTTTACCTGATCAGCGCACTTGCCCTTGGCGTGGCGGCCATTGCCACACAGATGCTGTACCGGCGGGTGAGCCAGCACCGGACGCTCGGCCTTTTCGTTTTTCCCATCTTCCTGTTCACGGTGATGTGGACTTACACCATCCACAACGAAGTCAACTTTTCCTACCCCTACGACTTCATCAGCCTTGCATTTTTCACGCTGGGGCTGCTGTTTATCTACAGCCGGCAGTACCTTCCACTGCTGGTGGTCATGCTGATCGGTACGCTGAACCGTGAAACGACGCTGTTTCTGATTGGCATTTACCTGCTGGATGCGGCAAGCGTGGGTGAACCGCTGTCTGACCGGCTGCGGGACCGCTTCTCCCTGAAGCACATGCCTTGGCTGCGGGCAGCGGCGCTGGTGGTGGTGTGGGTGGCGATCAAGGCGGTTCTGGCGCACATTTTCCGCGGCAACGACGAATCGGAGAACTACGTCCGCATCGCGGAAAACGCTGGCCGGCTGCAGATCCGGCTTGTTCCCGCCATGTTGAATATCTGCGGCTACCTGTTTCCTGTGGTCCTGCTCTATTGGCGGCAGATCCGGCCGATCCGCTTTGGAAATTATGTGTGGATTGCGGCGCTTTGGCTGCCGGTGATGTTCTACACGGGCGTGATTCTGGAGACACGCATCTATGGCGAGCTATGCTCCTTTACGGCGGTGTCGTTTGTGCTGATCGCGGAGCAACGGGCGCGGCGGCTGGTGAGTGAACCGGTTCAATCGCCTGTCGCGCTGCCGGCTGCGGCGCAGGTCTTTCCTATGGGAGCGAGCACCGCATCGGTCGCTCATACATTCACAGATCTCCAGGTCGTCCCGGCCGCCCAAGCCGTGCAGACGGTTCACACGGCTTACACCGTGGCACGGGTGGCTCCGGTGGAAATGCCGCCGTCCACAAGCAGTGTCTGGCCGGTGATGTAGGCGCTTGCGTCGGAGGCCAGGAAGACGATCGCTCCGTTCAGGTCATCGGGCTGGCCCGGACGTTTGAGCGGGATACGATCTTCCAGGTAGTCCACCCATTTCTGGTTCTGGTACAGCACGGCATTCTGCTGCGTTTTGAACCAGCCCGGTGCAAGGCAGTTCACGGTGATGCCGTGCGCTCCCCACTCATCGGCCAGGCTCATGGTGAGCTGCTTGATGCCGCCACGGCTGGCGCAATATGGCCCAATGCCTGCGTAGCCGAAGACACTGGTCACGGAACCGATGTTGATGATGCGTCCGCTGCCGCGTGCGATCATGTGCGGCGCAAAGGCCTGCGCCACGAAGAATGGTCCGCGGAGATTGGTGTCCAGAACCTTGTTCCAGTCCTCCCAGGTCACCTCCACGGCTGGCTTGCGCACGTTGCAACCGGCGTTGTTCACCAAGATGTGGATGTCCTTGTATGCACGCAGAGCGGCGGCGGCCATCTGGCTGATGCTGGCGGCATCGCGCACGTCGAGTTCCAGCGGCACGGCACGGCGGCCCATGCTCTCGATCTCCTGCTGAAAAGGCAGTAGATCTGCAAAATGGCGGCTGGTGATCACCAGGTCCGCACCCGCCCGGGCCAGCGCTCGGCCAAAGTATTGACCCAGCCCGCGGCTGGCACCGGTGACCACGGCCACCTTGCCGGAAAGGTCGAACTCGTTCCTGCTCATACCGGCTCTCCGCCGGAATCCCGCGGCGTCAGGATGACCTTCATCAGGCCAGGTTCGCGCGCGTGCAAGCGCTCAAACCATGCGGCACCCTCCTGAAGAGGGGCCACCGCCGAGATGAGTGGGTCGACGTGGATGGCTCCGCTTTCCATGAGTGCGATGCACTCGGCGTACTCCCCCGCTGAGGCGCAGGAGCCAAGCAGCCGAAGTTGGCGCGTGACCACCTGCTGCAGCGGAATCTCGACACTGGGTGAAAGATTGCCGATGAGGGTGACGGTGCCGCCGCGCCGGACGGAGGCGATTGCCGTCGTGATGCTGTTCTGAGCGCCCACCACCTCCACAGCAATGTCGGCACCCTGGCCCCCGGTGGCGGCCAGCAGCTTAGCCGTCAACTCCGGGTCAGTGGCGAGAAAGCTCCTGTCCGCGCCAAGGCTGCGTGCCAGTTCCAGCTTGCCCTCGTCCAGATCGACGGCCAGAACGGTGGAGCAGCCGTAGTGCCGGAAAGCCTGCACGGCCAGCAGGCCGATCATGCCCGCGCCCACCACCACGGCGGTGCTGCCCGGTTGAATGCCGGTGATCTTTGCCGCGTGAACCGCGATGGACACCGCCTCAATCAACGCCGCTTTCTCATAGGCAAAGCTTGCTGGCAACGGATAAACGATGTGTTCCGGGACGGCGACATACTCGGCGAAGGCACCATTGCGGCGGTAGTCTCCGCAGGAAACGCCCAGGACCTGGCGGGTGTCGCAAAGATTGACCTCGCCCCGTGAGCAGAAGGCGCAGTGTCCGCAGGAGACGGTGGAGTCGAAGGTGACCCGCTGGCCGACATGAAGGCCGCGTACCTGATCGCCAATACTGGTGATCTCGCCGGCGGCTTCATGCCCCATGATGAGCGGCGGAATGCGCCGGCCGGTGCTGCCGTCATAACCGTGCACATCGCTGCCGCAGATGCCGCAGGCTTTGACTCGGATCAGCACATCGTGCGCTGCGATGGCGGGTACCGGAACGTCCCGCAGTGCGAGCGTGCTGACGTCTTCAAGAACAAGTGCCTGCATAGATGAATGACCGACTTACGTTTCCGACATGATGCTAATTGAATTGCGTGTCACTCCGCTTCCGGTGTCCGGCGGCTTCGTACACATCGGCGTTCCATCGTGGCGATCTTTCAGAACCGGCTCGTGATGCGCAGCTTATACCATTGGAAAGAGAACGTTGAGCGACTTAGGCAAGCAGCTTCGAACATTCAAATGGTCCGCCACGGAGCCGCTTCACTCGGTGCTGCTGCTGCCCGCGATCGGCTTGCCGCTGATATTGGGTGTGGCGCTGGGCTACCCAGGCACGGGCGTACTGATGGCGGGCGGCGCGCAGACCGTGGGTTTTGGTTCATTTCAGCAGCCGCTCTTCCGGCGCTCTACGCCCATGATCTTTGCCGCGATCGGCATTGCGATTTCCGCCACCGTTGGCGCGCTCTGCCGGGACAGCACGCCCGCGCTGCTGGTGGCCACGCTGGTCTGGGCGCTGATCTATGGGCTGGGCACCAGTATCAGCAGTTCCACCGGATGGGTCTGCCAGCAGTGCTGTGTCTTTCTGATTGTGTCGTCCGCGGCTGTGTCCACGCCGGGCACCACGCATGACCTGATGAAGAGTGCGCTGCTGCGTGGCGCGGGTGTGCTGGCCGGCGGCGCGCTGCAGACAGGGCTGGTCCTGCTGTTTCGCCGCATCTGGCCGGAAGCGCAAACGCATTTCAGCAAGCCGGACTTCGATCCGACTCACTTTCACACGAGCTTTCTGCGCGAGCAGTTGTCCTTGCACTCCGGTACGTTTCTGTTCACGCTGCGGCTGGTCACCACGTGCGTTTTCGCGGTGGGGCTTTATCGTCACCTCAGCTTTCAAAACGCCTACTGGATCGGCATGACGGCCGTGCTGATCCCCAAGCCGGAGTGGACGCAGACGGCGGCTCGTTCGCTGCTGCGCACCATCGGCACCATTCTGGGCGCTGCGGTGTGCACGCTGATCATTGTGCTGGCGCATCCGCGCGGCGAAATCCTTACGGCACTGGTGCTGCTTTTCCTGTTTCTCAGTTACCTGTTCACCAACGTGAACTACGGTGTCTTCGCGACCGTGCTCACGGGCTATATCTGTTTTCTGCTGGCGATCGTGCACCAGCCCGCGCATGACGTGCTGATCCGCCGTGTGGGTGCGACGGCCGCCGGATGCGGCATCGCTATCGGTGTGCACCTGATCTCGCTCGGCCTGCGGCGGATCTCCGGCTTTGTGATTCAGCCGGTGCTGACGCTGGAGGCACGCATCAGCTCGCGCCCTCAACCGTAGACAGGCAAGTCCGCATTGCGTGAGGTTGCATCGTGCACTAGCATGGTGCCATTCGCGTCAGGCCAGGGGTATTGCTATGCGCCGAGTTTCCTGCATTCTGCTGCTTCTTGTGCTCAAAGCTTCCTGCTTGATGGCTCAGGCACATCGGCCTGAGTCCGGCAGGGTCACCGGGCGGGTGCTGCTGGCGGAGACCAACTCGCCTGCACGGCTGGCACATGTCCTGCTGGTGCCCGTGTATGACACAGCCCCGATCGAGGCTGCGAAGGCTCGAGAGCAGTTCAAACCAGTCCACGAAGCGAGTACCTCCATCGTACAGGCAGGTCTGGATGGCGGCTTTGTCCTGACACAGGTCAAGCCCGGCAATTATTACCTGGTGGCGCAGCGCAGCGGATATCTGCAACCGCTTGCCCTGCTGACCCGCGAGCAGTTGAACAAGCCTGACGCGGCTGCCCAGAAGCTGATCGAGCGGCTGCTTGTTCCCGTCACTGTTGCCGCGAATCGCACTGTTCAGGTGGAGGCACGGCTGTATCGCGGTGCGGCGCTCACCGGTCAGGTTCAGTTTGAAGACGGAAGCGCGGCAAGCAATGTGCCGCTCAAGATTCTCAGCAAGGATGCAAGTGGCAAATGGAAGCCGGTAAATATCCAACAAACCGGCGACTTTGGTCCTCGACGCACTGACGATCAAGGTCATTTCCGCATTGTCGGATTGCCCGCCGGCGAGTACCTGCTGGCAGCAAGTCTTCAGTTGCAGGACATGCAAGTAGGTAGTCTTTTCAGCAACCAAACTTCGTCGATGTGGAAAGACGGTTTCAGCGTTGACACATTCTATGGTGACTGTTTCAGGACCCGCGACGCAAAAACAATCAAAGTGGGCGAAGGCGACGATCTGAGTGGGCTGACTCTGACCGTGAAGCTCTCCACGCTGCACACTCTGAGCGGAAGTTTGCTGGAGGCAGACAGCGGCAAGCCGATCAATGCCGGCAAGCTAAGCCTGTCCTGGAAAGATGACGATACGGAACTGACTTCCACTCAAATTCATGAGGACAGCGACAATTTTCACTTCGACTACGTGCCCGAAGGAGAGTACGTGTTGCGAGTGAAAGATGCCCGCGATGTGGTCAGAACCATTGTGCCGAATTGCGAAGGATGTATGCCTGAAACTCAGACCGAGGAAAAGCTGGTTCGCAGCTTCGGCAACACGGAGCAGCCCCTGATCGTGATGGGCGACATGCCGACGCTGAATATCGCTGTGCCGGCTGCATCGCCGGCCTCTGCCTCGGTTTCATCTGCGGCAAAATCAACGCCACGTTAGCCGCGGCCTACATGCCGCCGGTGCCGATGTCGGCGGTCTTGTTTTCCTTGCTCAGATAGAACTCCATCGCCTCGTGCAGCCGTTCCTGCGCGGCCAGCACGAAGTCGATGACATCACGGCCGGCACCGTGGCCGCCCGCGTTCGGTGTGATCCAGTGGGCTTCCGCCTTGACCTGTTCACGCGCGTTCCAGACGGCGACCGCAAAGCCCACCTTCCGCATGGGCGGCAGGTCGATGATGTCGTCACCGGCATAGGCGATTTCTTCGAGCGAGACAGCCTCTGCTGCGGCAATCGCGGCCAGCGCTTCTATCTTGTAGTGCGAGCCCTGGTGAATGTGGTCGACCTTCAAATCACGCATGCGCACGGCGACCGTGTCCGACTCCCGCTTGGTGATGACACCGAAGCGCAGGCCTGCGGCACGGCCGATGGCGATGCCCAGGCCGTCGTGCGCGGAGAAGCCTTTTGTCTCCACGGCGACCGGCTCGCCGTTGCTGTCCTTGCCGGTGGGGATGAAGAAAAGCTGCCCATCGGTCAGCACGCCGTCCACATCGAACACGATGACTTTCACACGGCGAGCGCGGTCTTCTGCGGTGAGTTCGTTCATGTGTCTCATCATCGCACTGCTCTTGCTGAACCGATCCAGACAGCCGTCCTGATGAGAAGTCTCCTCGGCGCGTAGTGGCATTGCCCAGTGGACAAAGCACGCGGCATGGCGAGGCATCGCACATCTAGTGAGTTGCGGTCACTTATACCGCCGAAGAGGTTGCGACATGAAGATTTTCTCAGCAAACATAAAGAGCCTGACTGAGCTGTACA
>CAXTPQ010000061.1:0-18131 GCA_964246215.1 uncultured Terriglobus sp. | reverse complement strand
ATGCCACCCATCAGCCGAGCCGGACTGGATCAGAACAACCTGTTGAGACACCACACGTAGAGGCTGCGTTGGCAGTCGAAGAACATAGGACGATGGCCACAATCGTTATCAAAAGGTTCAGCCATTTCAAACGCATAGATTTCCTCCCCTAGAAGCAGTGAGACAGTACCCAACCTGATTGAACTTGGTTCAGCGGACTGCCTGCATCCGGACCGAACCCGGTGGTCGGGCTGAGCTGATGCCCAAGCTCGTGCAGAAGGATGAAGCCTCGGAACTGAGGCTGTGTCCAGTACCGACCGAATGGCCCCTTCTGTCCTGCTGTCGGCGTGTAATTCATATACGGACCGTTGGAGTTCACGAACACGTTATTCGGGGTCGATGGTCGCAGCTCCGGTCGTTAGATTACTCATGTCCAAGAATCGGTATGTTGTAGCGTCCAGCGTTTGCGCTCCTAGTCCTCCGTAGAAGGTGCTGCACCCCTTCCTCTGCAATGCCTTCTTAGCAGCATCAAGTCCTTGTTGAAGAGGGCCGCAATACTTCGCGGGAGTACCGGGCGGAGTTTGAGCACAGTTACTTGGGGCTCCATTTTCACGGCGCCCTTTGCCGTTAAGGTAGGTCATCCTGGCTCAAGCTGCTCCGGGCGGAGCATCCTCTCGCCACCCGGAGCATCACGTCAGCGCTACCACCCGATGCCCCAGGTCATGTGTTCCGGCTTGCCCGTGGTGATCGTCGTGCTCTGGTTGTTGTTGTCGTCATACGAGTAGCCATAGGCAAAGCCGCCGAGGGAGTGGTTGTGCCAGAACTGCGAGTAGAAGTTTGCCGGGGACGCACTGTAATACGCCGCCGCATTCGCCCAGTTTGCCGGGTTCAGCAGAACGCCACGGTTGATCGCCGAGCATATCTGGTTTTGCAATTGAAGTTGAATGCCGTTCTCGTCGCTGGTCGTGGCATTCGTGACAGGGATGCCGGAGGCCATGGTGCCCGCGCAACCCAGAATGTCCTGCGTGGAGGGTTGATGGACAACGAAGCTCTCGCCGGCGTGCGCCGATGACGGGTTCACCTCACTGAAGTTCAGCGTGGTGCCCGTGGCCTTGCCGCTGAAGGTGCGGCCGTTCACGGTGATGGAGAGCGGCGTGTTGGCGTACCCCGCCCAGGCACCCGCAACGGAGCTGTCAAAGTACTTGCCGTTGGCCCCGCCCGCCGCCATGGACAGCTTGGCCGGGGAGAAGATACGCAGGTCCGACATGGTGGCCGGCTGAAACTGCGCCGGCACCTGGGCAGTGAACTCCGCATCCAGCTGCGCCACGGACTCCGTGATGCCGACCTGCTTGTGGAAGGTATTGCCCGCGCCCCACACATCCAGCAGGAGTGGCAGGCCGAACTCGTCCACCTGTGTGGTGTTGATGAAGATGCCGTTCTCGTTGTTGAACTCGTACCAGTCGAAATGCGTGCCCACGTTGGGGTCGGTCCCGTTCTGCGGATTTGGCCCCGCATACCCGTTCACCTTGCCCGTGCTGTCGGCATACACCTGCACATAAAGCGGTGCGCCCAGCGAGATGTATGCACGCGCCGAACGGAAGGTCGGCATCTTCAGCGTGGTGCTCTGCGCCAGTGTGAAGGAGTAGTTGCCGTAGCCCTTGCCATTTTTGGTCAGCGCTCCGGGGGCGGTGCTGTCGCCCATCGTGAAGTCGACGATCGTTCCGTCCGGCTTCAGGTAGGCGAAGGCATTGTTGTGGGTGGGGTCCATGCCGATGACCGTGACGTAAATCTGGTCATTGGTCCAGGCACCGTTTGTCTCATTGTTCAGGTCGATACCCACAAAGCCTGTGAGCACCGTGTAGCTGCTGACCGCCAATGCGGCCGGCGTCGACGTGGTGGTCGGCGCACCCGATGTGGTGCCCACCACCACACTGTATTGTGTGCCGTTGTCAGCCAGTGCCAATGCCGGTGTGGTGTAGTTGGCCTGGGTTGCGCCGCTGATCGGCGTGCCCCCTTTCAGCCATTGATAGGTGTTTGGGCCGCTGCCGCCCGCGACGACCTTGAAGGTCGCCGTGGAGCCGGCAATGGCGCTCTGGTTGGTGGGCTGCCTGCTGATCGCCGGCCCCGCGGTCTGGCTCGGGGTACCCGTCGCACCCTGCGGCGGGTAGACCCCGAACTCATACAGCGAGTAGCCATACGGCTGCAGCGCCCGCGTGATGCCGTACATGCGGATGTACTGCGTCGTGACTGGCGTAAACGTCAGCACTTCCACACCTCCGTGGCCGCTGGCGTTCGCGGCTCCGGGGATGGGGCTCCACGTTGCGCCATCCGCTGACATCTCAATGCGGTAGCTGCTGGCGTACGCGTTTTCCCAGCGAATCGCCACGGCGCCCACGGATTGGGCACTGCCGAGATTCACCGCCAGCCACTGGCCATCGACTTGCGGCGCGGAAGCCCAGCGTGTGGTCGTGTCGCCATCCACTGCGTTGGGAGCGACGGAGAACTGCGGACCCTCGATGCTGCTGGCGCTCGCCTGCATGTGCAGCGCGTAGTTCGTCCCGGTCGGCATCGTCACCGGCGCGGGGGTTGGTGTGGGTGTTGGGGTTGGCGTTGGCGAGGGGGCAGGTGTGCTCGTGGTGGTCAGCGCGACCGGCGTTGTGGTCACTGTTCCGCTGCCGTTGGACACGGCCACGCTGTACATCGTGTTGTTGTCCGCGGCAGTGGTGGGGTGCGTGAAGTACGCCGCCTCTGTCGCTCCGGCAATGGGTGCTCCGCCCAGCATCCACTGGTAGCTGGGCGCGGGCACACCGGTTGCAGTCACATAGAAGCCGGCCGCGTTGCCGATGGTGACCGTGGTGGCTTTGGGTGCCGCGGTGATGACCGGTACCTGGCCCTGGAACGTCCCCGCCGCGCAAAGCGTTGCACCCGGCCAGTTGTTGGTCACCTTGTACGACGACGTGCCGTCGAAGTTGACCAGCGCCGTTTCGTTTGCGTCATTTGGGTCCACCGTCGACGTCCACGTGTTCCACGTGCCCGGAAAGGCGCACGAGGCGTTGTTGTTGGCGGCAATGCTCAGCGCTTCCGCCTGCGTGGGCAGCCGCATCTGCTGGCTTGAGCAGTATGCTGCCGCATCCACACCGGTGAACTGCGACCCCACGCCCGTCGATGTCTTGACCGTGCGCGTGAACGTCAGGCCCAGCAGGTTGTCGAGCACGAGATTCGAGTTGGTCGTGCCCACCGTGTAGCGCTCCGTGGAGCCGCCGCACTGCGGCACGTTGTAGACCTGAAACTCATAGATCGAGTAGCCATACTGCGTGGCCCGCAGCGTGCCCTTCATGCGGACATAGCGCGCCTGCACCGTATTGAAGTTCAGCGTCTCCGTTCCACCCGCGCCTGTGTTGTTCGTCGTTGCCGTTTGCCAGTTTGCCTCCACCGTTGGATCGGCGTTGGTGTACTGGATCAGGTACTGCGCGGCATAGGCGTTCTCCCAGTTAATGACGACCGTGTTGAAGGCCTGCGGCGTACCCAGGTCCACCATCAGCCATGAAGGATCCACACCCGCCTTTGCCGTGGCGGGCGGCGCGCCGGCGGAAGCCGACGCCCAGCGCGTCCCCAGGCTGCCATCCACCGCATTCTCCGCGCCCAGGCAATTCACACCGGTGAGTGGCGGCGCGGTTGTGCTGTCAGTGCATGCACCCTGCGAGCTGCTGGTCGTGGCCAGCTTGCCCAGGGCCAGGTTTACGCCCGGAGGTGCCAGCGTAATCTGCGCGGCCGCGCTGGTTGCCGGTGCGTTGGCCGCATTGTTCACCGTGACCGTGTATGCGCCCACGTTGGCCGCGCTCATGGCGGGTATGGTGTACGTGATCGTGCTGGAGCTGGTCGTATTGCTGAGCAGGATGGTGGTCGAACCGCCCTTCGGCGTGAACTGCCACTGGTAGGTGTACGGCGCGGAGCCGGTCACTGTTGCCGACAGCTGTACCGGCTGGTTCACCGGAACAATCTGGCTGGCAGGCTGGGTTGCGATGCCGGCCGCTGCCGGAGCATTCACCGTCAGCACCGAGTTCCCGGACGGCACCTTGTTGAGTGGGTTGCTGACGATCACATAAATCGTCTGCGTTCCGGCAGCCGTCAGGATGGGTGTGGTGTAGCTGCTTTGCGGTCCGGACTGAACGGGAGTGCTATTCACGAACCATTGATAGTTGAGCTGAGGCGAACCGGTAGCCCCCACCGAAACCGTCGCCGTCTGGCCGACCACCGCGGTCTGTGCCGCCACAGGCTGCATGGTGATGACCGTGTTTGCCGGGGCACTCACACTCAGCGTGACCGCGTTGGACGTGACAGGCGTCAGCCCGCTGGTGCTGCTCACCATCACGCTCACCTTGCTGCCGTTGTTCGCGGTGGTCGTGTTGGGCGTGGTGTATGACGTTCCCGTGGCACCCTGTACCGCGGCACCATTCACATACCACTGGTAGCTCAACGTGCCCGAGCCGTCGGCCGACACGTTGAACGTTGCCGGATAACCGGCGGTGACGGCAGTATCCACCGGAGGCACAATGATCGCCGGAGCCTGTGTTTGCGCGGGTGCGGCCAGCGGAACCGACGCAAGCGTGACGCTGCCGCTCACCAGCCCGGGAGCCGATGCCGTCACCGTCACCGTGCCGGCGGTCAACGTGCTGCGCAGCGCGATCTTCTGCAGGCCGCCCTCAAAGTTCAGTTCCGGATCGCCGGGTGCGTGGAAGAAGGCATACGGCACGCCGCTGATCACGCTTGCATTCGCCTTTGAGAATGCGTCTTGGAAATAGTTGGTCACCGCCGGGTCTGCAACAATCTGCTGCGTGCCGCCCATGTAGCTGGCCGGGCCGCTTACGCTGAAGGTCACATTGTCAGAAGCCGTGGGAACGATGTTGCCGTTCGCATCCACCACCTGCGCCGTCACAAACGCCGCGTCAGAGCCGTTGGCCGTCCATTGAAAGCTCGTGCCGTCCGGCCGTGTCACATTCGGCACGGCCGTGAGCACAATGCGGTTCTCGGCACCGGCGGTCACGCGTGAATCGCTCACACCGGCCACCGGATTGCCGCTGCCATCCAGGCACTGCGCCGTCACCGTGCCGGCGGCCCAGTTCACCATCCAGTGCACCTGGCCCGGCATCGCGGTGGTGCTCTGCGTCAGGTTCGCGCTGGAGTTCACATTCCATGCATTCGGCACCTGGTCCGGCAGCGTCGCGCCCGTCACCGGGTCCTTTGCCTGGCCGTTGATCAGGAGGCGGACGTTGGGGCAGTTGCTGAAGGCATTCTCTTGGATCGGCGTACCCGGCGTGTACTCATAGGCACGGTTCCAGTGATGCGCCAGCGCCACCACCGGCTTAACCGAGTATGGTGTCCAATTCGCCTGATAGATGTAATAGAGCAGCCGCGGGAAACGGTTCTGGTCCACCATCGAGTAGCCCAGCGAACGCACATACTGACTCATGTCCAGTGTTTTGTTCAGCGGATTGCCGCTCGCATCGCGGAACTCCGACCACAGGCTCACCTCACCCGGCGTGTCCGCAAAGTACCACTGCGCCATGCCAAAGGTGTTGTTGGCCCGGCCGTTGCGCCAGTCGTTCAGGTACGGCGCGGCAAAGGCGAGTTCATTGTCCCAGGCAAGGCCGCGCCCGGTACCCACGTTGTCCCAATACTCCGCGCCAAACGCCGGGTTCTGCGGATTGCTGTTCTTGTTTCCGACTTCGCAACCGGCGCCGTCGCACTCATCGATAAAGGCATAGGCCGGTGAGTATGCGCGGGATGCCTGCTTGCGCGGACTGATCGAGTCCCAGGTGTTGTTGACCGTGTCCAGCGCTGCCGCGAGGGTGGCGTTGTTGCCGCCGTTGTCCTCCTCCCAATCCAGAATAGAGGGATGGCTGCGGTCGCGGATGATCATGTCGCGGTGCACTTCCTGCTTCAGCTGCGAGTCGTCGGCGGAGGGACTTGTCCAGCTGCCCTCACCATCGCCGCTGGGCTGGTCGATCATGATGCCGTAGGCATCGGCTGCCTCCACAAACTCTTCGCTGCTGGTGGAGTGGCCCGGCCGCCACACATTGCCGCCGCTGGCCGCAAACTGCTGCAGGTCACGCCATTCCTGCTCCGGGGGCACGCTCGATCCAAGCGCCGGATAGTCATACCGGCCCGACGCTCCCCACAGATAATGTGCATGTCCGTTGAAGTAGGGAAAGTTGCTGTCCCACGTGAGCGTTCGAATGCCAAGCGGGCTCTGCACGGAGTCCACCACCACGCCGTTCACGCTGACGATGTGGTAGACGCGATACATGTACGGCTTGCCGTATGTTGAGTTATTTGGATACCACAGCGTCGGGTTCTGAATCGTAATCTGCTGGTCGAACATGGGCGTCGCCGTTGAGGGAAATGTCGCGGGCGTCATGGCCGGAACCGTCTGCGTGACCGGCGCTGCCGTCACCACCACATTGCCGCTGGCATCCACAATCTGCGTGGTCAGCGTCACCTGCTGCGCGGCCGCCGTCTCGTTCAGCACATTCGTCTGCACCTCCACCACCGCGGAGGCCGCGGTCGCTGTGCTGCCGCTGTTGGGAACTTCGGAAACGGTGCCCACGTACGTGCCCCACGTGGCCTGGTTCGAGTACACGTTCAACGGGATGTGGATTGGATTGGTGACGTACAGGTACACATTGCGGAAGAGGCCGGCCATTGCCTGGCCGAAGCGGAAGGCCCCGGAAAAGTTCGGCTGCTCAAACCACGTGCTGCCGCGCGACACCTCCACCGCGATCACGTTGTCCGTGCCGTCGTAGTGCAGCGACGGCGTCAGGTCCACCACCACCGGCACAAAGCCGATGACGTGGGTCGCCTGTGAATCCTTCGCCACTTTGCTGATGCCCGGCAGCAGCGTGCCGTTGATATACACCTGCACGCCGGTGTGCGAACCCTCCAGGTTCAACATGAACTTCTGGCCCTTGTACTTGGGATCCACCTTGAAGTGCAGCCGGTACCAGTTGTGGTCGGTCCCCCCCAGCGAGCCCTGCCCGCCGCCGGAGGTCTGGTTGATAAAGGTGCGCGTCACATTCGCGTCATACGGCAGACCCACCTGCTGCCAGTGCGCCGCAGGGTCCGCGCTCTCCACAAAGCCCGGCGTCGTGTACGTGACGGGTTCGCCATTGCCGGCCTCAAACCACCACTGGCTTTGCGAGGCAGCCGAGTTGGAGGTCGCGTCCGCGATGTACTGCGGCACGCCCGCGGCCAAATTGATCTTGAACCGCTGGGAGAGGGGGAGCGATGGCTCACTCTGCTGCTGTGCTTGCGCGCCGCCAGCGAAGAGCGCGGCAACCGACAGCAAAAACACGGCAAGTGCCGCCTGGAAATTACGCCGGCTGCTTTGATACTTTGTCGATCCACTCATGCGTCACCTCTTCCTATGTCCAACAGGTACAATTTCGGCTCCGCCGCGCAAGCGCGGCGGCAGGTCCCTCAGACAGAAGAAGTGCTGCAGAAAAGAGGCGTGAGATCGGAAAACCCATCGCAGCGCCAGTGAATCATTGTTCGGCAATCGGCGCCCTCACCCAATCGGGGCATGTCGCCCGACCCAGCAAGAAGTCACCGTTGACTTGCCTGAACCGTACCCGGGCACAGACCCCACGGCAACACTGATACGGTAAAAAGTTCATAAGATACGGATAAAAGTCTCATTCTGCTGTACTTGTCGATCACCGGTGGAACGTATACTGGCGATGCCTCACTGAAACTCTTTACTCCCCAATAGGAGTTCTCCTTAGAAAAGGAGCTTGCTGGATTCCTTACGGAAGCAGTTCCTTCTCCAGGGTCGCGAATGACAAAGAAAGACCTATGCAGACGATTGATGAAGTGACCAGCCATGAAGAGTCTCCGCTTGCAGCCCTTCCCAGCGCGGCGGAAGTCCGGCACCAGCTTGAACAGATTGTGAACAGCGTGCACTTCCGCAGCAGCCGCCGCTATCCGGCGCTGCTTCGCTACATTGTGGAAGAAACGCTTGCCGGCCGGGGCGACCAGCTCAAAGAGCGCACACTCGGCATTGAGGTCTTCGGCCGGCACCATGATTACGACACGAATCTGGACCCCGTCGTCCGCGTGACCGTCGGCAAAATCCGCCAGCGCCTGGCGCAGTATTACAGTGAGCCCGGCCGTGAGCAGGAGCTTCATTTCCGGCTGCACCTTGGCTCCTACATGCCGCACTTCGAGTATGCCGCGGCAGATGTATCCACACTTCCGGCCGCGCCTGCATACGAAGCGGAGTACGTTGGCCTTGGCCACCGTGCAGATAGTTCCGCCGCTCACCTCGGCGGCACACTTCCGGCACGGGATCTTAAGAGTTCTGCCCTGGCTTCGCCCCTCAGCGAGGCAAACATTCACATGGACGAGGCCGAGCCGACACCGGCCATGCAGGCGGAGTCCCACTCCGGGCTAGATCCCTTGTCGAGCGCTCCGGTTCACACGACGTGGCACTCACACGTTTTGCCGGTAAAAGTGGAGATCGCTTCGCCAACGCCTGAGCCGCAGCGGCAAACGTCCCACCCTCTCGCCTCAAAGCTGAACTCCGGAACAGTCCGACGTGCACGCCTTTCCCTGGCCATCGCCTCAGCGGCAGCGCTTTGTATCGCGGTTCCACTGCTGCTGCTTCTCCGCCATCAGCAGCATGTCCAGGCAGGGAACAAATTTTGGGAGCCGCTTCTGGTCTCAGAGCAGCCACTGCTCTTCGTCCTTGGCGTTCACTCGCTGGACGAGCACGGCGTGGACACGCCGGAGCACCTGCCAATGCAGGCTGCAACCTTACCGGCACCCACCGTGCTCGACGCCATGACCCGCACGGAGATGGTTTCCCTCAACGATGCCATCAGTTACAGCGACATTGTGAGCATGATCACGCGGCAGCATCATCAGGTCCGCACCCTTGCCGCGTCCACCACCAGCCTGGAGCAGCTGCGGCAGGGTCCGGTCGTGTTGCTGGGCGGCTTCAACAATCCATGGACGCTGCGGCTGACCTCGCCTTTGCGTTACCACTTTGTAGCGCTGTCCGACTCCATGCACCTGATCCAGGATGCCCGCAATCCATCTGTCGCCTGGCACATGGACACCCAGGAAAGCGCGGTCCGCAGCGAGCGGGATTACGCCATCATTGCGCGCTTTCAGGACAGCCAGATCGACCAGCCGGTGCTTGTGGCCGCCGGCATCGGTAAGAGCGGTACCGAGGCTGCGGCGGAGTTCCTTACCACCAAGAGCTACCTGCAAACCTGGCTCACCGGCACACACAAGCCGGCGTCCGGAAACATCGAGATCGTGATCGAAACAGACCTGATCAACGGCCAGCACGGCGCACCCCACGTGGTGGCCAGCGACACCTGGTAAGCAGCCCGGCAGCGGAAGGCAGCGACCAAAGGTATTACTGCCGGCCAAGGGAACTCCGCATCTGGCCGATGCGATCCTTCAGTCGCCGCAGCATCACCAGTGCCGCGGGATCCTTGACCTGCTGCAGATGATCCTGTAGGGAAAGCGCCTTCCGCTCTTCCAGTTCAAGCTCCGCCGCGGTTGAGCCTTGCGGTTCCGCGGGCACCCTCCGCTCCGGCATCTCCCTGGGTTTCACGGCATACCTGCGCTGTGACGACGAACGGTGAACAGCGACATACATCTTCAGTCCTCCCGGAAGCCGCGCGTCGCGGGATGCCTGTCCATCACCTGGACCCACCCGCATCGCACTCATCTGGCAACCCTGCCTGCCAGACTGCGCTACCCATCGCCCGGCTCTCCACTAAGGTTAGGCAAGCCGTCGTAAAGATTCCGTAAGAGCCCACAGCAAGAAGCCGGTTCACCTCGACTTGCCATAAATCGGATATATCTATGATTCCTCATAGATACGAGCCGGTCTCCCTGAGAGGCTCTTCCGAAGGTGTTCAAAACTGGGCACTTACTTCCAAGCCCCTTTTGGCGATTCACGTGCACATAGTTCATTGCCGTTCAGAGCATGAATCCAAGCTCAACTCCCCGTGCCTGACCGCAACCCCGATTTCTCATCCGAGGACATTCCACTTTGAAGAAGAGCTTGTTCGGCCTCGCACTTGCCGCGGTCACACTGTCAGTCCCCGTCGTCATGATGCCGCCCACCATCCTGGCCCAGGCGCAAGCCCAGATTTCCGGAACCGTGACCGACTCCGGCGGCTCCGTCATTGCCGGTGCCGCGGTGACCCTGAAGAACACCGGCACCAACGCGGAACGCACCGCGGTCAGCAGCGCCCAGGGCGATTACATCTTTACCAATCTGGAACCAGGCTCCTACCGGGTCACAGCCACCAGCGCCGGCTTTTCCACCTATGAGGCCACAGTGGTGGTCACCGTCGGCGGACGCTTCACCCTGGATGCCAAGCTGCCCGTGAACTCCACCGGCACCAACACCGTGGTGGAAGTCACCGCCGGCAGCACCGCCGTGGTCAACACCGCCACGCCGGAAGTCTCCCAGGTTATCTCCCAGACGCAAGTCACTCAACTGCCCTCGCTCACCCGCAACCCCTACGACTTCGTCGCCCTTTCCGGCAACGTGAGCGGCGGTGACAATACCTCCACCGGAGCCGCCCAGAACAGCACCACGCGAGGCGTCGGCTTCGGCCTGAATGGCAGCCGTTCCAGCGGCACGGAAATCCTGCTGGATGGTGTGGAGAACCAGTCGGTTTTTGCAGACAGTGTCGCGGTCCATGTGCCGCTGGACGCCGTGCAAGAGTACCGCATCATTACCAACAATTTCTCGCCCGAGTACGGCCGCGCCTCCGGTGGTGTCGTTTCCGTCGCCACCGTGGCCGGCAGCAATACCCTTCACGGCCGCCTGTGGGAGTTCAACCGCATCTCCGCAACAACAGCCAACACGGTAACCAACGCCCAGCTCGGCATTCCCAAGGGCATCTACACGCGGAACCAGTTTGGCGGCATTGCGAGCGGTCCCATCATCAAAGACAAGCTCTTCTTCATGGGCTCAACCGAATTCACCCGTGTGCGCAGCAGTTCCGCCAGCACCGCGGCCGTACCCACGCCGCAATTTCTGGCCGCCGCTTCGCCCAATGTCGCCTCTTTCTTCTCCACCTACGGCGGTACCTCGAACGCCCGCGTGCTGAAGCAGACCACGAATCTGCAGGCCGGACAGGCCAGCGGCAGCGCCAAGCCCCTCTACCCGGCGCTTGATCCCAACCTGCCCATCTTCAATGTCGTCAGCTTTACCGCGCCTGTGGACGCGGGCGGTGGCCTTCCTGAAAACACCTACAATGTGATCGGCCGCGTGGACTACAACCTGGGCGAGAAGTCCCAAGTCTTTTTCCGCTACGTTAATTATCACGAAGACGACATTGCCGGTTCAGTGTTTTCTTCGCCTTACAACCAGTTCAATGTGGGAGCCGCGAACCACTCGCAAGCCTTTCTGTTGAGCGGCGCGCACGAGTTCTCGCCAACGGTCTCCTCGCTCACCCGGCTCAGCTTTACCCGCTCCGATACCTCAAACTCCTACAACACCGCCCTGCAAAACACACCCACGCTCTTTGTGGCGGCTGGCGCGCGCGACCCCTTCAGCAAGCAGCCATTCCAACTGCCCGGCTTTTATGACACCAACCCGGGCAATGGCGGCTTGCCCTTCGGCGGACCGCAAAACACCATCCAGTGGAACCAGGACCTGAACCATCTCCGCGGCAATCACCAGCTCCAGTTCGGTGGCCAGGTGCTTTACATTCAGGACAACCACGGCTACGGAGCCTATGCCCAGGCCAATGAACAACTGGGCGTGAACCAGGCTGCGGGTCTGCAGAATCTGCTTACCGGCAATCTTTACCAGTTCCAGGCAGCCGTGAACCCCAACGGTGCCACGCCCTGCGCCCGCAATCCTTATACCGGCACACTCACGCAGACCCAGGCCTGCACCATCACCCTGCCGGTCGGTCAGCCCGCCTTTGCCCGCTCCAATCGCTTTCATGACTGGGCCGTCTACGGGCAAGACCAGTTCAAGGTCACGCCGCGCTTCACCTTTACCTACGGCGCGCGTTACGAGTATTTCGGCGTGCAGCACAACAACAACCAGAATCTTGACGCGAACTTCTACTACGGTGCGGGCAGCAACATCCCGCAGCAGGTGCGCAACGGCGGCGTCTCCACCGCGCCCAAAAGCCCCATTGGCCGTCTTTGGAATCCGCAATACGGCACCGTTTCTCCCCGCGTCGGCTTCGCGGTCGACATCTTCGGCAACGGTAAAACTTCGCTGCGCGGCGGCTACGGCATCTCCTACGAGCGTAACTTTGGCAATGTCACCTTCAACGCCATCCAGAATCCGCCCAACTACGCCGTAATCGTGCTCCGCTCCGATGCGAACACCACCTACAACGTGACTAACAGCAACACCGGTCCGCTGGCCGGCACCGGCGCGGTCGCGCTGCCACCCACCAGCCTGCGCCACATCGACCAGAACATTCGCACGGCACAGACTCAGTTCCGCTCCGTGTCGATCGATCAGCAGGTTGGCCGGGCCTCCGTCGTCAGCATCAGCTACAACGGCTCTCGCGGCATACACCTGTACGACATTAAGAACTACAACGTCGCGGGCATGGGCAATCTGTACCTCGGCGATCCCGTTATCGACCCCATCACCGGGCGGCGCGGCATCACCTATAACAATCCCAGCTTCAGCAACGACAACAACCGCGGCTCCAACGGCGACAGCCACTACAACGGCGTAAACGTTCAGTTCACATCAAATGACGTCCGCCACTCCGGCTTCTCCGTTGTCGCAAACTACACCTTTGCTCACGCCACGGACGACCTGTCCTCCACCTTTTCGGAGTCCGGCGCAACCGGCAATATCGGTGCATTGGGTTACACGAATCCGTTCAACCCGTCGCTCGATTACGGCTACTCGGACTTCGATATCCGTCATCGCCTGGTGCTTGCACCCATCTACCAAACACCCTCCTTCTTCAAGGACAAGGGTGGCTACCTTGCACAGCTGGCCGGTGGTTACCAGTTCACCGGCATCTACACGCTTCGTTCCGGCGTGCCGTTCAGCATACTTGACAGCACCAACGACGTCTCCGGTTATGGCATTCCCCGCTATAACCCGGCGACCCGCGTCCAGAACACGACCTTCAAGTCGATTCCGAATGGCGCGGCAAATGCAGGCAATAGCTACACCCTCACGGGAGCAAATAGCCTGCCGGTCGACGTGCCCTTCTCCAATCCCATCATCGGACGATCGGATCTTGGTCCCTATCCAAGCACCATGACCGCGCGCAACACCTTCCGCGGGCCCGGTGCCTACAATCTGGATGTCTCCGTTTCCAAGACCTTCCCCATCCATGAGCGCCTGAACCTGGAACTCCGTGCGGAAGGCTTCAACATCACCAACCATCACAACCTCTACATCCAGGACAGCCAGCTGGATGCCGCCAACTTCGTGGACGCCAATGGCAACCCCACACCTCCGCAAATCTACGGCTCCAAGGGTGGCGTGGCCGGTGGTGCCAACGACGAACGGCGCTTCCTGCAGTTCGCCGGCAAGATCAACTTCTAGAGCATTTTTCGCATGGGTAAAGCTCTGTCATTTCGACCGAAGCGAAGCAAAGTGGAGAAACCTGCTTTTTCCCCAACCCAATCGTGCTCACGGCAGATCAGCGCAACGACACCCAAGCGAGAAACGCTCGAATCGCATCACAAACAGAAGAAAAGGGGGAGGGCTTCGGCCCTCCCCCTTTCTTTGCCGCAAGCGATTTCTTCAACGTAAAGTCATGAAACGTTCGATCTTCATCAAGTGCGGCGGTATCACACACACAAGATGATTTTCTTGCGGGTCGCAGCCGGAAGCTAGAGCATTTCTCGCATCGGTAAAGCTCTGTCATTTCGACCGAAGCGGAGACCTGCTTTTTTCCCCACCCCAATCGTTCTCACGGCAGATCAGCGCAATCACACTCAAGCGAGAAACGCTCTAAACAGCCGCCGCAACCCTCTGCGGCAGCTTCCAGTCTTTCCGCACGTAATGGCACGTGTACCCGTGTGGAATACGCTGCAGGTAGTCCTGGTGCTCCGGCTCAGCCTGCCAGAAGGGGCCTGCGGGCGCAAGTTCCGTCACCACTGTGCCCGGCCACAGCCCGGACGCATTTACGTCGGCAATCGTCTGCTCGGCGGTCTGCTTCTGCTCCGCCGAGGTATAGAAAATCGCCGACCGGTAGCTCATGCCCATGTCGTTGCCCTGCCGGTTGCGCGTAGTTGGGTCATGAATTTGAAAGAAAAACTCCAGGATTTTCCGGAAGCTGATCACGGCGGGATCGAAAACCACCTCCAGCGCCTCGGCATGCGTGCCGTGGTTGCGGTAGGTCGCATTTGCCACGTCACCACCTGAGTAGCCGACCCGTGTTTTCAGCACGCCGGGGGAATCGCGCAGAAGTTCCTGCATTCCCCAAAAACATCCGCCCGCCAGAATCGCCGTTTCGGTTGCCATTACCTTGCCCTGTGTTGCGTTGTTCTCTGCTGGAAACAGCTTGCGATAGTCGCCGTAGCCTTCGCGCTCCAGCTCCGCTGCTGGTACAAAGCGCAGTGACGCCGAATTGATGCAGTAGCGCAGCCCGCCCCGGTCGCGTGGGCCGTCGTCGAAAACATGGCCCAGATGGCTGTCCCCCTGCGCCGACCGCACCTCCGTGCGCACCATGCCGAGCGTGGCATCCCGCTTCTCCAGCACATTTGCAGACTCCACCGGTTGTGTGAAGCTGGGCCAGCCGCAGTGGCTGTCGAACTTGTCCGTTGAGGTAAACAGAGGCTCGCCCGAAACGATGTCCACATAAAGCCCCGGCTCGCCATGGTTCCAGAATTCATTGCGGAAGGGCATCTCCGTGCCACTCTTTTGTGTCACCCGGAACTGCTCCGGCGTCAATTTTTCCAGCGCCTCCGGTGTCTTTTGATAAGTCGGCATGCTTCATCTCCTATGGATTGGACGCTGGAATGAGCTCCCACGGCTCTGGGCCATGCGCCGCGGAAAGATGCCTTGCGGACACAAGAGAATAGGTCTCACCTTTACGACAGCAACATCGCCATCAAGGTGTGAGGAGCAGCGGGACACTTTCCGCTGCGAAGGGGACCACCTTGGCGTTGCAAAGGTGAGGCACCCGGTTCACCGCAATCCTCCGCGATCTACTTCGCCTTCATCTCCAGGACCTGTATGCTGTACGGCGGAATTGTATGGCTGAAGGTGCCCGCCACGCGCAGTGACGACCGCTTCGGCACGATCCGTGCCGGTGCCGCAATGGTATTTGTCTCTGCCGGGTTCGTGCCGGTCAACGTGATCAGCGTTGCCTGGCGATCAACTGCGCCCGCGCCCACAATCTGCAGATTCACCGGCTGCGGATCGGACGATCCATTCACCATCTTCAGGTAGACCATGCCCTTTGCCGCGTCGTTCGTGACCGAGTAAAACGTGCGCTCGGCCGCGCCCGTCATGGAACTCGCCGGCACACTCGTGCCCAGCGACTCGGCAAACATTGCCTGCGCATAGTAGCTGGGCGACCCATACGAGCTCATCGTGTCGTAGCCGATCAAATCGCTCTCCCACTGCATGCCGCCCGGGTTCACATTCACAAACAGCGGCGCATACGAAGCAAGGACGATCAAGTCGCTGTTGCGCTCCATGCCGGTCATCCACGCCGCATCGCCCAGCGCCGCGCCGAAGTTGGAAGTGGGAAAGCCCTCGCGCGTGGCCCACTCACCCACAAAGATCTTCGGCCCGCTGCGGTCGGCTTTGTCATAATGCTTTGCCTCGTTGAAAATGTCGCCCGCGCGCAGGTAGTAGTGGTCGTCCAGCACATCCGGCGTCATGCGTTTCAGCGCGGCCGTCGCAATGATCTGCAGCTGCGGGTACTTCGCCTTGATCGCTTTGTAGAACTGCGCGTATCGGCCCTCATAACTGCCGGACTTGTCGAACCAGTCCTCGTTGCCGACTTCGACATACGTGAGCGGAAACGGCTTGGGATGCCCCAGCTTGGCGCGCACCGCACCCCACTTGGTCGAGGTGTCGCCCGTCACGAACTCCAGCTCATCCATCGCGTCATCGACGTAAGGCGAGAGCGCCGGCCCCGGTTCAATGTGATCGCCCTTGAGCGAATACCCCGCGTAGACCGCAAGCACCGGCTGGATATTCAGGTCCTCCGTCCACTCCAGAAACTCCAGCAGGCCCAGCCCATCGCTCGACTGGTAGTTCCACGGGCTGCGGTGCGTCGGCCGGTCCACCAGTGGGCCAATCGTCGTCTTCCAGTCAAAGCGCTCATCGATCTGGTCGCCCTCCAGGTAGTTGCCACCGGGCAGCCGCAGAAAGGCCGGGTGCATCGCCGCCAGTTTTTCCATGATGTCGATGCGGTTGCCGTTCTCCCGGTTTTTGTACGTGGGTGGCATGAGCGAGACCAGATCGATCCACAGCTTGCCGGGGTGCCCCACGGTGAGCATCAGATGGTTCTCCGCCGAGGGTGCAATTTGCCCCGTCGTCAGCGTGAACTCATACCGCTTCCACTCGGTCGTGGGCTCCGCAACGGTCGCCATCGCCTCCATCTTGCCGGTGTTGTCGCTCATCAGTGAAGCGGTCACCGGCCCCATGCCGGCCGCATCGGCCTTGGCATAGAACGAGCCGTGATACGTGGTGCGCGGCCGCAGCGCCATGCCCCAATAGCCCTCGTTCAGCACGCCCACCGGATTTTTCGCATCGGCCTTGGTCACTGTGAGCAGCAGGCTCGATTGCAGCGCATCGCTCGGCCCCTGTGTGCGATCGGTCTGCATGGTGCCCACACCCTGGCCGCTCTGCACCAGGTACCAGTGCGCCGGGTGGGAGATGTCGCGCTCGCGGAAGACGCGGTTGCGCACCATCTCCGCATACAGCCCGCCGTCGTAGGAGTAGTTGATCTCCTCCGTCATCAGGCCATACAGCGTGGGACTCACCGCATGCAACGGCTTGCTCAGGTCAATCTGCAGCGTTGCGGGCGGCACAGATTGCGCAACCGCATATGAGCCGCATATTGCGGCAAACACAAAAGCACTCGCCAGTTTCAAAGCAGATCTCATCTGTTTCGTCCGATCCTTCACATCTCAATACAATCTGGTACGGATTCGCGCCACGCGGATGCCCCACCTTCAAACAGCCCAACACCATGAAGGCGGACCACCCACAATCCTTAAAGCACTTACTATTTACCACTTACTACCTACTACCTACTACCTACTACTTACCACCTACTACTTGCTTTTCGCCCGCCCCCGCCACTTCTCCGCCAGCGGCTTGTCCGCCAGCGCTTTGATAAACACACCACCCACGACCGTGCGCGCCTGAAATCCCGGCTGCTTGAGGCCTGTTTTGGTGTCATACCAATCATTCAACGGAACGCGGCTGGTGGTTTCGTTCGTCCACCGGTACACCGGGTCGATGAGCTTGTTAAATACCTCGGGCGAGTCGGTGAGGGTCGCTGTCCACAGTTGCCAATCCAGCTTGGTATAGTCCTTGCGGCTGTCCAGCGGCAAGCCATACTGGTTCAATTTGGTTTGGTAGAACGCAATCTCACTCTGCCGCACACTCGCCGGAAACAGCGAATAGTCCAGCACCTTGTCCCACACCAGGTTGTACTTCTGGCTCCAGCTGTCCGGCGTCTGGTAACCCAGCTTATAGTGGTCGCCCTCCTTCGCCAGGCCGATCCACTTCTTCGCGTAGTCCTTGGCCGTGGCGTCATATTGCCGCGCCTCGGCGGTGTGGTGCGTCAGCTTTGCCAAGTCGGCATAGGCCTCCAACGCATCGATCGCCTTGATCGAGAGATTCGCGTTATGAGCGACGTGCCCGGCAAAGTCGTCGGTGGTCAGCTGCCGTTCCGGGTCAAGCCCGTGCTCCTTTAAATAGCCTGCCCACTGCGTCAGCTGCGGCCAGAATCGTTCCGCAATCGACGTGTTCCCGTCCATCCGCGCCAGCGCATCCACCAGGATCAGCAGGTTGCCGGATTCTTCCACCGGCATCTGGTTCTCCTCGGTCTTCTCGCCGCCTCCGTAGTCCTGCCCATTCGCCAGTGGATACAGCCCCAAATCATGCGGCGCAAAGGGGAACTTCCATCGGTTCGGCAGCGCCGCGTACTGCATCA
>CAXTPQ010000060.1:8489-18622 GCA_964246215.1 uncultured Terriglobus sp. | reverse complement strand
TTTCTGCACCTTCGAGCAAACAGCAACTTTCTCCGCTGCAGCCGCACACGACTCAACGGCTCTATGTGAGAACGTGCGCGGCCTTCGGTCGAAATGACAGTGCAATGGCTGGCAAATGCCTGTTTACGGCTGAGCCTTGGGAGCAGTTTCGGCTGGGATCTCCGGCGCGAGGGCAGGCGGCTCTGGCGTCGTCGGCTCAACCTCCGGCTCAAGCCGCTGTTCCCGCGGATCATTCAAGTGATCGCGCAATTGCTGCATCTCTGGTGACGCCAGTTGCAGCTCGGCCGCGCCGATCTGTTCGCGGGTGGTGGCCATGCCCGGCATGCTTACCTAAATGTGCTGACTCAGCTTCTGCATGCTGATCTGGTCGCAATATCAGAAGCTTCTCTGGTAGTAAGCTGCTATATTCTCCCATCTATCAGCTAGGACCTTTTCTAACCCCGGTAAACTAAGGTAGCCCAAACCATCGGGAAAACTGCCCGAGCATTCGAGCAAGACTGGCGCTAACTCCTCCCAAGGTTCTTGTGAACTTACACCTGCTAACTGAACTCTGGTTTCGCCCCTACCCCGAACAACTCTGCAGCGAACCTCAGGAAATTGCACAATACACATCGCGTAATCAAAATGGGTTTTCCCATCATGGCTCAACTCAGGCAGAACCTTTCCGGCGTGGTCCAGCAGTAATGTTACCCACGTCAACTGGACGTCAGCACACAACTTTGAGGTGAGCTCATCCATGCGCCCGTGATTAGAAGCCCTCGACATTCAGAACCTATTTGCTTTGCGGCGCCGGTGAATTTCTCTCTCCGACCTCACCATGGATCATCGCGTCTAGTTGGCGTCAGCTTACAACAGTGACGTTATAACCTCTCCATTCCAGCGCTCGACTTATATTGTCGAAAAGTCGCTTATCATCTGCTGCGGTGAGCCGGGTGAAAGAACCGTTTTTAAAAGCGCTTACCGAAGAGTGCAGCAGGTCGATGTGCGGTTTCACGGCATCGCAACTGACGTCAACAACGAGATCGTCCTCCCAGTACCTCAATACATACGGGAGCGTCAGACGCAGCCGAAAGCCCTCATCGGAGATGATTGTGCCGGAACGGAATATAGGTGATCGGAACATATATCACCGATAAGGCATCACAGTAACAGATACTGCTCTTTTCACCAGGATAGGCATTTCTGTGTACAGCCAGATATTGCCCTGATACCCAGCCGGTCCTTCGAAGTAGTAGATGCTCTCCTCAGCTCCGGCTGCGTACCACGTAGAAAGCCAGTTCCACATCACACCTGTTGCAGCATTTTGGGGCAGAAATTGCTGCATAGAACCGACAAAAGACCCGATCCAAGATTCTTCAAGAGTTTGTCCGGCATATCCTCCTATTTGATTCCCATAACGGAGAGCCATCCAGTAACCACTGCCTGACCAAAATAGTCGATTGACCGTAGGCCCGAAAGCACCGACTCGGTTCAAGCCCCATCCTGCGCTGCGGCTCACAGCCGCTAAGATCTCCGGGGCGAAGAATGCTGCCGTGTAAGCAGCAGTGTAGAACTCAGTCAGAATCTTTACCGAATTGTCGGCATCGACGAAATATCTGCCACCCTGCCCTTGAAACAGTTCGCGTGCATAATTGTTTCCTTGCCAAGGATCATCCTCAGCGGAAGCAGGATGTCTGCCGTACGCCATTCCACCCGGGTTGACTCCTCTTGCGCTCGGCACCCGCGAACTCTGTCTGGGCGGGTAGCTGGCATAGTGGTGGTTGCTGTGTCCATGAGGATGCACATGCAAGCCGGCTCCTTGGTGCGCGGCGTGTGGTGTAACCGCGGACGAGGCGACCGGAACGCCGTAGTCGTCGCCGCCCTGGCTGGTGGTCACCCGCCACCAGCGGCCGTCCGCGCCGAAGACATACTTTTCACCGTTCACATACCTGTACGGGCCGTAGCTCATGCATTCTCCCAGGTTGTTTTGCGCCATCCCAATGTGCCGGGCCGCGTAGAGAAGTGCTGACTAATTTCCCAGCTGCACCTTAATAAACTGCTGCTGGTCCAGTTCCGGCTCCAGCGTGAGGGTGAGCAGGTGATTGGTGGCGTCGCCGCTCTCTGACGAGCCCCTGGAGACGCCCGTGGCTGTGACGTAATTCGTGATCCAGCCGCGAAAGGTGTAGGTGCAGATCACGTCCTGCTTGGAATCGTCGGTCCAGAAGGTGAGCACGATGTCCTGAATTTTGTCACGCGTGATGTGGTGAGAGAGCTGAAAGATCTCGTTCAGCATGGCGAAGGGCAGGTTCACCTGATCATTCAGGTTCACCACCACCGCGATGGAACATGCCATGCTGCCCATCACGGGCATGCCGGCCATGCCGTCGCGCAGCGAACCCAGGCCGAAATGAATGCCAATGGCATTGAACCTGTTGGAACCGATGGAAACAGTGGCGATGCTGGGCTGGGCCATTCGCTAAGCTCTCCTAAAGCAGATGCCTCGATCCTAATACGGCTGACCCTACCGGCGAGCGCCCCGCACAAAGGCCTACACAGCGATTCCGTTTTTCTGCGACCATGGCCTGCAACACCCCAGAGGTCCAAACAGCATGGCGCAAATCGAAGAACAGCAGAATGGTGAGCACTGGTCCCGCACATGGGCGTGGCCCCCGCGTTGGACATGGCCCACCGTTCTGCTGATGCTCCTCCTCATGGCCGGGGAAATCGCCACCTCCGTCCATGGTGAAAGCGTCAGCTGGGACGAGGGCGATCACCTGTTCAGCGGCTACATGAGCCTGCGCACGCACGACTATGGCCTGAACCCGGAGCACCCGCCCATGGCCAAGATGGTCGCCGCGCTGCCGCTCTTGCCGCTCCAACTGCGGGTGCCTCCGCTGCAGGGCCGCTTCTTCAAAACCGAGGCCTACCTGGACGGCCGCGAACTCCTCTTCCGCAACGATCCGCGGTATGGGGGAAGCTACACCGCGCCGCAGCTTATCTTCCGCGCGCGGCTGGCCATGCTGATCTTCCCGCTCACGCTGGCGCTGCTTGTCTTCTTGACCGCGCGCGAAATGTTCGGTGTTCCCGCCGGCCTGCTTGCGCTCTTTTTCACCGTGCTGGAGCCGAACATCCTGGCCCACGGCCCGTTCGTCACCACCGACTCGGCCGCAAGCGCGGGCTTTCTGGCGGCCATCTTCTGCTTCTACCGCTTCTGCCGGGCCTCCGCGTCGGCCGACACATCGCTTGCACGCAAAGCCGGACTTGCACTCCTGACCGGCATCGCGGGCGGCTTCGCACTCGCGGCCAAGCACTCCACCTTCTTTCTGCTGCCGATGTTTCTCGCCCTTCTCTTTGTTGAGACTGCACGACACGCTTACTTGCGGCATCGTGCCGCATGGACGAAAAGGATGCTCGACCGGTCTAGAGATGATCCCGGCGTGCAGCGCACTGTCAGCTTTCGCATGTTGAGCAGGGAGGAGGCCGAGCAGCAATCGCGAACGTTGCGTATTCATAGCCAGAGCACCTTCGCCCGCGCCATCGAACTCTTCACCGGCCTCGCCGCTATCATCGTCACCGCCGTGCTCGTCCTGTGGTGCTTTTACGGCTGGCGCTATAACGCCCGCCCCGCCGGCCTGGCGCTCAATCCCTCCCTCGCCGCCACGTGCGCCCAGATTCGCCCCGCCGAAGGCCGCATCCTCATGGCCATCGCGCATGCGCGCCTCCTGCCCGAAAGCTATCTGTACGGCCTCGCCGACATTCGCAACGTCGGCAACACCTGGCCCAGCTATCTCTTCGGCAAGGTCTACGCGCACGGCATCTGGCCTTACTTCCCCATCTCGCTGCTCATCAAAAGCACCCTGCCAGAGTTGCTCCTGCTGCTGCTCGCCATCGTGGCCATCGCTACCGGCAAGCTGAAGCGCGGCAACGACACACCCTGGCGCGAGATCGCCTTCCTCGCCGTTCCCATGCTCATCTACCTGCTCGCCGGCATGAACAGCGGCCTGAACATCGGCATGCGCCACGTCTTGCCGCTCTATCCGCTTGCCATTGTGCTGGCCGCGGGTGGTGCCGTCGCCCTGGCGTGGAACTCGCCCCCCTGGCGCTACGTCCTGCTCGCGCTTGGCCTTTGGCAGGCCGGCACCTCGCTCCACGCCTATCCCAACTACATCCCGTACAGCAACGAGGCTTTCGGCGGCCCGGCCAGCACCCACAAATACCTCACCGATTCGAGCGTCGACTGGGGCCAGCAGCTGCTCGCCGTGAAGAAGTACACGGACGCGCACAACATTCACGACTGCTGGTTCGCCTACTTCGTCGACCCGTTTGTCCAGGCAAAGGACTACGGCATTCCCTGCCGCAACCTGCCCACCTGGGACAATATGAGCTCGGACGAGGTCAACCCCGTGCCCACCACCATCACCGGGCCCGTCTTCATCAGCCAGGGCACGCTCACCGGCTATGAGTACCGCTCGGCCGTGCTGAATCCGTTTGCAAGCTTCACGCAGCTCAAGCCGGATGCGGTCATCCAGGACGGCGTCTTCGTCTACAACGGCACTTTCCACACTGAGCATGCCGCCGCCATGTCGCATCTCGCGCTGAGCCGCATCACGCTCAAAAATAACGACATGGCCAATGCCATTCGCGAAGGCGAGGCCGCCGTTGCGCTTTGGCCGGAGGGCGTGGAGCAGCAGGAACAACTTGGCGACGCCCTGCACGCCGCCGGCCGGCAGGATGAGGCGGAGAAGCACTACTCCGCCGCGCTTGCGACCGTTGCCCACGACATGGAACCGAGCGCCTACGCCGTCTGGGGACCGGAACTCCGTGCGAAGCTCTGCGCCCGCAAACCAGACTGCTTTGTTCCCGGCAGGTAAGCCGGGTGCCCCACCTTCACGACAGCTTCATCGTCGTTGAAGTGGGATCGAACCGCCGAAAACTCACCCCAAGAACCTCGTCATTTCGACCGGAGAAGACATAGCTCCATCATGCCTTCGCAGTGGAGAAACCTGCTGTTTGCGTCAGGTAGCACAATACTCGCAGGCAAACAGGAGGTGCCTCCATTTCGCGCTCGGTATCTGCGGCCGCTCCAAGCGTCATACCGGCGCTCCAGTCAAAAACGACGATTTACGGTTCACTCCAACTCGCCATCAGCTGAACCCGCCCACAGCAGCGCATCTTTTCCCGCGCAATCACGTCTGTATCGCTGACGGGTAGCTTCTGGAGAAAACGATGAGCGGCAAGAGTATTTGGAGTGTCACGGCGCTGGGCCTGCTGCTGACGATTGGCACGTGTACCGCACCGGCGCAGAACAATGGCGCGCCGCCCCAGAATGGCGGACGGCCGGGCGAGGGTCAGCGCGGCGGTGGACGCAATGGCCGCGGCATTCGCGGCACCGTGGTCTCGGTTAACGGACCCAGCGCGGTCATCAAGACCGAAACCGGTGAACGCTGGACCGTTATCACCACGGACAACACCCGCATCAGCATTGACGGGCAGACTATCAAGGCAGCCGCTTTGAAGACAGGCGACGAGATCCTCGCCGGCGGCATTCCGGACAACGAAAAGCACGAGATGCACGCCCTCTTCGTCGGCGGTGCCAGCGCGGCACAGGCCGCCAAACTCAAGGCTGACCTGGGCAAGACTTACATCGTGGGCCGCATCACTGCCATCAGCGAGGCTCAACTCACCATCCTGCGTCCGGATAAAGTCTCCCAAACCATTGCGCTGGACGAGAGCACCTCACTCCACCGCGGTGGACGGCTCCCCCCGGAGTTCGCGATGTTCGGCGGGGGTGGCGGTGGCGGACGCCGGCGGGATACCCCCGGCACGCCCAATGCGACCTCCGGCGGCGATCAGTCGGAGAATGGCGAATCCATCACCTTGGCCGATGTAAAAGTGGGCGACAATGTTTCCGCCACCGGTGCCGTAAAGAGCGGCGTTTTCACACCGGCTGAACTGCACGTGCAGACGCCACGGCCGCGAGGCGAACGCGGTGCTGACAACGGCGACACACCTCCACCCGTCTTTTGATCGACTGCTGGCCCACACCGGACAACTCCAATAGGTGCCGAGGTCTCACTTCCGACCCCGGTTCAAGCCGGTGAACAACTTGACCGATGCGGTTCACCTCTGCGAGAAACCATGCGGAAATGAAGCCCGAAAGTCCCGCGTGGTCTGCACACCCGAAACTGCACCGCACACTTCCGCGTCTACCCAACATCGGGTGGAGATGAAAAAGCAAGGCCGACATTTCGTGCTCGGGGCGCGTCTGCTGGCATTGGCCACGGTCGCGGGGGGCCACGTCATTCTGGCGCAGGCCCCCGCATCTGGCGCGCAAGACAAAGCCGGACCGCCGGAAACCACCCTGCAGGCCTCGCCGCCGCAATCTCAGCCGACGCCACAAGCAGACATGCAGGGCGGCACCATCCTTGGCAAAGTCATTGCAGCTACCGGGACGCCATCCACCGGCAAGCAGCCCGCGCCTGCCACACCGCTTCCCGGCGTCACTGTCACGGCAACCAATACGCTCACCGGCAAGAAGTACGCCGCGGCCACTGACCTTACCGGGGCATACCGCCTGCTCATCCCACGCAACGGCCGTTATGTCGTGCGGGCGGAGTTCGCGGCCTTTGCCCCGCTTACCTCGGAAATCCTGCTGAACGGGACGCAGCACAGCGGCACCGCCAACTTCGGCCTGGAGCTCGCCTCCCGCGCCGCCGCCCGGACCGCTGCATCGGGCGGCTCCGACGCGGTCGCCAGCGCGCTGGGGCTGAGCGGTGCCCAGGTGCAGTCGTTGAGCCGCGGCCTGCAGTCGCTGCGCGGCAGTGGAACAGACGCCGAAAGCGCCTCGGACAGCGGCGGCACCACGGGCGCGGCTCTGCCATCTCTCGGCGGCCTTGCCAGCAGCGCCGGCAGCGGCACCGAGTCGGTCGCCGTCAACGGCCAGGCGGGCCAGACTACCGGTCTCGCCAACTTCAATGAGGATGAAATTCGCGAACGCATCGGCGATGCCATTGCGCAGGCGCGCCGCAACGGCGGACAGCAGGGCGAAGTCGCCGAGGCCGTTGTCGGCATGATCGGCAGCATGATGGGAGGCCCCGGCGGTGCAGGTGGCCGGGGCGGTGGCGGTGGACGCGGCGGTCCCGGCGGTGCAGGCTTTGGAGGCTTTCGCAACTTCAACCCCACCCAGATCCATGGCAGCCTGTTCTACGGTGGTGGCAACGGCGCGCTCGATGCCACGACCTTCTCCATCACCGGCAACCCCATCCAGCCTGCCTACAGCACCAACCGCTTCGGCCTGACCCTGGCCGGCTCGCCGCAGATCCCTGGCCTGCTCAAGCCCAACTCCAAACAGTTCGTCTTCCTGAACCTGACGGGCGGCCGCAACAGCAATCCCGTCAACATCAACGGCACCGTGCCCACGGACGCGCAGCGCGCCGGCGACTTCAGCAACTTCGTCCGGACCGTGAATGGGCAGCCCGCGCTCACCACCATCTTCGATCCGCAAACAGGCCAGCCCTTTGCCGGCAACGTCATCCCCGCGAACCGGCTCAGCCCACAGGCGCTGGCGCTGCTGAACTACTACCCGCACGCGAACCAAGGCACAACGGGCGCAACACCGACGGCGCAGAATTTCAACTACCAGCGCGTCGCCACCGCCGGCCAGAACAGTGCCCAGCTCGCTGCACGGTACGTGCGCAACTTTGGCTCGGACAGCGGCCGAGGCCCGTTCGGCGGCTTTAGCGGAGGACGCGCCGGCGGCGACCGCCAGAATGCCCCCAGGACATTGCGCCAGAATGTGAACGGCAATTTCGCCTACAGCCACAACGCCAGCGACCTGCGTAACTTCTCGCCAGTGCTGGACAGCAAGAGCCTGACCGATGGCTACAACACGGGCGTGGGCTACTCCATCGGCTACGGCCGGCTGAACGACAACGCCTCCATCACCTGGAACCGCTCACACGGGGCCACCACCAACTACTTCACCGGCGGCGCGGCCGACCCCGGTGCGGGCCTGAACATCCCCAAGCCCCAACCGCTGGTGCCGGGCTTTTACAACGGCGTGCCCGGCCTTCTGCTCACTAACTTCACCAGCCTGAACCAGACCGATCCCAGCGACCGCATCCAGCAGACCATCGCCTGGGGAGACCAGTTGCGCTGGAACCACAAAAAGCACAATGTCAACGCCGGTTTCCAGGTGCGCCACGTGGAGAATAACGTGATTGGCGGTACGAATGTCTTCGGCTCCTACAGCTTCAGCGGCGTCTTCACTCAGCAGCCGGGCGTGGGCACGGGCAGCAGCGGTTCCACATCAACGCCCACCGGTTCCAGCCTTGCAGACTTCCTGCTCGGCGCGCCGCAGCAATCCAAAATCCAGGCAGGTGCAAACAAAATCCACCTGCGCGAAACCGTCTACAACATCTATGTCAACGACGACTGGCGCGCACGGGCCAACCTGACGATCAACGCCGGCCTGCGCTATGAATACTTCGGCCCCTACACTGAAACAAACAACCAGCTCGTCAACCTGGATCACTCCACCGACTTCCTCACCGTCGCGCCCGTGCTGGCCGGAGCCAACGGCCCATTCAGCGGGACGTTTCCGCGCTCGCTCGTGAACCCGGACCACACCCTCATCCTGCCCACCCTGGGCGTCGCGTACCGGCCCACGAAATTGAAAAACACGGTCCTCCGCGCGGGCTACGGTATCAGCTACAACAGCACGCAATATGGCAGCTTTGCCAACTCGCTCAGCTATCAGCAGCCGTTCGCCACCACTCAGACAAATCTCGCCTTCACCGGCAGCAACACCACCGACCCGGGCTGCGGCACCGTGACCACGCCCGGCACGGTGAGCCACACGCCCTACACGCTCACCACCGCGTTTAGCTGTTCCGTGCAGAAGACCACCAACAACTTCGCCGTGAGCCGTGATTACCGCCTTGGCCGCGTGCAGGTGGTCAACGCCGGCGTGCAGCATACCTTCGGCTTCGGCATCCTGCTCAACGTGGACTACAACGGCAGCTTTGGCGGCAATCTCGACCTCTTGCGCGCGCCGGGTGTGATCGGGCCAAGCACCTTTGCCGGCAACTCCCAGCCATTCACCTTTGAGGACTCGGTCGGCGAATCGCGCGGCCACTTCCTGCTGGTAAACGCACGCAAGCGCATGAGCAAAGGCATCGCCATGCAGGCCTCCTACCGCTACGGCCACTCCATCGACAATGCCAGTTCCATCGGCGGCTCGGGCGGCAACACCACCGCGCAGAACTTTCAGCGGCTCGACCTGGAGTTTGGCAACAGCAGCCTGGACCTGCGTCACCAGCTGAACGGCAACTTCGTCGTGGAACTGCCCTTTGGTCCGAACCGCGCTTTTTTGCACGGCGGCGGCTTCTTGGCCTCCGCGCTGGACGGCTTCAACCTGAGCGGCAACTACAACTTTGCCACCGGCGGCTATGCCACGCCGCAGTACGCCAACACCGGCGCGCAGCTCGCCACGGGCGGTAACTACACCCTGCGGCCTGACCGCGTCTTCACGGAACCCATCACGGGCGCGCGCACCCTGCGCAACTGGGTCAACCACGGTGCGTTCGCCTCACCGGCACCCGACGCCTTTGGCACCGCCTCGCGCAACTCCATCGAACTGCCCGGCACCGTCAGCTTCGACATGTCCCTCTCAAAGAGCATCAGCTTCGGTGAGATCAAGAACTTCGAGGCACGCGTGACCGCGACCAATGCCTTCAACACCGTGCAATACAGCGGTGTCGACACCGTGCTGAACTCCTCCACCTTCGGCCAGGTCACCGGCGTCGCCAACCCGCGCCGCCTCACCATGAACGCGAGGTATCGCTTCTAAATGCATACTTCGATGGGTATCGAAATTAGCGCAGATGCTGGCAAATGGCTGTCGCAGATATGGGTGCCCCACCTTCACGACGGCTACATCGTCGTTAAGGTGGGTGGGGGCGGCAAGAGCCTTTCCGGAGAGCACAGCGGCAAGGACAGACCCACCTTAGCTTCGCGAAGGTGGGGCACCCACATCCTTGCCGCGCTTGCCCTGGCTTCTACTCTTCTGATACCCGCATTTGTGCAGGCTCAGGAAACTCAATCCACACAGCAGCCCTTCACCCTCCGCGTGCAATCTCAAATCGTGCTCACCA
>CAXTPQ010000060.1:0-8389 GCA_964246215.1 uncultured Terriglobus sp. | reverse complement strand
CAATCCACACAGCAGCCCTTCACCCTCCGCGTGCAATCTCAAATCGTGCTCACCAACGTTGTCGTGCGCGATAAAAAAACCGGCCAGCCGATCCGCAACCTCAAGGCTTCCGATTTCACCGTCACGGAAAACGGCAAGCCTCAAGCCATCTCCTCCTTCGATTTTCAGACCGTGGACGAAGCCGCCCGCCTGAACGAAGCCACTGTCTCCGGCCAGGCCCCGACAATCGCGCAAATGCTCGACCGCTCCCTGGGTGCCACGCCCGAGCAGCTCCGCGATCACCGCCTGATCGTCCTCTTTTTCGACACTGCCTCCATGCAGCCCGAGGACATCGACCGCGCGGTGGACGGCGCGCAGGACTACATCAAGACAAAAATGGCCCCGGCCGATCTCGTCGCCGTCGCCAGCCTGGGCACCAGCCTCTCGCTCGATCACGACTTCACCGCGGACAAGGCCGCCCTGCTCCGCACCGTGGGCAAGTTCAACGGCAGCACCGAAGCGCAGGGCCTGGCCGCCGGTGGCAACGGCACCACCGAGGGCACCGCCGACGACAGCAGCAGTTTTACCGCCGACGACACCGAGTACAACAACCTCAACACCGACCGCGAACTCTACGCCATCCAGACCATCGCCAAATCACTGCAGCGCGTCGATCAGCGCAAGAGCATGCTCTACTTCTCCGGCGGACTGAGCCGCAACGGCATCGAAAACCAGGCCAGCATCCGCTCCGCCACCAACGCCGCCGCCCGTGCCAACATGGCCATCTACACCGTGGACACGCGCGGCCTGCAGGCATTGCCGCCGCTGGGCGACGCCTCCACCGGCTCCGTACGCGGCACCAGCCCCTACTCCGGCGCGTCCGTGCAGGCCAAGCTTGACGCCAACGCCGGATCGCAGGAACTGCTCGCCACGCTGGCCAGCGATACCGGCGGCAAAAGCTTTCTGGACTCCAACGACTTCGCCCCCGCATTCCAGCAGATTCAGCGTGACACAGAGGCCTACTACATCCTGGGCTTCCGCTCAACGGACCTGCGCAAGGACGGAGCCTTCCGCCGTCTCAGTATCAAGCTCAACCGGAACGACGCGAAACTGGAGTACCGGCCCGGCTATTACGCCCCTGCCGACTTCCAGCACCAGCGCACCGAGGACCGCGAGCAGGCGCTCACCGAGCAGCTTCGCAGCGATTTGCCCGCCGTGGACGTGCCCGTCTACCTGGAGGCCTTCTACTTCCGCCAGTCCAGCAACAGTTACAGCGTGCCGATGTCGCTCATCGTGCCGGGCTCCGCCATCCCGTTCACCCGTACCAAGGAGCAGGACAAGGCCACCCTCGACATCATTGCCCAGGTGAAGAATGCGCAAGGAATCGTCGTGGGCAACGCACGCGACACGGTCAAGCTGGCAGTGGATGGAACCCTCGGAGCCGCCCGCCGCAACATCCAGTACGGCACCAGCTTCGCCCTTGCTCCCGGCCATTACCACGTCAAGTTCGTCGTCCGCGAAAATGAAACCGGCAATATCGGCTCCTTCGAAACAGACATCCTCGTCCCCGACCAGAGGAAGCAGAGCATCAAGCTCTCCAGCGTCGTTGTCAGTTCACAGCGCAGCGCCGCCGCACCCGCGCCCAAGGCCAACCGCAACGGCCCACCCATCACAGACCCGCTGCAGCGCGATGGCCAGCAATTCATCCCCAACGTGCCGCATGTCTTCCGGCAGGATGCGCACCTTTACCTGCTCTACGACCTCTACGATCCGGCAAAGCTCAGCAAGGAAGCCGTCGCGCAACAGGTCACCCAGACTGCCGCACAGCAGAGCGGCCTGAAAGCACGCGCCAGCACCAGCGGTATCCACGTGCTCACTTCCATCGAGTTCCTGCAAAACGGCGCGAAGGTCCTCGAAACACCGCTGGTCCAGACCGACACAGTCAACCAGCCGGAGCGCAACGCCGTCGGCTTCACCTTTGACGTGCCGCTCACCGGTCTAAAACCCGGCGACTACATCTGCCAGGTCAACGTCATCGACGACGCCAGCGGCAGCTTCAGCTTTCCCCGCCTCGCACTGCGCGTGCTGCCACCGGCAACGCTGTCACCAGCAACACCCGCCACAACTGCGGCTTCTCCAAGCCGCTAACCATTTCCCTGAGCTGAAGACGTTTCGCTTTGTGATTGATTGGAGAGCTTTGATAGGGGCATTTGGACGCAGCCAACGATGTTTGCGGCATGTGCGGCCAGCTTTGTTGAGTTGACTCAACTGCCGCTTCTATATCTGCGGAACAAAGATCTCTTGACGATTCCTGCATAGATGTCTACTTTGTAGACATGGCGGAATTGCTGGGGACTTTTGAACTCGTTATCCTGCTGGCCGTCCATGGTCTGGCCGGAGAAGCATATGGCCGGTCGATCCTGCGCGAGGCGCAGAGTGGTCTCCATCGAAACAGTGTCGCCGCTGGTGCCGTGTATGCCACGCTGGACCGGCTGGAGACAAAGGGCCTGCTTACCTCACGCGTGGAGCAGGGCACACCCGCGCGCGGCGGCCGCGCCAAGCGGTATTACACATTGACATCCCAGGGCGCGGCCGCGCTCACCGAGACACGTTCCACGCTCGAGAAAATGTGGACAGGCAAACGCTGGCCGATGGAGGTGGTTACATGAGCAACAACGGAGTGCAGAACTGGCTGGAGCGCGTGCTTGTTGCGCTGCTGCCGTCACGCGATCGCGAGACCATCACCGGCGACCTCTACGAAGAATTCACTCACCGGCGAACCAGACGTGGCGCTGCTGCCGCCAACGCGTGGTACGCGTGGCAGGTGCTGAGCTTTTTGCCACGGCAGGCCGTTTCCGCTGTAGCGCATGGCCCGGTTCTGGCGCTGGTTTGCATTTTTACAGGGATCTCTGGCTTGTGGCTTGGCATCATGGACCTCCGGCTGAAGCACCCGGGCTATGCCGGCCGAGAAGTGATTGCGGCAACAGTCGTGTTCCAGGCGCTAGTAACGCTTGCAGCGGTCTACGTCCGGCGCCTGCCGCATCTGCGTTGGGTGGCTTTGGTTGGCTGTGTTTCGATCACATGGCTTTCTGGGAACGCGATCTTCTACACGCTGCACGGAGCTCACCCTGAGGGCTACGTTCTTTTGATTGCCCTGGCGCTCATTGTGCAGGTGATGCTGACCTGTATGAACTTCCTGAAGCAGCCGCAGATCAAAGCGAAACGGAACACCTGACGCTGTATGTGGCTTAATTGAGTTCTGCGATGAGGGAGTTACACGCTAGGATTGTCCCGTAATTCGACCTTGATCTTGCGCATCAATAGTCTGTGCCGCCCTGCTGCAGATTTTCGAAACGGGTAAAGTCTGCCAGGTAGGCCATCTTGATGCTGCCGGTGGGGCCGTTGCGCTGCTTGGCAATGATGATCTCCGCCTGGCCCTTGATGTCTTCGTTTTCGCGGTCGTAGTACTCCTCACGGTGAATGAAGCAGACCACGTCGGCATCCTGCTCGATGGAGCCGGACTCGCGCAGATCGCTGAGCAGCGGCTTTTTATCGCCCTGGCGCTGTTCCGAGCCGCGGGAAAGCTGTGAGAGTGCGACGACTGGCACCCCCATCTCCTTGGCCAGCGCCTTCAGGCCGCGGCTGATGGCGGAGACTTCCTGGTTGCGGTTCTCCGGGCGGCGTCCGCCGGGCCCGGCCGCCATGGTCATCAGCTGCAGATAGTCGATCAGGATCAGATCGAGCGCGCCTTCCTGCTGGCGCAGCCGCCGCACTTTTGCGCGCATTTCCGTGAGCGTGATGCCGGGCGTGTCGTCGATGAACATCTTCGAGCTCATTAGCCGGTCGAGCGCATTGATCAGCTTCTGCTTGTCTTCGCGCGGCAGAAAGCCAGTCTGGATTTTACGGGAGTTCACCAGCGCCTCGCTCGCCAGCATGCGGCGCAGCAATGATTCTTTCGACATTTCGAGCGAGAAGACGGCGACGACCTTCTGGTCACGCACGGCGCAGTTCTGCGCAATGTTAATGGCCCAGGCGGTCTTGCCCATGGAGGGGCGCGCCGCGATGATCATCAGATCGCTCTTCTGCAGGCCGCTGGTCATGCGGTCGAACTCGGTGTAGTGCGTTTCCAGGCCGGTGATCTCGCGGCCCTGTTCGTAGAGCTGGTCGATGGAGCCGAAGCTTTCCTGCACGATCTGGCCGATGTCGCTGAAGCCGCGCTTGATGGCCGATTCGCTGATCTCCAGCAGCCGCTGCTCCACCGCACCCAGCACATCGAGCGACGCTTCCCCCTGGTCGGCCGCGCGGTTCAGGCCAAGCTCGCAGACCTGCATGAGCTGCCGCATGATCGACTTGTCCTTGACGATCTGGACGTAGTTCTCGATGGCGAGATGGCGCGGCAAGTCCTCAGTGAGCGAGTAAAGGTACGCCCGGCCACCAACGGCTTCCAACTCCTTGCGCCGGTTCAGGACGTCCATCACGGTGATGAAGTCGATGGCATGGCCAATGTCGGAAAGCTCCAGCATGGCGCTGTAGATGCGGCGGTGTGAGTCCAAAGAAAAATCGTCTGACAACAGCTTCGCCGAGGCATCGACCACGGCAACAGGATCGGACAGCATGGAGCCAAGGATTACGCGCTCTGTGTGCACGGAGGCTGGCAGGCCCTCACGTTCTACGATCTGCAGGAATGTGGCCATACGGTTTGGACTGCCTCAGGACGGAATGGTTCCAAGCGTAACGCTCACGCCGAGTTCTTCACAGCGCTTCTTCCACCACCTGCTAAGTCAAAGGATCTGAGGCGCTTAGACGGCGACTCTTGTGCAGGACGCGTTCCTTGAGAGATTGCGCTAGGCTGTTGACCATGAGCCAGAAAGATCACTTACCCATTCCGGCTGCCGCCTCGCGCGACCCACGCTCGCTGGAAGTCCTGCGCGTGTGGATCGCCAATGGCGAGCAGCACGTGGCGCTCGCCTTCGGCATGTGGGAGGACGCCGCGGCCTGGGGCCTCCTGCTGGCCGACCTGGCCCGCCACATCGCCGAGGCACACGCGCAGCAGGACGATCAGGTGAACGCGGAAGACTTTCTGGAAGACATCCGCGCCGGCTTTGAATCGGAGATGGACGCGCCGACGGATGACGTCAGCGGGACCGTTCAGTAGGCGCAGTTGCGCTTACATGGTTTGCCGCTGAGGTGACATCCGGGAGTGGAGCGACAAAATTAGAGCTGCACAGGATGCAGGGGCAAGCAGAAACACCACGGCAAAGAACCCTATGGCCACCAAGCCGAGATTGTCAGGGCTGCGAGGGCCGAAGTGGGCAATGTAGAGGGATTCAAGCGAGGCGACACTCCAGACTCCCGTACACAGGACCGCGGCACACCCAAGCGCACCTGAAACGGCGAGGGCCAGAGACTTGCGAACATCTCGCAAGAAGAGCAAGCCAAGAATTGCAAAGCCGAGTACGGTGATCAAGGCTGCTGCCGCGTAAGGGATTTGTACTGACCAGGAGATGCCCGTCAAAAGAATCGCAAGTGAAAACGCGACGATCGAACGATGCCGGGTCGAGGGTAGCCATGTCAGAATCAGAATCGCCGTGATCCACATTCCAATGCTCAGCACAAGGAAGATCATTGCCGTCATAGCTGGCATGGAAAACGAATGCCCATTTACAGCACGTGGGTCACCCGCGGTTTCCGGATGCAATCTAGCAAGCACCAATAGTTGAGGAATCGTGATCGCAATAAAGGCTTTCAAGAGAATGAGAATGCTGCCAAGCGCCGCTGCAAAACCCAGGGCACGCAGCCAGGTCATGGCCACGATGATGCATAGCACGGCCCAATAAAATGCCGTGCGGCTGGAACCTTGTTCCAGCAGATCGCCCACGATCTCCGACGCGCGTTCCTGGCTGCTCAGCTTTGCCAGCAGCCATTCCGCAATGCGCTTCCCCGTGCCGCTATTCCCCAAGCTGTGCTTACCCATGCTGCCCTCCCAGAAGATCCAGACCTTCCAAAAGCCGCTGAAAGCCGCGCTGTGCCTCAGCAAGCAGCCGCTTGCCAGTACGCGTGACGGTGTAAAAACGTTTGGCGCGGCCGCCGCGCTCCGGCGTGGGTGCGCCTTCTTTTGAAGCAAGCGCGCCCTTGGCTTCCAGCCTCGCGAGCGTGGTGTAGAGCGCTCCCGGCGACACTTTGCGGCGCGTGCACTCCAGGATTTCCCGGGCGATACTGACGCCATAGGCGTTGGAGTTCAACCGCAGAATGGCCAGCAGGACAACCTGTTCGAACTCACCCAGCGGCGTTGCATTCATAACAACTACATTGCAGTATTTAAGTTCGCTAGTCAATAGAAAAAGACTCCGCTTTGTCTATAAAGATTTTTGAGTCACTTCTACAACTGCAATGCGTGGGACGTTGCACGTCCTGCGCATCTGTCCAAACGCAAGCGCAGGTACTGCTGAAGCCAGATGGGGTACAGGTTATAGAACACGTTTGTGAGCAGGATCAGCAACATCCAGCCAAGCCGCCAATGCAGGGCTGCGTCGGCGCTGCACAGCAGGAAGAAGATCAGCAATGCCCAGTGAAAGCGTTCGGCGGTGTAGGTGCTTCGCCGGAGCATGCCGGTGTCTGCTCGTGAACGGACGCGGCGGTAAGCCGGATGGAGCAGGCGAAGAGAGCGAGCGACCAGCGTTCCATGCTGGACAACGTGGTTGAGGAGGTGCACGCCCAGTCTGCGATATGTGGTGCGCGTGGTGCCGAGTTGCAGAGAAGCAAGCCGCGCTTGCGGCAAGGCGTAGATCAGCAGGCTCACTGCGATGAAAAACGCCAGCTGCCACCAAAGGAGATGCAGGAAACAGTAGGTGCTGACAGGCAGGAAGCAGATGAACGAGATTGCAATGGTCGGTAGGACGTTGAGCAGGTGCAGCAGCGCGCGCGGGGGCTGGTCGCGTAGTACGAAGGCTAACTTGCGGCGTTGAACCCGTACCATCGTAGCGGCCTCATTGCAGAACCTGCTCTGCCTGCCCTTGAATGCTCGTTCATATCGGCACCATGCTACAACCTAAACATCTGTCCTGTTTTGGAGAGAGCACCCTTTGAAATCACTTCGGTTTGCGTTGATGGTGGTCCTTGTCATGGCTCATCGGCCCGGCCCATCTTTCCTGCGCGCACAGCAAACGCATGTGCGGCCGGTGCGAGTTGCGGCTCTGCCGGATGTTCCGCCTATCCCTTTGCCCGCGAACTTGCCGGTGCTGCCAGCGGCGCAGCAGGCCCGCATGGATCGCGACCTGCTGGAGATCGATATCCCGCGTCTGCAAGCGCTGTATGCGAAGCGGCGGTACACCGTGGAGCAGGTGACGCGGTGGTATGTGGGCCGGATCGCGCGGTACAACGGCGTCTATCGCGCCGTGCAGACAGTGAATGTGGCGGGGGCGCTGGCCACGGCGAAGCAGGAGGACGCTTCTCTACGCGGGTCAGAGGGCGGCATGACGCATGGGCCACTTTGGGGTGTGCCGATTGTGATCAAGGCCAATACGGCTGTTAAAGGTCTGCCGGACACCGATGGCTGGGCTGGCTTTGCATTACCTGGGCATGAGTTTGTCGCGGGCCGGGATGCAACGGTTGTGGCAAGGCTGCGCGCTGCCGGTGCCGTCATTCTGGGCATCACGAACATGCCGGATTTTGCGGCGAGCGACACGAACCGCTCGACTGCT
Source organism: uncultured Terriglobus sp. (assembly GCA_964246215.1). Lineage (GTDB taxonomy): Bacteria > Acidobacteriota > Terriglobia > Terriglobales > Acidobacteriaceae > Terriglobus. Next base: position 710 of record CAXTPQ010000060.1, on the reverse strand, counting down.
TTCGGCCGAACGGGGAATGCCTATGATGTCCGCTTCTCGCCGGGCGGATCGAGCGGTGGCACGGTCACGGCTATCACCAGCAATGAAGCCATGCTGGGCACTGGGACGGACACGGCAAACAGCATCCGCATGCCAGCGGGCACCAGCAGCGTGGTGGGTTTTCTGCCCACGCGCGGGCTGGTGAGCATCGCCGGCATCGCGCCGCTGGATTGGCTGCTGGACAACACCGGCCCGATTGCGCGCACGGTGACGGATGCTGCCATTGCGCTTGGCGTGATGGCCGGCGGCGATGGCCAGCAGGCCGCGCGGCCGGCGGACCCACTGGACTTCCGCACCGAAGGCAGTGGGCGTACGAAGGGCGTTGAGCAGGCGCAGCTTGGACCGTATCTGCCCTATTTGAAGAAGGATGCGCTGAAGGGCAAGCGCTTCGGCGTGCCCGCGTTCATTCTGAACGGCAACACCGGCTTTGGCGTGAGCCAGGCAGCGCGGCCCACCAACGCCATGCGGCCGGAAACGCGGGCCATGCTGATGAGGTCACTCGATGCGATGCGTGCTGCCGGTGCCGAAATCGTGATCGACGATGCTCTGCTGCCGGAAAGCTTTTCGCAGCTGGTTCGCAAGATCAGCACCGCGCCCTACCGTCTGGATGGAACGAACCAGTGGCTGCGTGCGTTTGGACCGGCGGAGTACCGCTCCGCTGCGGAATATGC
>CAXTPQ010000059.1:5793-18705 GCA_964246215.1 uncultured Terriglobus sp. | reverse complement strand
TCACTCTATCGAGCATCTCGCCCGTTGAAAATAGCCACTTCGGGGTAAAGCATTCCCTCCCTCCGCACGATCGATAGGGACAGCGGCGCGTCCAGCCCTCACCCGATTTTGTCCGCTACACTCAAACGTGCCCGCCCATGGCCGACAACTTTGCCCAGCAACTCAAGCAGCAGACCGATATCGTCAAGATCATTGGCGAGTACGTGAAGCTGCGCAAAGCTGGCGCGCAAAACTGGACGGGGCTGTGTCCGTTTCACCAGGAGAAGTCGCCGTCTTTTAGCGTGAACGCGACGCATAGCTACTTCTACTGCTTCGGCTGCCAGGCCAAGGGCGACGTTTTCACCTTTGTGCAGAAGCTGGAAAACATCACCTTTCCGGAGGCGGTGCGTGCCGTGGCCGGCAAGATGGGCGTGCCCATGCCGAAGCGTGAGTTCGCCTCACCCGAGGAAGCCAGGCAGGCCGGTTTGCGCAAGCAGCTGATGGACGTGCACGAGGCGGCAACGCAGTATTTTGTTCAGGCACTGCAGGCGCCCGATGCCGCCCGCGCTCGCGAGTATCTTACCGGCCGCGACATTTCGCCCGACGTGCAGAAGCTCTTCCGCATCGGCTATGCGCCGGATGATTTCAATGCGATGCGCGAGGCTCTGCTGCGGCACTTCCCCGATGAGGTGTTACGAGGGAGCGGGCTGTTCTCGTCAAAAGAACAGGGCGAGAACGGCCAGCCCATTGGCCCGCTCTACGCGCGCTTTCGCAAGCGCATCACCTTTCCCATTTGCAATGAGCAGGGCCGCACCATTGCCTTTACCGCGCGGGCGCTGGAGAGCGACGACAAGAGCGGCCCCAAGTACATGAACAGTCCGGAGACGGCGCTCTACACCAAGGGCCAGGTACTCTTCAACTTGGACAAGGCAAAGGCCGCCATCCGGCAGCAGGACTACGCGTTGCTGGTGGAAGGACAGATGGATTGCATCCGCGTCTTTACCGCCGGCGTGCAGCCGGTGATCGCGACCAGCGGTACCGCATTTACCGAGCACCAGGTGCGCCTGCTGGGCCGATTTACCAAGCGTGTCATTGTCAATTTTGACCCTGACACGGCCGGTGCCAATGCGGCGGAAAAATCACTCGCGCTGCTGACCGAAGAGGGCTTTGAGGTCCGCATTGTGACGCTGGAGGGCGGCCTGGATCCGGACCGCTTTGTGCGCGAGCAGGGCGTGGCCGCCTATGCCGAGGCGTTGCGCACCGCGCGGCCGCACGCCGACTACCTGATCGACCGTGCGCGCGCACTCTTTCCGCAGCGCACCGCGGAGGCCAAGGTGAAGGCAATGAATTTCCTGCTGCCGCACATCCGGCGCATGCCGTCAGAGATTGCGCGCGCACAATTCACTGACGATGCGGCTCAGAAGCTGATGATCGATTCGTCCCTGCTGCGCAAGGAACTGCAGCAGGCGGCATCACAGCGGCTGGGAAGCATCCGCCAGAGCGCGGGTTCGGCCATGGGGGAGACCGAACGCATTCTGCTGCGGGCACTGGTGCTGGCGCCGGGCGAGCGGGCGCGGCGGCGGGCTTCTGAAATCGCGGAGCATCCTGAGTGGCTGGAAGGCATGGCCGCCGCGGAACTGCTGGAAGCGCTGGCGAACACGCCGGCCGATACGGCACACGATCCGATGGAAATTGCTCCCGACGACCGCAGCCGCGAGATGCTGGCGCGCGTGCTGGCCGAGGATCTACCGACCGATCTGGACACGCTTGCCGCCGATGTGGGCAACGCGCTGCACACGCTGGAGCGCAAGCGGCTGGAGCGCCGTCAACGCGAGCTGCGCGCCATGAGTGCCGAGGCCGAGCGGCGCGGCGACACGGAGATGCTGGAGAAACTGGCAGCGGAAATCATGGGAATCAACCGGGCACTGCGTACGCTGTAGATCTTGTCTGCGGAGACGAACGTATCATCTGCAGATGGACGGTTTCATGCGTATCGGGGAGCTGGCGAAACGGGCTGGAGTGACACCGCGAACGATCCGCTACTACGAAGATCTGGGGCTGATTCCGCGAGGCGAGCGGGAAGGCACCGGCCAGCACTACTACCCTGAGCAGGCCGTTCTGCGCCTGAAAAAGATCGACGATCTGAAGCGCCTGGGGCTGAGCCTGGAAGAAGTGCGCAATGTGATCGAGCTGTACTTCGCCGATCCCACGGGGCGGCGGGCCAAGCGCAAGGTGCTAGGCATGCTGCGGCGGCACCTGGCTGAAACCGATGGGCAAATGGCTGCTTTGAAGGCATTCCGGCAGGAAATCCACAAACACATTGAACGCTTTGAGCGCTGGCTGGCCGAGACCGATCTATCCTGACCATCTCTTTTTTTACAAACATGACGTTTACGTTATGATTTAGTTCAGGAGATCGGCATGATAAACGAAACTGGCTTCTTCGGTCTGGGTGATCTAGGTTATCCAATGGCAATCAACCTGCTGGAGCGTGGGCATGCACTCGCTGTGTGGAATCGCACCGCAAGCAAGGCGGAACCCCTGAAGCTCAAGGGTGCACGGCTGGCGAGCAAAGCCGTGGACGCGATTCCGGCAGGCAGGATCATCGTAAGTGTTTTGTGGGATGGCGATGCGGTGGAAAGCCTTGTCAGCAACGAAGGCTTCCTGGAGAAGCTCGGCCCTGGCGGTATCCATATTTCCATGTGCACGGGCACACCGGAGTCGGCGGCGCGGCTTGCGGCAACGCATGCCGCGCATGGTGTCTTTTATGTGGAAGCGACAGTCTTCGGCAGGCCGGAGGCGGCAAGGGCGCGCAGGCTGTGGATGCCGCTCTCCGGACCGGCGGAAGCAAAGGACCGAATCCGTCCGTTGCTGACGGACATGGGTGCGCAGGGCATTTTCGACTTCGGGGAGAAGCCCGGTGCCGCAAACGCCGCCAAGCTTGCCGGAAATTTCCTGGGCGCATCCGCAGTGCGCTCCATGGTGGAGGCCTTTGCCATGGCGGAGGCACACGGCGTGGACACGCATGCCCTGCTGCACATGTTGACGACCACGCTCCTCTCCGCGCCCATTTACCAGAGCTATGGAAAGACCATCGTGGACAAAACACGGCCGCGTGAATCACCCATTGCCTTTAAAGATGTGAGCATCTTCGAGCAAGTGGCGCACGCACACCATATACCAACGCCAGTGGCAGATGCCGTGCTTGCCGTATTGCGTCAAGAGAATGGGCATTAGGACATGCTCCGCCTTGGCTATACGGCACGCCTGCTCTCCAACACATAAGGAGACGAAACGCCTGGCCCGGGCAAAAGCCGGACCGAGCCAGGCCGATGGTCCTACGCGAAGCGGCGCTTGAGTGCTCCGGCCATGCCGAGCGCACCCGTGCCGAGCAACAGCAGGCTGGACGGTTCCGGCGTTACGCTGTTGGAACTGAGGCGGATGTTGTCGATATTGGCACCACCGGTGTTGTTGCCCGTGATCGCAATGCGAAGAGTGCTGATTTGCGCAAGCTGGTTGGTGCTGTTCAGCTGCAAAAACGTCTGGCTGATTGCGTCCGTCAGCGAACCCTTCTCGGTGAAAACGTTCGCGCCGTTCAAGACTCCGGTGAGCGTGTATGCGATTGTGCCGGAGTTGAAGAAGCCGAGATCCAGGCTGTTGAAGCTGAAGAGGCCGCCGCCATCCGTCACGCGAATCACACCGGTGTCGGTGGTGTAAATGTCGGGTTCAGGATTGCCAAAGTTCGCGGTATTGTTTGTGGCTTTGGAAAAGGCACCGCTGACTGTCGCGACGGTGTAGCCGCTTTCGGTATACGTGGTGAATGTGCCGTTGTCCGGGCCGGGCAGGTTGGCAAAGGTGATCGTTGTGGTGGTGGCATGTGCCGCCAGGCTGGCAGAGAAAAGTGCGGCGCAAACCGCAAGGAAACGCAAACGCATGAAAGAGCTCCAAAGTTGATGTTGGCGAAGGTTACTACAACTTGAGTGGCATTCCTCTTAATTCTTTCTAATCTTGTCAATGGCCCCTCAAGCGCCATCTTCTGCAACTTACATGGTAAGAAGGTTTGCTCCTACGAACATTTTGCCCAAAGATCGCCTCTTTTTGACCGCGATGTCTTTCTTGCGTACAGTTCGGCACATGCGATCCGTCGTGGCATTGGCTTCCCTTCTCGCGGTTTTCCCGCTCATCGCACAGCAGGCGCCTCGGCCTGCCATTACGGGGCTCGCGTTTGCGCGCTTTTACGAGGCCGACCCCGTGGCGGCAAAGCGCTTCTATACCGGCGAGCTGGGATTGCGGGCCGTTCCCGGTCCGGACGGCAGCACGGACTATCAGGTGAACGCACAACAATGGATCGAAACCGTCCCGCATGCCGGGCCGGATCCGGACGACCGGCTGTCCGCCGTCGGCTTCACCACGCGGGATGCCGCGGCGCTGCGGAAGTACCTGGCCGCCAAAGGATATCCGGCCGTTGAGCCGTTGCATCAGGGACGCTTTGCCGTCCACGATCCGGAGGGCCGCCTGATTTACTTTGTGCAGGCGGGCAGCAACCTGGCCGTTGCTGGAAGCCAGCCGCTGCCGAATGCTGCGTCACGGCGCATGATTCATGCGGGATTCATTGTGAGCAGCGCGGAGAAGGAAAACGCTTTCTACCGTGAGACGCTGGGCTTCAGGCCGTACTGGCACGGCGGGCATGACGATGCCTCCACCGACTATGTGTCCCAACAGGTGCCTGACGGCGTGGACTGGCTGGAGTACATGCTGAACGTGAAGCCGGGCGGCGACCTGAAGGCGCATGGCGGGCCGAACCATGTGTCGCTGGGGACGGCACAGATGGACACTGTGGTGGCCGCGCTGAAGGCAAACGGCTGTACTGACGGCAGTTGTGAAAAGACGCTGCTTGGACGCGACGGCAAGATGCAGTTGAACCTGTTCGATCCAGATCACACGCGCATCGAGTTCATGGAATTCAACCCACGGCGGGAACCCTGCTGCTCGCCGCTGATGGGCAAAAACCCGACCGGCACTGAAGTGAAATAGGACACTTTTGGCAAGCGGTGGACGCAGAAAATGGTTGACTTAGAAGAGTGGGTAGCGTCAGATTAGCTATGAACCGTGACGGATGGCACCGCCCCGGGTTGTGAAGACGTTACATCTTCAGGAAATGCTTCAGAATGAGCAAGGCTATTCCGAGCAGTGCCAGGAGAACCCTCTCTGAGACTGAAACGGAACAGCGCAGCCCAGGTTCGTTGGGCATAACCTACCTCCTACAGTGAGATACGCCTTTGGGGATTGCACTCCCCGAAGGCGATCTGCTTTTCAGGGCAGATCTTTGTCCGGTGGTGGTTGGCCCTGAGTTGGCTGCCAGACCTGTAGTTGGCTCTTCCAGTATGTGGCAGTCTGCGCGATTCCGGACGGCTGCCATCGCGCTCCAGAGTCACACAGAGGTTGCATTGTGCCGCCCCGCAGCGGTCACATCAATGCGCCCGGGTTCGACGAACCAAATAGCAGTCCAAGCCATCCCACGGACATGCCTGATACGAAACCGAAGACGGAGCTTTGGCTGATCCGCCATGGCGAGACGGCGTGGAGCCTTTCCGGCGCGCACACCAGCTTTACCGAATTGCCGCTGACGGAGCATGGGCGCGAGCAGGCGCAGCGGCTGGCGCCGGTGCTGGCAGGGCAGAGCTTCGATCTAGTGCTGACGAGTCCGCGGCAACGCGCGCGCACCACGGCCGAGCTTGCCGGGCTGAGCGCGCAGGCGGAGGTCGAGGACAATCTGCAGGAGTGGGCCTACGGCGTGTACGAGGGCAAGTCCACCGCGCAGATCCGCGAGGAGCACCCCGGCTGGAATGTATGGGTGGACGAGATCACCGGAGGGGAGACGCTGGGGCAGGTAGCCACGCGGGCGCAGGCTGTGATCGACCGCTGCGTCGCCCATGGTGGCCGCTGCGCGCTGTTTGCGCATGCGCACATCTTTCGCGTCCTGGCCGGCGTGTGGGTGGGTCCGGGGCAGGCGCAGAATGGTGGCTTCGGCGAGCACCTTGCGTTGTCGACGGCAAGCATCAGCGTGCTTGGCCTGGAGCGCGAGACACGCGTGATCAGCCGATGGAATGAACTGCCGCCGGCATAGGCTCCGAGGCTGACACCATCTCGTCCGCCGGCGGGGCAATCTCCTCGCGCACGCGGCGCATGGTGTCCAGGTAGAAGGCCAGGTTGTGAACACTGGCCAGCGTGGCGGCCAGCGGCTCGCCGGTGTGGAAGAGGTGGCGCAGGTAGGCACGCGTGTACCGGCTGCAGGTAGGGCAACCGCAGGCTGGATCCGGCGGGCCGCTGTCCTCGGCAAACTGACGATTGCGGATGTTGAGCCGGCCCTGGCTGGTGAAGAGCAGTGCGTGGCGCGCGGCGCGGGTGGGCAGCACGCAATCCATCTGGTCCACACCCATGCGCGCGTACTCGGCGATCTCGTCGGGGTAGCCCACGCCCATCACGTAGCGCGGCTTGTCCGGCGGCAACAGTTCCAGCGTGTGCTGGATGATCTCGCGGGTGACTTCTCGCGGCTCACCCACGGCCAGTCCGCCAATGGCATAACCATCAAAGTCCATGCCGGTCAGGCGGGCAGCGCTCTCCGCACGCAGGTCGGTGTACATGCCGCCCTGCACAATGCCATAGAGGTTTTGCCGCTGCTCCCCGCGCTCGGCAAACCATGGGACTTTGTGGGTGTTGGCACGGAAGTGCCGCAGTGAGCGCGCCGCCCAGGCGTGAGTAAGGGCCATGCTGTCACGGGTGCGTTCATAGGTGGCGGGGTGTTCGGTGCATTCATCGAAGGCCATGCAGACGTCGGCACCCAGGGCGATCTGCACGTCCATGGAATGCTCTGGCGAAAAGAAGTGTTTGGAGCCGTCCAGGTGTGAGCGGAACTCGACGCCGTCCGGTGTAACCTTGCGCAGCGCGGCCAGCGAGAAGACCTGAAAGCCGCCGCTGTCCGTGAGCATGGGCCGGTCCCAGCTCATGAATGTGTGCACACCGCCCATCCGCGCGATCAACTCATGGCTTGGCCGGAGATACAGGTGGTAAGTATTGGCCAGGATGATCTCTGCGCCGCGCCCGTCTTCGCCAAGATTCTCCAGCATCTGCTGGGGGACAGCCTTCACACTCGCGGCGGTGCCCACCGGCATGAAGACAGGGGTCTGCACCGCTCCATGGGGCAGATGCAGTGTGCCGCGGCGTGCGGTGCCGGTGGTGGCGTGAAGGTCGAAGCGAAGGGACATCCGTGTTCATTCTCGCAGCAACGGGGTGCAGCCGAGAACCGCTCACAACACACCTTTGTTTCGACAGCCCGGAGGACTACCGGCGCGGAAGAATCCCACCTTTACCGCAGAGGGCGCGGTAAAGGTGGGTTACCTACGTGTATGTGCTACGACGTTGTCGTTTGCTGCAGCACGGACCAGACGACCGACCACGGGCGCAACAGATCGCCTTCCCGCGGTGGGCCTTCTTGCCAGAGCTGCATGCCTTTTGGCTCGGCAAAGCCGCTGACGGAGGTGTCGGAAAGGTTCGCTTCCAGTTGTAGTTCCGTGTCCGCGTCGACATGCCAACGAACCACCACGGCACCCGGGGCGAGTACCTGGTAAGTGCCGGCATGACCGCCGATTTCTTGCAGCAACGGCAACGCGCGGGTGCGGCGGATGTCTAGGATGTTCCGGTACCAGCCGATCCATTCCGCGTGCGCACCCTGGGTGGCTTCGTTCCAGTCCAGCTTGCCGCTGCGAAAGGTTTGCGGGTCTTCGGGGTCGGGAATGCGTTCGCGCTGCTCGGGGTCCTTGAACTCTGGAAAGCTGGCAAACTCCTCGCGCCGGCCCTTGCTGACTGCCGCGGCCAGGTCGCCGGAAAAATCGCAGAAGAACGGGAAGGGTTGCGAGCTGCCCCACTCCTCTCCCATGAACAGCATGGGAACCTGCGGCAGCAGCAGGTAGACCGCCGCAATGGCGTGCACGGCCTCCGGAGAGGCGATGGCGTTAATGCGTTCGCCAAAGGCGCGATTGCCGATCTGGTCGTGATTCTGCATGAACGCGATAAAGGCGGTGGGAGGCAGAAAGGCGCTGGGCTCGCCGCGGTCACGGTCAATGGATTGCATCATCTCGCCCTGAAAGGCGAATCCCTCGGCCAGCGCGCGGCCCAGTTTCTCAGTGTCTTCCAGATAGTCGCCGTAGTAGCCGTGGCCCTCCAGCGTTGCGGCGGTGTGCAGCACATGGTGCATGTCGTCATTCCACTGCGCGGTGTAAAGCAAAGGCCGGCCTCTATCGTCGCGGATGAGGCGTTGCGCCTGGTTCTTCTCATTCTCCAAAACCAGGTGGATCGGCCTGCCCCAGTCGATGGCGCGGACGCGATCCGCAAGCTCATCCAGCAGATGCATGTCGCTGCCGTCCTTGATCTGGTGCACCGCGTCCAGGCGCAGGCCGTCCAGGTGGTACTCGCGGAGCCAGTAAAGGGCATTCTGAATCACGAACTCACGCACTGTCTCGCTGCCCGGTCCGTCATAATTGACGGCGTTGCCCCAGGGTGTGCAGTGCCGGTCGGTAAAGACCGGCTTTGCGTAAGTGGGCAGGTAATTGCCATCCGGGCCAAAGTGGTTGTAGACCACATCGAGCATGACGGTCATGTTGCGCGCGTGGGCCGCGTCGACCAGTGCCTTCATGTCCTCCGGGCGCCCATAGGAAGAGTCCGGCGCATACAGCAGCACGCCGTCGTAGCCCCAGTTCCAGCGGCCCGGAAAATCAGCAACCGGCATAATCTGCAGGGCGGTGATGCCCAATGCCGCCAGATGATCGAGCTTGTCAATGGCGGAGCGGAAGGTGCCTTCCTCGGTAAAGGCACCCACGTGGAGTTCATACAGGACTGCCTCCGGCCAGGACCTGCCCTGCCATGCGGCATCGTTCCAGGTGTAGCCGGAAGGGTCAATGACCTCACTCGGCCCGTGCACGTCTGCGGGCTGGTGGCGTGAGGCAGGATCGGGTACCTTCGTACCGTCCGGCAGGATGAACCGGTAGCAACTGCCTGCTTTGGCCTTGGCCGTCAGCAGCTCAAACCAGCCGTTCTGCCGCGGTTGCATCGGCAAAGCTTCGGAAAGGCCGTCGATCTCTACTTGAACACTTTCCACTTCCGGGGCCCACAGGGCAAAGCGAACGCAGTCCGCCTGCAACTCCGCCCCAAACGGCATGGTGTTCGGATTCGTTGATGTGCTCGCGAAACGCGACTCTTCGCGGACAGCTTCTGATTCAAGCTGCATGGACGTATCTATCATTCAACATCCCTTTTCTTTATGGTCTACAGGGTAAGAGCGCACGCGTGAAAGCCTCGTTGCCCTTGCGCGGCGGACGTAGCGGACCGCAGCGTAAAGTGACGCCTAAAAAATGGTATTGCGCAAAGTGACGCGGAATGTCAAGGAACGCACACACGGCAAAGAGCAACGCACTCTGGATGCCGGCCTGTCCTACGCTGCTGAAGTGGCGAAGCCCTTCCAACAAGGAGACACGATGGCAAACGAACAAGGCACAGGCAAGCATCCGCACAAGAGCGCGGCAGAACCCTTTGAGCATCATGAAGCCGGGTCGACCAAGTCTGCGAGCGAGAGCAAGACGTCCTCAAAGAGCGAGCCTGCCAAGGCAGATCACTCTTCGGAAGAGGGCACAGGCAAGCACCCGCACAAGAAGGCGTCCGATCCCAAGGAGCACCACGAAGGCGCGAAAAAGTAAATCCCCGCGATGGGGTCACTCGACCCTGTCGCGAAACTCTGTGCAGGCAGGTACCGTTTTACCGTTCAGAGCCAGGCCGGCATGAACCGACAACGATACCTGCCTTACCCTCGTGACGCTTGAGTTCCGCTGCTTGCCGTGAAGTCAGACAGTGTTCAGAAGCGGCTGACAAGCCAAATGCCGGCGACCATGAGCAAACCGCCCGCCAACCGCAGAGGTGTGGCAGGATGCTGCTTGAAGCCAATCCAGCCCATGTGATCCAGCAGAATGCTGACCAGGATGGAAGCGGTGATGCTCAAACCTGTAAAGGTCCCCGAGCCGAGTTTCTGTGCGTACATCAGGCCGATCATTGTTGTGATGATGGAGATGGCTCCGCCTGTCCATGCCCACCACGGGGCTGCCGTGATCGCCGCGTGCGATGGCGCCGCCTGCCGCACAAATGCCTGCACCAGCAGAATGGCGGACAAACCGCTCAGGTAAACCCAGGCCGTTGTCCAAACCGGTTGTTGCCAGTGCTTGTGCAGTTCGGCGTTTGTGGCTTGCAGTGGGTTCATTGCACCGGCCAGCAGTGCCATCAGGAGAAGAAAGAGTTGCATGCCGGTTGTGATGCGGTTTGTGCCCTTCTTTCCAGAGGATGAGGGTATATGAGCTATTCTGGCGCAATTGCCCGTACTCTTCAGCGGCAGCCACAGTGAGATCCAAGGGCAGAGCCACCTGGAAAGTGGCTTGTACCGGCCTGCGGACCTCCCTGACAATGTAATTGCGCCAGAAAACGCCGGGCGGAGGGTAGAAGCATGGCCGAGCAAGCCGTTTCACCCGCACCGGAGAGCCTGGTGGCGCAGGTGGTGCAAACAATGCTGGGCCAGGTGCGCCAGGGCACTCTGCGGCCTGCCGGGCAACTGCCCAGTGAACGCGATCTGGCGGCCACGTTGAAAGTGAGCCGCAACACCGTTACCGCCGCGTATGGCGAGTTGGAGCAGCAGGGTGTCATCCGGCGGCTGCGCGGCAAGGGCGCTTTTGTGTGCGCCCTGCCGAATGAGGCAGAGAGCTTTTCGTGGAGCGGCAAGGTGTCCAGCCGGGCCAACAGCCTGGATGAACCCGTGCTGGAACTGCTGGCGCGGCGATGTGCCTGGGAGATCCGTTACCCCTTGTCCGCGGGTACGCCATCACTGGAAATTTTTCCCGGTGAGGCTTACAAGGCCGGCGCGAATCGCGTGATGGCGGAATGTCTGCCATCGGCACTGGCCGTCGCCCCCACCGAGGGTCAGTGGCAGCTGCGCGAAGCCATCGCGCAGTGGACTGGCATCTCACCCCAGCACCTGATGATCACCGCCGGCGCGCAGGAAGCCATCGATCTGCTGGCGCGCTGCCTGATCGAGCCGGGCGATTACGTGGTCATGGACGCACCCAGCTACCCCGGTGCCATTCACAGCTTCCGGGCCGCCGGTGCGCGCCTGCTTGCCTGGCCCACGGCGTGGTCGCTCGGCCAGCTGGAAGATTTGCTCCTGCGCTACCGGCCGAAGCTCATCTTCACCATGCCGACCTTTCAAAACCCGACCGGCCGCGTGATGAACCGGAAAAAGCGCCTGGGCCTGCTGGAGTTGGCGCACCGGTATCGCGTACCGGTACTGGAAGACGACGTCTACGGCCGCACCTGGTTCGGTGACCAGGCCCTGCCGGAAAGCCTTTACCAGCTGGACCGGCATGCACTCGTCATCACCATGAGTACCTTTTCAAAAATCCTTGCGCCCGGCCTGCGCATTGGTTGGCTGGCCGCGCCGCTGTACATGGTCAAGCAGCTCTCGCTCATCAAGATGCGCTCCAGCCTCTTCACCGGCGGCCTGAACCAGTTGATTCTGTCAGACCTGCTGCGCAGCGGCGAGATGGAGCGGCACCTTGTGCGCCTGCGGGAGCATCACCGCGGCCTGTGTGAAGCCGCGCTGGACGCACTGCAGCCCGCCCTTGACGACGGCCTGGTGCGGTGCAGCGTTCCTGCCGGCAGCCTGTATTTGTGGATGGAACTGCTTTTCCCCGTGGATTCGGATCTGCTCTTTGCCACACTGGAATCGCATGGGCTGAGCGTGGCGCCGGGCGTTGCCTTTGAACCGGACCGTTCGCACCGGCAGTCCACACACTTTCGCCTGTGCTTCACTGCCGCGCCGCGCGAAACGGTCGTGGACGGTGTGCGTATGCTCACGGCGCTGCTGCAGCGGCTTCGGCCAACAGCTCAGCCCGTGCTGCTGGACCACGCCGCTGCCTGATCTCCGCTGCTCGACCCGGGATGCCTGATCCGTACCAACAGCAGGCACTTGAAGCAGATCGTTCCACCCAAGCACTTCGTCTGAACAGAAGGAGAACCGTCCGATGAGCTCCATACCTGTCACCTTACCGGGCAACGCCGCTCTACCGGATAAGACCGCCGAGAGCCGTCCTTCCCAGACCGGCGCCAGCATCCGCATGGAGCGCAAGCATCCCCTCGCCATTCGCTGGATGCACTGGATCAACTTTCCCGTGCTCTTCACGCTGATCTGGACCGGCCTGCTGATCTACTGGAACGACTCCGACAATGCCTACCTCCACCCGCATCGGGTCTACCGCATCGGCATCGGCAAGTTCACCCTCTTCCGCTTTTTTCCAGACTGGTTCTACAACCTGCTCCACGTGCCCTACCACGTGACCCAAGGCCTGGGATACCACTTGTTTTTCATCTGGATCTTTACCATCAACGGCATTGCCTGGGTGCTGTACACGCTCATCTCCGGCGAGTGGCGCTTCATCCTGCCGCAGAAACAGAGCCTGAAAGAAGCCATCCAGGTCACGCTGGTGGACCTGCACCTGCGCAAGGGCCTGCCGCGGCAGACCAAGTACAACGGCGCGCAGCGTATCGCGTACACCTCCTGCATCGTGATGGGCGCGGTCATGCTGCTCACCGGCTTTGCCATTTACAAGCCAACCTCAGCGCACTGGCTCACCACACTTTGCGGCGGCTATGAGATGGCCCGCTGGATCCACTTCTGGACGACCATGGCCTTTCTCGGCTTTTTCGCCATTCACGTCTATCAGGTCATCATGGCCGGCTGGAACAACTTCCGCTCCATGGTGAGCGGACGCGAAATCCAGCGGGTCGAAGCGCCCTCCATTGAAGCCGAACGAAAGAGCTGGTCATGAGCGACGAAGAGATGCT
>CAXTPQ010000059.1:3661-5693 GCA_964246215.1 uncultured Terriglobus sp. | reverse complement strand
AAACGGCTGCCTGGCCGGGAAGAGGCCGATGCCGCCGTGCTCACCGAGTCCCGCCGCTCCACCCGCCGTGCCTTTTTAGGGGCGGGCGTGGCCACGGCCGCCGGTGCGGGCTTTGTTGCGTGGCTGAACCTGAGCAGGCAGGAGGAAATGCAACCGCTGCTGCTGCGCAAAACCATGGAAGCCAACGCATCCATCTCACGCGGCCTCTTTCAGGAAGAGATCCTGGCCCCCACCTACCCGCTCAGCCGCGCGGAGACACTGCGCATCAACGGCATTTATGGCCTCAAAAAGGACATCGTTCCGGAAAGCTGGCGGCTGCAGCTTGTCGGCATGGCAAACGCAACGCAGCACCCGCGCTTTGTCAACGACGTCACCGCCTGGGAGTACCAATACAAGAAGGAAAAGCAGGACAAGGACGAAGGACACGACACGAAGGTTGCCCCCAAAGCAGGCGCGGACTCCAAGATGCAGCCCGGCAGCGATACCGGCAATAAGATGGCCTCGGCCGGCAAGCAGGACAACAACCCCGATCCCAAGGACGCCGCCGGCAACGCACCACCCATGCCGCCGCACGCCGATCAGGCTCCAGGCAAAGATGTAAAGGCTGGCCCCACGAACAATACCGCCGCAAAGATGGGAACCGCGCCCCCCACCGGCGGCCCCGGCAAGGAAGACGAGGACGGCCAGGACGAAAATCAAACGGGCCGCAAGCCGCGCGGCATGGAAGAAGCCGGCGAGAGCGACAGCACGCTGCCGCCAAATACACCGGGCCTGCTGCTCACCCTTGCCGACGTGCTGAAGCTGCCCCGGCATGAACTCGTTACGCAGTTCAAATGCATTGAAGGCTGGAGCCAGATCGTGCACTGGGCCGGTGTCCGCTTTGCCGACTTCCTGGAAGCCTACCCGCCCGAACCGATCGACGGCCGCGAGCCGAAGTACGTCTACATGGAAACACCGGACGGCGACTACTACGTCGGCTATGATCTGAAAGCCCTCCGGCATCCCCAAGCCCTGTTGGTGACGGAGATGATGGGCCAGCCCCTCACGCAAAATCACGGTGCACCGCTTCGGCTGCACCTGCCCAGCAGATACGGTTACAAGCAGATCAAGCGCATCGCACTCATCAGTTACACAAACGACAAGCCCGACGACTACTGGACCAAGCTGGGCTATGACTGGTACGCCGGTTTATGAACTGAAAATATCTGCAATTTGGCTTGCACAATGTTAGTTACGTGTGAGATAGTCACACCTGCGTAGGAGAGTTCCGTGAGATACATCGCACACAATCCGATGAAGAGGCAGCCGGAAGCTCAAAGCTTTTGCGCCGATCTCCGGACTGCTCCCCTGGGCTGGTTCCCAAGCTGCACTTAGCTTGTCGCGGACCCTACGCACTGTCCAGGCATAGTCAACATTAGCGAGCTTTTCGACATCGCTTCACGTGGTGAAGACTGCAGATACTTCTCTGAAAAAGCACTTCTGCAGTCGTTTGTTCCCGTGAAGATGTCTTCTCTACAAAGCATTCGTGCCCGTCCCGGCAGAGTAACTTTGCCTCGGGATGGAGACATGTCTGGTATAAGTTCAGGCCGGTGGTGTAGACCGCAGTTACTTCGCCTTGAGAGCAGGTGGTCGCAGGTTCGAATCCTGCCGCGATGTTTTCTTTCGCGTAGCTCAGCGGTAGAGCGCCTTTACTGCAGTCGCTTGTTCCCGGCCTGCTTTTTTCGAAAGGTAAGACACCTTCGAACTTACTCGGAAGAAAGGTGAGCTTTGCCATGGGCAAGCCATATATCAAGGGCGGAACGCCGGTGGGTTCCACACCGCTGTGCCGCACCTGCACCAGTGCTCACATCATGACGGGATATCGCGAAAGCGAGCTTCTCATGATCTGCACGGATGTTCATCCCAATGTAACAGTGCCCTTTGCCGTTTATGAGTGCTCCGGCTATTACGACAAGAACCGGCCCTCATGGAAGGAGATGAAAGACTTCGCAATCGATATCTCCACGGAGCCGCTGAAGAAGGCGGGATTCAA
>CAXTPQ010000059.1:1877-3561 GCA_964246215.1 uncultured Terriglobus sp. | reverse complement strand
CAGCGCACCCATGAGGGCGCACCCGCCGCCGTGCTCACGCCGGAGCAGATGCTGCGCCGGTCTGTGCTGGCCTGCATGCTGTGGGAAGGTGAGTTCTATGAGGACGGCGAGAGCATCGCAGACCGCGTTGCCGCGCTTGTGCCGCATGTGGCTCCGGAGCGTGTGGCCGCACTGGCCGTGGAGGCACGGACCGCCATGAGGCTTCGCCATGCGCCGCTTCTGCTTGTCCGGGAGATGGCACGGCATGCAACGCATCGCGGCCTGGTCGCGGAGACGCTGGCCCGCGTGATCCAGCGCGCGGACGAGCTCGCCGAGTTCCTTGCCATCTACTGGGCAAAGGGGCGCGTCCCGCTCTCGGCGCAGGTGAAGAAGGGGCTTGCCTCGGCACTTACCCGCTTCGACGAGTACCAGCTCGCCAAGTACGACCGTGCCGGCAGCGTGCGTCTGCGAGACGTGCTCTTTCTGACGCACGCGAAGCCGGTCGACGAGGTACAGGCCGAACTCTGGAAGCGTCTTGCCGCCAACGAGCTGGCCACGCCCGACACCTGGGAGGTGGCGCTTTCAGGCGGCGGCGACAAGCTGGCGCACTGGACGCGGCTGCTCTCTGAGAAGAAGCTCGGCGCGCTGGCGCTCCTGCGCAACCTGCGCAACATGCAGGAAGCGGGTGTGCCGGAGAGGGCAATGGCTCATGCGCTGAACGAGATGCGGACGGAACGTGTGCTGCCTTTCCGCTTTCTTTCAGCTGCCCGCTATGCTCCACGGCTGGAGGAGGCGCTGGAAGCGGCAATGCTGCGATCGTTGCGGGATGCGGCGAAGCTGCCCGGACGCACCGTGCTTCTGGTCGATGTGTCCGGATCCATGGTCGCGCGGCTTTCCGCAAAGGGCGAGATGCTTCGCCTGGACGCCGCGTACGGGCTGGCCATTCTGTTGCGTGAGATTGCGGAGCGGGTAAGCGTGTACACGTTCTCGCACGGGCTGCAACTGGTGCCGCCGCGCCGTGGTTATGCTCTGCGCGACGCCATGGAGCACAGCCAGCCCCACGGCGGAACGTATCTGGGCGCGGCACTGCGTTCGGTGCGCGAACCGTATGACCGGATCGTGGTCATTACGGATGAGCAGTCCGCCGACGAGGTGCCCGCGCCGGAGGGCCGCGGCTACATGATCAACGTCGCCTCCGCGAAGCATGGCGTGGGCTATGGTGATTGGAACCGCGTCACCGGCTTCAGCGAGGCCATTGTGGAGTACATCCGCGAAGCTGAGCGAGGCTGATATCGCGCGGGGCCACGTGAACTGAAGAACGGTTTGCGTGCCCCGCTCTCCTCCCAAAACGCTCAGCGCTGCTTCATACTCGCGTCGGCTGCATGGCGGCACTTCCGGCGCGTTTCCAGTAGCGCGAGAAGCGCTTCAGGTCGAAGCCGCGCGAACTTTCCACAAACGGCGGCGGATCAAACCAGACGACCGGCAGATGCCGGCTCACCTGGGCTGCCGCGGCGTTGAGGCGCGGATCCGGCGTGCGCTGTGCGAGGAGGTAGCCGGCCTGCACAGAGTGTGCGGCGGCCAGCAGCTCTTCTGCCGGTTCGCCGGCACGCACGTCAATGGTGCCTGGCATTTCCAGAAGGCACTCCCCGATAAACATCACGCGCTTCATCGAAATGCGGTTGGGAACAAGCCAACCTGTGTCCCA
>CAXTPQ010000059.1:0-1777 GCA_964246215.1 uncultured Terriglobus sp. | reverse complement strand
CCCGCTTTGGCGTGGGGGCAGACCTTGCAGTAAGCATCGTCGGTATACCGCTGGAGGTTCTCTCGATTGAAGATGTAGGGCGCGCTGGCGAAGGTGGAGGCCACCCACTGCCAGGAGAGATTGTTGCTCGCGGGGTCACCGTCGATCAGGTGCTCCAGGAACCATCGCGCACCCGCCTGCCAGCGCGTTCTGCGCCAGTGAACGATGTACGACGCAAACCACATGCGGGCATGATTGTGCAGGTAGCCGGTCTGCCGAAGATCCCTGCTGAAGCTGTCCATGCAGGCCAGTGTCGTCTCTCCTGCGGGGATGTCCTCCGGGAGCACGTCGGCATAGTTTGAAGCTGTAAATCCTGTCTTGTAGGCCTCCTGGTCCTGCCAGATGCCTTCACCCAACTCAACATAGAGGCGCTGCCAGTAATCACGCCAGGCGAACTCGTTGATCAGCTTGCCTGCATGCGCGGCATCGCTCACCTGCTCCAATGCATAGTCGCGAACCTCCGCCAGGGTGAGCACGCCATGACGCAGGTATGCCGAAAGCCGTGTGATGTCACCGGCAAGAAAATTTCGGCTGCGCTCGTACTCCCGTGGCTTGATGAGCGCAAGCGTTTCCAGGGCGGCTGCCCGGCCGCCGCGTGTCGGGCTGATGGTGACATCCTCCGCAAGGTAGGGGAGCAAGGCGCGGAGATGCGCGGCGAACTGTTGCCGATCGGGATTTTGCTGGAACTCGTCGAGGGTCACACCTTCTACCTTACCGAGGACACGAGGCGAAGGTGGGCATCGGTCGCACGTGCTGGGCGTTTTTCGTCTCTTGAACATGAACCGCAGCGGACTCCGGAAGACTGCCCGCTCCTCCTCTCTGAGCCGCATCACAGTTGGGAGGCGGCCAAACCCCGCCGGAAAGCGAGACCGCTCATGCCCAGTTTGCAGGCCAAGGATGGCACCAACCTTTTCTTTTACGACTGGGGCTCACGCGGCGGCACACCCGTTGTCCTGATCCACGGCTGGCCGCTGACTTCGGCAAGCTGGGAGTTTCAGGCGCGCGTGCTGGCCGACGCCGGCTACCGTGTGATTGCTTACGACCGCCGCGGCTTTGGGCGCAGCGATTGGGCGGGCTCGGGTTATGAATACAACACGCTCGCCAGCGACCTGAACGATTTGATGGAAGGGCTGAACCTGAATGGTGCAACACTGGTCGGCTTTTCCATGGGTGGAGGCGAGGTGGCGCGGTATCTGAGCCACTATGGCCAGGCTCGCGTGGCCAAGGCGGTCTTCATCTCCGCCGTGACACCGTTCCTGCTCAAGACCGATAGCAATCCGGAGGGCGTGGATGGCAAGGTTTTTGAAGGCATCGTTGCGGGCCTGGTGAAGGATCGAGCGGATTTTCTGAGCACGTTCTCGCACATGTTTTACAACTACTCCGCCCTTCACCACACCGTCTCGGCCGCGCAGATCGACTTCTTTCACTCCATGGCCATGACCGCCTCACCCGATGCGACGATCAAGCTGGTGCGTGCCTGGTCGGAAACGGACTTCCGCGGCGACGTGGCAAAGATCACGATCCCGGCACTTGTGATCCACGGCACCGGCGACAAAACCGTGCCGATGGAAGTCTCCGGCGCACGCATGAAGGCGCTGCTGGCCAACTCTGAAACGCTGGCATACGACGGCGAACCGCACGGCCTGACCAACACCGTGCCCGACCGGCTCAATGAAGATCTGCTGCGCTTTTTGCGTACTCCCGCGAAGGTTGCCACGCTGTAATCTCTGCGATTTGA
>CAXTPQ010000058.1:0-18774 GCA_964246215.1 uncultured Terriglobus sp. | reverse complement strand
ACGGCCATAACGGAAGTCTCCTTGTAGGTAGTAGGTAGTAGGTAGTAGGTAGTAGGTAGTAGGTAGTAGGTAGTAGGTAGTAGTAGGTGGTAGGTAGTAAGTTGCCGAGAATTCGTTGCGAGTGTCTTATCCGTTCGGCTTTGAACTACTTACTACCTACTTAGCACCTATCACTTAGAACTTGTTTTTTCACTGCTCCACTCGCAACCTGTCGTTGCTGTCCCATCGCGACATGTCAGACAGGATGACCGTGTCGCCCTGCTGCAGGCCGCCAAGAACCTGAATGTTGTTGACCGAGGCGCGGCCGACCTGTACCGCGGTGCGCGTGGCGTACTTGCCGTCGGGCGAGAGCCTGAAGAGGCTGAGCGTGCTGTTCTCGTTGCCGCTTGCCGGCCGGCCGACATAGAGCACATCCGTCAGGCGGTCGAGATCGATGGTGCCGTCGACGGACAGGTCGGGGCGGGCACCCTGGGGTAGCGCACCTTCGAGTGCTACGTCCACGGTGACCGTGCCGTTCTGCACGGCCGGGTCGATGCGCTGCACATGGCCTTGAATGACGCCGTTGTGCGTATCCACGGCCGAGGGCTGGCCGATGGTGATGTCGCGCGCCTGCGTTTCGGCGATCTTTAGTGAGGCTTTCAGCTGGTCGGGCTGCACAACTTTGGCCAGCGTTGTGCCAATGGCGACGTGCTCGCCCACCTGGTGCGGCAGGTCGACCAAGACGCCGTTGATGCCGGCGCGCACACTCAGGGCGTTCTCCTGCTTCTGTTTCAGGGCGAGCAGCGCGCGAGCCTGGTCGACCTTGGCCTGCTGCACGGCTACCTGGGTGCTGATGGCCTGTTGATTCAATTGCAGGCGCTTGCCTTCAATGTCGTTGCGGATGCCGAGTTCGTCCGCCTTGCCGCGGGATTCGTTGTATTTCAGGCCGCTAATCACGCCTAAATCGAGCAGGCTTTGATCGGTCTTCGCTTGCAGCAGCGCCTGTTTCTGGTCGGCGGAAACGGTCGCTGCACCCGCGCGCTGCGTCATAAAGTCGCTTTGGGACTTGGCACGGGTGTTTTGCAGGTCGGCCTCGGCGGACTTGAGTTGCAGTTGCGCATCCAGCACCTGCTGCTGGGTCGCGGGATCGGAAAGATCCATCACGATGGTGTCTGGGTGGACCAGCGCGCCAGGCAGAACCCGGATGCGAAGCACGGTCGCTTCGGTCTGCGCGGGAATGAGCAGAATTTTGTCTTCGCGGGGAACCAGCGTGCCCGGGCCGCGCACCTGGCGCAGCAGCGGGCCGCGCTTGACGGTATCAGTAAAGAGTGGGCCCTCCACGGTGGGGACGGCCGGCTTGAGGCGCGCGACGAAAAAAGCAGCGACCGCGATGAGAACCGCCGCAACAGCGACGGCGGCGATGGTGCGGCGCTGTTTGCGGCGCTTCAGGTCTGGGCGAGAAATGTCCATGCATCGGGAATGAATGCACGAGGCATGCCAAAGCCGGGCACATGGAAACACCCGGAAATCACGAATCGGTGAGGCTTGCTCTTTCCGGAGCAGCACCAGGTGTCCACTCGCGAGAACAAAGTGTTCGCAAATGGACACCGGATCGGCGATCCCGGGCCGGTTCTATCAACCCGTGTCTCTATACAACCCAGAGATGGAGCAAGGTCCCCTCAGAAGACCAGGGTGGTGGAGACGGTAAGCGTTTGCAGGCCGACCGTGGTGCGGCTGTTGTCATATTGCGGTGTGGCCAGACCGCTGTGAGTCACATGAGTTGTGGCCGACGGGATGCAGGTGTAGGCTGCGTCCGTGATGAAACGGCCCCGGTGCAAGCCGGCCCCCGCTGAGACGGCATCGCCATGGATTGCGGCGGTGAGCGGCGTAAGTGTCGAGGCGGGCACGGCACGGTTGGCGTGCGCATACCCGGCGCGGGCCACCACGAACTCCGAAAGGGAATGCTCCACGCCGATGTGCACGGGAAACTGCTCTTTCCAGTTCAGCGGAACACGGTCCTGCAGCGAGCTGGACTGCAACAGGGCGTTGATGTCGGCGTTGTTGCCGTTGGTCAGGCTGACGTCGAGCGTGTGAAAAGCCCGGGCCCAGTCGACCCACTCACCCTGCAGGGCGACAGACCAGCGCGGATGAACAGCCCAGCTGCCATGAACAGTGGCAGATTGCGGGAAAGTGTTGCTAACAGCGGCACGGTAGGCAAAATCCGGCCGGGCGCCGCCAAGACCGAGTGCGGCGAGTTGCGCGCCGATGTTGCCGGTCGCGGTGCCGGTGCTGTGGATGTGGGTGGCGGAGCGGTAGCTGAGGCCGATCTGCAGCGTCCGTGACGGTCTCGCGAGCAGACCCGCGCTGCCGTTCACGCCGACGCCTTCGGTGTCGAGCGCAAGCAGGGTTTTCAGGCCTTTCACAACGGGCTGGCTCTGGAAGATGTAGGGCGCGTGAAGGCTGTTGGTATTCCTGTCGGCACCCATGGCCAGGCCGAATGAAAGGCGTGGGTTGACCGCAAAGCCGATGCCGGCGGTGGTGCGGTAGGCCGTGATGGACGACCGGTGGCGCTGCAGACCGTAGCTGGCACCGGCGGTCCCGGGCGCATCGACGTAGGTCCAATCGGCGACTGCGGCAAAATCGGGCACCACGGCCACACCCGCCGTCCAGCGCGAGCGGCCGAGCGGCATGGCGAATGCACCAAAGGGCGCAACCGCCGGCGCGGTGCGCAGCGGGGCATTGCTGTTGACGGAGTTGCTGAAGCTGCCGCGGGAGAAGACCGCCGCCGCGCTCAGGTTGGCAACGGGGCGGCGCACCTCGGTGAGCCCCGCCGGGTTGGTGGACAGGGCATCAAGAGCGTTGACCGGGGTGGGCAGGTATACCCCGCCAGAGCCTGTGGCGGAAGCGGAGGCGCTGTTCCAGTAGAGGCTTTGGCCGGTGGCATGTCCCGTGGTGAAGCAAAGGCCGGTGGTGGTAAGCAGCGAGGCCGCGAAAAGTGTGCGTGGCGAGGTCATGGAAACTCCTGAGAACTGTTTTGGCGGGCTTCTGCAATGCAGGTCCGCGGGGTTGCGTGCGAACACTAGAAGACGTGAGCGGGAACGAGCCCGAAGCCAACCAGCGGCTCCTGTGAATCAGGAAGGCGCTCCGGCATTGCCGGCATCAGCACGGGCGCGCTCTCCAGGGCACGAAGGCACTCGATATCGAGGGCGTGGGGAGCGTCGGAATCCATAATGCTGTGGACTTTGTCGAGTGGCAGGGCGGCGCGGTAGGGGCGCTCCGCGGCAAGCGCGTCGTAAACGTCGGCAACAGCCAGGATGCGGGCATGCAGGCTGAGCTCTCCGCTTTTCCAGCCACGGAAGTAGCCGCTGCCGTCCAGCCGTTCGTGATGCGCCGCGGCCATGTTGCCCAGCTCGGCGAAGCCGGGAATGCGTTGCAGGATGTGCAGCGTGTAGTAGGGATGCTGCTTGACGACAAGCCATTCTTCCGGGGTGAGTTTGCCCGGCTTTTCCAGCAGGGAATTGGGCACGGCGAGCTTGCCGATGTCGTGCAGCAGGCCGGCGCGGCGCAGAGTGACGAGCTCCGGCTGCGGCAGGCCAAGGCGCTCGCCGATTTCCACGGCCGCGATGGCCACTCCGCGCGAATGGCGGAAGGTAAAGGGCGATTTGGTGTCGATGACCTCCGCAAAGGCGAGGCAAAGGTCATCCATGCGCTCGCCGTTGAAGAAGAGTTTGCTTTCGCCGGGTTCGAGTGAGTCGACGAGTTCCGGCAGGTTTTCATCGCCCAATCCCTGCCAGAGGGAACCGTCGTCGGAAAGATGGCGCGCTGCCTTGACAAGCTCCGGGTCGAACCAGCGTTTGTCGCGCTGCCGCATGACGTCGAGCGCCGCGGAAGCGCCGCCGATAGTCCAGAAGACGGCCAGCGTCTGCGCCAGGTTCATGATGCGTGCCGCCAGTGGAATCTCATGCGCGCGGACTCCCATTGGGTAGCCGTGGCCATCCCAATGTTCGTCCAGGTTGGCAATGGCGAGGGCGACCTCCAGCGGAAAGCCGATCTGGCGCGCGATGGATGCGCCGCGTTCACAGCGGATTTTGACCAGGTCGCAGGAATCCTTCTGCTGCGTGGCGGCGACGCGGACAAGCGTGCGGACGCGTTCCAGGAAAGGCTTGCCGGTGGCGACATGGCTAATGGCGTAACGCAAGCTGTCAAGGCCGATTTTGGTCCAGTCCTTGTCCTTCAGATCGCCCTTGGCTTTGATCTCGTCGGTTTGCAGGATGTGGAAGAGCTTGGAGGAATTGCTGCTGCAACCGGCATCCTTCAGCAGCAGCGCGTAGTACAGGTTGGCCTGCTCTGCGACAGGCATGCCGATGGCCGCGGCCAGGCGCATGCCGACTAGGCAGGTCTGCATGGCATGGCCCATGGGCTGGCCTTCAGTCAGGTCGAGCGCGTAGGACAGCGCGGAGAGGACAGCGGGGGCCGGCACACGCGTGGCTTCGGTGTTTGGCGAGAAGGAATGGGAAGGGGCTTGCGGTCTGCCGGCGTCCATGGAGAAACTATCGACGCGGCGGGGCTGGACTGCATGGTTTGTCGCGTTTTCAGACAGTGGGTTGCGCTGGTTTGCGTGCGCGTGAGGCAAGACCGAGGCAGAGCAGCAGCGCGGCTGCGCTGACAGCTAACCCGGCATATTCGTCGCCGGTCCAGTTGTAGCGGATGTCGATCCGGTGGGATGCGCCGGTGGTGAGGGGCAGCGAGAGCAGACCATCATCGCGGGTGGGTTGCGCCGGGAACTCCTGGCCATCCTGGGTGACGTGCCATCCGCGAAAGCCGCGCAGGCGGACGACAAGGATCCGCGGAGCAGGCAGTGCCGCGATGCGAAAGCTGAGGTGGCCGGGGTTGCCGTCGGCGATGGTGAGCAGTTCGGGCGCAGGCTGTGCCGGCGGAGTTCCATCGTCCGTCTCGGCGAGCCAGGCATTTGGCAACGGTGGGTGCAAGGCGTCGTTGTCGGCGTCCTTCGGGGTGTATT
The DNA here is from genome assembly GCA_964246215.1 of uncultured Terriglobus sp. Classification (GTDB taxonomy): domain Bacteria; phylum Acidobacteriota; class Terriglobia; order Terriglobales; family Acidobacteriaceae; genus Terriglobus. The sequence continues at coordinate 13,775 of CAXTPQ010000058.1, read as the reverse complement.
CGTCGGTGGGCTCTGTGCCGCGATCGCGCAGAACCTGATCACTCCCGGCTTGAGCGGCATCCTCCTCATCGCAGGGTTGGGCGAAACGGGTGTGTGCGGCGAAGGCGGCAAGTGTTGTGAGAAGCAGGGCAGCCGGAAGGACCTTGCGGGCGGTCCATCGTGAAGGCAGGGCCAGGGTGAGAAGCAGGATGGCTGCACCGGTTTCGATGGTGAGGAAGCGCCAGGGAAATTGGAGAAAGGCGAGTTCGGGGGCATGCCGCCAGATCAGCTGGCTGGCTGGTATGAGCAGGAAGGCGACGGCCAGGGTGAGGGTGATTAGGGCGAATGTGGTCAGGTTTCTGGATCGCGGCTGTTGAGCGTGGTTTGGAGTACGGACGGAGTCGTGGCGGGGATCCCACCCTTCCGCGATGGAGCCGCGGAAGAATGGGCCACCGGGTTTCCGGCGAGTCCGGAGTGATTGGCAGGCTAGCGTTCCGCTGCTGAGCAGGGCAACACTGATCACGATGACCGCGATCCATGAGGCGGTGTGGAGTACGGCATCGTGGAAAGGTTCGCCGGTGTGGCCGAAGAGAAAGTTGTCCTGTGGGCGCATGCCGGGCAGGACCGCCATGTCGATCTGCACGGCACGGCGCTGCACAATGGCCGGCAGTAGATAGAAGCTGGAGAGCGCGAGGCCGAGTGCGTATCCGGCTGCTGTTCCGGCGGCCTGCCGCATGCTGGAGCGCAAGCCGATCGTGCGAGTCTCCAGAATCAGGCGAGTGACCCCGATCAGTAAGAGAGCGTAGCTACCCACCACGGCGGCGGGTGCGTTGGTGAGCCAGAGCAGGGCCACGGCGAGGGCGAGGCGCAGTGGGCAAATGCGGGGGCGCAACGCGGCGAGGAGCAGCAGCGGCATCCATGCCGCGGCAATCAGTTCGGCCTCGGCAGAGCGCTCAAAGGCAACAAAGAGCATGTATGGATTGCTAAGGTAAAGGCAGGTGCCCAGAATGGCTGTGTTCGCAGGAACGAAGCGGCGCAGCAGGCGGTGCATGGTGAAGCCGCTGAGCAGGAGCGCGATCCATGTGTAAGCTGCCGGCACAGCTGCCCACGGAAGCAGCAGGCCGAGCAGGGCACCAGTCGTCCACGAGAAAGGCGGGTAGAAGACGAAGCGCGGTTCGCCGGCGCCCCACGCCGCAGAAAAGCACCAGAACGGGCGCAGCATGCCGTGCTTCCACTGTTCGCTCACCTCCATCCAGTTCTGAACGTGGAAGAGCAGGTCGTGGCCGCAAGCGGTGCCATGAATCAGCAGCGGCGTGATTGCAAGGAGACTTGCAAGGAGGATCCAGAAGATCGGTGATTCGAGGAGACGGGCGCGGCGATCCGGGACGGGCATGTTGCTACCTGCCGCTGCCGTGCCGGTTTGGGCCCATTGTTACGACGGTGGAGATGCCGTGAAGGTGATGCACCCGAGGTGTTATTGCCATGCGGCTCTGTGCCTCCATCATGGCGTCAGCGTGAGCGTGTGGGTTGGGCCGGTTGTGTTGACGAAAGGCAGCGGCAGAGGCCTGCCGGCAGTCCAGGAGGGCCACTCGTCCAGGTACCAGGACGAACCGGGGTTGCCGCTTTCCCCCTGCGGCAGGGTCATGGTTGAGCTTTCCAGCTCAGCCAGGTCGGCGACGAATCGTTCGCTCGCCCCATGCGGGCCGCTGGCCGCGCGGACGGTAAAGCCATTGCCGGGCAGGCCGACGGCGCTGCTGCCAGTCTGGCCGCTCAAGCGGCGCAGCAGCCAGGAGCTGGAGTAAATGGGGTGATTGAGCTGCATCGTATGCGTCGCCGCCCACCTCCAGCCGGCGAGTTTCGAGGGTGCATGGCTTTCCTTCAGGCCGCGGTCCAGCGCGGCGGTCAGGAACTCGTTCCAGTCCGGGTAGTCGCTGGGGAGCCAGCGCGCCGAGGCGTGCTCCAGGATCATCTCCATCGCGTAACTGCGCGAACGCCAGGTGTACAGAGCGGCGGCTTCTTTGGTACGGAAGTGCGGCTCGAGGAGCATGGCCATGAGTGAAGCTCGGACGGCTTGCGTGATGTTGGCTGCGGCGGAGTCACGAGTGACATGGCCGTTCCACTTCCGCAGGATGTCCGCGGCTTCGCGGTCGCGTTGTGAAGGGGATTTTGCGTGATCCACGGCATAGGCAATGCGTTCGGCAACGGTTTTGTCCAGCGCGGAGAAGGTGTCGGTTTGCAGGGCCGTCATGCTGGCGGCGGTCATGCCGGTCTGGCTGCCGAGCACGTTCCAGATACGCTCGTTGCGGTAGGGCAGTTCCCAGTCGAGCGCGATGGCGTAGGGGTAGTTGTCGGGCGTGATGCGCGCGTTAGCGGTGGCGATCATGCCAGAGGCGGGGTCCTGCACCATCGGCATTTGATCGTAGGGCAGAATGCCGCTCCACTCGTATTCGCCGGTGTTGATGGGCACGGGCGGAATGCCGCTCTTGCCTGCCTCGCCACGCAGGGGCACCCAGCCGATCAGGTGATAGCCGATGTGGCCGGCATCGTCGGCATAGACCAGGTTCTGCGATGGCCCGCCGAAATGGTCAAAAGCCGACGCTACTTCGGCACCGCTGGCGGCTGCGCCGACCCTGGCAAAGGGCTGGCTTGCAAAGCGCGGCTCAAAAAGAGTCCAGCGCAGGGAGAGAACGCGCGTTTCGTGCGGCAGCATGGGGGAGATGACGGGCGTGAGCGCGCCGCCATGCTGCGTGAGCTGGATGTCCAGATCGACATCCAGGCCGTGCTTCACGCGGATAAGCTCATGCTGGTGAGCAACCGGTCGCAGGCTGCCGTCGGGGGCGCGAAACTGGTTGCCGCTGATCTGCTCAATGTAGAGATCCTGCGCGTCGGCACCGCTATTGGTAAAACCCCACGCGACATGCGCGTTGTGGCCGACGATGACGAACGGAACGCCGGGCAGGGTAACGCCCGTGACGTGAAAATCCCCAGCCTGCAGGTCGGCGGTGTACCAGATACCGGGAAGCGTAACGGCAAGATGCATGTCGTTGGCGAGCAGCGGCTTGCCGGTGGCGGTATGCGTTCCATTCACGGTCCAGTTATTGCTGCCCGCCGCGCAGCTTTCGCAGCGAAGGGCGGAAACGCTTTGCGCCAGAATGAGACGCGCCCGCAGCAGGTCCTGCGTGTGTTGCGGGGAAGCAAGCGGCGAAATCGCCGGTGCGGCCACGTTGGTTTGGGAAGCGGTCTGGGACTCGTCCAGCGGAATATCGGGCATGTCGCGCGGCATGGTCAGGTCCGGCTTGCCTTCAGCGGGCGGGTGATCGCGAAAGGAGCCGACAGGGTAAAGATCGGCCAGGAGTTGTGGGGGCAGTTGCGCGGAAACCGCTTCGCGGTTCAGTTTTTCGGGATAGATCGTGCTCAGGTCCTCTGCCATGGCGAAGCCAACCAGCAGGCAGTCGCGTGCGGTCCAGGGCCGCGGCTCATAGCCGAGCAGGCGAAACTCCGCTGGCAGCTGGCGAGCAGCGGCGGCCATAGCGGCGTTCACGCCTTGAGCATAACGCTCAAGTTGATGGCGCTCCACCGGATCCATCTGCGGCAGTTCTCGGTCGGCTGTCGCGCGCAGCTGCAGGTAGCGCTGTGTTTTGTCGTGCTCCACCAGCTTGCTGCCCAGCACCTCGGCGAGTTCGCCCGCGGCATGGCGGCGCAGCATGTCCATCTGCCACAGCCGGTCCTGTGCGGTCACATAAGCCTGGGCAAAGATGAGATCGTCCATACTCTGCGCGAACATGTGCGGTACGCCATGGGCATCGCGTTCCACACGCACGGGAGCGGCAAGACCCGTGACATGAAGCGTGCCCTCCGTCTGCGGCAGGGACGCCTGGATTGCGTGCCGCAACCAGAGACGCGCTGCCATTGCGGCAATGCATGTGAGCACAAGAAGTGCGAGCGCGGCCAGCAGGATGCGCCGGTTGCGGCGTGCCCGGCGCATCTCCGCCGGGTGGATGGGGGCAAGTTGCGTGCTCATGCGTCTCTTGCCAGTTTAGATGGGCTGCATGAGGATGATCCGCGCTCGTTATGAAAGATGGTCACATGCAGATTGCTTATCCAGGGACAACTCTCGCAGTGCTCAAGCGGGGAAAGAGCTGAAGCTTAGCCCGGATCCGGCAGAGTGGCAACTGGAACCTTTCTTTGCTGCTCTGCTTCTGCCCACAGCTCAGGATAAACTTTGCGCTTCTTGGTAAGCATCAGCAGTCCGGCACCCACCAGATAAGCGACGATCACGATGATGCTGCCTTCCGGGCCAGTGGAACCGCCGCTCAGGTTGACTGGACCGTTTGCCTGCGTCAGAAAGAAGTGGCTCGCAGGCAGGAAGCCGCTGTCGGTGGAGCCGAAGAAAAAGCCCTGCACCCAGTCCCACGCAAAGTGGAAGCCGACCGCCCACCAGATGGAACCCGTTCTCCAGAGCGAAAAGGCCAACATGAGCGAGTAAGCCCCGGCCGCGGCGAAGCCGATGATATTTTCACCCCTCTGTGCGGCGTGCAGAAGCATGAAAAGGAACGAGAGGAGCAGCGCGCCGATCCAGAATGCCACGTTGACTCCGAGATCGGCGTCGAAGTAGTTTCGTAACATCGACGCCAGCCCTCGCGTGAGTGTGTACTGCAGGTAGCCGAGCGTTAATGCTTCTTCCACCACTGCGGCAAGCAGGAAAAAGGCAGCCCAGGCCACACCCTGGGAGAACTGCGCATAGGTGCCAAACAGCGTCTGGCCTCGGAAGACCAGATAGCCGGATTGGTGTAGCCCGTACAAAAGGGCAGTCATCAGCAGAGCAGCGCTTACGCTCCCGCCGAAAAACAGCCGGAGCCAGCGGCGGCCAAAAAAACCGTACGCCACAAGGCGGCGATGCTCCATGGAGGCCAGGATCGAGGTCGTTAGGAGAACAGCCACAAGTACTGCCAGATTGATGGGCGCATAGTTCAGATGAAGCGTTGTGTTATTACTCAATTTGAGAAGTTGGAGAGCCTGTGTAAGCAGTAGCAGCGCAGCACCTATTACGGGAGTCAGCACTAAAAAAATCAGCAGGCCCCATCCGGCACGGAGAACCCGGCCATAGAAGAAAATCTCGTGGTGGGGACCGATCGGCTCTGAGCCAATATCGGCATGCTCGTTCAAGAGGGATGGTTGCTGCTGTTCCACCAGAGCAGTGTACTGTCCCTGCCCAGGAAATGGCGTGCTGGAAAGAGTTCACCTGGCCCTAAGTTCTATGCCATCGTAAGAGCATGATCGCCAGCATGAGCCCGCTGCACGCGCTCGAACTGATTCTGCTGGGATTGCTGATTGCGGTCGCCAGCATTTCCGGGCTTTCCCGGCGGTTTGGCTTGTCATACCCCATTGTGCTGGTTATTGTCGGATTGCTGGCGTCGCTGGTGCCGGGCATTCCGCGGTTGCCGCTGCCGCCGGAAATCGTCTTTCTGGTCTTCCTTCCGCCTCTGTTGTTCGCTTCAGCCTGGCAAATCTCGTGGCGGGAGTTCCGTTACAACATTATCTCCATCAGCATGTTGGCGGTGGGACTGGTGCTGTTTACGGCCGTCGGTGTCGCCCTGACGGCACGTTTGTTTCTGCCGCAATTTGACTGGCGGCTGGGTTTTCTGCTGGGTGCGGTTGTGTCACCAACCGACGCGCTGGCCGCGTCTTCCATTGCAAAAAAACTCCGCATGCCGCAACGGATCATCGACATTCTGGAAGGCGAAAGCCTGCTGAACGACGCTACCGGATTGCTGGCACTGGAATTTGGCGTGGACATGATCATCCACGGCAACACACCGACTTTGCTGGCGGGCGGATCACGGTTTTTCTGGCTGCTGGCTGCTGGATCGGCCATCGGCCTGGTTCTTGGTTGGGTATTTTCAAAAATTGAGAGCTGGATACATGATGGCCCCGTGGAAATCGCCATCTCGCTCGTCGTGCCGTACGTCTCTTACCTGCTGGCTGAGGAGGTTCATGCCTCCGGCGTCATTGCCGTGGTGGTCTGCGGTCTTTATATGAGCCGCAAGAGTGCCGTTTTCTTCTCAGCGGAATCCCGCTTGCAGGCAGCCGCTGTTTGGGATGTCATGGAGTTTCTGCTGAATGGCCTTGTGTTCCTGCTTATGGGCCTGCAATTGCCGATTGTGATGTCAGGCCTGCATGAATTTGGCCGCTTTCGGCTTTTTCTGTACGGCGCGGCGTTCTCGGCGACACTGGTATGTCTGCGGCTGTTGTGGATGTACCCCGCTGCACGCGTGGCGCATCTTCTGCGGCGTGTCCTGCAGCATCAGCACGAGCCGATGCCAAATTCCCGGTCTGTTTTTGTTTTGGGTTGGACCGGCATGCGCGGGGTGCTGGCGTTGGCTGCCGCCAGTTCGCTCCCTCTGACATTAAGCGACGGCTCGCTCTTTCCCCAGCGGAACCTGATCATCTTTTTGACCTTCTCAGTCATCCTGGTCACGCTTGTGGTCCAGGGCTTGCTGCTGCCGCCGCTCATTCGCGTCATGCGATTCAAGGTGGACGCCACGGCTGTTTGTGAAGAGAGCGAGGCCCGCCGCATCGTATTGCAGGCGGCCATCGAAAGCCTTGAAGAGGGCCGCGCGGCGCATCCGGAGGCCCATCACAGCTATGAAGACCTGCTGCACCAATACCACCACCGGTTGGAGGAAGTGACCGAGTGTGGACCACGCGTCGGACCGGACAATGGCAACGTGAGCACACTCGCTCGGATTCTGCGTGAAACCTTGGCTGCGGAGCGGGAAACGCTGGTTCAGCTCAGAAACGATGGACGCATTGGCGATACGCTGCACCGGGCATTGGAACGTGAACTGGATTTGAATGAGAGCCGGCTCGCGTCCATCTAGTGCGGGCCGGTGTTGGAGAGGATGATATGCGATTCCGTGTGCTGTATCACGACAACTGTTTCGATGGGGCGTGTTCTGCTTCGCTCTTCACTCGCTTCCATCGTGAATGCATCAGCACGGCTGCCAGTTACGACTACAAGGGGCTGCGTCACAGCGCGGACAGTGGTTTGAACGAGGCCGACTTCACCGGTGACGAGAACGCGATTGTTGACTTCAAATATTCGCAATCTCCAAGGATCACCTGGTGGTTCGACCATCACCAAAGCGCATTCATGACGGACAAGGACCGGCTGCATTTTGCAGCTGAGCAGAAGTGCACTGCCGCCACGCCGACGAAGTTTTTCGATCCGCTCTACACCTCCTGCACGGGGATAATCGCCGATGTGGCGCGCGAGCGCTTCGGCTTCAACACCGCTGGGTTGGAGGATTTGCTGCGCTGGGCGGACATCATCGATGGCGCGAAGTTTGAGTCGGCCGAGGCGGCGGTCGGCCTTGCCGCGCCCGCCATGAAGCTGGCCACGGTCATCGAGTCGACAAGCGATCCGGAGTTCATTCCCAGGCTGATTCCACTACTGACAGCGCAGCCATTGGTAGACACGCTGCAGGAGACTTTCGTGCAGGAGGCGCTGCAGCCGCGGCTGGCCAAGCAGCAGGCGGACATCACCTTGTTGCGCTCACGAGCGGCCGCGGAGGACGGCGTGATCACCTTCGACATCACCGACCAGCCGACCGAGGGCTACAGCAAGTTCATTCCGTATTACTTGCTGCCTGAAGCTGTCTACGCGGTCGGGCTTTCCAAGTCGAGCTTTCGCACGAAAATCTCCGTCGGCACCAGTCCGTGGACGACCGTACCGCCCGAGAAGCTGGCCAACATTGCGGAGATTTGCGAGCGGTTCGGTGGCGGTGGGCACGCACGTGTGGGGGCAATCAGCTTGCCCGCGGGTGACACAGTGGAGGCCCAGCGTGTTGCCGGGATCGTCGCGGCGGAGTTGAAGGCGCTCGGACAGTGGAATCAGGTGCCGACGCGGGTCTAGGTTCTTCGCTCGGTTTAAAGCTAGATGGGCTGCGCTGGTCTGCCGTGAGCCTAAACTACAGCACGAAAAGAAAGCAGGTTTCTCCACTCCGCTTCGCTCCGGTCGAAATGACAGAGTGATCTCGACGGACGAAACGCTCTCGTGTTGGCTAATGACTAGATTGGGCGTCCATTCTGTGACAGCATCGTCGTCGATAACGCGCGTTTCCGTGCTCAAAGCACTGTGCCGCCTCGATGCCGCCTTCACCGCAAAGCGCGGTAAAGGTGGCGCACCCATGATGAGGCTCTTGCAAGTACAGTTAGCTGGGCCGGTGTGTGAAGATCAGGCGGCTGAGGTCGTTCCACATCACGAAGCAGAAGAAGACGATGATGCAGACAAAAGCGGCTTGGTAGACGCGCTCCTTGATAATCGGCTTCACATCGCGCCGCGCAATGCTTTCAATGATGAGGAAGAGCAACAGTCCACCATCCAGGATCGGCATGGGCAGCAGATTGAAAATGGCTAGGTTGATGCTGATGGCGGAGGCCAGGCTGGCGACGGCCCAGAAGCCCTGTTCGGCCGCTTCTGAAACTTGTTGCTCAATGCCCACCGGGCCGCTCATATTCTTGGCGGAAACGTGATGGGTCAGCAAGCCGCGCAGAATCTGCACGGTCAGGACGGAAAAGTGCACGTTGTCCTGCCAGGCCTGTTTGATCGCTTCCGGAAGAGGCAGACGAACAACGCTAAAGTTGGGACGCTCCGGGGAGAAGCCCAGCCGGTACTGCTGGCGATCGGCCGAAACCTGGCCGACTTCGGGCGTGACCTGAATCGTCTGTGTCTCACCGCCGCGCAACACGGTCAATGTCGCCGGCTTGCCGCCTTGATCGCGCAGATAGGCCAGCAGCGCGTCCACGGAGTGCAGGTGCAGGCCGTCGATGGCGACAATCTTGTCTCCAGCACGCAGCCCTGCACGTTGCGCCGGGGTATCCGGCGCGATGGACTGCACACCGACGGGAGCGTTCTGCTCGCGGGCAACCAGGCCGAGTTTCTGTGACAGGTCGAGCGGATCGTCCAGATTGTCGATGTAGATCTGGCCGCTCTGGTGCAAGCCGTCATGCAGCGCTTCAAAAGGTACCGTGCGCTTCATGTTGAGCATGGACTCTTCCAGAACGTCCTGCCAGTTCGGGTTCGGCTTGCCATTGAAGCTGAGCAGGGTGTCGCCGGGCTTCAGTCCCGCTTTGGCGGCAGAGGTCTGTGCGGGCACGTAGTCCAGCAGCGCGGGGCCATTCAGGTACTCGGGGCGCTGGTAGTGCAGCAGGTCAATGAAGAGCAGGATGACAAAGGCAAGCACCAGATTGGCGGCGGGTCCGGCAATGGCGATGAGCATGCGGCGCCAACGCGGCACGGCGGTAAACTCAACACCAGTGCCGCGGCTGCGTGAATCCAGCGCTTCCTGCCGTTCAAGACGGCGCTCTCCGTCACCGCCCAGGGCCCGTTCTGCCTCGGCGTTGTACGGCTCCAGGCCGGTGGGCACGGCGGCAATCTCACTTGCTTCCAGCGAGGACGGCATCTCGTCCTGGCCGGCCATCTTGACGTAGCCGCCAAGCGGCAATGCATTGATGCGGTAATCGGTCCCGTTGCGCACCACGCCGAAGAGGCGCTTGCCGAAACCGATGGCGAAGGCCTCCACCCGGACGCCGCAGAGCTTGGCCATGAAGAAATGGCCGGCCTCATGCACCAGCACCATAATGCCCAGGACTGCGAGGAAGGTGAGCAGGCCGACGCCGCCCTGGATGAACTTGTTCGGTGCTGCCGGAGCCGCAAAGGCCATAAAAGAAAGAAATACGTTCAACATCATGCCTCGGGCGGTTCGCTGCCGTATATGTCGCTCTGCGGAGTGCGATGGGTGTATCTGGACAGTTCCGCGAGTGCCAGTTTATTAGACGCCAATGGGGAAGGTTCTGCACCTTTTCGGGGAGGCACGGCGCAGCTTTGGCGGAGTTCTCTGCCCGTTTTGGCACAAACGTCGGGATGTCCACTCATGCCAGGGTGGGTGCCTGCCGCGCGACGGCGCGCCGCGCCAGTTCACGGGCAAACACGTCAGCCTGGAGCACCTCAGCGATGGAGGCCGGGGCTTTCCCAGTCATCTCCGCGAGCACGGCCTCAATGGTGCTCGGAATGCCAAGAAAGGGAAGTTGGCCGTGCAAGAACGCCTCCACGGCTATCTCATCGGCGGCGTTGAGGGCGATGCAGTGGGCGCTGCCTGCGCGGGCAGCCTCATACGCCAGGCGAAGACAGGGAAACCGTTCAAAGTCGGGCGGCTGGAAGTCGAGCCGGGCCAGCGCGGTCATGTCGAAGGTCAGATCGGAAGGGACACGCTCCGGCCAGGCCAGGGCGTAGAGGATCGGCAGACGCATGTCCGTCACGGAAAGCTGGGCAAGGATGCTGCCATCCACGTACTCCACCAGCGAGTGAATGGTGGACTGCGGGTGGACAGTGACGCGAACCCGGCCGGGCGGCAAGTCGAATAGACGGCAGGCCTCGATGATCTCCAGACCCTTGTTCAGCATGGTGGCGGAATCGACCGTGATGCGCTGGCCCATGACCCAGGTGGGATGCTTGAGCGCCTCTTGCGGCGTGATGTGCTCGAACTCTGCCAGCGGCAGATTGCGAAAAGGGCCGCCACTGGCGGTGAGCCAGATCTGCTTGACCTCTGCCGGGGTGCCACCGCGCATGCACTGGTGGATAGCGTTGTGCTCGGAGTCGATGGGCAGGATAGCGGCGCCGGTCTCACGTGCCTTGCTCAGGATCAACTCGCCCGCGGCAACCATGGCTTCCTTGTTGGCCAGGCCAATGGACTTGCCGGCGGCAGCCGCGGCGTAAGTGGCCTCCAGCCCGGCCACGCCCACGATGGCGCTCACGACAAAGTTGACCTCGGGATGCGTGGCGCAGGCGACGGTGCCCGCCGTGCCGTACAGCACCTCCATGCCGGAGATGCCGCGCTCTCGCAGAGTTGTCTTCAGCGCTTCGGCCGTCGCTTCCTCGGCCATGCTGACGAGGCTGGGCCGCCAGCGTTCGCATTGCTCGATAGCCGCTTTCAGGTTTCGCCCGGCCGCCAGCGTAATGACGCGGTAACGGCCGGGGTAGCGCTCGCAAATATCGAGGGTGGAGGTGCCGATGGAGCCGGTCGACCCCAGTATGGCAAGGTTCTTCACATCTCCATCTTCGCAGAAGCGCTCGCCATGCCGCGTCTCAGGCCGCCTAGCTTTCGGCCTTGACGCTTTGAACGATGCCTTTCGCGCGCAGGCCGGCTTCGGCCTTGGCGAAGTAGTCGTCGACCGCACCCTGTGTCCTGATCCAGTCGATGTAGCGGCCGATGCCTTGTTCGATCGTGACCGACGGCTCATAGCCGACCGTGCGGATGCGCGAAATGTCGGAGATGAGCGAGCGGATTTCACCAGGCCGGAACTCGCCGCGGGCGAGCGGCGCGATGTCGACGCCGAGCTGTCCGGCGATGACACCGGCCAGGTCGCGGACGCTGGTCGCCCGGCCACTGCCCACGTTGACGGGCAGGCCGTCCAGCTTGTCCGTTGTGGCGACGAGCAGGTTGGCGCGCGCGATGTCCTCCACAAAGCAGAGATCGCGGGTCTGGCCACCGTCCTCATACATCACCGGCGGCTGGCCGTTCAGCAGCCGTGTGCAGAAGATCGCAATCACGCCGGTGTAGGGATTAAACAGCGATTGCCGGGGACCATAGGTGCAGGAGTAGCGCAACGCAACGGTGGGGATGCCGGTCTGTTTGCCCCAGAGCAGAACCAGCCGCTCCTGGTCGACCTTGGTGAGGGCATAGACTGTTTCGCCGCCGCCGGGTGTGTTCTCCGGGGTGGGGATGGAGGTTGTGGGTTTCTGGCAAATGGGGCAGTGCACCGCAAAATCACCGGCGCGCAACTGCTCTGCCGGGCGCAGCAGCGGGACGACGTGGCCGTGCTCCGGGCACTGTGCCGCGCCTTCGCTATAAACGGCCTGCGAACTGGCCACGACGACCTTCTTCACCGGCAGGTTGTGGTCGCGGATGATCTCCAGCATTTGTGCCGTGCCGAAGCTGTTCACCAGCACATACTTGGCCATTTCCGGCATGTAGCCGCCGTAGGCTGCCTCGTGGAAGACGATGTCGATGTCTTCGAGAGCCGCGTGCATCGTCTCATAGTTCTGCACCTCGCCCTGGCGGAACTCGGCGGCGGGGTTGACCCAGGCGGGCTTGCCATTCTTGTGTGTCTGCGGCTCAAGGTTGTCGAGAATGCGGACGGTCCAGCCCTCGCGCAAGAGCAAATCGACGATGTGGGAGCCAATGAGGCCTGCGCCGCCGGTGACGAGAGCGCGTTTCTGATGTTCGAACATCCTTCTATGTTATCGACAGGTGCGAAGCGAACACGTCAGAACAGAAACTTTAAGGATTTTCCCATCAATGTTTGTCCAGCGTCATCGTCCACGGGGCAGGATAGATCGGGATGAGCACATGCTCGCCCGGTTTTGCCCTATGGAGCCGGTCCACTGAGTCGTTAAATCGATAGTCTGGCCACCGCGGGTACTCCCATCTTCGAATCGCGCCAAGAGTGACGATCAGAAGTACGGCCAGTCCAGTGAGACGAATTGTCTTTATTGAAGCGCGAGTTGCGCAATAGACAGCAGACCAGAGGAAGACGATAGACGGTAGGAAGTAGTAACGCATGCCGGTATCACCGACCAGAGCGGTCCAGCGATTTACCGATCCAAAAACATCGGGACTTTTTAGCGATGCCACAGTCAGTATCAGAGTCATCAAGCTCAGCATACGAAAGCCAATCGGACCCCACCTGAGTCCAAAGATGACTACGGCAATGCCCAACAACAGGACAGGAAGCAGAACAAACAGCGGAGTCCGGCTGACGTTGCTAACGCCAATGATGCTGTTGAGCACGATGTCGCCACCGAGAATCCGGACTAGAAGCGAGGGCGTGGCACCAAGTGGAAGACGTTCAGCCTGGATACGTCCAGGCATCAGCAGAATGCCAGTGCCTGCAGGAGGTATGTAATCTTTGCCATACAGGATCGTATGAACCTGGAAGGCTATGCCGATCGCGATACATGCCACCAATATCAGGCTCCAACGCTCACGCTTGAACCACCAAAAGCAGAGAAGCGCAGGTATGAGCGCAATGCAGAAAGGGCCGCTGAACGCTCCCAACACAAACGCGGCGATGTCGCCGGTCTTGCCGAGGACAGTTTTAGGGGACTGACTGAATGCCAGCAGGACCAGCAACAGCGCAAAGTGCCACTGAGTGTTTGTAGCAACCACGTGAATCTCTGGGGCATTCGGATTTGCTAAGTACAGACCCGCCAAGCACATTCGTACAGGCAGAGATCCCCAGGTAGAGCAACGGCGCGAAAGCAATGCGATGGGTGGCAAAGCCTGAACAAAGGCACCCACTAAATTCATCACCAAAGGTGCCAATCGGAGGGGCACCCAGAGCGCCAGTCCGGCGGCAAGGCGGGGCAGTACCTGAAGATAGGAAGCCTGAGGAAACGTAAGCGATCGCAGCCAAGATATGTCATAGGCTTGGGCAAACCAGACATTCCCGTCTTCAGCAAAAAATTGTGGATGAATAAGGTCCTGCGGCCTGCGACTGAAGATAAGGGCGACAGATATGACGAAGAAAACTGCCATCCAGCGGTGCGAAAGACCATTCTCTCCACCCTCCGCCAAATCTTGAGTGGAACGCGGCAGGCGCAATTTCATTCGTACATCATCCTTGACTCCTAATGTAAGCCAGCCCCCAATGTAATCGAGAATCTTCATGGGCTATTAAGCGAACAGACTGCGCTGCATCGGTTCGTGCTCAGTTGCGGCCGGCTTCTTGAATCC
>CAXTPQ010000057.1:15153-20176 GCA_964246215.1 uncultured Terriglobus sp. | reverse complement strand
AAATGACAGAGATTTACCTTTGGTCGAAATGACAGAGTTTACCTTTGGTCGAAATGACAGAGATTTACCTTCGGTCGAACCGACAAAGAGTTACTATGCGAGAACCGCTCTAAGGTTTTTCTGCACACCTGTGATACTCAGAACCTAACTCAACGCCGATGAGGCCGTCGTAGAGATGGCACCCACCGCGGTAGAGATTTCAGGCTTCTTCCTGTGGTGTGGTTGGGTACTCGCGGTTGCCGAAGATGGCGGTGCCGACGCGGACGCAGGTGGAGCCTTCCGCGATGGCGACGGCGAAGTCGTGGGTCATGCCCATCGACAGTTCGGGGAGGGCGATGCCGGTTTCCTGCTGTGCCTTGTCGCGCAGTTCGCGAAGCTGACGGAAGTAGGGCCGGGCTTCTTCGGGGTCGCCGGTGTAGGGCGGCACCATCATCAGGCCGCGGACCTGCAGGCCGGGCATGTCGTCAATGCGGCGGACGAGGCCGGGAATGGCATAGGGATCGACGCCGTGCTTGCTGGCCTCACCGGAAAGCTTAACCTCGATCAACACGGGCAGGACTTTGCCGGCCTGTTCGCAGGGGGCATTGAGGCGCTCGGCGACCTTGGCGGTGTCCACCGCGTCAATGGCGCTGAAGAGCCAGGCGGCTTTGCTGGTTTTGTTGTTCTGCAGGTTGCCGATCAGGTGTGCCTGGATTTCGCCGACGCCCTCGCCGAGCAGCGTGTGCAGGTCGTCGCGCTTGTGCTCCCACTCCTGCACGCGGCTTTCACCGAAGAGGCGCTGGCCGGCGTGAAAGGCTTCCGCAAGGAGCTTGGGGCCGTGAGTCTTGGAGACGGCCATGAGCTGCACGGTGGCGGCGTCACGATTGGCGAGTTCGCAGGCCTGGGCGACTTCGCGGCGCACGCGGTTGAGATTGTCGGCGATGGACATGTGTTTAGAGTAGAGCAGTTTAAGTCATGCTCCGGAAGAAGTCATACCGGACGATATGCCGGGCCTACAGCCCTCGCCGTCAAAAAACATCGTTTACCCGGGGCTTGCGCCCTGGGCTGTTATCAGCCGAGCCGACAGCCCGAGCAGGAACAGGCTTGCTCCTCGATCGGGCAGCTTCGGCGGGTCATGCAGCACGTGCCTGAAGCGGTGAGTGCCGGCTGATCAGCGGCCGTGCTCTTCAAGGTACTTTTCCACTTCAAGCGCGGCCATGCAGCCGCTGCCGCTGGCGGTGATGGCTTGACGGTAGCGCCGGTCCTGCACGTCGCCGGCGCAGAAGACGCCGGGAATGACCTCTCCAGCGCGCGTGGTGAAGACGTTTTCCTTGCTGACGATGTAGCCGTCGGCGTCCAGGTCCATCTGGCCCTCGAAAAACTTGGCGTTGGGCGTGTGGCCGATGCCGAGGAAGAAGCCGCTGAGCTCGATCTCGCGCACCTCCTCGGTGAGGAGGTTGCGGATGCGGATGCCGCGGACTTCCTTCTCCTCGACGCCGAGTACTTCTTCCACCACGGTGCTGGGGAGGAATTCGATGTTGGGGTGGGCCTGGGCACGCTCCAGCATGATGCGCGAAGCACGGAAGGTCGCGGAGCGGTGGATGAGGTAGACCTTGCTGGCGAAGCGGGTGAGAAAGAGCGCCTCTTCCATGGCGGAATCGCCGCCGCCAATGACGCAGATGACCTTGCCGGAGAAGAAAAAGCCGTCGCAGGTGGCGCAGCTGGAAACGCCGTGGCCGATGAGGGCCTGCTCACTGGGCAGACCGAGCCAGCGCGCGCTTGCACCGGAGGCGACGATGATGGTGTTTGTCAGGATTTTCTTGTTGCCGAAATCGAGTTCAATGGGGCACTTGTGCAGATCCGCCGAGACGAGGTGGCCGAGCTCCATTTGCGCGCCAAACTTTTCGGCCTGCTTGCGCATGTTTTCCACCAGTTCCGGGCCCTGCACGCCGTCGGGCCAGCCGGGAAAGTTTTCGACCATGGTGGTGACGCTGAGCTGGCCGCCGGGCTCATGGCCCTCAATGACGAGCGGCTTCAGGTTGGCGCGCGCGGTGTAAATGGCGGCGGTGAGGCCGGCGCAGCCGGAGCCAAGGATGACGGTGTCGCGAACTTCAGTGGGAACTGTGTCTGGCATGATGTTGTTTGGCCTGCTTGATTCCGGCCCGGTAGGTTACGGCGCGGAGTCTCTATTTTAAATGCACCAGCATGCGCAAACGATGCATTGGCCGGGCAGGAGGCCACCTGCGGCGTGCGGTGAGCGTCCCATGTGGCTATGGCAAAAGAACCCAAGACCCTTCCCCATCCTACCCACAGCCTGCTGAAGGGCGCCGTCGCCGGCCTGGTAGGCGGGCTCATCGCAACAGCGGCGAAAACCGCGGCGGAACAGATGTATCCGCCACGCACGCATGGCGAGCCTGAACCGCCCGATGTGATGGTGGACAAGGCCAGCGATGGCAAGTTGACCACAACGCAGAAGAAGGTTGCGAGTGAAGGCATACATTGGGGCTTTGGCGCGCTGGCCGGTGCGGCCTATGGCGTGATGGCCGAACTCTACCCGCAGGTGACGGCGAAGAATGGCGTAACCTTTGGCATGACGCTGATGGCGTTTGCCCATGAAGGTGCCTTGCCGGCGCTGGGCCTTTCCGCCGAGCCGAAAGACCAGAACCCCCGCGAGCAGCGCAGCGAGATGGTGACGCATGTGGTGTATGGCGTGGTGGCGGAGACGGTGCGGAAGGTTGTGCGGAAGGCTCTGTAGAAGCTGTCTAGGCGGCGGATGAGTTGCCAATTTTAGGTGTCATTCTGAGATAGCGAAGGATCTGCTTTCTTTCCGGCCTCCACTGAGGTTGAAAAAAGCAGATCCTTCACTTCATTCCGGATGAGGCTTCCGGGAGAGCCGACGTGTTATCTCTGAACATGCACGATGTGCCTGCTCTTACGGCCTTTCTTGATGGTTGAATGGCTGAAAACTCATTCTTTCGCCGGTGCAGCTGGCGAAAGAATGAAGTTCCCTGTTTGTGGCATGAAAGCGTTTCCGCTTGAGTGTCGTTGCGCTGATCTGCCGTAAGAACGACTGGGGTGGAAAGAAGCAGGTTTCTTCGCTTCGGTCGAAATGACAGGGCTTGACCTCCACGAGAAATGCTCCAGCTGTTTTAAGCCTGCCTACTGCGGCGCTTCTGAGGACATGAGGTGCGGCGGCAGGTGATAAACGGCCATGCTGAAGGGCGGCAGCGTGACCGTGTGTCCCTCACGCTGCGGTGCGGTGGCGCTGGAGAGCAGCAGGTCGGCACCGTGCGGCATGTCCAGGGTGTTTTCGGTGTCGGCCAGGTTGATGAGCGTGCAGATGTCGGTGCGGTCGGTGCGGATCCAGCGCCTGCCCTCGTCAAAGGTGACAGACATCTGCGACATGTCACCGCGGTTCAACGCAATGGAGCGGCGGCGCATGCGGATGAGCTTGCGATACCAGTCGAGCATGGATTCGTGCTCGGGCGCGGGGAGCTCGTCCCACTTGAGTTTTGAGGCTTGAAATGTGGAGGGATCGTCAGGGTTTGGAACATCGTCGCCGAAACCGAAGTGGGCGAAGTCGCGTTTGCGCCCCTGCCGCACCGCCAGGCGCAGCTGCTCATCCTGAAAGTCGGCGAAGTACATCCAAGGCGTGGAGGCACCCCACTCTTCGCCCATGAAGATCATGGGAATGAAGGGCGCGGTGAAGACGACACCCGCGGCCAGCCTGGCCTTGGCGGTCCCCACAATCTGGTGAACGCGTTCACCTTTGGCACGGTTGCCAATCTGGTCGTGATTTTGAATGAAGCCCAGATACTTGTGATACGAAAGAGTCTTTACCGGCCGGCCGTGGTCGTGCTTGCGGTAAGTGGAGTAGCGCCCGTCGTAAAGGAAGACGTGCTTCAGTGTGTGCGCGAGCTGCCAGACGGCACCGAAATCTTCGAAGTAGCCGACTTTTTCATTGGCAAGCAGGGAGAAGAGCGCGTGGTGAAAGTCATCGCTCCACTGCGCGTCCATGCCATAGCCGCTGGCCTCAATGGAAGTGACGACGCGGGGGTCGTTCAGATCGTTCTCCGCGATGAGGATAAGGTCGCGGCCGTTGGCGGCGCTCAGGTCTTCGACCTCGCGGGCAAGCTGCTCCAGAAAGTGCATGGCGGAGCGGTCGATCATCTCATGCGTGGCGTCCAGGCGGAGGCCGTCGAAGTGGTAGTCGCGGAGCCACATGAGTGCGTTGTCGATGAAGAAGCGGCGCACTTCGTCGGAGCCGCCCTCTTCCAGGTTGATGGCCGCGCCCCAGGGCGTTTTGTGCTTTTCAGTGTAGTAGGGGCCGAACTGGTTGGTGTAATTGCCGGCCGGACCGAAGTGGTTGTAGACCACATCCAGGATGACGGCCATGCCCTTGGCGTGGCAGGCGTCGACGAAACGTTTGACCGCGTCCGGGCCGCCGACCGTTTCGTCCGGAGCATAGGGTGAAACGCCGTCGTAGCCCCAGGAAAACTCACCCTCGTAAGAGGCGATGGGCAACAGTTCGATGTGCGTGATACCGAGCTCGCAGAGATACTCAAGGCGGCCGATCGCGGAGTCGAGCGTGCCCTCTTGCGTGAAGGTGCCGACATGCATTTCATACACAATGCCGGAGGGCAGTGGGATGGCGCGGAAGCGCTGGTCGGTCCAGTTGAACTTTTTATGGTCGAGCACGCGGGAGCAGGAATGCACATCCTTGGGCTGCCAGAACGAGCGTGGATCCGGGTAGGGGGTCGGGTCGTTGTCGAGAAGGAAAGCGTAGTCGGTGCCGTGGCCAGCCTCCGGCACATCGGCCTTCCAGAAGCCGCGGTGTGACGGGCCCTGCATGGGTATGGCGCGATCGCCGATCTGTACGGCGACTTTCTGACGGCGCGGGGCCCATACGGAAAAGTGGTGCATGTTTCTCCTTACGTTCAGTGGATTGGACCTGGCGGAGAGTGCATCCGCCGGGTCGATGTCTGTCCGATTTGAGATGCGCCGGTTGCGGCTAAGATGCGGCTGCCGGCGGCTAGGATGCGGC
>CAXTPQ010000057.1:9540-15053 GCA_964246215.1 uncultured Terriglobus sp. | reverse complement strand
CGCTGCGTGCCACCCTGGTACGCTGCACCGCTGAGACGGTCTTGCCAGCGGCCGGCGGGCAGGCTGAGCGTGGTGTTGCTCCACAGGCCATGCAGGCGGTGCGGGAAGCGCGGCGCGACGGCGATGACATCGTCCCCGCGCAGATAGGCAATGGCATGATCGGCTTTGTTGCCCTGAGCGAGTATGGGGGTGTATGCGGCGGATGCGTTGAAGCTGCCGGGCCGCTCCGCGCGCAGCCGGATGGCGTGGTGCAGGAGCCAGAGCTTGGGCGAGCCATCTTCGAACCGGTCGTCCAGGCCGCGCAGAAATTCCTGCGGTGTGCTGTTGCGCAGCCTGTCCAGCATCTCCTTGCGGCAGGCGTAGTCCACGGGGCGGCGGTTGTCCGGGTCCACGAGCGAGTGGTCCCACAGTTCCCCGCCCTGGTAAAGGTCGGGTACGCCGGGCGAGGTGCATTTCAGCAGAGTTTGCGTGAGGGAATTTGTGCGGCCATCGCGGTTGATGCGACCGATAAACTGCTCCAACTCCTGGAGAAATGGCGTGCTGGCGAAGAGGCCATCGATGAAGTGTTCCAGAGCTTCTTCATACTCTTTGTTGTTGGCCGTCCAGGAGGTCTCAAGCTTGGCCTCGCGCATGGCCTTCTGCATGTACTGCTTCGTGCGTTCCGCATCGATGGGCCATGCACCGATGAGTGTCTGATAAAGGAAGTATTCCGTGTTCGGATCCGGGTATTTGCCGGTGCGCAGGCCGCTGTTCATGCGGGACCAGCGCTTGAGCTTGGCGGCCCAGCGCGCGGGTGCTTCCGAGAGAACGGAAATCCGCGCACGCACGTCATCGGCACGCTTGGTGTCATGCGTGGAAAGGGTGGTCATGGTGCTGGGAAAGGTGGCCTGCATGCGTGCGTTGTGATCATGGAACTGCTCGATGCCGACGCCGCCCGTTGCCGGATTTCCGCCAACCTCATTGAGGGAGGTAAGGCGGTTGTAATCGTAGAAAGCCGTATCCTCCACGCCCTTGGCCATGATGGGTGAGGTGAACTGCTGGAAGCGGGCGACGAACTCGGCTTCCTTGCTGCCGGTGACGCGGAGTTGCAGGATGTCCGAGAGGAAATCGAAGAGGCTTTCCTCGATTTCGGGGCGACGGCGTTTGGCTTCCGTGATGGCTTCCTGAATGCGCCCCTGGTCTTCCGGCGTCATTTCGTTGCGGTCGGCAACGACATAGGTGCGGTAGATCTGGAAGCAAGCCGCGACGTTGCGAATGGCGCGACGGATTTGCGAGCGGGTGAAGTCGCGGAAGTCGCGGTTGGATTCGCAGATGGCGACAAAGATGTTGGCGATGCGGTTGACATCGCTGGCCAGCGTTTCCTTGGCGATGCTCGACTTCTTTTCAAAGGTGATGTCGTCGAAGTTGGTGGGCTGGTGCGTGAAGTCGCGATAGATTTCGGTGAGCTGAGTGAGGCCTTCCGGATGGACAAGCAGGCCGTTGCACAGATTCAGGAAGTCGTAGCCGCTGGTGCCTTCCACGGGCCATTCGGTGCGGAGCCATTCGCCGGGTTCGAGGATTTTTTCAACAACGATCCAGGCATCCGGCGCGCGTTTGCGCAGACGCTCCAGGTACTGCCGCGGATCGCGCAGGCCATCTGGATGATCGATGCGGATGCCATCAAGAACTCCCTGCTGAATCCAATACAGGATGAGCTCATGTGTTTCCTCAAAGACGTGCTCGCGCTCCATGCGCAGGCCGATGAGTGAGTTCACGTCGAAAAAGCGGCGGTAGCCGAGTTCCTGGTCGCTGGTACGCCAGTAGGCCAGGCGAAAGTTCTGCTGGTTCAGTAACTCATCGAGATGTTCGATGTTGTTGTTGATTTCCTCGACAGCTTCATCGATCGCCTTGCAGACGCCCGGCTCTTCTTCGCAAAGGCGGGTAAGCAGCTTTTGCAGCACGGTCTTGTCGCGATGACGGGCGAGTTGCACGGCGCGTTCGTTGGACTCGGGCGAGGGCAGGCGCGCGAAGGACGCTGCCAGAAAGTTCAGCGTGTCAGACGGGGCAAGCGCGGCACCGCGGCCCAGCGGCCACGCAATGGAGCGCGGCGCCATGGGAAAGCTCTGGTCGAAATAGGTGACGACGAACTCGGTACCTTCGCGCGCAATCTTGATCTCGCCGCGTTTGAGCGCGCTGCCGTACTGGTCGCCCAGCACGGGCATAAGGACCTTGTCGCGCAGCTTTTCTTCCGCCGAGTTCCAATCGATGTCGAAGAAGGTGGCGAAGCGGCTGGCGGGGCCATTTTCCAGCACATCCCACCACATGCGGTTTTCGCGGTGCACCGACATGTGGTTCGGCACAATGTCGAGCACCTGGCCCAGGCCAAGTTCGCCCAGATGCTTTGAGAAGCGCTCATGCGCGGACTCGCCGCCCAGCTCACGGTTCACACTGTGGTGATCGACCACGTCATAGCCGTGCATGGAGCCGGGACCGGCCTGCAGATACGGCGAGCTGTACACATGCGAGACGCCCAGATCGCGCAGGTAGCCGGCGATCGCGCTGGCGTCGTCAAAGGTGAAGCCTTTGTGAAGCTGCAGCCGGTAGGTGGAGTGGGGGATGCGTGGCATGCTCGCGTGAAGAACCTCTCTGTGCAGGGGCACGGCAATGCTAGTAGCAAGGCGCTCCGCTAGGGAGCGGGTGACACTCCGTTGCTGGGAAAATTGTGGTCTTGGCCGTTAGGTGCACGCCGATTCAGGCAGGTTGCACAGCCATGCACGACATCAGGAACGAGCCGGCTCCTCCTTTGCGAAGATGCCCGGGTTCCCGCCGTTCCACGGGCCGGGCGAGTCCGAAAGAATAATGGCCGTGTGGCACAAGGCGAGGTGTGAGAGCGCCTGTGGAAAGTTGCCGAGCTGGCGTTTGGTGGAGGTGTCGTATTCCTCCGCGAGCAGACCGAGATCGTTGCGGATCTTCAGAAGCGAAGTGAAGTAACGCGCCGCTTCTTCACGGCGGCCGATGACGTGCAGAGCGGAGGCATACCAGAAGGAGCAGGCCAGGAAAGCGCCCTCGCCCGGCGGCAGACCGTCATCACGGCCGGCCGTTTCATAACGCAGGATCAGGCCGTCATGCATGAGCTTGTCGCCGATGGCGTTAACGGTGCCGATGATGCGTGGATCGTCCCCGGGAAGGAAGCCGATGAGCGGCATGCGCAGCACCGACGCATCCAGCTTGTTTGAGCCGTAGCTCTGGGTAAAGCTGTTCAGGTCTTTGTTGAAGCCTTTGTCCAGAATGTCCTGGCGGATTTCATCGCGCACCTCTTTCCAATGAGCGACCATTGCCGCCTGCTCTTCACGGTCCGGGTCACTGTCGTGCCGCCGCTCATAATAGGTGGCGATGGCACGGTCAAAGGCGGCCCAGGCCATCAGCTTGGAGTGCACAAAATGCTGGCGTTCCCCACGCACCTCCCAAATGCCGTTGTCAGGCTCGGTCCAGATCTTGCAGAGATGTTTCAGGATGCCCTGCGCGAGATGCCGCACATCCTCCGCCCACATGTCCTTATCGGGTGCGGGCGTGCGGGAGAGCGCGGTGATGGCTTCACCGTAGATGTCGATCTGCAACTGCTCACTGGCGGCGTTGCCCACCAGCACGGGCTTGGAGTGCTCATAGCCGGGCAGCCACTTGATCTCCCACTCGGCCAGCACCTGTTGCGCATCGATGCCGTAAAGTGCGCGCATCTGCTTGGGATCGCCGGCCATGGCGCGCAGCAGCCAGCCGCGCCACTGTGTCGCCTCTTCGGTGTAGCCGGCGTGCAGCAAGACCAGAAGTGTGAAGGCCGTGTCACGGATCCAGCAGTAACGGTAGTCCCAGTTGCGTTCACCGCCGATCTTTTCCGGCAAGGCCATGGTGACCGCGGCGACCAGACCACCGGTGGGCTGGTAGGTCATGGCTTTGAGCGTGATGAGTGACCGCTCCATGGCATCGTGGTGCTCGGCATCGCCGTCGAAATTGCTCCTGGCGGCCCAGTCCGTCCAGAACTTGACGGTGTCACGGTAAGCGTCGTTGGCGTTGAAACCTTCCGGGTCCTGCTCCAGCGACGATCCATAGCTCAGCACAAAGCAGACCGTCTCGCCCTGCCGGATGGTGAAGTCACTGACGGTGCGCATGTCTTCGCCACGCAGCTTTGCCTCTGTGCGTAGGGTGACCAGGTGCGGCCCGGCCACGGCGCGCATGTGGTTGTCCACGTGGGTGACCCAAGGGATGGTGCAGCCGTAGTCGAAACGCAGCACCAG
Organism: uncultured Terriglobus sp.; assembly: GCA_964246215.1. Classification (GTDB taxonomy): domain Bacteria; phylum Acidobacteriota; class Terriglobia; order Terriglobales; family Acidobacteriaceae; genus Terriglobus. Next base: position 10,785 of record CAXTPQ010000057.1, on the reverse strand, counting down.
GTCCATGCGCATCTTCACGGTGCCGCGCATGCCTTTCACGATGCGGACAACGTCGGAGTGGGCGTCGCGCGGCGGCATGAAGTCGAGGATTTGGACTTCACCTTCGAGGGTCTTCCAGGTCTTTTCCACGACGAGGGTGTGCGGGACGTAGCGCCAGGAATCCTCCACGATGGCTTCATCCTTGGCGGGACGTATCTGAAAGAAGCCGTGTTCCGCGGTGCCGAGCAGGCCGGCAAAGACCGCGTTGGAGGCGAAGTTGGGCCAGCACAGCCAATCCAGGGAACCGTTGCGGCAGATGAGCGCGGCGGTTTCGCAGTCGCCGATCAGCGCGTAATCCTCGATGGGGGCGCCATGCAAAGGAACTTCGCCGGAGTTTTTGCCGATGAGAGTGGCGGCTTTTGACAGGACCTGGGAAACAAGACTCATGTAGACCTTTTTAAATCTTTGAACCGGCGCAGATGGAGCGAAGATGCTGTGGGATCCGGAGACAAACGCGATGCGCGCTCCCGGCATCCTTCCCTATTAGCCCACGTGGACCGTCCATGGGGTTGAGGTCTCACCGGTGCGCGGTGACGGGCATTGGATGCGGCGCGGCCGGGAGTGGTCGTTTCAGGGTAAGAGCAGCACGAGTTTCCAGGAGGAATGGATTGAAGCCACACGAGGGTCGCAGCCGCGTCATCATTGAGCAGGTGAAACCGGAGATCGACTGCGGACGCCATGCCGCCAAACGGGTCATCGGCGACACGGTGCGCGTGGTGGCCAGTATCTACGGCGACGGGCATGACCACCTGGGCGCGCGCCTGCGTTACCGCCGCGCGGACGAACGCGCGTGGCGGCACAGCAGCTTTCAGCCGCTGGGCAACGACCTCTGGGAGGCCTTCTTTACCGTGGATGCGATCGGCGGCTGGGTTTACACGATCCAGGCGTGGGTGGACCACTTCGATACGTGGGTGCATGACATTCACAAGCGGCTGGAGGCGCAGGATACGGCAGTGGCCGCGGTGAGCCTGGGGTCGCCGCAGACGGGTGCTACTGCTTTGCAGGCAGGGGATGCCGTTCAGCAGCAAACAGCCGTGCTGAATGAGCCGGTGCCGGGCAATGCGAGTCTGAATGCCGCAAGTCAGGCGGCGGCGAGTGTTGCCGCGGGCGATGTGGCGCTTGCCTTCCGCAGCGGCGCGATTCTGCTGGATAAGGCATCCACGGTGGCGCGCGATGCGGATGCACGCACGCTGAAGGGTGCGGCCA
>CAXTPQ010000057.1:0-9440 GCA_964246215.1 uncultured Terriglobus sp. | reverse complement strand
AAGGCATCCACGGTGGCGCGCGATGCGGATGCACGCACGCTGAAGGGTGCGGCCAGCAGCCTGCGCTGGCTGGCCGACAAGAAAGAGCCGCGCTATGATTTTCCGCTGAGCGAGGACCTGATCGCGCTGGCGCTGCAATACCCCGACCTGAGCTTTGCGACGAACTACAGCCGCGAGTTGCCGCTGTGGGTGGATCGCGAGCGGGCGCGGTTTTCCAGCTGGTATGAGTTCTTTCCGCGCTCTGCGGCGCAGACGCCCGGCACGCACGGGACCTTGAAGGATGTGACGGCACGGATTCCAGAGGTGTCAGCGATGGGCTTCGATGTGCTGTACATGCCGCCCATTCACCCCATCGGCACGGCTTTCCGCAAGGGCAAAAACAACAGCACCACGGCAGAGCCCGGGGATGTGGGCAGCCCGTGGGCGATCGGCAATGCGGATGGAGGGCACAAGGCAATTGCGAAGGAACTGGGCAACTTCAGCGATTTTGCGGAGCTGGTGAAAACCGCCAACGCGAGCGGCATCGATCTTGCGCTGGACATTGCCTTTCAGTGTTCGCCGGACCACCCCTGGGTCAAGCAGCACCCGGAGTGGTTTCAGATCCGGCCGGATGGATCGATCCAGTATGCGGAGAATCCGCCGAAGAAGTACCAGGACATCTATCCGCTGAACTTCGAGTCGAGCGACTGGGCATCGCTGTGGCAGGAGTTGTTCTCCGTTTTTGCGTTCTGGATCGGCAAGGGTGTGCGCGTCTTCCGCGTCGACAATCCGCACACCAAGGCGCTGCCCTTCTGGGAGTGGTGCATCGCGGAGGTGCGCAAGACTCACCCCGAGGTAATCTTTCTAGCCGAGGCGTTTACCCGGCCGCACGTGATGTATGGCCTGGCCAAGGGCGGCTACACGCAGAGCTACACCTACTTCAGCTGGCGCACGGAAAAGCAGGAGTTGACGGAGTACATGGAGGAGGTCTCGACGCCACCGGTGTCGGAGTTCTTCCGGCCCAATCTGTGGCCGAATACACCGGACATTCTGCCCGGGTTTCTGCAGACGACGAACCCCGCGGCGTTTATGCAGCGCGTGATTCTGGCGGCGACGCTGGGCGCGAGTTACGGCGTCTATGGTCCGGCTTTTGAGCTGATGGAGCACCTGCCCGCCAAGCCCGGCAGCGAGGAGTACCTGCACAGTGAGAAGTACCAGTTGCGCGACTGGCAGCGCGACGACCCGAAGAGCCTGGCACCCTTGCTGACGCTGCTGAACACGATCCGGCACGGGCATCCGGCGCTGCAGACGAACGAGACGCTGCGCTTCCACACTATCGGGAACGACCAGCTAATCTGTTACAGCAAGCGGGCGGGAGATGACGTGATCCTGTGCGTGGTGAACCTGGACACGAATGAGGTGCAGACCGGCTTTACGGAGTTGGATCTGGCGGAACTGGGGTTGGCGGCGGGGTCGGCGTACACCGTCGAGGACCTGTTGACGGGGGAGAGTTACAACTGGAACGGTGAGCGGAACTACGTGGCGCTGGATCCGGCGAAGATGCCGGCACATGTGCTGCATCTCAGGAACGCCTAGGAGCGTCCGCAGAGTACGCAGAGTTGCCGCGAAGTACGCTGACATTCTGCGTACCTTGCGGAAACTTCGCGCACTTTGCGGACGCTCTTCCTTCAGAGCCGCCGTCTATACGAACTGAGCAACAGCACAGAGGCCCCGGTCATCTGTGACAAGAACGCTAACGCGGGGAGCACTGCATTTTGAGCACAGCCGTCCTGAGCCGACCGATGAAGAAGAAGATGGGCAGCGCCACCGACCCGCTGTGGTACAAGGACGCGGTCATCTATGAACTGCACGTGAAGGCCTTCGCCGATTCCAACGGCGACGGCTTCGGCGACTTCCAGGGGCTAATCAGCAAGCTCGATTACCTGCAGCAGCTGGGCGTGACCTGCATATGGCTGCTCCCGTTTTTTCCATCGCCGCAGCGGGATGACGGGTACGACATCTCCGACTACACGGACGTGAATCCGAACTACGGGACGGTCGACGATTTCAAGGAGTTCATGGGCGCGGCGCATGAGCGCGGCATGCAGGTGATGATCGAACTGGTCATCAACCACACCAGCGACCAGCACCCCTGGTTCCAGGCGGCGCGCAACGCGCCCAAGGGATCGCCCGAGCGCGCGATGTATGTATGGACCGATGACGACCGGCTGTACAGCGGGACGCGCATTATCTTCACGGACACGGAGAAGTCGAACTGGACGTGGGATCCGGTGGCCGGCCAGTACTACTGGCACCGCTTCTTTTCGCATCAGCCCGACCTGAATTTCGACAATCCGCGCGTGATGGAAGAAGTGCTGGACGCCATGCGCTTCTGGATGGACATGGGCGTGGACGGCCTGCGGCTGGATGCGATTCCCTACCTGATCGAGCGGGACGGCACCAGCAACGAGAACGTGCCGGAGACGCACATCGTCATCAAGAAAATCCGTGAGGTGCTGGACGCGGAGTACGACAACCGGCTGATCCTGGCGGAGGCCAACATGTGGCCGCAGGATGTGCGGCCCTACTTCGGCGACGGCGACGAGTGCCACATGGCCTTTCACTTTCCGCTGATGCCGCGCATCTACATGGCGCTACGGCAGGAAGACCGGCTGCCGATCACGGAAATCATGGCCCAAACGCCGGAGATTCCGGAGATTTGCCAGTGGGGCCTTTTCCTGCGCAACCATGACGAGCTGACGCTCGAGATGGTCACGGATGATGAGCGCGACTACATGTGGCTGGCCTACTCGGCCGACCCGCGCATGCGCATCAACGTGGGCATCCGGCGGCGGCTGGCACCGCTGGTGGACAACAACCGCCGCCGCATTGAACTTCTGAACTCCATCCTATTTTCCTTTCCGGGCACGCCGATTCTGTACTACGGCGACGAGATCGGCATGGGCGACAACATTTACCTGGGCGACCGCAACGGCGTGCGCACGCCGATGCAGTGGAACAGCGACCGCAATGCCGGTTTCAGCCGCGCCGTGCCCGCCGCGCTGTACTCGCCGGTGATCATGGACCCGATCTGGGGCTACCAGGCGATCAACGTGGAAGCTCAGGAGAGCGACACCAGTTCGCTGCTGCACTGGACGCGCAACATGATCGCGTTGCGCAAGCTTTTTCAGGTCTTCGGCCGGGGTACGCTGGAGTTCCTGACGCCGGAGAACCGCAAGGTGCTGGCCTACCTGCGCGAGTTGGACGGCGAGCGGGTGATTTGCGTGGCCAATCTGTCGCGCTTTGCCCAGCCGGTGACGCTGGACCTGGCTCGCTTTGAAGGCATGATTCCGGTGGAGATGCTGGGCTATGTGCCCTTCCCGAAGATCGGCAAGACGCCCTACGCCATCACGCTGGGGCCGTACTCTTTCCTGTGGCTGGAGTTGCAAACCGCAGAGGTTGCCGAGTCGGAGGCGTCGCCCGCGGAGATTGCGCCGGCCGAGGTGATGATTCCGGCGCACGACATTCACGGCATTCTAAGCGGCGTTGGATCGCAGCTGTTGCAGGAGGCTTTCCTGCCCAAGTACCTGTGCGGCCAGCGCTGGTTCGGTGCCAAGTCGCGGCACATCCAGAATGTCAGCATTCAGGATTCGCTGATTCTGGATACAACGGACGCCGCGCTGCTGTTTCTGGAGATCAAGTACACCGACGGCGGTGACGTGGATCACTACACACTCCCGCTGGCAGTCCGGCCGGAGACGGACGAAGCCACATATGCTCCGGATGCCGTGATCGCCAAGCTGCTGGACCTGAACGTCAGCGGCGTTCTGCTGGACGGGCTGACCTTGCCGGAGGTGCGCGAGTACTTCCTGAATGCCATCGCCACCGGATTGGCTGGAATGACGGAAAGCGGCGGCAAAGCGGAAGGCATTGCAAGCAGTGCCTTTTCTTCAATTCGCGGCGAGGGGATGCTGCCCTCGCGCAAGGGCTCGGCCGAACAGAGCAACAGCTCGCTCCTGTTTGGCGACCGGTTGATCCTGAAGCTCTTCCGCCGCGTGCAGCCCGGCGAGAACCCGGACGCGGAGATCGGCCGCTTCCTGACCGAGGTTGCACACTTCCGCAACATCGCGCCCTTCGCCGGCGAACTGGTGTACACCGGCAAGGCAGACGAGGATCAGCCGACGACGATCGGCCTTTTGCAGGGACTGGTGGCGAACCAGGGCGACGGCTGGTACTGGACGCTGGACGAGATCAAGGCCCAGCAAGAAGCACCGCGGGACACCCAGTTGAGTGAACGGTACCTGGCCGGCGCGCGGCTGCTGGGCCGGCGCACCGGTGAGATGCACCGCGCCCTGGCGACGCCGACCGAGGACAGGGCGTTCCAGTCAGAAGCGAGCACGGCCGAGTCATTGCATGCGGATGCGGAGCGGCTGGAAGGCCAGATCGCCGCGGCGCTGACGGCCGTGAAGGCGCGCATCGGCGCGCTGCCGGAGGAACTGCTGACACCGGCGGCGACACTGATTGCACGGCGGCATGAGCTGCGCGCCGTGGCCGATGGCCTGCGCAGGCTGCCACCGGAGCAGGCCGGCCGGCGCACGCGTATCCACGGCGACTACCACCTGGGACAGGTGTTGAAGACGGCAGAGGACTTTATCCTGCTGGACTTTGAAGGAGAGCCGGCGCGGTCACTGACGGAGCGCCGTGCCAAACAATCACCGCTGCGCGATGTGGCCGGCATGCTGCGGTCATTCTCCTATGCGGGCGTGGCGGGCTTTACCGCGGAGAACAGCGCAACGCAAAGCCGCCGCACATGGGAGAATGCAGCATCGGGCGCATTCCTGGAGGGCTACTGGGCTGCCGCCGGCCAGAGTGGCCAGGATGCGGCGACACGGCAGCTCATGCGTGCCTATTTGCTGGAGAAGTCGCTCTATGAACTGATGTATGAGCTCAACAACCGCCCGGACTGGGTGCCGATCCCGTTGTTTGGCATTCTGGAGTTGCTGGAAGGAAGGACATAAGAGCCGATGGCTGTTTCAGAATCAAGCTCTGCCGTGATGGAAACGCAGAACGCGGCCCAGGGGTCCGCGGCGCAGACGTCGCTGCTGGTGTGTCTCGGCTCGGCCTTTCAGGAGGCGAGCCTGGATGCGCTGCAGCCGCTGCTAGGCAAACTGGAAGCCGCCCTGGGCCAGTCGGCGGTGCCGATGGACCGCGTCGTGGTCACCTATCCTGGATCGCCGTCAGAGCATGGTGCCGTGCAGGCCGGACCCTTTCACGTCTCCACCTACCAGCAGGGCGTGCCGGCCACGATGATTGCGATTCAGCCGGCGGTGACATGGGTGAGCACGCTGGAGCAGATGCGGACACATGGCAGCGCGGCGGCGCTGCTGCTGGGCGCGGAAGCCGAGAGCCTGTCCGCCAATGCCGTGCGAATGCTTGCCGAAGCGGTGCTGCAGGACAAGGCCGACCTGGCGGTGCCGCGGTATGCCCTGCCCAGCAACCAGGGCCTGCTGAATGCGGCGGTGCTCTCTCCGCTGTCACGTGCGCTGTACGGGGCAAAGGTGCAGTTTCCGCTGGCGCTGGACTATGGCGTTTCCGCGCGGATGGCGGAAAAACTAGCCGCGTCTGCCCAGCGATTTACGGCCAACAACCAGGGAGATGCGATTGTGTGGCCCGTGGCGGAAGCGGCCAACGCGGGCTATGAGATGGCGGAGGTTTCTGCCGGTCCGCGGGAACTGCCGCAGTTGAACGAGGACCTGTCACAAATCCTGCACACCGTGGTTGGATCGCTCTTTTCCGACGTGGAGCAACGCGCGGCCTTCTGGCAGAGATCGCGGCCCGCGCGGGAGGTGAGCCGCTTTGGCGAACGCGCCGGAGCGCAGGATGCACCCGTGGCGGCCGACCGGATCGATGACGATGAGATCAACAGCCTGCTGGAAACATTCCGCAACGGCTATCGCAATCTGCAGGAGATTTGGTCGCTGGTGCTGCCGCCAAATACACTGGTGGCGCTCAAGCGGCTTTCCGTGGCGCCCCGCGAGAGCTTTGCGCTGCCCGATACGCTTTGGGTGCGCATTGTGTATGACTTTGTGCTGGCGCACCGGCTGCGCACGCTGGCCCGCAATCACCTGATGGGTGCCATGGCTCCGCTCTATCTGGCTTGGGTGGCGTCGCACGTGCTGGCAGGCCAGGGCGGGCGCGGTGACGGTTCCGAGAGCCTGGCGCGGACGTTTGAAGCAGACAAGCCGTACCTGGTTTCGCGCTGGCGGTGGCCGGACCGCTTCAATCCCTGATCTCTATCCTTTGATGGATGCCGTAACGCACCTTCGCTTTTTGGAGCCGCAACAGAGGAGACACCACCATGCTTACCCAGGTCAACGACGCGCTTATCGGCTCCTTTCAGCAGGTGCTGATCCACCTGGCACACTTTCTGCCGGCGGTGCTGGCACTGCTGCTGGCCATTGCACTGTTCACGCTGCTGGCTTCCGGCGTGGCATGGATCCTGCGCAAAATCCTGACGCGGGCACGCTTTGATGAACGCACGCAGCGCGACAATGCCGCCGGTGTGGTGGAGTGGTCGCCCTCGCACAGCCCCACGCTGCTGGTGAGCCGCATTGCCTTCTGGTCGCTGGTACTGCTGGGCGTGACGGTTGGCATCTCCGCCTACGACTCGGCCTCCGCATCGCAGGACATCGCTCCCATGTTCCTGCCCTACCTGGCGCACTCAGTGGGTGCCTTCATCATCGCGGTGGTGGGAACGCTGGTGGCGCGATACATCTCGCGGTCGGTGCTGATCAGCGCGTCCAACGCGCGGCTGCAATATGCGCGCATGCTGTCGTTGGGCGTGAAATATCTGGTCTATGTTTTCACCGGTGCCATGGTGCTGGACCACCTTGGCATTGGCGGCACCATCGTGGAGCTTGGCTTTGGCATCCTGTTTGGCGGCATGGTGCTGACACTGGCACTGGCCATCGGGCTGGGGTCCCGCGACATTGTTGCCCGCTCCATCGAGCGAAGCGCCGACCGGAGCACGCCCATCGATCAGCCTGTGCGGGCGGCCGCCACGGAAACACCGCGTACGCTGCGGCACTTTTGATGCGCAGGAAAGTGAAGCTTACTGCGCCAGGGTGATTTTGCCCGGGTCGATGTCGATGTCGGTGCCGGAGGTTTTGGCCAGCGGTGTGAACTGCACGGGCACCTTCATCTGCTTGCCGCAGGAGCGGACCGTCCAGACCTCGATCCAGGGCTGCTTTTCTTCCGCCAGGTAGGTGGACTTCAGCTGTGTGTTGAGCACGTCCACCTGGCAGTTGTTGCGGGTGATTTGATAAGCCTTTACCGCGGCCTGCACCGCTTCCACGGCCTCCGGCAGGTCTGGGGAGGAGATGCCGGTGCCGGGCAGCATGGGTATGACGGAGCCTTTGCCATCCGCAATCTGTACGCGGACGCGGTAGTCCCGGCGCTGTCCGCAGGCCATGCCGGGGACGCTTTCGATCCAGGCGGCACGCACCACGTGGCCCGCGTCATCGATGACCGGCTCGCTGTACTCAGCGTGTGTGGCGCTGCCCCAATCGGCGGTCACGCTCTGGCAATGCGATGTGAGCTTCGCCTCGTACGCACGGAAGGAGGCGAAGGCCGCTTCCTGAAAGTCGGGCCGGCCACGATACGCGGTGATCTGTTCGGACGCCGGTTTGCGGGGGCTGGCGGCGTGGGCGGGACTCAGCTGCGGCTGAGTCGTCAAGGCGGAAAGTCCTGCGAACAGGATCAAGGAGTGGCGTAGATTCCGTTGCATCGTTGTGCCTCGGTCGTGTAGTTGACCCATAGTATAGGCCGTGGTAGGTACACTTGGCTGGCGATTGACGACAGAAACGAAACTATCTGGAGCACTTGTTTCCGGGCGGAAGATCTTGTGCGGGTGACTTAAGTACCAGGCTCCGCGGCGGCTCGCATACTTCTGTCAGCCGAGCAGATCTATCCGCGCCATGGCAGACTTTCTATCAGCGTGACGATGACACAACACAAGCTTGGGCTGATCGCGGGCAACGGACGCTTCCCTTTTCTGCTGCTGAAGGCGGCGCGCGCGCGTGGGCTGCACGTTGTTGTTGCTGCCATTCAGGAAGAGACCGACCCGGAGATGGACCGGCGCGCCGCCCAGGACTCCGGCATGACCGTGCACTGGATGTCACTCGGCGAACTGTCGCGGCTGATCGAGACGTTTCAGCGGGAAGGCGTTTCGCGCGCCGTGATGGCGGGGCAGGTGCGGCACAAGCAGATTTTTTCGGCGATCCGGCCGGACTGGCGGCTGGCAAAGCTCTTGCTGAACCTGCGCACACGGTCCACGGATGTGCTGCTGGGCGCGGTGGCAAAGGTGCTGGGCGATGAAGGCATCGAGCTGATCTCATCGACGGCCTACCTGGAGCCGCTGCTGGCAAAGCCGGGCGTGCTGACCGCGCGAGCGCCAACGGAGGAGGAGCGGGCCGATATCGCCTACGGCTTGACCGTGGCACGCGGCATCGCGGGGTTCGACCTGGGGCAGACCGTGGTGATTGCCGCCGGTGCATGCATCGCGGTGGAGGCGATGGAAGGCACCGATGCGACGATTGCGCGGGCAGGCGCGCTGATGCGGTCACTAGATTCGGGTGCCTCCACGCTGCAGCGGGGGCTGACCGTGGTGAAGGTGGCCAAGCCCAAGCAGGACATGCGCTTTGACGTGCCGGTTGTGGGTGTGCCGACCATTGAAGCGATGCGGGAGGCGGGAGCGACGTGCCTGGCGGTGGAAGCCGGGCGCACGCTGATCTTTGACGAGGGGGCGCTTCAGAAGGCGGCGGACGCAGCAGGAATCGCCGTCAGCGTTGAGTCTCTGCCGTGAGCCGGCCCGCGCCGCGCGGCGTGATGCATACTGGTACGGCTACTTGTAATCCAGGAGATTTGCCCATGCAGCGTTTTGGACTATCCGTGATGCTGGCCGTTACGCTGGCCGCGTGCACCTTTACCGCAAGGCAGGCGATGGCCGCCGGCGCGGACAATTTGCTGAACCCGGGCGCGAGCGCCCCCGCCTTCACCCTGCCCTCGCAGGAGAACAAACCGGTTTCGCTGAGCGACTACAAAGGCCAGTGGGTGGTGCTGTACTTTTACCCGAAGGACATGACCAGCGGATGCACGCAGGAGGCGCACAACTTTCAGCGCGACCAGGCCAAATTCGATGCGTTGCACGCGGCGATCATCGGCGTGTCGCTGGACACGGCGGACAGTCACAAGACCTTCTGCACGAAAGAGAACCTGACCTTTAAGCTGCTGGCCGACCCGAACCACAAAGTGGTGGATGAATACGGCGTGAAGGTGAGCAACTTCGGAATTGCCAAGTTCGCTTCACGTGTGACCTATCTGATCTCGCCACAGGGCAAGGTTGTGAAGGTTTGGCCGGATGTGAAGGTGGGGAACCATAGCGAAGAAGTGCTGGCGGCGAT
>CAXTPQ010000056.1:6977-20292 GCA_964246215.1 uncultured Terriglobus sp. | reverse complement strand
TGTGCTCACACGGACACAACGGCTGCTTTGGTGACATACGCTCGTTTCAGGCAAACTGCAGGCCAACCTGGCCCGCATGGCCGAAAGTCACAACGACACCGGAACCTGCCGTGGCCCATGTCGCGCCCGTCCAACTTCCCGTGGTGATCCAAGTACCTACCTTCAATCCGTGCGTTCTGGACTGGCCTTCATTGGCCAGGTACATCACAAGTCGCAGCAGGTCGGCACCGGCGGGATTGGAAGCTGTGTTCTCTGCTCGAACGCTGCCATCAATTGTGAGCGTAACCTGCTCTGCCGCCCAGTCAATCTGCCGCCATTGCGGAATGGCCGGACCCGCCACAAAGCCACCGTTCATCTGAAGATCGGCCATCATCGCTTCGCGTTGGACCGCCTTGGGATCGGTGAAAGCTGATTCGAGGATCTCGATCGCTGGATGGCAGGATTCAATGGCACTCACGACCTCGTCACGCGTATAGGGTGCCGTACGGGGCGGCAAATCCTCGCCCAAGCGGAAAGCGATCTCCGCCTCCACGCCGTGCAGGCGGTGCAGCGGTCCGCGGAAGAGCGCGCCGTTCTCTCCCATGTAGAGCTGCGGCATGGGGCCAAAGGACGGCTGAGCATCCACACCGCGCGCGCCGATCTTCCAGCCGCCAATCTCGCCATAGGCCTGCATCATGAGGTCTTGTACGGCAAACGCTTCCTCGTCCGATGCGGGCATCAGGTCGGCCGGCAGATCGCTTACGGATACACCGGTACGGCGGGCGTTCAGCAGGTAATTCGCGGTATCGTAAAGCACGCTTTCGCGGGCACCGGTCAACATCGTCATCTGTGCAGGACTCCTGAGCAGGAAAGATCAGCCCTAGTATTGCGCCACACTCACGCTGGCCTGTTTGGATGCGGGATTGCGCAATCCGCCTGCCCGGCAAACTACGTCTAAATGGAGGTTAAGCGGGGAAGAATGTATGTTGATTGGCCGTGCGCCGGAGTTCAAGGCAGCTGAAATTACGCCGAAAGAGAAGTTCCTGAACCGGCGCAACCTGATTTTTGGCGGACTGGCCGCGGCCGGACTCGCCTATGAGGCCTACAAACGCCTGCCACCAATCGGCACGCCGAGCATAGCTTATGCCTCGTCTAAGCTGCCGACCAAGGCGGGCAGCTTTTCGCTCTCCGGTGAGACAGTTACGCCAAAGCAGAAGGCGATCACCTACAACAATTTCTATGAGTTCGGCACGGACAAGCGTGACCCCTCCAACAACGCTCACACGCTTCACACCCGGCCATGGACGGTGTCTCTGGAAGGCCTCTGCGCGAATCCCAAGACCGTCGACATCGACGCTCTCCTGCACTACCGGCCGTTGGAGGACCGGACCTACCGCTTCCGCTGCGTGGAGGCGTGGAGCATGGTCGTGCCATGGGTGGGCTACCCGCTGGCGGAGCTCATCAAATTCGCGAATCCTTCTCCGAAGGCCAAGTACGTTGAGTTCATTTCGCTGTTCGACCGTGGCCAGATGCCGGAGGCCCCATACTCCATCTCCTTCCCTTACCGCGAAGGGCTGCGCCTGGACGAGGCGATGAACCCGCTCACGCTGCTGACTTTCGGCTCTTATGGCGAAACGCTAGAAAACCAGGAGGGCGCACCGGTACGGGTCATCGTTCCCTGGAAATACGGCTTCAAGTCCGCAAAATCCATCGTGAAGATCAGGTTTGTTGAGAAACAGCCAGAGACGACCTGGAATCTGCTCAGCCCGGAGGAGTACGGTTTCTACTCCAACGTGAACCCGTCGCACGACCATCCGCGATGGAGCCAGGCACATGAGCGCCGGATCGATACCGCGTCCTTCCCGCATGCGGTGCCAACCCTGCCTTTCAACGGCTACGCCGATCAGGTGGCAGGGCTGTATAAAGGAATGGACCTGAACAAGGATTTCTAGCCTGTCAGGACAATTTATGAGCGCACGCCTGATCCGTATCCTGAAGCCTGTTGTGTTTCTGCTGTGTCTGGCACCTGCTTTGCTCATGGTGCAGCGGTTCCGGACGGACAACCTGGGGAGCGACCCCGTTGCCAGTCTGACGCACTTTACCGGGAACTGGGCGGTTTATCTGCTGCTCATCGGATTGGCCATCTCGCCCGTGCGGCGGCTCTCCACAAAGCTGGGCTGGCTTGTGCGCTTTCGCCGCATGATCGGCCTCTTTGCCTTTTTTTACGCAACGCTTCACCTGCTTACGTATGTCTTCCTCTTCTCCGGTTTTGACCTGCCCGGAGCTGTGGCGAATCTGAAGACACACGACTGGCCGGCACTCCGGCAGAAGTGGCTGGATGTCTGGCCCACGATGGTAGCCGACGTACAGAAGCGGCGTTTTATTCAGGTAGGTCTGCTTGCCTGGACTCTGCTGCTGGTTCTGTCCGCGACCTCACCGCAATGGGTGATGCGGAAGATGGGCGGCCGACCCTGGCAGACACTGCACCGAATAGTGTACGGAGCCGCGGCGCTGTCCATCATTCACTACTGGTGGCTGGTGAAGCGGGGCAATCTGGAGCCGCTTGCCGACACCCTCATCCTCATCGCGCTGTTGGGTGCGCGGCCCGCCTGGAATGCTTACCAGCGCAGGCGTACCAGGCCCGGCCAGGCTGTTCGTCCGGTCGCCACCGCCTAGAAGATCCCTTTGACTGACTGCACCTGTTGCGGATCGGCAGCGGCTGCCAGCGTGTAATGTTCGTGGTCGCCATAAGTATCCCAAAAGGCCTTGAACTTCTCAAAGACCGGCTTCTGTGAGGTGTGCTCCAGAAAAGCATCCTGCTTGGTTTGCTTCACGCTGGAGATGTCCAGTTCCACACTCCATGGTGCCGGCAGCAAAACTTCCCGGTCGGGCATGGTGAAGTTAGTGCTGACGTAATACAGCCTCTGAGGAACGTGCGGCACCAGCTCCAAATCGGGAAAGCGCTTGGGCCGGCCTGACCAGTGAAAGGCGAGGCTGGTAAACATCGATACCATGGCGTGGTCGGGATGGGCGTTCAATCCACCATCCGGGCCGAAAGTCAGCACAGTTTGCGGACGAAAGAGCCGCATGCGCTCCACCAGCTTGCGCGTAACGGCGTTAGTATCGGCGTATTCGAGCAGGCCGTCGCTGTAGTCCAGCAATTCATGGCTGCTCACGCCCATCCTGGAGCAGCTTCGTGCGAATTCCTGCCGCCGCATGCGGCCAAGATCCTCATTGCCGGCGGCATCGCCGCGATTGCTGGCCGCCTGCCCGTCCGTCAGGCAGATGACGCGTGTCTCAAGCCCACGTTGAGCGGCCAAAATGAGCGCACCGCCAAAGGCAAAGCACTCGTCATCCGGGTGGGCGACGACACACAACAGGCGTTCACGATCCATTACTCCTCCAGGCATGTTTCATAGTCTTCCAGCAGCGCGTCCTCACGCAGTTCCTCTTCGCGCACTTCCTGCTCCTGGCTGCGCTGCTCCAACAACAGGGCGCGCTCCAGGGCATCGGCTCCGTAGAACTTGGCCACGGGTGCAAAGGACTTACGATGCAACTCGCAGGGGCCGTGCTTCTTGAGCGCCGCGCGATGCTCCGGCGTGGCATACCCCTTGTGCGAGGCAAGCCCATATTGAGGATGCACGCGGTCCAGCTCACGCATCATGCCATCGCGATAAACCTTGGCCACCACTGAGGCAGCGGCGATCGAAATGGACAAGGAATCACCATAAATCAGCTTCGTCTGCGCGCAGCCGTGGTCGATGCGCAACGCGTCGATGAGCAGGTGATCCGGCGATGCAGAAAGTCCTTCGACGGCCATTTTCATCGCGAGCCGGGAAGCCTGGTAGATGTTGATCGTGTCGATGCCGGCCGCGTCCACCTCGCCGATGGAGAAAGCAATCGCAACCTTGCGGACCTCATGGTCAAGCGACTCGCGTTCTTCCCGTGTCAGTTGTTTGGAATCACGCAGGCCGAGCCGCTGCAGCCGTGCCGTTCTTTGCGGCAGAATCACTGCCGCGGCCACCACTGGGCCAAACAAGGCACCCCGGCCGACTTCATCCACACCGGCAATGCTTGTGAAGCCGTGATAGCGCAGCGCCTGCTCCGGTGCATCGGAGCAGACCGCATCTCGCAGCATCTGTTCCTTCGTCCTGCCGGGTGGGATGAGCGGACGCTTGCGGCGGAACTCAACCGGCACGGGCGCGGTCTTTGGCTTCTTTACCGGTCGGTCAGAGGGCTGGCTTGTGTGGCGTGTCACTCACCCATCAGTGTAATCGGCAAAACGAGTGGGGCAGGGTAGGCTAAGGCTCGTTTCATGGCGTCAACTCTTGCCGTTGCTCTGGAAGGTGCCCCATGTCCTCGCTTCTGATCCGCGTATGTCTCTTTGTGTGCCTGTTTTCGTTGAGTCTGCCAGCGCAACAAGCCACCACTGAAACGCCCGCACCGCCCACTCAGGCGACAAAAGCTTCTGAGACTTCCGCTGCGCCGGCTGTTCCGGGTGCTTCGTCCACGCTGGCAGCCGGACAAGCCGCTCCACCAAAAGCGCCGCCATCCAAAACGGAGTTGAAAGAGCGGCACAAGCAAGAAAAGGAAGAGGCCAGGAAGCAAAAGGAAGCCGTTGAGGAAGCGAATTATCTGAAGCTACAGGGGGACGATATCGTCGCCCCCACGTTGGACGCGGATGGAAAGCCCATCGAACTCAAGCCATGTTCGAAGAAAGACAAGGAGTGCATTAAGAAGCGCAAAGCACTGCTGCACCGCAAAAAGACCGGGATGAAGATTGAGAATGCCACGCTGACCGTGGATGGCTGGACCGGCAAGGCGCGGCTGAACTTCGACATCAGCGAGGTAAAGTTTCTTTATGTTTCCGCGCCCACCATCGGCACGGTAATTGCCTCGTTGGAACATTTCCCAAACTCGGTCGAGCAAAAGAACGCGCTGGACGGCAAGCAGCTGACGCTCACCACACCGGCTGGCAATACCCTTCAGATTGCCGGCGAGCACGATCTGATCGATAAAAAACCGCATTCGTTATACGTCGCCATCGACGCGGGATACACGCAGGGTGGCCGCTATCCAACCTTCGGCTACGGTTCGACGGCGCGTGCACCCTACAACTGGCCGGGTGTTCGTCCACCTACGGAGAAGGAAAGAAAAGTCATCGCAAATGCACCACCATTGCCGCAGGGTATGGAAGCCGCACAGATGAACCTGCCCTGTCAAAAGGTAGCGCCCGGAGAACAGCCAAAGCCGGTCAAGATCAATGGCGTCTCCATGACGCCAGCGGCTTGCCCTGCGGCAACGGCCACGCCCGGAGCATTTGCGGCTGGTTCGCGTCCACCGGACGGCTCCGGAGCGGCAAGCACCGGCATTGCCGAGTCACACGCGAAGAACTGAGCAGTGACACTGCCCACAAGGCAGAACGCCAGCGCATGGCTGGCGTTCTGCTGAGGTTGCTTACTTTGATTAAGCGGTACGGCCGACTTCGCGCAGGCGTGCAGCCTTGCCCCGGAGACCGCGAAGATAGAAGAGTTTGGCCCGGCGCACTTCATACGAGCGGATCTTCTCAATCTTGTCGATTACCTTGCTGTTGAAGGGGAAAATGCGCTCAACGCCCTGGCCGAAGCTCATCTTGCGAACGGTAAAGCTGCCCTGTGGCCCATTTTTGCGGGCAATGACCATGCCCTCAAATGCCTGCAGACGTTCCTTGTCGCCTTCTTTAATCTTGACCTGAACCCGCACCGTGTCGCCGGCGGCGAACTCGGGCAAGTCTGTGCGCTCGAGCTTTGCCGCGAGCTTCTGCATGATGGGGTGAATGGACATGACACACTTTTCCTTACTTAGATTCGTTTCTCAGTGTAGCGTAAAGTGCCTGATTCCGAAAGCACTCTTGCAGCAAGATCGATGTGCCTCAATTCACGCGCAGGCTTCCATCCAGGTCGAGCGTGACATTGTCCTTTTCCACCAGCATGGAATGAATCTTGAGCCGGTCCAGGCTGAGCTCATAGCCGGTGCTCTCACGAGATTTCGCCATGGCCGCGCGCAGGAGGTCAGCTGCGTTGATTTTCATTTTTTGCGGCAGCCGATGGCTCAGAAACGGAATCATCAGCAGGTCTAAGTCCTTATTGCCGGTGAGCCTGTCGATGCGCGCATCGCGAAATCCGATCGTTTCCCCTTCGGCATCTGGCACCACGGACACATCCACCTCGGTATTGAAGGCCATGCCGACGCACTTGCCGAAGACACCTGCGCCAAGGCGGGAGTGAGTGAAGACGTGAATCACGAGGCGCTCATTCACAAAGCGGACGGAGGGCTGATCGACATACAGATAGCAGGCTGCGTTTGCGTCACCGCGAAGGTAGACGCGGCCTCCTGGGCCGGTAAAAAGCTGTTGCCTGAGTGTTCTTTCGATCGACTGTGCCGTTAGCTTGAGTTCAATGGCACGAGCCGTTGTCGATGCCAGGAGCACGGAAACTGCGGCCAGACAGACGCGGACCAGCTTTGCCGGACAACAAAAACGAACGGCCGTCATCGCCGGACTAGTTTTGTCTGGGGTTGAGCGTTGCCGCGTCGTTGGTCAGGTTTGCCGTGGCGGAGCTCGACGAAGATCCGGACGTTTCCCCGCCCGGCCCAAGGCCAAGCTTGATCAGCGCGCGGGAGTCCGGGATCAGCTTGGTTTGCCAGCCGTTGTCGCTCTGCAGCTTGCGCATGGCATCGGCGCTGGCCTCATCCCAGTGGCCGGACGCACTGGGCAGGTACCCGGCCTTTACCAGGGCGGTTTGGATTTCAGTGGCACGTGCATCGTCCATGGCGCGTGGCCGCGTGGACGCGACTGTTGCCTTCTTGTGCGATTTGCCTGTGGCGGCATGGTGCTGTTTGGCGGCAAGCGGCAAGGTGAGTAGCGCACCTGTGAACAGTGCGGCGAACCGGAGAGAAGCTATGCGCATGCGAGAGGATTCCTCAGAAGTGAGATAGCAGCCACGTGCCAACTCCGGCTGCCGCAGGTACGGTATTTCGGTGCGCTGCGAGAGCCGCTCGGTTGCGTGTCCAAGACTACACATCCAGCAGACGGCCAGCAATGACGAAGATGCAAGAAGAAACAGAGAAGGGCCGATCCGCCGGGACCGGCCCTTCCAATGGTGCTATTGGCCTACGGCAGGGTACCGCCGACGAAGGTATTGACCTTGTCGCGCGATTGGACATTTCTGACGACAAAGACCACGTCCTCCCCGGATTTTAGGCCGTTGATAATGCCACGGAAACTCTCCGGTGTGGTAACTGCCTTGCGATTGACTTCGACGATGATGTCACCCTTCTGCAAGGGGAACGGACTCAGGTCGTCAGCGAAAGAGCCAGGCTTTACGCTGGTGACCAATACACCGGCCTGCAGACCTTTCTGAGAGAGCACGTTGGCTGGCACGGCTTGCACGGTGATGCCGAGCTTGCCGAAGTTCGCTGACTGGTCCTCAGGCTGATTGTTCTCCTGTTCCTGATCGGATTGCCCGTTGACCGCTTTGACAGTGTCCCGGCGATCAGCCACGGTGACCGTTGCCGTTTCCGATTTGCTGCCACGCAGGTAACCGACGCGTACCGAAGAGCCCGGATGCCGTGCGGAGATATCCTGTACCAGGTCGTCGCCGTCTTTGATGGATCGGCCGTCGATGGTGGTAATCACGTCCTTTGGCAGCAATCCGGCCTTCGAGGCAGGCTGCCCCGGCGTAACGGACGAGATCAGAACGCCACCCTTTGTAAAGCCGTAAACCCGGCTCACAGCGGAGGATGCGGGCTGGAACGTAATACCAATGGAGCCACGAACGACCTTGTGTTCCGGCGAGATCAGGTCGTTGTAGACGGCGATCATCGTATTGGACGGTACGGCGAAACCAACCCCCACCGAACCCGAACCCTGTGTAAAGATGGCGGAGTTGACGCCGATGACTTCGCCGGTCATGTTCAGCAGCGGACCGCCAGAGTTGCCGGGGTTGATTGCCGCATCTGTTTGGATGAACTTCTGGAATTGGGTCTGAGGACCCTCGTTGATGCTGCGGTTCTTTGCGGAAACGATACCGGCAGTCACTGTCTGTGAGAGTGTAAACGGGCTGCCGATGGCCAGCACCCAATCGCCCACCTGCTCGGCGTCGGAGTTGCCGATTTTTACAGTCGGCAGACTGCCGGTTGCGTCGATCTTGATGACGGCAAGGTCTGTTTCTTTATCGGTGCCGATCACCTTGGCGGGACGGCCCGGGTCATTGTCCGCATCGGTGGTGAGCTTCACGGTGATCTTGTCGGCTTTGTCGACCACATGATTGTTGGTCACGATGTACCCGCGCGGGTCCACGATAAAGCCCGAGCCGAGAGCCTCACGCTTGCCGCCGCCGATGCCGCCAGCACCGTCCTCGTCATCGCCATCACCCTGGCCGCCCGGACCACCCTGGCCGCCGAAAAAGCGGTTCAGAAAGTCCTGCATGTCGCCCTGGTCACCCGGCGTATCTCCGCCACCATTGCCACTGCGCCGTCGCCGGTTTGCATGGGGTGCGGTGCTCTGCTTGGGCAGCTGTTCGGTGTCGATGCGCACCACGGCCGGGCCAACCTGCTTGGCGATGCGGCTGAACTCGTTCGGCGTGCTGTTCCCGGCGGGGACGCGCAGCGGTGTGGCGTCGCGGCTGTCCACCTGCTGTTGCGCACCGTGCACGGTGCCGGTCAGAACAGAGCCGGTCAGGATGCCTGCGGACAATGTGCCCAGCAGGGCGAATGTGGCAAGAAGCCGATGGTCGCGGAGGCGATCGGTAAAGGATGTGTGCGTGGATTGCTTCAGATCCATGAAGTGTCGTGTCCTCAGGTACTGCCGTGTGGCCCCGTGCGTTCTGGGGCATCGCAAATTAGACGCCGCGACTGCGCGATTGTGTGCGTCCGGTGGACGAACCGGCATGCGCCGTCTT
Organism: uncultured Terriglobus sp.; assembly: GCA_964246215.1. Lineage (GTDB taxonomy): Bacteria > Acidobacteriota > Terriglobia > Terriglobales > Acidobacteriaceae > Terriglobus. The sequence goes on along the minus strand of CAXTPQ010000056.1, from coordinate 11,374 downwards.
AATGGGCTCAACTTGCCGGGAGATTGCCCTCCGGCTGTTCTGATACTGGTCTGCCGGGGAGTACTTCCGCAAGCAGCAGGCCGCCAAAGATCAGCAAAGCGCCGGTTACCGCGCGCCGCCCAAGGCGATCGTGCAGGAAAACGACACTCACCAGCCAGGCAAAGGCCGGTTCCAGCGACAGAACAAGTGCCGTGTTGACCGGCGGCAGATGCTGCTGTGCCCAGGTCTGGATAGAAAACGCCGCCGCTGTGGCCACCACGGCCATGAAGAGCAAAGTGCCCAGCAGGTGCATGCTCCAATGCACATGAGATTGTTCCAGCACCGGTGTAACAACCGCCATGACGGCGGCACAGACACCGATTTGCAGCGTAGCCAGCTGGGCCGCGGGCATGCTGCCGGCTTGCCGCCCCAGCCAGAGCAGATGGCCGGCAAAGGCGACCGCGCACAACAGGCTCAGTCCATCGCCCAGGCTGATGGTGGTCAGCAGATCTGCAAAGCGCGTACCGGCCGGCGTGGTGAGCAGCACAATGCCGGCAAAGGCGGGCAAGACTCCCGTCATGGCCGGCCAGCCCGGGGCCTGTGTCCCCGGACGGCGAAGCAAGGGTATCGCGCTAAACAGCGGCACCAGGACGATGACAGTGCCGGTTAGAAACGCACTCTTTGCGGCCGTTGTCCGCGCCAGCCCGGCGGTCTGCAACTCATAACCAAGCGCAAGCAAAATACCGGCAACGGCTCCGGAACGCCAGCCTTGCCGGGTGAGTCCGCGCAACGAGCGCATATGGACAGCAGCCAATGCGGCAAATGCCAGCAGCATGCGCACTTCGTTGAAGAGCAGCGGCGTGCAGTCCGCGAGTGCACTCTTCACCAGAGCAAACGTCGCGCCCCAGACTGCGACCACACACAGCAGCAGGAAATTCGCCGTGAGTTTCCGTGGAACTTGAGCCATCAGGGTTCGTGTGCCATGACGGAGGCCGCCGCATAAGACCCTGTGGAGGAACGCCAGCCGCACAGTTCCAGAAACGGCTCGCTCGCCAGGTCCAACAACACCAGCAGCACACGCCGCAACGCAAGTTCGCGTCCCGTGCTTTCGTACCACTCGCTTGTCGTATGGATGCCGGCTGCCGTTCCTCCGGCACCCATGGCGATGCCGTTGCGGCCGAGCGCGATGGGAATGTTGGCGTCGGTCGATCCGATGCGCTCCTCGGTGTGCAGCCGCAGATGTCGATCGACCGCGCGCACCGTTGCGCGGATGGGCGCATGCGGCGGCAATTCACCGGCCGGCCGGTCGCCCACCGTGGTGATTTCCAGGCGAAGGATTTGCTGCTCCGTCACGCCGCGATTGGCAAAGAGCACAGCATCCTCCACGGCACGGAAGAGCTGAACTTCGCGCAGCAGCAGCTGTTCGGCATCGGTGCTGCGGATGTCCACCAGGGCTGAGGCGGATTCCGGAACACTGGTCATGGCGCTGCCGCCCTCCATGCGTCCCACGTTGATGATCGTGCGTGGCTGCGTGGGCAGGGGCTCGCTGGTCAGTGCGGAAAGCGCACGAGCCAGCGCCATGACCGGATTGGGAACCGCGGCGTCAGTCCATGCATGCCCACCCGGCCCGCGAATTTCTACCTGGAAGCGCCGCGAACCCAGACCGCGAGTCACGACCGTGCCGGTTCCGGCACCCTCCAGGGCGATGCTTGCCAGGATGTCGTCACAAAAGGAACTTCGCTGAAACAGGTGCCGCATGCCGCGCAGATCGCCTTCGGCCTCCTCCCCCACGTTGGCGGCGAAGAGGATGTTGGTCGCCGGTGTGAGCTCGGAATGGCGCAGCGCGGCGATCAGCGCCAGCAGCCCGGCCAGGCCGGCACCGTTATCGCAGATGCCTGGCGCGTGCACCACCGGGCCATCCTCGCGCAGCTGAATGGGCGTGCCCGCGGGAAAGACCGTGTCCAGATGGGCGGAAAGCAGCACGACCAGTTCGCCCGGCTGCGGCGCGCGCAGCCATCCCAGCGCATTGCCCACCTCATCCAGCTCAACCCCGGCCAGACCTGCTTCTTGAAATCGCTCTAAGAACCATTGCGCGCGGGGACCCTCGCCGAAGGGCGGCGCGGGAATCTCGACAAGCTCCCGCTGCCATCGCCGGATGCGCAGCTCCTGCAGGTGCAGCCAGCTAAAAGCGCGGTGTACCGCCGGCAGCGCCGCCAACTGCAGCACACGGTTGTGCGCCTCCAGCGCCGAGGACGGACGTGAGCGGGTCATTGCGCAACCATCGCGAAGTCCCCGGTGTAGGGCTTCTGCTCAGTGTTTTGGCCGGAGCGATATTCCACATGGAGCAGAAAGAGTCCTTGTGGCGGCGCAGTCACTCCTGCCAGGCGTCGATCCTTTGCGCTCAAAATCATGGCGATTGTTCCGGCTTCCCGCTTGCCGGCACCGATCTCCACAAATGTGCCGACCAGGTTGCGCACCATGTGATGGAGAAATCCCGTGCCGGAGATGCGGTAAATCAGCAGGCCATCCGCGGCGTGCCAGGTGGAGGAGAAGACCTCGCGCACATTGCTGGGCGCAAGCTTACCTCCGGCCTCGTTTTCGGTGTCATCTTCAGAACTCGCGGCAATGCGTTGCGCGCGGTCAGGATCATGCGCGGCGAACGAAGTAAAGTCATGCAGGCCGATGACCTGCCCGGCCGCATGCTGCATCGCCTGCAGGCTGAGCGGCCACCGGCAATCCCAAACGTAGCGCGCCTGCCAGGGAGGACACAGCCGTTCGTCCGGGGTTTCTGTGCAATGGCGCACGAAGATGCGGTACTCGTAGGTTTTCCACGCCACTGCCGCCCGTGCATGGAAATCATGAACTGCAGGCTCGACGGAGAGAACGCGAATCGATGCGGGCAGACGCCGGTTGACAGCACGCAGCAGCCGCTCGGGCGGGATGGGTGCTGTCAATTCGACGGAGACGACTTGACTCTCGGCATGCACGCCCGCATCCGTGCGCCCGGACCCCTGGGGCAGCACATCTTCACCCGTCACCTGATACAACGCAGTTGCCAGCATGCCCTGAATGGTTCGCTTGCCGGGCTGTACCTGCCAACCGTGGAAGTCGGTTCCGTCGTAGGCGAGCACCAGCTTCCACTTGTGTGTGGTGTGGCCCGCGTCCCCTGGAAACCTGGTAAAAGTCAGCATCCTTCGTCAATTCGTTCGTGTGATTGGCGGATGGCCGCAGCATGACGGTGTTGCGAACCGCATCTTCAAGCTTTGCGCAATCTCTTCCCAACGCCGTTTGCATGCCAACGACGCACTCATCTGACGATATACTTGGGCGACCTGCAGAGGACAATTTGCAAACGGCCTTGCGGCTCTCGATTCGGGCGCCCAGTCGATGACTCCGCGATTTCGCATCGATCCGCAGCCGCTTGCATCAAGATGGTATTCAGAGCAGGACGGCAATGCGGTGAATCAGCGGCTGGAAGGGAACTGAGTCCGGCCGGGCCGCGTAGACGTAAGTACAGCAGAGAAGAGCTGTCAGCCGCATGGCGACAGTTTGGAGAGAGTACACGTGAAAGCTTGCAGGTTGCAGGGAGCGGCGGCAGTTGCTCTGTTGCTGACGAGTTCATTCGCATCCACGATGCAGGAAGCCGGCGCGCAGGCAACGGGCACACCGGCCGCCGGTACGCAAGCAACTGGTACGCCATCGGGTGGGCAGACCACGCCACCGGCTACCGGCACACAGGCCAGCCCACAGACCCGGACTGAGTCCAATCCGACAGCGCCCGCGACTGCGCAGCCCACACAGCTGGATACGACGGGTCGTCCGGGCGTGCCGCAAGCGCCGGAGCCGGTGCATCCGGGACCGCTCTTTCTGCGGGAAACAGCTGCGGACTATACGCACCTGAAAAGTCATTTTCCGCGGCCCTTTGCGCCGTACACCTCCACGGACTATCGCGCACCGCGGCTGACCAACACGCCACGCATCAACGACCTGCTGCGCGACGGCAAGATTTACCTAAGCCTCTCCGACTCCATCCTGCTCGCGCTGGAAAACAACTACGACATCGCCATTGCACGGGTCAATCTGGACATCGCCGACACCGATCTGCTTCGCGCGAAAGCGGGCAGCACGCTGCGCGGTGTGAGCACGGGCCTGATCACCAACACACTGGGCGGCAGCAGCACCACAGTCACGGGCGGAGGCGGACCGGGCGGCACGGCAACGGCTTCGGGGGGCGCGGGCACCGGTGCGTCGGGACTTGTCTTGAGCACGAATGGCAGCGGCCCGTTGCCGTTGAATCGCGATGGACTCTTGACCGGAACAGTGCAGTATCAACAGCAAACGAGCCCCGGCGGATCTGGCTTTGGCGGCTCGACTACGTCGACGAGTACGGGAACGGGCAGTACTGGGACAGGAACTGG
>CAXTPQ010000056.1:0-6877 GCA_964246215.1 uncultured Terriglobus sp. | reverse complement strand
GCGGCTCGACTACGTCGACGAGTACGGGAACGGGCAGTACTGGGACAGGAACTGGCACCGGAACGGGAACGGGAACAGGTACTGGAACAGGTACTGGCACGGGAACGGGAACGGGTACTGGAACAAGCAATCTGTTCAGCGGCACACCCACGAGCACAAATACGGCTATATACGACTTTAACTACTACCAAGGTTTTTCGAGCGGAGGTTACGTCAACTTCGTTTTTAATAATTCGCGAAGTACCTCGAACTCGACTTCAGCTTCCTTTATCCCTGCGTTGAGTTCAAGCTTTACCCTGACCTATACCCAACAATTGCTACAGGGCTTCGGACCTGGTATTCAGAACCGCTTCGTCATTCAAGCAAGGAACGATCGGCGTATTGCGGATTCGGCCTTTCGCCAGCAACTCATCTATACGATCACACAGGTGGAGAGCATTTATTGGAACCTGGTGAGCGCCTACGAGGACGTTCAGTCCAAGCAGCGCGCTTTGGTGCAGTCCACGCAGCTGGCCAACGACAATCGTAAGCAATTGCAAATCGGCACACTCGCTCCACTCGATGTTGTGAACTCCGACCAGGCCGTATCAACAGATCGTCAATCGCTGACCACCTCCGAATCGAACCTCGAATTCCAGCAACTCGTGATGAAGCAGGCGATCGTCCGCGACCTGAATGATCCGCAGTTATCGGCGGCACCCGTGGTGCCTACCGAGCGGGTCAGCATAGAGCGGCTTGCCGAGGAGGATAGGCCCGTTGAGGAACTCGTGAAAGAGGCTTACACGAATAATCCTGCCATTGAACAAGCCGTTTTGAACATGGACAACAATAAGCTCACCATACGAGCGGAGAAGAACGGGTTGTTGCCACAATTGAATGCTTACGCGTTTTATGGCGGCGCAGGAGCCTCGGGCAAAGTGAATCCCGGATCGTTGGCCTGCAGCGCATACCGTGACGCGAACGGAAACTTAACAGATCCAACTTGCGGGGGTCTCAATGTAGGCGGTTACGGTACTGCATTGCAAGGCAGTTTCAACAACACTGCGCCTGACAAGGGCGTCGGTGTGACACTAAGTATTCCCATCCGCAATCGTCCCGCTCAGGCTGACCAGGCTCGCTCCCAAATGGAATACCGCCAGGCCGAGATGCGCTTGCAGCAGCTGTATACCCAGACGCGCATTCAGGTCATTAATCAGCAGTACGCTTTGACCAACGACCGGGCTTCCGTCGTCGCCGCGCAAGCAGCGCGAGACTACCAGGCGCAGGCTCTGGATGCCGAGCAGAAAAAATATCGGCTCGGTGCTTCAACCACGGCCAACGTCCTTCAGCAGGAGCGCAATCTGGCCACCGCGGAAAATAACCTGATCTCCGCGACTGCAGCGTACGCAAAGGACCGTGCCACGCTGCTGCAACTGCTCTCCAACACCCTGGACCGTTACGGCATCAGCCTGGAGCAAGCCGCGAGTGGTGCGATCACCACGCAGCCGAATATCCCCGGCTTGACCGCGCCCCAGGCACCCGCACCGCCCAAGCCGCTCACCAGCAACCCTGACCCGCTGCCGCCCTACAACAGCGGCGGAGCACCCCTTACCACGACTCCGGCGGGCGTTCCTGCACCGCAGTCACCCACGCAGCCTCAGTGAAGAACTACCCGCAAAGCAAGGGCCGTGACAATCTGTCGCGGCCCTTTTGCTTTAGCCGCAGACGTACGCTGGCGTCTCTGTCCACTCACAGCGTGGAACTAAACTGGAAAGATGCCGGATTCGCACGTAAACAGCCTCAGCAACGCCTCTTCCGCTTATCTTCGCTCGGCCATGCATCAGCCGGTGGACTGGCAGGAGTGGGGCGAAGCCGCGTTTGCCCAGGCGGCCGCCGAGAATAAGCCGGTTCTGCTGGACATTGGCGCGGTCTGGTGCCATTGGTGCCACGTGATGGACCGCGAAAGCTACGAAAATGCGGAAACGGCCGCGCTTATCAACGATCTATACATCGCCGTGAAGGTCGACCGCGACGAGCGCCCGGATGTGGACACGCGCTACCAGGCCGCCGTCTCCGCCATCAGCGGGCAGGGCGGCTGGCCCCTGACGGCCTTTTTGACGCCTGACGGCAAGCCTTACTTTGGCGGCACCTATTTTCCTCCGGAAGAGCGCATGGGCCGCCCGAGCTTTTCGCGTGTCCTGCAGACGATGGCCGTGGCCTTCCGCGAGAAGCGCGAGGAGGTCGACGAGTCCGCCGGCAGTGTGATAGAGGCGATCGAAGTCAACGAGACGTTTTCCGGCGAAACCACCGACTTGGAGGGCAGCAGCGCGGGTATCGCGCTCATCGACAAGCTGATCGCCTCGGCGCTCGAATCGTTCGATCCAAGGAATGGCGGCTTCGGCTCGCAGCCCAAGTTCCCGCATCCCGCGGCGATCGACATGCTCCTTGACGCGGCGTCCCGCGCGGGGGCCAACCAGGCCAAAGCCGCGGAGGCCGCGCTGACGACCCTGCACAAGATGCATCGGGGCGGCATTTTCGATCAGCTGGCCGGTGGTTTCCATCGCTACTCCGTGGACGAGCGCTGGGTTGTGCCGCACTTTGAAAAGATGAGCTACGACAACTCCGAGCTGTTGCGGAGCTATGTGCACGCCTTCCAGACTTTTGCCGACCCGGAGTGCGCCGAGGCCGCGCGCGCGACGATGCGCTGGATGGACGAGTGGCTCAGCGATCGCGAACGGGGCGGCTTTTATGCCTCGCAGGATGCGGATCTTTCGCTGGACGACGATGGCGACTACTTCACCTGGTCGCGCGCGGAGGCCGCTGCGGTGCTCTCACCGGAAGAGCTTGCCGTCGCGGAGATCTATTTCGACATCGGCGCGGTGGGCGACATGCACCACGACCCAAGCCGCAACGTTCTTTTTACACCGCTGACCCTTGATGAGGTCGCGGCACGAACGGGCATGGAACGAAGCGCAATCGAACAGATGCTTGCTTCGGCACGGCGGAAGCTGTACGCCGCCCGGCTGCAACGGCCCACGCCCTTCGTGGACCGCACCATGTACATGGGCTGGAATGCGATGTGCATCTCCGCCTGCCTTGAAGCTGGACGCGTGCTTCAGCAGCCCGAAGCAACGAGCTTCGCACTCCGGTCGCTGGACCGGGCGATGGAAAGCGCATGGTCGAACGGCCGGCTGAGCCACGTGATTGCTTACGGCGACCCGAACGCGCCGGCTGCAACCGTTCCCGGTGTGCTGGAGGACTATGTTTTCTTCGGCAACGCCCTCCTGGATGCGTGGCAAAGTACCGGCAGCATGCGGTACTTCCGGGTCGCCGAGGAAGTTGCCTCGGCTCTGCTGACGCGCTTTGCCGACAACGAAAAAGGTGGATTTTTCGATACGGAAGATGCCGGAGCCAAGGCGATCGGTGCACTCAGCACCCGCCGCAAGCCCCTGCAGGATGCGCCGACGCCCGCCGGCAATCCCGCCGCTGCCGCGTTCCTGCTCAGGCTGTATGCGCTCACCGGAGACAAGCGATACCGGGACAGCGCGCAACGCACGCTGGAGTGCTTCGCCGGCATTGTGGAGCACTTCGGCCTCTACGCCGCTACCTTTGGCCTGGCACTCGGCCGGCTGGTACGGCCGGCGGTACAGATCGTTATTGTGGGTGACAGCACCGCCGCGGCGGAGCTTGAGCTCGTCGCAACAGCACGATACGCCGTAAATAAAACCGTTCTCCGGTTAGGCCGTGAGCAGCTTGGCGACTTGCCGTCCGCACTTGCCCAGACGCTGCCGAATCTGCCCGCCGAACCTTCAGTTACGGCGGTGGTGTGCATCGGCACAAGCTGCCAACCGCCTGTGCATACAGCTGACGAACTGAGGCGAGTTTTGAATGAGGTCATGTGATGCGGCCTGCTTGCTCTAGACGGCGGGCTTCTCCGGCACAGGTGAGCTAGGAGCCGCTTCCTTGGAAGGCTGCATCACCACGACGGTACTGCTCGGAATTCCGAGACCGATGCCTTCGCGTTCAAATGCCAACAGAATGCGCTTGCGCAGTTCCCGCAGCACGCCATCCCGCTGGTTGGCTTTCACCCGGAGGCTCACTGGGTACACAACTTCGCGCCCGTTGATGCGGTCGACGCCGGGTACGTCCGGATCGGCGATCGCCACATCGGCAAAGGCGGCATCCCGGCGAACCTCGAGTGCCAGCTTTCGCAGCAGCTCCAGCACTTTGTCCGGGTCGGCGGAAGCATCCACCGAGACCGAAAGGGAAGCGATCGAGAACTCCCGCGACAAATTGGACACGGTGGCGATCTGCGAGTTTGGAATGAAGTACATTGTGCCATCGCCGTCGCGCAGAGTGGTTGCGCGCAGCGACAGGTCTTCGACGGTGCCGGTGAGCCCCGCCAGCTTGACCACATCGCCGACATTGAACTGATCCTCAAGCAGAATGAACAGGCCGTTGAGCATGTCCTTGAAGAGCGACTGCGCTCCAAACGAAATACCCAGTCCGACAACGCCGGCCGAAGCCAGCAGCGGCTTCAGGTCAATGTTGAAGAGCGGCAAAATCTGCAATACGACCAGGAAGCCGATGATGCCATACGCCGTTGCGCGTACGATGGCCGCCAATGTACGCAGCTGAGCCGCGCGGCGGGCGTTGCCCACCTGGCGGTCGGCCAGCTTGCGCATGCGGCCCACGGCCGCGCGCACCAGCCGTTGCAGCACAAAGCCAAGCACCAGAATTGCCAGCAGCCGGGGTGCGTCATGCCGCAGAAAATCCAGTGCGTCGTTGTGCCAGTCATGGATCAGATCGCGAAGGGCGGGCTGATCCGGTGTGGCGGCCACCGGTGGCGTAATGGCAATCGACGCCAGTGTCCGGAGAACCCGCGGCAGTGCAATTTGAGGCGAGGGCAACGCAATCTCCCGTCGGAACTTCCCGTAGTATGGGCAAAAGGGGACGCTTCAGCAAGCAGGTTCTGGCTGCCGTGACAGCAGGCCACTGCTCCGAAGCAGAGAACGGCCGCCCTGAACGGAGGCGTTGGTTGATTCACAAAACCTTTTCCCGGATGCCGTCCAGGCTATGCCCGCAGATTCTGCTTTGCAGCGTGTGTCTATCGGCTGCCAGTCTGACGGCCGCACCCCAGGCGGCACATGCGCAAGCCATCCAACAGACACCCAGTTTTCCTCAGGCACCGTCGGCTGACCGCGGCATCGGGTCCAGGCCGGAGCCGGACGCCTATCCCGGCCTGGAGCACTCCCGCGAACTGGCCCGTGACAAGGAACGGCACCGGAAGATTGTGGAAGACAGCAACCGCCTGGTGAAGCTCACGGAGCAGTATCGCGAATCTGTGCAAAAGCACGGCGCTGCTACGCCGGAAGATGCCAAACTGCTGCTGGATGTGGAACGGCTGGCCAGGTCCGTGAAGGACCGCATGAGAGGCATGTAGTCATGAGGAGCTTCGTACGCCGGCGCGGCTGTTTCGACGTAGCGGCAAGTCAAGGCTACGGCAGCCGGACTCCTGGTCGAGTTCGAATCCTTGCTCCTGCAGGACTCATCTGCCTGGTGTTATTTGCTGTTGTCTTTGGCCAGTCTCAAGCGCTGGCGGGGCAGGCGGCAAACCCGTCCGGCACTGCACCGGCCAAGGCAGAGAGTGATGCTCAGCACACCGCGGCAGAGCAGCATCAGAAAAAGTTAGTGGAGGATGCCGAGCGGCTGGTGCAATTGGCCCAGCAGCTCAAGGGCAGCGTTGATAAGACGAATAAGGATGTGCTGTCAGTGACCGTTGTCCGTGAGGCAGAGCGGCTTGAAAAGCTCGCTCATCAGGTAAGAGAGACGTCGAGGTGACTCGCCGGGTTCAGTTTTGCCAGCCAGATCCGGTTTTGCTCATTCATCGAGCCAGCTTGTGACGGCTGTCTGCGTGTCAAGGCCTGAAATTCAGCGCTGCTGGAAGCGAAACTGCCGCAGCAGATCCAACACTTGCCTCCGTCGAAGCGCGCAGTGCAGCGATCACGTTGCTTGCGCTCCAGTCCGGGTGTGCAGCTCGTACCAGAGCGGCCTGTCCAGCCGCAAGCGCGGCGGATGCGCTGGTGCCCATGGCCTGCACGTACTGCTGATGCCCGAGATTGAAGCAGCCGAGCGAATGGCTGGCATCCGCCGGCGGGCCGTCCTGCGTGCCCGGTTTGCCGGCGGAGCACGCCCCGCGTACCCACCCGGAGACAGCCTCATCTGCACCCACCGGATAGTTGCCGCCCGGCGCGGCGACCGCGTTCAACGGCGCGCCGAAGTTGGCATAGTATGGCCGGGTCGCCGGACCGGCGGTGCAGGTTGCGCTGCTGCGGTTGTTTTCGGCGCAATCGGCGTTGGTCAATGCCGTCACGGCCAGTACATCGCGAGCCTGCGCGGGTAGCTCCATGTATCGCGTGTTGCTCAGGTCAAAGCCGTCGTTTCCAGCCGCGGCTACGATGATGACACCTGCCGCCGCCGCGGCATGCGTTGCACGGTCAAAGGCCGTCTTCAGCCCCGCGCCGTCTCCGCTGTAGAGGTCGACGATGGATCCAAGCGAGAGCACAATCACTTGGGCATGCTGACTCACCGCGTCGTCCATGCCTTTCAGTAGCCAGGAGACCAGGCCGGACGCCTCTCCGCTGGCACACTGGGCAGCAACTCCGCTGCCGCTGCCGGGAACACGTTGCAGAACTTTGATGTTCAGCAGCGTGGCCGCGGGCGCAACGCCGATCACGCGGCCTGTATTTGCGCCGATGGCACCGGCGGCGAGGGAGGCGACCCACGTGCCGTGTCCCTGCTGATCCTGCGGCGATCCGTCATCGCAGGGGCTTGGCTGCTGCGTCTGGTCCACTTCGGAAAGATTGAAGGCCAGGTTGGGTGCGATGTCCGGATGCAT